>NZ_CP107567.1:6750366-7400488 GCF_025854275.1 Streptomyces peucetius | reverse complement strand
GGTGATCGCCACCGGCTCGGCCCCTTCCCTGGTCCCCGTCCCCGGCCTGGCCGAGGCCGATCCGCTGACCAGCGACACCGTGTGGGGACTGACCGAGCTGCCCGGGCGGCTGCTGGTGCTGGGCGGCGGGCCCGTCGGCTGCGAACTGGCGCAGGCCTTCGCCCGCCTCGGCTCCACGGTCACCCTCGTGGAGGCGGCGGAACGGCTGCTGCCGCGCGAGGAACCACGCGCCTCCGCTCTCGTGCGGGAGCGACTGGCGGCCGAGGGAGTCACGGTCCGCACCGGCTGCCCGGCCGAGCGGGTCGACGGCGGCGCGGTGCACGCTCCGGGTGGCCCGCTGGTGTACGACGCGCTGCTGGCCGTCACCGGCCGCCGCGCGAACACCCGCGGCCTGGGGCTGGAGGCGGCGGGGGTGGCGCTGACCGGGCGCGGCGACGTCCGGGTGGACGACCGGCTGCGCACCACGAATCCGCGCGTCTACGCGGCCGGGGACGTCACCGGCCGCTCCGCCTTCACGCACCTGGGCGGCGTGCAGGGCGCGGCCGCGGCGGCGTCCGCGCTGCTGGGTGTGCGGCGCCGGATCGACTACGACGCGGTGCCCCGGGTGACGTACACCGACCCGGAGGTCGCCCGCGTGGGTGCGACGTCCGCCGAAGGGGCCCGCAGCGTCACCGTGGAACACGACCGGGTGGACCGGGCCGTCGCCGACGGCCGTACCGACGGCTTCACCTGCCTGGTGCTGGACGGACGCGGGCGGATCACCGGCGCGACAGTGGTCGCTCCGCGGGCCGGGGAGACGATCGCGCACCTGGCCACCGCGGTGCGGCTGGGCTGGACGCCCTCGCGGTACGCCAGGACCGTGCACCCGTACCCCGGTTACACGGACGGGCCCTGGCACGCGGCGCTCACGGACGTGTACGACCGGCTCGACCGTGCTCGTGCCCTCACGGGCGCGCTGCTGGGACTGCGCAGGAGGACACGGCCGGCAGGAAGGGGCCGCGCGCCGTGACACGCCGGGCGCCCGGCACGTCCACCCGGCTCGCGGTTCGCGGTGGGCCGGACCCGGGCGCCCTCCGGCGGACCACCGCTGATCACTCGTACGGCATCGAGGACGGAGAAGTGACCGATGGGAATCCTGGCGCGACTGCGAGCCCTCGAACGGGCGACCCGGCCGTACGATCCCGAGTTCGTGGCGGCGATGGCACGCCGGTGGGCCGAACTGCCGGATGCCGTCAGGACGCCGGGGCAGATCATCGGGCAGCACGGCGTGGGCTGTGAAGGCACCCACGGGGTCTTCCCCAGGTGCAACCTGAAGTGCACGCCCTGCTACCACTCGCGGGACGCGAATCAGGTCCGGGTCGACGGCCCGCACAGCCGGGAGCAGGTGGCCGCCCAGATGCGTCTGCTGCGCATACTGCGCGGCCCGCGCGCCCACGCCCAGCTGATCGGCGGCGAAGTGAGCCTGCTTCCGCCGGACGATCACGCGGCCGCGCTGGAGATCATGCACGCCCAGGGCCGGGAGCCGATGAGCTTCACGCACGGCGACTTCGACTACGACCATCTGGAGCGGCTGGCGCTGCGCGACGACGGCGAGCGCCGCTTCGCGCGGCTGTCCTTCGCCGCGCACTTCGACAAGTTCATGTACGGCAGGCGCGGCATCGAACGCCCGCCCGGTGAACTGGCGCTGAACCCCTACCGGAAGCGGTTCGCCGACATGTTCGCGAGGTTGCGCCGCGAACACGGGGTGCGGTACTTCCTCGCCCACAACATGACCGTCACACCCGGCAACCTCGACGAGATCGCCGACGTCGTCCGGGAGTGCCGCACCATGGGGTACGGCATGTTCTCCTTCCAGCCCGCCGCCTTCCTCGGGGACGAGCGGCGCTGGAAGGAGCCGTACCGCGAGGCGACCGCGGACGCGGTGTGGGCGGAGATCGGGCGCGGCGCGGGACGCCCGCTCGGGTACGGGGTCTTCCAGAACGGTGATGTGCGCTGCAACCGCACCGCGTACGGCTTCTACGCCGGGAGGCGCTGGTACCCGTTCCTCGAAGAGGACGACCCTCGCGATCTGGCGGTGCGCGACGCCTTCTTCCGGTACTTCGGCAAGGTCAGCTTCACCGGCACCCCGCCCGCCGTGCTCGCCGCGAAGATGGCGCGTGTCGTCGCCCGGCACCCCTCCACCGTGGTGATCGCGGTGCGGTGGCTGGCCCGTACGGCCGGCCGGGTCGGCGTGCCGCGGCTGGTGCGGAACCGTTTCCGTGTCCGCCCGGTCACCTTTGTGATGCATCGGTTCATGGACGCCGAAGTCGTCGGGCCCGCCTGGGAGATGATGCGGCGCGGAGAGCCGGCGGGAGAACCGGCGCTGCGGGAGGCTCAGGAGCGGCTGGCCGCCTGCCAGTACTCCATGGCGCACCCGGAGGACGGCACCGTGGTGCCGGCCTGCGTGCAGCACGCGGTGCTCGACCCGGCCGAGAACGCACAGCTGCGCACGCTGCTCCCGCTCGTCGAGGTCCGTGCGCCGTCCGTGCGCCGTCCCGACGGACAGGAGGAGTAGGCCCATGCGCACCGGACTCGTCGGCGGAGCCGGCGATGCCGTCACGATTCGCCGCGCTGCTCCGGCTGCGGCTCCGGCTGCGGCTCCGGCTGCGACTTCAGGGGCGCGGTGAGCGGAATGAGCGAGGTGTCGATCATCGTCCCGGTACTGAACGAGGAAGCCGCTGTACAGGCCGCGCTGAGCCGCCTGTGCCGGGACTTCCCCGACTGCGAGCTCATCGTCGTCGACGGCGGCTCCACCGACACCACCGCCGAACTCGCCGCCCGCCACGCCACCGTGGTGCACAGCGCACGCGGCCGCGCCAAGCAGATGAACGAAGGCGCCCGGCACGCCGGCGGTGATGTGCTCTGGTTCGTCCACGCCGACACCGCCGTCGACCCGGCGGCGCTCGGTCAGATCCGCGCCTGCCTGGCCGACCCGGCCGTGGTCGGCGGGGGCCTGACGATCCGTTTCGACCGCCGGACCCCCGGCCTGAACCACCTGGCGTGGACCTCGAACGCCCGGGCCCGTCGGCTGCACCACATCTTCGGCGACCAGGCCATGTTCATCCGCCGCGGCGTCTTCGACGAACTGGGCGGCTTCCCCGACCTGGCCATCATGGAGGACCTGGAAATGTCCCGGCGTCTGCACCGGCGAGGGACCCTGTGCCTTCTGCCCGCGACCTCCACAGCGTCCTCCCGCCGGTTCACCGCCCACGGCACCTGGCGCATGGTCGCCTTCATGCAGTACCTGAAGCTGCTGTATTTCGCGGGCGTCGACCCCGAACGCATCCGCGCCCTGTACGCCGCCGGGCCCCACCTCCGCCGCCGCGGGCGGACGGCGCGCGACGTCCCTGCCGAACGGTCCTGACCCCCACGCCCGTTTCACCGGAGAGACTGGAGATTCCCTGTGCGCATCGCGGTATGCGGAGGCCCCTACGGCAACCCGTACGCCCTGCGGTCGTTCGTCGACGACGCACGTGCCCGGGGCGCCGAGCGGCTGTTCTGCCTGGGCGACCTCGGCGGCTTCGGTGCCGACGTCGATGCCCTGTGGCCGATCCTGACGGACAACGGCATCGAGTGCGTCGCCGGCAACTACGACGTGGCGATCGCCCGCGGCGACGCCGACTGCGGCTGCGGATACCGCGACCCGAAGGACAACGAGTACGCCCAGATCGTCTACGACCACACCCTCGCCGCGACCGGCCGCGACTTCGCCGCCTGGATGGGCCGGCTGCCCACCGAGCACCGGGAGACGATCGCAGGCGTCGACGTCCACATGGTCCACGGATCCACGCTGGCCCTGAACGACTTCTGGTGGGAGTCGCTGCCCGAGGAGGAGCACCGGCTCCGCGCCGAGGCGTCCGGCGCGGACGTGGTGCTGTGCACCCACAGCGGTCTGCCCTGGCAGCGGCGCATCGGGGACACGCTCGCCGTCAACGTCGGCGTGATCGGCAAACCGGCCAACGACGGGCGCCAAGAGGTCCGGTACGCGGTGCTCGACCTGATCGACGGGCACGCCGCCGCGGAACTGGTGCCGCTCGCCTACGACTGGCAGGCGCAGGCGCGGTCCATGCGCGCCGCCGGTCTGCCCGACGTGTTCGTCGAGACCATCGAGACCGGCTGGTGGACCACCTGCCTGGAGGTCCTGCCGCCGCGCGAACGCTCCCGTGGCCGCTACCACCTCTACCGCTCCACGCTGCCGTCCGGCTTCCGGCCCGCCGACGACGACGGCTGGGGCGATGCCACGCCCCGGGCCGTCCAGGACGACCGGCAGGTGGTCCCGCCTGCCGTCGAGGACGACCGGCCGGTTGTCCCGCTGTTCGGCTCGCCGTACTTCCCGTCCAGGCTGTGGATCTACACCAACTTCCACTGCAACCTGGCCTGCGACTACTGCGCCGTCGCGTCATCCCCCGGGGCGGCCGCCCGCAGCCTGTCCGTCGGCGCCTTCCGGGCCCTCGTCGACGAGGCCGTCACGGCCGGGTTCTCCGAGCTGTATCTCACCGGCGGCGAGCCCTTCCTCCATCCCGACATCGTCCGTCTGCTCGACCACGCCTCCGCGCGGCTGCCCACCGTCGTCATGACCAACGCGATGCTGCTGCGCGGCCGCCGGGCGGCGGGGCTCGCGGAGCTGGTCGGCCTGGCCGGCCTGGCCGGCCGCAGGCTCACCGTCCAGACGTCGCTGGACGGCGCCACCGCCGCGACCCACGACCGGCATCGCGGCACCGGCTCCTGGAAGCGCGCCGTGGACGGCATCGGCCATCTGATCGACCTCGGTCTGCCCCCGCGCGTCGCCCTCACCGAAACACCGGAGAACACCCACGACATCCCCGCCGTCGCCGCGCTGCTGGCCGAACTCGGGCTGCCGGCCGGCCACTTCGCCGTACGACCGCTGCTGCGCCGCGGCTTCTCCGCAACGGGCGTGGAGATCGGCGAGGACTCCACCATCCCGGAACTGACCGTCACCGCCGACGGCCTGCACTGGCACCCCGCCGGAGCCGATCGGGCCACGAGCCCCGACATGCACCTCGCGCCCGCCGGGACCCCGCTCGTCCTGGGAAGACAACTGGTGACCGAACGGTTCTTCGCCGCCCGCCTCACCGACGGCAGCCTGCCCCGCCCCGTCCACTGCGCCATGTGACCGGTACACCAAGGGAGTTCACCATGCAGCGACACGTCGCGATCCTCGGCGCCGGCCCCGTCGGCCTCGACGCCGCACTCGCCTGCGCCGACGCCGGACGGCCCTTCACCGTCTACGAAGCAGGCGGCGCCGTCGCCGCCCATGTACGGGCCTGGGGTCATGTGCGCCTGTTCACCCCGTGGGACCTCAACGTGTCCCACCGGATGCGCACCCACCTCCCCCACGCCCCAGCCGGGCCCGACTGCCCTACCGGCACGGAGCTGGCGGCCCGTCTGCTCGACCCGCTGGCCGCCCTGCCCGCACTGGCCGGCCGGATCCGGTTGCGCAGCCGTGTCGCCGCCGTCGCCCGCACGGGCATGCTGAAGCACGAGCAGATCGGGACCGACGCCCGCGGCGCGGCGCCGTTCACCCTGCTCATCGACGGGCCTGACGGTGAGGAGACCACGCGGGCGGACCTGGTCCTGGACTGCACCGGCACCTACGGCGTCCCCAACACCCTGGGCGCCGGCGGCATCCCCGCCCTCGGCGAACGAGCCCTCGCCCACCGCATCACCCGCACCCTCCCGTCCGTCGACGACCCGGAACGCTGGGCGGGTACGGTCCTGCTCGTCGGCGCCGGCAAGTCCGCGCAGACCGCCGCCCGCGACCTCGCCGCGCTGCGCGGCACCCGCGTCGAATGGGTCGTGCGCAGCCCCGCGCCCGACTGGGGCGCCGTGCCCGGCGACACCCTGCCCGGCCGCCGACAGCTCGTCGAAAGCTCCCGCTCGCTCGCCGACGGCGTCACCCACCGCCACGTCACCGTCCACACCGGCGCGCACGTCCAGGCCCTCCGGTCCGACGGTGACCGGGTACACGCCGTCCTCGGCACGGCCGACGGCCCGCGCGACGTCGTCTGCGACCACGTCGTGGCCCTCACCGGCTACGTCGGCGACGCCTGCCTCCACCGGCAACTTCAGGTCCACGAGTGCTACGCCACCGCCGCACCCATGAACCTCTCCGCCGCCCTGCTCGGCTCCGCGGGCGGCGACTGCCTCGCCCGGCCCGCCGTCGGCATCGACGCCCTGCGCAACCCCGAACCGCACTTCTTCGTCCTCGGCGCCAAGTCCTACGGACGCCTCAACACCTTTCTGCTGCGCACCGGATACGAACAGGTCGACGCCGTCGCGGGCGCGTACGCCCCGGCCGTGGCCGGCTGAGCCGGCGGCGAAGTGCACTGGCACGCCGCTTCGACGGCGTGGCAGCCTTCGACGTCATGGATGCGGACGTGTGGAACGAGCAGGTGGCGCAAGGCTATGACGCGTCGTCCGCGCACATGTACACACCGGAAGTCCTGGACCCCACGGTCCGCTTCCTCGAGCGCCGTGCCGGCCGTGGCCCCGCCCTGGAGTTCGCGGTGGGGACCGGGCGCGTCGCGCTTCCGCTGAGCGCACGCGGCGTTCGGGTGGCCGGTATCGAGAAGTCGGCGCCCATGGCACGGCAGCTCGCCGGGAAGCCCGGCGGCAGCGATGTGGCCGTGATCGTCGGGGACATGACGACGTCTCGCGCCCCGGATTCGTTCAGCCTGGTCTACCTCGTCCACAACTCCATCACCTGTCTCCTCTCCCAGGCCGAACAGGTCGCGTGCTTCCGCAACGCCGCTCTTCATCTGGAACCGGGCGGCCGTTTCGTGGTGGAGGTCTTCGTCCCGGAACTGCAGCGCCTGCCGCCGGGCGAGACGGCACGTCCGTTCCACATCGGCGACCACCACGTCGGTTTCGACACGTACGACCTGCTCAACCAGCGACTCGTCTCGCATCACTACACGGTCGTGGACGGCCGGGGCTCCACGTTCCGATCGCCTCACCGCTACGTGTGGCCCTCCGAGCTCGACCTGATGGCCGAGCTCGCCGGCCTGGAGCCGTCGGAACGATGGGCCGACTGGAACGAGACGCCCTTCACCGCGTCCAGCAGGTCACACGTCTCCGTGTGGCAGAAACCGCCACGCTGACAGGGTGCCGACCCCGCTCGTGATCGAACCGGCGGTGTCACACCGTCGGTGACGCGGCCGGGCCGGAGTGCTGAGGACCCCCGTCCGCCTCGACATTGTTGATCATCGTGCGCAGCACCTTGGGCGCGGATACGTACTCCTCGTCGCTGATGCCCCGGTGGACCACGGAACGCACCTCGGTCGCCGGCTCACGCAGCCGCGCTCTGGCCGCCTCCCCGGCATCCGTGAGCAACAGTCGCTGCTCGGTGTCGGTCCGGAGCCATCCCCGGTGGGACAGTTGGTCTGCCTGTCCCCCTCCCGGCCACTGGTGTCTGCGGGCCGTCGCCGTGCGAACCGGCACCCCGCTGTCGAGGACCAGGTAGGTGCAGGTGGCGAAGCGGTCGGTGTCGAGGTCGCAGAGGACCCGGTTGACCTGCCCCAGGAGGGCCCCGGGCGGCAGCCCCGCCTCCGCGCACGCCCGCAGGGCGACGCGCAGTTGGCCCATGACCGCGGACGCGTGGGCGTCGTGGCCCTGGACGTCACCGATGACGAGCGCTGCCGACCCGTCCCTGAGCGAGAGAATGTCGTACCAGTCGCCTCCGATGTGCATGCCCTGCGTGCCGGGCAGGTAGCGGGAGTGCACGGTGAGCGAGTCCAGCGCCGGAAGGTGACGCGGCAGCATCGCCTTCTGCAGGTCGGTGGCGCGCTGATGCTCCGTGTCGAACAGCCGTGCGCGCTCCAGGCTCTGTGTCAGGATGACGGCGACAGCCGTGTAGAACGTACGCTCGCCCGCGTCGAACTTCCGCGGCCCGGCGAAGGCGATGAGGCAGGCCCCGGTCACCTGGGCCACGGATCCCAGGGAAAGGACCACCCATGACCGCGGCGGTATCTCACCCGCCGCGGCCAGTTCGGCGAGTTCCGGGCCGGTGTGCCGGCTGAGGTCCTCGACGAACAGGGCCTGCTCCTGCCGGGCGGCCAGGGCCATGACGGTGTGCGCGGGTCCGCGCAGGTGCGACAGCGCCGGAGCAATGGAGGTCTCGCCGACAATGGTCAGCCGGCCGGCTTCCTCGATGCCCAGGATGAGGCTCTCGGCGCCCAGCGCCGGACGGGCGAGCTGGGTCATGACCTGGGTGACGTCCCGCACGGTGACGGCCTGGGAGAGCGCCCGCGTGAGCGTGAAGAGGAACGAGTCCCGGGAGCTGTCCGCCGACACCGGACCGCGCGGCGACCGGTCGGTGCCTTCGCCGGTCTCCATCACCAGGCCGAGCGCACGGGCGGGCCGCCCCTGGTCGTCCATGATCACGCGGCCGAATTCGGCCACGGCGTGGACGCTCCCGTCGGAGTGCCGGATGCGGTAGCCGAGGTGGTAGCGGCCGGCATCCGCAGCCCCGTGCGCCGGGGCACTGACCGCCTCCTCCGTCACCCGGGCGATCGCCGCCTGCAGCACCGGCACGTCGTCCGGGTGCAGCAGTAGGGGGCCACACCGCAGGCGCTGCGCGACGGGAAACGGCCGCCGCTGACGGGCCGTGCCCGAAGTCGTGAGCGTTCCGTTCCATCGGTGATCGGATCGTTCAGGATGGGCGCCCGTCGTCACGGCGATCCTGTCGGGGCAGGGCATGGCCCTCGGTGTCCGCCGGTCGTGCCGTCCCCGTTCGACACCGGCCCCGGAGAGGCGTTCGCCGTCCAGGCCGACCTGACCCCGGGCCGGGGAGGTGGAACGGGTCTTCGACGAGGTCGTGAACCGGTTCGGCAAGCTGGACCGCAGCGTCAACACGGCCGGCATGGTGCTGAAGAAGCCGCTCACCGAGATCACCGAGGAGGAGTACGACCGGATGTTCGCGGTGAACTCCAAGGCCGCGTTCTTCGTCATGCGGGAGGCGGCCCGCCGGATCGAGGACGGCGGGAAGATCATCACGATCGTGACCTCGCTGCTTGCCGCCTACACGGGGCTGTACTCGGCCTACGCGGGCGGCAAGGCGCCGGTCGAGCACTTCACCCGGGCCCTGTCGAAGGAGCTCTTCGGCCGGAACGTGTCGGTCAACAACATCGCCCCGGGTCCGATGGACACCTCGTTCTTCTACCCCGCCGAGGCCGATGATTCCGTCGCCTACCACAAGTCGTCCGCGATGAACGGCGATCTCACCAAGCTCGGGGATATCGTCCCTGGGTGAGGCACCTGCTGACCGACGGCTGGTGGGCCAACGGCCAGACGTTGTTCCTCAACGGCGGGTACACCACCCGCTGACCGGAGCCGGCGGGGCGGGTGGACGCCGTCACCGGTCCACCCGCACGGCCGGGTCCCCCGTCGTACCGATCCGATCGGAGGCCACCATGACAGCCCAACTCACCGACCCCGCGGTCGCGGCGTTCGTCAACGCCGTCAACGCCGGCGACAAGGACGCCTTCTTCGCCGCGCTCACTCCGGACGCGACCATGGCCGACGACGGCACCGAGCGCGATCTCAGCGACTGGACCGAGAAGGAGATTTTCTCCTCGAACGGACGCATGGACGTCGAAAGCGTCTCCCCCGACGGCCGTACACTGACAACCGTCTACACCAACTCGACGTGGGGAGCCATGCGCACCCGCTGGACCTTCACTGTCACCGGAGGCAGGGTCAGCCGCTTCGAGACCGGCCAGGCCTGAACCGGGCGATCGCACCGCCACGACGTCCCGCCCGTCACCGCACCGTAGGGGTCCCACGCCCATGAGCCAGACACCCTCCATCGCCGGCGCCTGGCACCGGCCGATGGTGGCCCGCTTCTCGGACGAGGAGCACCGCAGCGCGACAGCGCTGGAACTCTTCTTCGACCTGTGTTTCGTCGCCGCCGTCGCCCAGGCCGCGGTGGCGTTCGAGCACGAGCTGGCCGAAGGCCACATCGGCCAGGGCGTGCTCGGCTACGTCCTGGTGTTCTTCGCGATCTGGTGGGCGTGGATGAACTTCACCTGGTTCGCCTCCGCCTACGACACCGACGACGTCGCCTACCGGCTGCTCACCCTGGTCCAGATCACCGGTGCCCTGATCATGGCCGCGGGCGCGGCAGAGGCCCTCCAGTACCGCGACTTCACGGTCATCACGTGGGGTTACGTCGTCATGCGCCTCGCGATGGTCAGCCAGTGGCTGCGCGCCGCGCACTCCGACCCCGACCGCCGCACGACCTGTCTGCGTTACGCGGCGGGGATCTTCGTCGTCCAGCTCGGCTGGGTCGGGCGCCTGTTCCTCCCCGACGACGGCGGCCTGGTCGTCTTCGGGATCCTGGTCCTGGCCGAACTGGCCGTTCCCGTCTGGGCCGAGCGCGCGGCCATCACCACGTGGCACCCCCACCACATCGCCGAACGCTACGGCCTGTTCACCCTGATCGTCCTCGGCGAATCCATCATCGCGGCCACGGCTGCGGTCCGTACCGCCCTCGACGACGACGCCTCGCTCGGCGACGTCGCCACCCTCGTCGTCGGCGGTGTCCTCACCGTCTTCGCCCTGTGGTGGCTCTACTTCGCCCAGAACGCACCCGGCAGACTCACCGGCCTGCGCTCGGCGTTGCTGTGGGGTTACGGGCATTACGCCGTCTTCGCCTCGGCGGCCGCCGTCGGCGCCGGGCTCGCGCTCAACGTCGCCCACACCACCGGTCACGGCCATCTCACCGACCACGCGGTCGCGGCCGCCTACACAATCCCCGTCGCCGTCTACATCACCGTCGTCTGGCTTCTGCACCACCGGGCTTCCGAGGTACGCAGAGCGACCGACATCGTCCACCCCCTGGTCGTTCTCGCAGTCCTGGCCGCGACCTTCGCACCCGCCCCCGTACTGGTCACCGGAATTCTCGCGACGCTCCTCATCGCCGCGACCCTCGTCCTGGGGGCGCGTGCGGCGGCCGCGGCGCGCCACGCCTGACAGGGCGTCGCCTCGTGCGCTGAACGTCCTCTTCCGCTCGTTCGGTTCGCCGGACCACGACGACGGCTACCGAATCGAACGAAGAAGCGAGAAGATCGTCGGCATGGTGATGACCGCACGCGCCCTCAACCGCTCCACGCTCGCACGCCAGTTGCTGCTCGGCCGGGAGCCGCTCGACGTCCTGGAGGGGATACGGCGGGTGGTCGCGCTTCAGGCGCAGCAGCCCGCCTCGCCGTACGTCGCGCTGTGGAACCGGATCGGCGGGTTCGACGCGGCCGGCCTCGATACGGCCGTGAGCGGGCTCCAGGCGGTCAAATCGACGCTGATGCGGCTCACCCTGCACATGGTCCATGCCGAGGACTACCGGGATTTCCGTGAGGCGATGGAGCCGTCGCTGCGCGCGTCCAGGCTGGGAGACGCCCGTTTCGCGGCGTCCGGGCTCACCCCGGCCGACGCCGACGCTCTGATCCCGGACCTGATGAAGTACGCCGACCGGCCGCGGACCGTGGCCGAGTTGCAGGGCCGGCTCGGGGAACTGCTGGGCGCACCGCTGGAACCGGCGGCCTGGCGGATGCTGCGGCAGTACACGCCGCTGTGGCACACGCCCGTCGCAGGACCCTGGTCGTTCGGCACCCGGCAGTCGTACGTCGCCGCGGGCACGCAGCCGGTACTGGCGGATCCCGACGTTGCCGCCGGCGCTCTGCAGACCCTGGTCCGCCGCTATCTGGAGGGCTTCGGGCCGGCGTCGGTGGCGGACATGGCCCAGTTCGCGATGGCCCAGCGCAAGCGCGTCAGGGCGGCGGTCCAGGCGCTCGGCGCGGAGCTCGAGCAACTGCGGGGCCCGGGTGGCGAGGTGCTGTACGACATTCCCGGCGCGCCCCGGCCGGCCGGGGACACTCCGGCGCCGCCCCGGCTGATGGCCATGTGGGACAGCATCCTGCTCGCCTACGCCGACCGCAGTCGCGTCATCCCGCCCGACTACCGCAGGACGGTGATCCGCGTGAACGGCGATGTGCTGCCCACGCTGCTGGTGGACGGCTACGTCGCCGGCGTCTGGCGTCCCGCCGTGGGAGGGATCGAGGCCACCGCCTTCCATCCGCTTCCGGGCGATGCCTGGGAGGGACTGGCCGCGGAGGCGCGGACGCTCGTAGCCTTCCTCGCCGACCGCGAACCCACGGTCTACGGCCGCTACAACCACTGGTGGGCCAAGGGCTTGCCGGCCGCCGAGACCCGGTTGCTGCCCGCCGGCTGAACCACCGGCCCGGTCCCCCGGCAACGCCCCGGTGCCCGACCGGTCACGGCCGCCACCGGGCGGGCGTGCCGCTCCTGCGAACGGTGCGGCGGTCACGGGGACGGCGGACCGGATCCGCGGCCTCGGCGTTCCAACCCCGGACGGGCCTCAGGCCCGGACTGGCTTCACTGCTCGCCGACGAGGCGACCAGCGCACTGGACGTCACCACCCAGGCCGAGATCCTCGCCCTGCTGCGGATGGGCACGCTGTTCATCACCCACGACCTCCACCTCGCCGCCGCCTACTGCGACCGGGTGTACGTCATGTACGCGGGGCGCGTCGTGGAGGAGCAGGACGCGCGCCGCCTGTTCACCGGGGCCCGGCACCCGTACACCCGCGGGTTGCTCGACTGCTCACCCGCACTCGGCGACACCGCCCGGTCCGTGCGCCCGATTCCGGGACGGCCCCCGTCGCTGGCCGACGCCTTCACCGGCTGCCCCTTCGCGGTGCGCTGCCCGTACGCGGAGCCGGCGTGCGAGACATGGACACCGGAGCCGCTCGCGGTGCCGGGCGGGGGCACGGCGGCCTGCCGACGACTCACCGACCTGCCCACTCTCCCCGTCCTGCCCGATCTTTCCCACCGACCCGCCGGCCCCGTCGGCACCGCCGACGCCGCGAGAACTGCAAGCACCGCAAGCACCGCTTGCACCGACCCGACCGACCCGACCGGCGACCCCGGGCGGCGCGTCGCCCAGTCGCCGGGGCTCCCCGCCGTGCCGGACGCGCAGCCGGACGGGACGGTCCGGCCGGCGGCCGACGGTGACCGGGCCCCGGGCGGCTTGGCCGGCGGCTTCACCGAGGCATCCGCACCACCCGCCGGCACCCGGGCGTCCCTGGCCAAGAGGAGTACACCGTGACCGCATGCGAACCGACGGCCGAAGTCCCGCTGCTGAGCGTCGACGGGCTGACCAAGACCTACCGGTTGCCCGGCGGCGGCCGTCTCACGGCCGCCGCACAGGTGTCGTTCGCCGTGCCCCGCGGCGGGTCCCTCGGCATCGTGGGCGAGTCCGGGTCCGGCAAGAGCACCGTGGCCCGCATGCTCGTCGGTCTGGAGAGGCCGGATGCCGGCACGGTCTCGGTCGAGGGCAGGGACCGCGCCGCGCGGCCGCCGGCCCTGGGCCGCCGGGCCGCACGGCTGACGCGCGCCCGTGAGATCCAAATGGTCTTCCAGGCCCCCTATGTCTCGCTCGACCCCAGGCTCACCGCCCGGCAGTGCCTGCGCACGGCCCTGCGCCTCCACGACCACGACGCTTCCGACACCCGGGTCCGCTCGCTGCTGGACCGGGTCGGCCTCGGCTCGCGGGAGGCCGAGGCCCGGCCGCACCAGTTGTCCGGCGGCCAGCGGCAGCGCCTGGCCATCGCCCGGGCGCTCGCGGTCGATCCGCGGATCCTCGTCCTCGACGAGGCGGTGGCGGCACTGGACGTCTCGATCCAGGCGCAGATCCTGCAACTCCTCGCGGAGATACGGGACGACACCGGCGTGGCCCTCGTCTTCGTCAGCCATGACCTCGCCGTCGTGCAGCACATCACGGACGAGACGGCCGTGATGCGGAAGGGCACCGTGGTCGAACAGGGGCCGACGGCACGGGTGCTCGGCGCTCCCTCGGACCCGTACACCCGGCTGCTGCTGGCCTCCGTGCCGCACGAGGGCTGGGACCCCGGCGACGCGGTCCGGGCGAGGGCCGCGATGGACCCGGCACAGGCCGCCGTCTGAAGGGGAGTCGACTCCGCAGCCGGACCGCTGCCCCTGCGCCCGTTTGCATTTCTTCTGCCGCGCCCCTTGCGGACCGCCCTCGAGATGACCCCCGCACCGACCCTGCGTACCCGCTTCGTGGCCGTGACCGTGGCCGCCGCGGTGCGGGGTCCTTCGACATCTGGTCCGTCCCGGCCGACGGCACGGGTGAGCCGCCCCGTGTCGCGCGCGACGCCTCCTCACCCAGCATGGTCCCGCCTTCCGGCCGCTGAGTGGTTCGCCGGGGCCGGACAGGCGTGTGTCCGGCCCCGGCTCCGGACGGGGCGAGTGACCGTCACCGTACGGTGGCGATCAGGGCGTTCGGCTCCCGGCGCGTAGGCCCGTCACTGGAAGACGCCGCTGTAGGCGTTGAGCGCAGGCTGGCCCCCGAGGTGGGCGTAGAGGACATTGGAGTCCTTGGGGATGTCACCGCTCTTCACCAGGTCGATCAGGCCGGCCATCGACTTGCCCTCGTAGACGGGGTCGATGATCATGCCCTCCAGGCCCGCGGTGAGCCGGATCGCGTTCAGCGTGGACTCGACGGGGATGCCGTAGAAGTCGCCGGCCCAGCCGCCGAGAACGGTGATCTCGTCGTCACGGAGATCGCGGCGCAGGCCGATGAGCCCGGCGGTGCCGCGTGCGATCTTCTCCACCTGCGCACGCGTCTCGTCCAACTTGGCCGAGGCGTCGATGCCCAGCACACGACGGGGCCGGTCCTGGCCGGCGAAACCGGCGATCATGCCGGCGTGGGTGCTGCCGGTGACGCTGCACACCACGATCGTGTCGAAGAAGACGCCCAGTTCACGTTCCTGCTGCTCCACTTCGCGGGCCCAGCCGGCGAAGCCGAGACCGCCCAGCGGATGGTCGGAGGCGCCGGCCGGGATGGCGTACGGAGTGCCGCCGGCGGCGCGGACGTCGTCCAGCGCCTGCTGCCAGCTCTCCTTGAAGCCGATGCCGAACCCGGCCCGCACCAGCCGTACGTCCGCCCCCATGATGCGCGACAGCAGGATGTTGCCGACCTTGTCATTGACCGCGTCCGGCCAGTCCACCCAACTCTCCTGCACCAGTACGGCCTTCAGGCCGGCGCGGGCGGCGACCGCGGCCACCTGCCGGGTGTGGTTGGACTGTATGCCGCCGATGCTGACCAGGGTGTCGGCGCCCTGCCGCAGTGCGTCGGGGATCAGGTACTCCAGCTTTCTGGTCTTGTTGCCGCCGAAGGCCAGCCCGCTGTTGCAGTCCTCCCGCTTGGCCCAGATGCGGGCGCCGCCGAGATGCGCGCTGAGCCGCTCCAGCGGGTGGACGGGGCTGGGGCCGAACAGGAGGGGGTAGCGCTCGAACGAGTCAAGGGACATCTGCGGCTCCTTGGGGTGCGGCATCCGGTGGGTCACGGCCCCGCCCCGGGACGGGGCAGGGCCGGTCGGTTAGTGGGGCGCCGGTCGGTGGGCGGGCCGGTCAGTGGGCGGGGCTGCTGCCGTCGGCTCCGTCCTGCTCGTCTGCCTCCGGCAGCGCGCTGTCGAGAAGCGGCAGCAGCGTCTGCCAGTTGGCACGCGTCGCGGCGACCGCGCCTTCCGTGTCCCCCGCCGCGCACAGCTCGATGATCCGGTTGTGCTGGGCGACCGAGCCCCGGCCGCTCAGGGACGAGAAGCGCAGCCGCTCCACGCGCCGCAGCACGGGCGTGAACTGCTCGAGGACGGTACGGACCGCGTCGTTCGCGCATGCGGTGACGAACACTCCGTGGAAGTCGTCGTCGGCGCTGATCGCCGCGTCCACGTCGCCCTGCCGCAGTGCGTCGGCGAAGCGGGCGTTGGCCGCGCGCATGGCGTCGAGCTCGGCGGCCGACAGGTTGGGCATAACCTCCCGTACGGCGAGTTCGTGCATGGCGGCGGTGACCGACTGCGCGGCGCGCACGGCACGGAAGTCCAGGGGGCTGACCATGGTGAACCGGCCCGGTTTCGTGCGCACCAGACCGGCCTGTTCGAGTCGTGCCAGGGCCTCCCGGACCGGCGTGCGGCTCACGCCCAGCCACTCGACGAGATCGGCGTCGTTGAGGCGTTCGCCCGGCGCGAGCGTGCCGTCGACGATGGCGTCCCGAATCGCGCGGAAGGCGTTCTCCCTGAGGAGTGACCTGGAAACGAGACCTCGGCTCTGCGGTACCGGCATGCAATATATTGCATGCTACGAGCGAGAGCGTGTCAAGGTCCGGCACCGCGGCCCCGGACCGCCGCGATGCCGGGGCCGCCGCGCGGCCGAACGTCAGAGAAGGTCGCCCAGTGGCACGTCGGGGTCGGCGAGCCGGGCAGGATCGACCGGCCGCCCGGACGTGACGAGGGCCCGGATCGGGTCCGTGACGTCCCAGACGTTGACGTTCATGCCGGCGAGCACCCGGCCGCCGGACAGCCAGAAGGCGATGAACTCACGGGTCTCGGGCGGCCCTCGGAAGACGACCTGGTCGTAACCGCCGGGCTCCACGTACCCGGTGTACTCCATGCCCAGGTCGTACTGGTCGGTGAAGAAGTACGGGACGCGGTCGTAGGCCACGTCCTGGCCGAGCATGGCCCTGGCCGCGGCCTGCGGCTGGTTCAGCGCGTTGGCCCAGTGCTCGACCCGGATGTGCTTGCCGAGCAGCGGGTGGAAGGCGTCGGCCACGTCACCCGCGGCATGGATGTCGGGCTCGGAGGTACGCAGTGCGGCATCGACGCGGACGCCGTTGCCGATCTCCAGACCGGCGGCTTCCGCGAGCCCGATGTCGGGGGTGACACCGACGCCGACGACGACCGCGTCGGCGTCGACGCGACTGCCGTCGTCCAGCAGTACGCCGTTCGCCCGGCCGTCCGCCCCGGTGATCTCGGCGACCTGCACACCGCAGCGCAGGTCGACCCCGTGGTCGGTGTGCAGGTCGGCGAAGACCTGGGCCGCCTCGGGGCCCAGGACTCGCAGCAGCGGCAGTTCCGCGGCCTCCAGCACCGTCACCTCGGCACCGGCGGCCCTGGCGGCGGCGGTCGTCTCCAAGCCGATCCACCCGGCCCCGATCACCGCCACTCGCGAGGCGGACGCGAAGGCGTCCTTGATGCGGTCGCTGTCGGCGAGCCGTCGCAGGGTGTGCACACCGTCGAGGTCCGCTCCGGGCACGGGCAGCAGCCGTGGCGAAGAACCGGTGGTCAGGAGCAGCTTCGCGTAGCCCACGCGGCTGCCGTCGTCGAGTGTCACCTCGTGAGCGGCCGGGTCGACGGCGGTGACCCTGACCCCGAGACGCAGATCGACCTTCTGGTCGGTGTACCACCGGGGAGGGTGGACGTAGACCACGTCACGCTCCTCCTTGCCCAGCAGGTAGCCCTTGGAGAGCGGCGGCCGCTCGTAGGGGTGCTCGGCCTCCTCCCCCAGCAGCACGAGCGGGCCGTCGAAACCCTCCTCCCGCAGGGTCTGTGCGGCCTTCGCGCCGGCCAGGCCGGCTCCGACGATCACATATGCGTTGTGTGCGGGCATGTCCGCTCCTCTGTCGCGTCGAAAGTGCTCTCGGGCGGTTCACGGTCCGACGACCGGGCCGGTCAGCCGGTTGTCCGGTCACCCCGGGACGGGGGGCCGGGTTCTCTCGCGCAGCTCTCCTCGGGGCCGGGGGGACCGTGGCCCCCGGACGCGGCGCGCAACTCCACGCAGCACCGCCCGGGCCGGGGAGCGAGGACGGCCTCGATCCCGGTGGTGCGCAGTCCGGTGAGGAACCCTTCGAGGAAGGCGTGGTTGATCCCGCACACCAGCTCGGGCGAGCGGGCGGCGAGGGGGTGGAACGGGCAGTTGAGCAGCCGCAGGTCGGTCGGCGCCGGACGGTCGGGCTCGAAGCCGTGCTCCTGCAGGACGGCCTCGCTGAGGGTGATGGAACGCTCGGGCCCCAGCCTGCCGGGACGGCTGTGCGCGCGGGTGGCGGCGCCGAGCTCCTCGCCCCGGGTGCGGGCCGTGCGCAGTGCGGCGGCCCGCGCGTCCTCGTCCGGCCGCTGGTCGAGGACCGCGTCCACGAGGATCTCCGCGAGCACGTCGGGACGGCGTTCGGGGATGCTGACGCGGATGTCGTTGCCGGCCGGCTCGTAGACCTTCGGCCTGCGGCCGACCCTGGGGGCCTTGCCGGGGCTGTCGTAACCGGCGCGCAGCAGCCCGGCCGCGACGAGTTTGTCGAGGTGGAATGCGGCCAGCTTGACCGAGATCCCGGCGTCGGCGGCCGCCTCCTCCCGGGTCACCGGGCGGTGGGCGCGCCGGATGAAGCCGTACATCCTACGGCGCAGCTCGTCGGCCAGGACCGAGACCGCTTCGACGCCCTCGGCGGTGGACGGCGGGAGTGAAGACGGTGTCGAGTCGGAGGTCATACCTCCACGATAACGCCAGTCATTGCCGACACGCCTCTCGACGAGCCGCTGTTTTCCTGGGGTTTCTTGACCGTGATCACAGAAACGCCAATACTGATTGGTGAAATCGACCGGCGTTTCAGGCATCGGAGAGTGACATGACTCAGCGCCCTCACCCCACCTTGCACGTGGCCTCCGACGCCGCGCATGCGTCGATACCGGCCCGCACGGCGGAGCCCCCGGCCCTGCGTGTGGTGCACGACGCGCAGGAGGCGGACCTCACGGCCGCGGAACTCGCCGCCGGACAGTTCCTCGAAGCCCTCGGCATCAGCACCGACTCGGAGAGCCTGCGCGGCACCCCCGGCCGGATGGCCCGCGCCTACGCCGAACTGTTCAGCCCCCGCCCCTTCGACCTGACCACCTTCCCCAACGACGAGGGGTACGACGAGCTGGTCCTCGCCCGCAGCATCCCCCTGCGGTCCGTGTGCGAGCACCATCTGCTGCCGTTCGTGGGCACCGCCCACATCGGATACCTCCCCGGCAGCCGGATCCTCGGCCTGTCCAAACTCGCCAGGGTCCTCGAGCACTTCGCCTGCCGCCCCCAGGTGCAGGAACGCCTCACCAAGCAGGTCGCCGACTGGCTCCAGACCCAGCTGGAGCCCAAGGGCGTCGGCGTCGTGATCCAGGCCGAGCACACCTGCATGACCCTGCGCGGCGCCCAGGCCACCGGCACCACCACGATGACCTCCACGCTGCTGGGCCTGCTCCGCACCGACGCCCGTTCCCGCAGCGAGTTCCTCGCCCTGACCGGCCCGCCGCGCTGACCGCACGGCGGCGCGCCGTCGGCCGCTGCCGCCACCGCGGCGTCGGCGTCGGCGTCGGCGTCGGCGTCGGCGTCGAAGCCTCAGCCCGCCGCGGCCGGCACGCGGGCGATCAGCGCGGCGAGGTCGAGACCGGTGGGCAGTGTGCCGAAGGCCAGACCGCGGTCCCCGGCGAGCCGCGACGCGCAGAACGCGTCTGCCACGGCGGTCGGCGCGTGCCGGACCAGCAGTGAGCCCTGGAGCACCAGCGCCATGCGCTCGACCAGGCGGCGGGCGCCCAGTGCCGCGTCGTCGGAAGGTACCAGCTCGGCACGCAACTGCCGCCACGCCGCGTCCAGTCGGGCGTCCGCGCCCACCGCCGCCTCGATCTCGGCGCCGTACGCCTCGAGCGAGTCGGGTTCCTTGCTCAACGCGCGCAGCACGTCGAGCGCGTTGACATTGCCGGAGCCTTCCCAGATGCCGTTCAGCGGCGCCTCCCGGTAGAGCCGGGGCATGCCGGACGCTTCGTCGTAGCCGTTGCCGCCGAGGCACTCGAGCGCCTCGGCGACCGCCGCCGGCTGCCGCTTGCACACCCAGTACTTGCCGACCGCGGTGGCGAGGCGGAGGAAGGCCCGTTCCTGCATGTCGCCGCGCTGTGCGCGGTCCGCCGCTCCCGCGACACGGAGCGCGAGCGTGGTCGCCGCCTCGGACTCGACGCTCAGGTCGGCGACGACGTTGCGCATCAGCGGCTGGTCGATCAGCTTGGCACCGAACACGGAACGGTGGCGGACATGGTGGACGGCCTGCGTCAGCGCGGTGCGGATGCCGGAGGCGGAACCGAGGACGCAGTCGAGGCGGGTCATCGTGACCATGTCGATGATCGTGCGCACACCCTGGCCCTCGGGCCCGACCAGCCAGGCGACGGTGTCGTCGAACTCGGGCTCGCTGCTGGCGTTGCTCCGGTTCCCCAGTTTGTCCTTGAGGCGCTGGATACGGAAGGTGTTGCGGCTGCCGTCGGGAAGGACCCGCGGCACCAGGAAGCAGGACAGGCCGCCGGGCGCCTGTGCGAGCACGAGGAACAGGTCGTTCATGGGCGCGCTGGTGAACCACTTGTGGCCGCGCAGCCGCCAGGTGCCGTCCGGCTGCTCGACGGCGACGGTGGTGTTGGCGCGCACATCGGTGCCGCCCTGCTTCTCCGTCATGCCCATCCCGGCGAGCAGCCCGCGCTTACGGCCGGGCGCGCGCAGGCCCGGGTCGTACGTCCGGCTGGTCAGCAACGGCTCGTAGACCGCGGCCAGTCCGGGCGCGGAGCGCAGGGCGGGAACGGCGGCGTACGTCATGGACACCGGGCAGGCGTGGCCCTGTTCGGCCGAGCTCCACACCATGAAGCCCGCGGCACGCGCGACATGGGCGCCGGGCCGGTCGTCGGCCCACGGCGCGCCGCCGAGTCCCTCGCGGATCGCCACGTCCATGAGCGAGTGGTACGAGGGGTGGAACTCCACCTCGTCGATCCGGTTTCCGTAACGGTCGTGCGTGCGCAGCAGCGGTTCGCAGCGGTTGGCCTCCTCGGCCCAGCGCTGGACCTCCTCGGAGCCGGCCAGCCTGCCGACGCGGTGCAGGTCCTCCACGTACCACCCGGCGCCCTCGCGTTCCATGCCTTCGAGCAGCACGGCGTCGTCCGCGACGTCGTGACCGACGAGCGGTGGCGCCTGGTTGGTCACCTCGTGGGTACGGGCGGCGGGGTTGCTGCGCGGGGCGGCACCGGCGGACGTGGTGACGGGCGCGGCGGCGGACGTGCCGGGGGAACCGGACGATGCGGGCGCGGCCACGGCGGGCGGCGTGGATACGGCGGGGTGCGCGGTCATCACAGGTCCTCAGGGGTCGTCGGGGTGGTCGGCCGGGCGGGCGTGGCGCCCGCACAGCGCAGGGACATCGCCACCAGCTCGGTGACCAGGTCGTCGGCCGCGTCGCCCGCCACGGGGGCGGACAGCGGGTCCACCAGCACCTCGCCGATGGCGCCGGTCAGCGCGGCGGCGGTGACGTCGGGGTCCTGGCGGGGCAGGTGCCCGGCCGCGACGCCCTCGCGGATCACCTCGGCGAAGACGTCGCGGTAGCGGCGCCGGAACTCCAGCCGCTCCTGGCCGACCGCCGGTTCCGCGGGCGCGGCGAGCAGGGCGTGGGCGAGGCCGCGGCGCTCCATGGCGCGGCGGGCGAAGACGCCCACGCCGAGCGCGAGCCGTTCGACCGGGCCGCCGCTGCCTTCCCTGAGCACGTCGCCGAGCACCTCGACCTCGCGGCCGGAGGCACGGCGGAAGACCTCGACGGCGAGTGCCCCCTTGGACGGGAAGTGCTGGTAGACGGAACCGACCGACATGCCCGCGGCGGCGGCCACCGCCGTGACCGAGGCGTTCGCCCAGCCGACCTCGGCGACGACGGACGTGGCCTGCTCCACGAGATGCTCACGGGCGGCGTCCAGGCGGCTTTGCACGGCGGCTGTCTTGCGATAGGCCATGCAAGAAGTGAACCACTGTTCAACGCTTCGGCACCAGGCCCGCGACGCGGTCGAGTCGATCGGCGCGGATCGGCTCCGCGCCGGTCAGTCCTCGAGGGTGTCGGCTCCCTGGTCCTGCATCGTGTCGTCGACGTCCGCCCCGATCTGGCCCTTGACCCGTTTGCCGACGACGGCGGCCGCCACCAGGGCGCTGGCCGCGAAGGCGGACGCCAGGACCCACGGCTGGTCGAAGCGGTGGCCGGTGGCGTGGTCGAGGGAGTAGCGGCCGGGGCCCATGACGCCGACGGTCGCCGCCGTGAACCCGAGGAACGCGGGGTACTCGAAGCCGCCGGACTGGGCGAAGAAGCCGGCCGGTGCGTGCACGGACACCGCGCCCGCCATGTTCCCGGTGACCGCCGCGCCGGCCGCCGGTGTGGCGAGACCCATGGCGAGCAGCAGGCCGCCGCCGGTCTCGGCGACGCCCGCGGCGATCGCGCTGTGCCTGGGCGGGTGGAAGCCCATGGACTCCATGCCCTTGGCGGTCCCCTCCAGACCGCCGCCGCCGAACCAGCCGAACAGCTTCTGGGTGCCGTGGGCCATGAGGACGGCGCCCGTCCCCATGCGCAGGACGAGCAGGCCGAGGTCACGTCGGTTGAGGGGGGTCATCGGTTCTCCCGGTGCGGTGACGGTGGGCGATGCCATCCACTCTGGGTCCGCCGGGCCCCGTGGCCGCTGCGTTGCTCAGCCGTACGGGTGAGCCGCCGCCGTGGCCGGCCTGGTCCGCCGTGGAACGCCCGTCCGTCCCGCCGTGCCCGCCCGCCCGGTCCTGCCGGAGCTCTTCAGTGACCCGGGGGCAGCGGCGGCGGCCCACAGATGGTGCATCGCGTACGACCTCCACGGCCGCCACCGCTCGGTGTCCGCCGCGGGCGGCAGCGCCGGGTCGCCGGGCAGCAGGACGTCGGGGTCGCCGAGCGCGTGCAGTCGGACGGCGGCGGCGGTGCGGGCGTCGATGCCGGTCAGCCGCAGCAGCCGGTGCTCCGCCTGCTCGCGGTCGGCGCCGGGGCCGAGGACGAGATCGCCGCCGGCGAGCGCCTCGGCCAGGGCGCGCAGCGCGGGCGGGCCGCTGCCGGTGAGGTCCTCGGCGCGGGGGAACAGGTGGGTGAGCCCCCCGCTCGGGGCGTCGAGCCTCTCCCCGTGCGCGGCGACGAGTTCGCCGGCGGCCCGCTGCCCGACCAGAGTGCGGACGGCTGACTCGTGCGCGTCCGCGGCACCGGGGACACGCAGTCCCGGGCGGGCCGCCACGAGCGGGGCGAGGGCCGGGTCGGCACCGAGGCGATCCGCGACCGCGCAGGGGTCGGCGTCCAGGTCGAGGAGGCGGCGCATCCGCTGGGTGGCCGAGGTCAGGTCGCGCAGGTTCGTCAGGTGCAGCCGGCACTCGAGCCAGCCGCCGGTGCCCGGGCGTTCGCCGACCTCGGCGATGCCCGCGCCGCCGGGCAGCCGCAGGGTCCGGCGGTAGGTGCGGGTGCCGCGTGCGCCGGTGACCTCCTCGATGCCGGGCACGGCGTGGGCGGCGAGATGGTCGAACATCCGGTCGGCCGCGTACGGGCCCCGGTGGGCGAGCCGCAGCGGGATCCCGGAGCCGCCGTCGACCGGCGAGATGCGGCCGGGCCGGACGGCGCGCAGTTCCGTGGGGGTGGCGGCGTAGATCTCGCGGATCGTGTCGTTGAACTGCCGTACGCTCGCGAACCCGGCCGCGAAGGCGATCTCGGCGGCCTGGAGGGTCGTCGTCTGCAGCAGTACGCGTGCGGTGTGGCCGCGCTGGGCGCGGGCCAGGGCGACGGGTCCCGCACCGAGTTCGGCGTTGAGCTGACGCTGCACCTGGCGGGCGCTGTAGCCGAGGCGGGTGGCGAGTCCGGCGACGCCTTCCCGGTCGACGATCCCGTCGCCGATCAGCCGCATGGCGCGGCCGACGACGTCCGCGCGGACGTTCCACTCCGCGGAGCCGGGGACCGCGTCGGGGCGACAGCGGCGGCAGGCTCGGAAGCCGGCGGCCTGGGCCGCCGCGGCGGTGCGGTAGAAGGAGACGTTCCTGCGCTTGGGTGTGATGGCGGGGCAGCTGGGCCGGCAGTAGATCCCGGTCGTGGAGACGGCGAAGAAGAAGACGCCGTCGAACCGTGCGTCCCGGCTGCTCACGGCCTCGTAACGGCTGTCCTGGGCCGTGGGTGCCTCGGTGGTCATACGGCCAGTATGCGAGCCGCCCCGGTACCGGGCTGGCGGAAATCGGACACGACGGTGACGCGGACCGGGCCGCCGTCCGGATCCGCCAGGGTGGTCCAGCCGGCGCGCAGATGGACGGCCCGACCGGGCAGGGCGGTGCGTGGCAACTGCTGCCGGTCCAGCTCGCGGCCGTCCTGGCTGACGAGGAGGACGGGCCGGGCGAGGCGTTGTGCGGCACGGAGGGTGAAGCGCTCCTCCAGGGGCGGCGGGCCGTGGGGTGCGAGGAGGTTCGGCGCGATCCAGAGCAGGGGGCGCTCGGCCTCCAGGGGCACAGAGCCGTGCGGCCAGTGCTGCGCCCCGGCCAGATGGAGCAGGACGTGAGCGGCGGCGCGGTGTCCCTCGGCCGCGGCGATCGCCGCCGGCTCGACGCCGTGGAGCAGGTTGCCGACGGCGAAGACGCCGGGGAGGGAGGTGCGGAAGGCCGAGTCGACGGCCGGTCCGCGCGTGCCGGC
Organism: Streptomyces peucetius; assembly: GCF_025854275.1. Taxonomy (NCBI): domain Bacteria; kingdom Bacillati; phylum Actinomycetota; class Actinomycetes; order Kitasatosporales; family Streptomycetaceae; genus Streptomyces; species Streptomyces peucetius. The sequence goes on along the minus strand of NZ_CP107567.1, from coordinate 7,376,083 downwards.
GTCGAGGACCGCGCCGCCGAGCCGGGCCAGCTCGTGATCGGGGATCCAGTCGCCGGTGAAGACGACCGTGTCGCAGTCGAGGAGCGTGCTGCTGCCGTCGGGACCCCGCAGGCGGACGCCTGTCAGTCTGCCCCGGCCGGTCAGCTCCGCGACGGCTGTCCCGGTGATCACAGGTACCCGGTGCCGGGGTGACCTGACGGGTGCGGCGGGCTCTTCGGTGACGAGGGCGACGACGTGGGCGCCGTCGGCGCGCAGGGTGCTTACGGCGTGGAGTGCGACGGCTTCCGAGCCGACGACGACCGCGCGGCGGCCGGTCCGTCCGCCGTACAGGTGGACGGTCTGCTGGAGTTCGCCGGTGGTCAGGACGCCGGCGGGCCGGGTGCCGGGCACCAGACGGGCGCTGCGCGGCCGTTCGCGGGCGCCGGTGGCCAGGACGACGGCTCGGGCGGTGACGCGTTCGAGGCCGTCCGGGCCGGTCGTGTCCAGCGTGCGGGGGCCGGCCCAGTGGGTGGCGGTGACGCCGGTGCGCACCGCGGCTCCGGCGCGGACGGCCGCGTCGACGAGGTGCCCGGCGTACCGGGGGCCGTCGACGGGCCGGTGGCGCGGTCCGAACGCGCGGTGGTGGCTGTGGCGTGGAATGCCCCCGGGCCGCTGTTCGCGCTCCAGGACCTCCACCCGGCCGGCACCGGCGGCGGCCAGCTGGGCGGCGGCGGCGAGCCCGGCCGGGCCGGCACCGACGACGAGGACGTCCACGGCGCGTTCCGTGCGGTTCATCCGCGGCCCTCCTGTGACAGCGTCCGGCTCATCCGCAGCCCTCCTCGAACAGCGCCCGGACCGCGGGTCCGCAGTAGAAGCCCTGGCAGCGGCCGCCGCGGGCGCGGGTCCGGCGCCGCAGCCCGTCGAGCGACCGGGGCGGGACCGTGCTGTTCAGCGCGTCGCGGATCTCGCCACGGGTGACGCGTTCGCAGTGGCAGACGATCGTGCCGTACGCGGGGTCGGCGGCGATGAGGTCGGCCCGCTGGTACGGGCGCGGGCCCGCTTCGCCGATGCCGGGCATGCGCACCGGCTCCAGGTCGCGGGCCGTGCCCAGGGCAAGTCCCGCGTCGCCGAGCAGGCCGGTGACGTGGGCGGCGATCGCCATGGAGGCCGTCAGGCCGGTGGAGCGGATGCCCGCGACGGTGACGTACCGCCGGCGGGTGTGGGCCCGGACGCGGTAGTCGTCCTGCCCGGTGGCGGCGCGCAGACCTGCGTAGACGGCCGTGACCTCTTCTTCGACCAGTGCGGGCAGGATCCGCCGGCCCTTGTCGCGCAGGCTGCGCAGGCCTTCCTCGGTCGACCCGGTGGCCCGCTTGTCGTCGAGGTCCTCGGCGGTCGGGCCGAGGATCACGTTCCCGTACACGGTCGGTGCGACGAGGACGCCCTTGCCGAGCGCGGTGGGGACGGGGAGCAGGATGTGGCGGACGAGGGGGCGGGCCAGCTTGTCGTAGACGATCAGCTGGCCGCGTCTGGGGGTGACCGTGAAGTCGTCGTGGCCCAGCTGCCGGTCCAGCTCGTCGGCGTGCAGTCCGGCCGCGTTGACGAGGTAGCGGGTGCGCAAGAAGCCGCGCGTGGTGGCGAGTTCGTGGTGGCTGCCACTCGTGACGGACTGCACCCGGCAGCGCAGGTGCAGGGCGACGCCGGCGCGGACGGCCTGGGTGGCGTAGGCGAGTGTCGTGGTCCAGGGGCAGATGATCGACTCGTCGGGGACCTCCAGTGCGCCGAGCGCGCCGGGGCCGAGATGCGGTTCGCGCCGGGCGAGTTCGGCGGCGTCCAGGATGCGCGTGCCGTGGCGGCCGTTTCGGGCGGCCTTGGCGGCGAGAGCGGGGAGCGCGGCGAGCTGGTCGGCGTCCCAGGCGACGAGCAGGGCGCCGACCGGTTCGAGGGGGATGCCGCTCTGCTGCGCGTACGCGGCGAGGCGGCGCCCGCCCTCGCGTACGAGCCGGGACTCCAGTGAGCCGGGCACGGCGTCGAAACCGGTGTGCAGGATGGCCGTGTTGGCCTTGGAGGTGCCGTCACCGACGTCGTCACCCGCGTCGATGAGCGCGATACGCAGTCGGTGCCGGGCGAGTTCGCGGGCGATGGCGGTGCCGACGACACCGGCGCCCACGACGGTGACGTCGTACAACTGGTCGGCCAGTGTGCCGTCGGTCGTGACGGTCATGACGCTCCGGGTCCGGCGGCGGGCGCCGGTGTGCGGTCCAGCAGCGCCGCGACCTCGGCGCGGAACGCCGCGAGCCGTTCGGCCGCCCGGTCGGCGCTGATGCGGGGCTCGTAGACGGCGGACGGCCGCCAGGCGGGGAGGGCCTGTTCCGGTGCGAGGTCCGGGTCGATGCCGAGCCGTGCGACGGCCGCGGCGCCGAGGGCGGTGGCGTCCGGCAGTGCGGAGACCTCGACGGGGAGCTGGAGGAGGTCGGCCTGCGTCTGCATGAGCAGGGCGGAGCGGGTGAGACCGCCGTCGACGCGCAGTGCCGTCAGCGGGGTTCTGAGGTCGGTGGCGACGGCGTCGGTGAGGGAGACGACCTGTGCGGCGATCCCTTCGCACAGCGCGCGGACGAGGTGGCCGGGGCCGGTGTCCAGACCGAGACCGGTCACACTGCCGCGGACGTCGCCGCGCCACCAGGGCGCCGCGAGCCCGGCGAGCGCCGGTACGAACGTGACGCCACCGCTGTCGGGCACCGCCCGGCCCACGGCGTCGAGGTCCGCGGCGCCGGAGACGATCCCCAGGTCGGCGAGCCAGCGCACGGCGGAGGCGGCGGTGTACACCTGGCCGTCCAGGCAGTAGCTGGTGCGGCCGTCGAGCCGCCATGCGACGCAGCCGACCAGCCCGGTGGTGGAGCGGAGGGGCCGGTGGCCGGTCTGGGCGAGCAGGAACGCGCCGGTGCCGTACGTGCACTTGGCGGCGCCGGGTTCGGTGACGCTCTGGGCGAGAAGCGCGGCCTGCTGGTCGACGAGGAGGCCCGTGAGCGGAGTCCCGGCGCCGAAGGCGGTGGTGACGCCGACGGGACCGGCGGCGTCGACGACGTCCGGCAGCCGTTCCCCGGCCAGACCGAAGATGTCGAGGGCCCGCCGCGACCAGGCGACGCGGTCGAGGTCGAGGAGCTGGGTGCGTCCGGCGGTGGCCGCGTCGGTGACGAACGCGCCGGTGAGCCGGTGCACGAGCCATGAGTCGCTGGTGGTGACGACGCCGTCGCGGGTGAGCTCGCGGCGGATCCACGCCATCTTCGGCGCGGCGAAGTACGGGTCCAGGGGGAGCCCGGTGAGTTGCCGTAACTCCTCCGCGTGCGGTGCGAGTTCGCCGCACAGCTGCTCTGCTCGGCGGTCCTGCCAGACGATCGCGTCGGTGAGCGGCTCGCCGGTCGACGGATCCCAGGCGAGGACGGTCTCGCCCTGGTTGGCGAGGCCGACGGCCGACGCGGGCTCACCGGCGTCCGCGAGCGCGCGGCGCCCCGCGTCGACGACGGAAGTGAGCAGCTGCGCCGGGTCCACCTCGACGCGTCCGCCGGGGCCGTAGCGGGGCGAGACGGGCGCGGAACCGCTGCCGATCACTCCGCGTTCGGGGCAGACCACGAGGGCCTTGGTGCCGGACGTGCCCTGGTCGACGGCAAGCACCGGGCCCGTCATCGGCCACCCCGCTCTCCGGGTAGTAGGAACCTTGATCGCTGACGAAAGCGTGGGGCAGGCGGGCACCGCCGTCAAGGCCCGGAAATCCGTCCGCGTGACAGCGTTGTCCCGAACTCCTTGCCGTGGGGCGGGGCTTGAGTAAGATCGGCCGCGCACCGAAGCGGAACGGGGGGCCGGCGCGGCTCTGTGTCCCGTCGTCCGACCTCTGCCGGCGCGGCCGATCACCGCCGTCGGCGCATGCCTCAGCCCCCACTGCCCCAAGAGGCCCCATGACGACCAGCGCACGAACCGAGTGTCCCTTTGCGGCACAGCGCGCGGCGGACCGCCCCATGTCGGAATCGGGGGCCCGCCGCCCGTGCTGACTGACCTCCCCCCGACGTTACGCCCCCCGGCACGGCCCGGACTCGGCCTCACCCCGCGCCCCCCGGGGCGGCCGGTAATCGGCCCGACCTCGCGGCCCCGATGGGTCCGTCCCTGATGGCCCCGAACACCTTCCGCCCGGTCTACCACCCGGCCGGCCGGGACAAGGAACTGGGCACAGCCCTGCAGGACTTGCGCACCGGCCGCTGGCTGGCGATGCGTGACCTCCTGGCGGCGACGACGGACTGGGATCTGTGGACGCGGCGCACCCAGGTGCTGGCGGCGGTCGCGGCCGGCTCCGACACGGTGCAGGCGTGGCGGGCGGAGGAGCCCGAGAGTTCCGCGGCGGTCGTGATGCACTGCCGGATCGTTGTCGAGCGGGCGTTACGCGCCCACCGGGACGGCCACCGGCGCACCCAGGAGCTGTGGCACGAGGCGTGGGAGGCGTGCCGGCTGGCCGCACACCGGTCGCCGGAGGATCCCGTGCCATGGGTGTGCCTGCTGGCCCTGGCCCGGCTCGACGAGGGGCAGCGGCTGGAGGAGCACCGGACGGCGCCGCCCGGCCCGATGCTCTTTCCCGGGCCGTGGGGCCTGCTGGCGCAGGCGGACAAGCGCGACCCGCACAACCGCGAGGCGTACCACCGGATGCTCCAGTTCCTGTACGCGCGGCGAACCGGCAGCCATCTGTCCGAGGCCGTGAACTTCGTCCAGTGGGCGTCCTCCTCCGCACCCCTCGGGTCGCCGGTCAAGGCCCTGCCGCTGTATGTGCGGGTCGAGCGCTACCGCCGGGAGATGGGCCACGAGAAGGCCCTGGACCTGCACTGGGTCACGGACGACGCGGCCCGCGACGGGCGGCTGGCGCTGCGGGACTGGTTCGACGCGGCCCCGCCGCAGTCGCACACGCTGCTCGATCTGGGCCACTTGGCGCACGCGTTGTGGGGCTCGCACCAATTTGCCGAGGCGGGCCGGGTGTTCGAGGCGCTCGGCCCGTTCTGGACGACGCTGCCGTGGACGGACCGCACGCCCGGCCCCGGGGACGCGGGGCTCGCGGAGGAGCTGTTCCTGCGCGCGCGTGCGCGCTGTCTGGCGGCGGCGCGCGACGCGGGGACGGGCACGTCCGCCTGAGCCCTCCCCCCTCACCCTCTCCTGACTCGCCGCTCCCCTCTGTCCCCTGTCCCTGTCCCTGCCCCTGCCCCGCCCAGCACATCACCTTTTCCCCGGAGGTACTCGATGTCCATATCCCCGCCGAAGTGGTCGGATCCCGGCCAGGATCCGCCCAAGGACGAGGAGGAGCGGCTGCGGGAGCTGGGCTACCAGCCGGTCCTCGCCCGGCGGATGGGCGGCTTCGGCAATTTCGCGATCAGCTTCTCGGTGATCTCGATCCTGTCCGGCTGCATGACGCTGTACGGGTTCGGTCTCGGCACCGGCGGTCCGGCGGTGATGCTCTGGGGCTGGGCGGGCGTCGGCCTCTTCGTCCTCTGTGTCGGCATGGCCCTGGCGGAGGTGACCAGCGCCTATCCGACCTCCGGTGCGCTCTACTACATGGCGGACCGGCTCGGCGGCCGCAAGTGGGGCTGGTACACCGGCTGGCTCAATCTGCTCGGTCTGCTGGGTGCCATCGCCGGGATCGACTACGGCTGCGCCCTGTTCACCGGCGCCTTCCTGAACCTGCAGTGGGGATTCGAGCCCACCCCGGGCTCCACGATGATCATCTTCATCTGCATCCTGCTGCTGCACGCGACCCTCAACCTGTTCGGCGTGCGGCTCGTCAGCCTGCTCAACTCCGTCAGCGTGTGGTGGCACCTCGGTGGTGTGGCGCTGATCGTGGGAGCCCTGGCGATCGTGCCGTCGGACCACCAGTCCCCCGAGTTCGTGTTCGGCGAGTTCGTCAACAACACCGGCTGGGACAATCCGATCTACGTCGCCGCCATCGGTCTGCTGCTGGCCCAGTACACGTTCAGCGGCTACGACGCCTCCGCCCATCTGTCCGAGGAGACGTCCAACGCGTCCGTCGCCGCCGCCAAGGGCATCGTGCGCTCCATCTGGGTCTCCTGGATCGCCGGGTTCGCCCTGCTCGCCGGCCTGACCTTCGCCATACAGGACTACGCCGGGACCCAGGACACCGCGACCGGGGTGCCGCCCGCCCAGATCTTCATCGACGCCCTCGGCACGGGCGCCGCCACGGCGCTGCTGCTCGTGGTGATCGTCGCCCAGCTCTTCTGCGGCAACGCCGAGGTGGCCGCGGCCAGCCGTATGGTGTTCGCCTTCAGCCGTGACAACGCCCTGCCCGGCTCCCGTCTGTGGCGCAAGGTGAGCAGCCGCACGCAGACGCCCGTCCCCGCGGTGTGGCTGTCCGTGTCGTTCGCCTGCCTGCTGGCCGTGCCGTCGCTGTACTCCGCGACCGCCTACGGAGCGGTCACCGCGATCAACGTCATCGGTATCACCCCGGCGTACGCGATCCCGGTCTATCTGCGGCTGCGCGCCGGCAACCGCTTCGAACCCGGCCCGTGGTCGCTCGGCAGGTGGAGCAGGCCGATCGGCTGGGTCGCCGTGGTGTGGGTGGCGTGCGTGACCGTGCTGTTCTGCCTGCCGCAGTCGAATCCGGTGACCGTCGACTCGATGAACTACGCGTCGATCGCGCTGGCGGCGGTGCTGATCCTGGCCACGGTGTGGTGGTTCGTGGCGCGCCACTCGTACAGCACGCCGTCCGCGTACGGGAACGCGCGCGAGCAGGCGGAGATCGCGGAGAACATCGTCTGACCGTATCCGCAGTCCTCCGGGGGGCCCGACCGTGCCGGTCGGGCCCTTTCGCGTGCCGGGCGAGGAAATTCTGTTCGAAGCATTGACGGCACGTCTTGGCGGATCTACGTTCGGCGCGTTGCACTTCGTACGTCATATATGAGACGCGATACGCGAGATCTGAGAGTGCTGATGACCTTCGCTCCCACTCCGATCCCCTCCCGGACCCAGTACGTCCTGGAGGCGATCAAGCACGGCATCCTCACCGGCGGCCTCAGCCCCGGCCAGGCGCTGGTCGAGACCGAACTGGCCGCACAGTTCGGGGTGTCGAAGACCCCGGTGCGGGAGGCACTCAAGACGCTGGCCGGCTCCGGGCTCGTGGTGATGAGCCAGTACAAGGGCGTCACCGTGCGCATGGTCGACGCGGACATGGCCCGCGAGGTGTACGACGTGCGGCTGCTGCTGGAGCCCGAGGCGCTGCGGCGCTCGATCACCCGCCGCGCCTCGCTCAAGGAGGCGCAGACCGCGCTGGTCAGGGCCGACGAAGCGGCCGACCAGGCCGAACGGTCGCTGGCCAACCGGGAGTTCCACCGGGCGCTGTACGTGCCCTGCGGCAACCCGCTGCTCGCGCGGATGCTCGACGAGGTCCGTGACCAGGCGGCCCTGGTGTCCACGGTGGCGTGGGCGGCCGACCCGTCGTGGCAGCGGGAGGCGGACGAGCACCGCGAGATCCTGCGGCTCGCCCTGGCGGGCGACGCCGATGCCGCGGCCCGCGCGCTGCACGAGCACATCGACTCGTTCGTGCAGCGGGCGTTCCCGATGACTGCCGAGGAGGACGAGGCATGAGCGACGATCCTGGTTTCGTCCTGCTGCGCGAGGCGCTCGCCGATGTGGTGGCCATCCCGGTCACCCCCTTCACCGCGGAGGACACCGTCGACTCGGGTGCGTACCGGACACTGGTGCGCCGGCTGCTCGACGGCGGCGTGCGGACGCTCACCCCGAACGGCAACACCGGCGAGTACTACGCGCTCGGCCCCGGCGAGCGGCGCGCGGTCACCGAACTGACCGTCGAGACCGTCGCGGAGTCCGGCGGCCGGGCCGTCGTCCTCGCCGGTGTGGGCCTGGACCTGCCGACGGCGGTCGCCGGCGCGCGGCACGCGCGCGACGCGGGCGCCCGGATGGTGATGGTGCATCAGCCCGTGCACCCCTATGTGTCGCAGGACGGCTGGGTGGACTACCACCGGGCGATCGCGGACGCCGTTCCGGAACTCGGGGTCGTGCCGTACGTCCGCAACCCGCATCTGCGGGGCGAGCGCATGGCGCAGCTCGGGGAGCTGTGCCCCAACGTGATCGGAGTGAAGTACGCGGTTCCGGACGCGGCGCGGTTCGCCGCCTTCGCCCGGGACGCCGGCATGGAGCGCTTCGTGTGGATCGCGGGCCTCGCGGAGCTGTACGCACCCTCGTACTTCTCCGCCGGCGCCACCGGGTTCACCTCGGGGCTGGTCAATGTGTCGCCGTCCGTCTCGCTGGGGATGCTCGCCGCGCTGCGCACCGGTGACCATCCGGCCGCCATGAAGATCTGGGAGCAGATCCGGCCGCTCGAGGAGATGCGCGCCGCCCAGCGGTCCGCCGACAACGTGACGGTGGTCAAGGAGGCGCTGGCCTCGCTCGGCCTGTGCCGCCGCGATGTCCGCCCGCCGAGCAGCCTGCTGCCGGGCCGGCGCCGTACCGAGGTCGCCGAGCTCGTGGCCGGGTGGTCCGTATGACCCTGCGGCCCGAGCAGTTGCGCAGTCACCAGTGGTACGGGACGGACGGGCTGCGCTCGTTCTCCCACCGGGCCCGTACCCGCCAGCTCGGCTATCTGCCCGAGGAGCACCTGGGCAAGCCGGTGATCGCCGTCCTCAACACCTGGTCAGACATCAACCCGTGCCATGTGCATCTGCGCGACCGCGCGCAGGCCGTGAAGCGCGGGGTGTGGCAGGCGGGCGGTTTCCCGCTGGAGTTCCCCGTCTCCACCCTGTCGGAGACGTTCCAGAAGCCGACGCCCATGCTCTACCGCAACATGCTGGCGATGGAGACGGAGGAGCTGCTGCGCTCCTACCCGGTGGACGGCGCGGTGCTGCTGGGCGGCTGCGACAAGACGACACCGGCGCTGCTGATGGGTGCCGCCAGTGCCGGTCTGCCGGCGGTCTTCGTGCCGGCGGGCCCGATGCTGCCGGGCCACTGGCGGGGCGAGGTGCTGGGCTCCGGCACGGACATGTGGAAGTACTGGGACGACAAGCGGGCCGGGCTCATCGGCGACTGCGAGATGAGCGAGCTGGAGGCCGGGCTGGCCCGCTCCCCCGGCACCTGCATGACCATGGGCACCGCCGCCACGCTGACCGCCGCCGCGGAGGCGCTCGGCGTGACCGTCCCCGGCGCCTCGTCGATTCCCGCGGTGGACTCCGGCCACGACCGGATGGCCGCGGCCTCGGGGATGCGGATCGTGGAGCTGGTGCGCCGAGACCTGCGGCTGTCGCACATCCTGACCAGGGAGGCGTTCGAGGACGCGGTGACCACGGTCCTCGGTCTCGGCGGCTCCACCAACGCCGTCATCCATCTGATCGCCATGGCGGGGCGCGCAGGGGTGCGCCTCGACCTGGACGACTTCGACCGGATCGCCCGGACGGTGCCGGTGCTCGCCAACGTCCGCCCCGGCGGCGGCCCTTATCTGATGGAGGACTTCCACTTCGCGGGCGGCCTGCCCGGCTTCCTGTCCCGCATCCGCGACCTGCTGCACCTGGACCGGCCGACCGTCGCCCATACCACGCTGCGCGAGCAGCTCGAGGGCGCGCGGGTGCACAACGACGACGTCATCCGCACCCGTGACAACCCGGTCGCGGCCGAGGGCGGGGTCGCGGTCCTGCGGGGCAATCTCTGCCCGGGCGGAGCGGTCATCAAGCACATCGCCGCCGACCCGGGGCTGCTGAAGCACACGGGACCGGCCGTGGTGTTCCCGGACTACCGGACGATGCAGCGCACCATCGACGACCCGTCGCTCGGTATCACCGCGAACCATGTGCTGGTCCTGCAGAACGCGGGCCCGAAGGGCGGGCCCGGCATGCCGGAGTACGGGATGCTGCCGCTGCCCGACCACCTGCTCAAGCAGGGGGTACGGGACATGGTCCGGATCTCCGACGCCCGGATGAGCGGCACCAGTTACGGCACGTGCGTGCTGCACGTCGCGCCCGAGTCGTACGTGGGCGGGCCGCTGGCCCTGGTCCGCACCGGGGATCTGATCACGCTCGACGTCGGGGCGCGGTCGCTGCGTCTCGAGGTGTCCGACGCGGAGCTGGAGCGGCGCAGGTCCGAGTGGACGCCACCGCCGGCCCGTTACGAGCGCGGCTACGGAGCCCTCTACAGCGAGCAGGTCACGCAGGCCGACACGGGATGCGACTTCGCGTTCCTGGCCAGGCCCGGTGACATCCCGGACCCGTACGCGGGCTGAGACCCACCCCCGCCCCACCCCTTCGCCCTCCATCCGCACAGCGTCCGAGAAAGCGCTTACCACCAGATCGGAGATGCAGTCATGGCCCAAGCTGTGGCGCAGAAATCGCCAGGGCCGCCGACCCGGCGTCCCGGAGCGCCCGGCCGCCGCACGGGAGCGGTCCCGCGCCGGCTGCCGTATCTGCTGATCGCTCCCGCCGGGCTGCTGTTGCTCGGTTTCATCGCGTACCCGGTGCTGAGCGTCTTCTACTACAGCCTGCAGGAGTACAACCCGACCAAGCCGTGGCGCAACGGCTTCGCCGGGCTCTCGAACTTCACGACGATCTTCACGGACGACCCGCAGTTCTGGGACACCCTGACCTTCAGCCTCAAGTGGGTCGTGGTCGAGGTGAGCCTGCAGCTGCTGTTCGGGCTGGCGCTCGCGCTGATCATCAATCAGACCTTCGCCGGCCGGGCGCTCGGCCGGGCGCTGGTGTTCTCGCCGTGGGCCGTCTCCGGGGTGCTGACCTCCGCGATCTGGGTGCTGCTCTACAACTCCCAGACCGGCCTCACCCGTTACCTGGCGGACCTCGGCATCGGCGAGTACGGCACCTCGTGGCTCTCCGACACCGCGACCGTCTTCCCCGCGGTGATCGTCGCCGATCTGTGGCGCGGCGTGCCGTTCTTCGCGATCCTCATCCTCGCCGACCTCCAGTCCGTGCCCAAGGACCTGTACGAGGCGGCCGAGGTGGACGGTGCGAGCCGGCTGCGGCAGTTCCTGCACATCACACTGCCGCACCTGAAGGACGCGATCATCCTCTCCACACTGCTGCGGGCGGTGTGGGAGTTCAACAACGTCGACCTGCTCTACACCCTCACCGGCGGCGGACCGGCCGGCGAGACCACCACGCTGCCGCTCTACATCGCCAACACCAGCGTCGACGCCCACGACTTCGGCTACGCGTCGGCACTGACGACGGTGGCGTTCGTGATTCTGCTCTTCTTCTCGATGGTCTATCTGCGCCTGAGCAAGTTCGGAGGCGAGAACAAGTGATCACCACTGCGGCCACGTGCACCCGTTCCCCCGCACCCGAGGCGGCCGCTCCCGCACCGCCGCCCGCCCCGGGGCGCCGCCGGCGTGCCTGGGACGAGGTGCCGCGGTGGCAGATCTATCTGCCGCTCGGCGTCTATCTCCTCTTCACGCTCGTCCCCTTCTACTGGATCCTGCTCTTCGCCGTACGGCCCTCCGGGTCCACCTCGCTGGTGCCGTGGCCGATGACCGGCGAGCACTTCGTGAAGGTGTGGACCGAGCGCAGCTTCGCCGTCTACTTCCAGAACAGCCTTCTCACCGGTCTCGCCGTCCTCGTGATGACCACGGTGGTCGCCCTGGCCGGCGGCTACGCGCTCGCCCGCTTCGACTTCCGCCTGAAGAAGGGCTTCATGCTGGCCCTGCTGTGCTCCCAGTTCGTGCCGGGCGCGCTGCTGCTGGTCCCGCTCTTCGAGATCTTCGCGAGCCTGCGGATGATCAACTCGCTGGGCAGCATCATCATCGCGGAGACCGTCTTCCAGCTGCCGCTGTCGATGATCCTCATCAGCGGGTTCATCAAGAACGTGCCGTACTCCCTGGAGGAGGCGGCCTGGGTGGACGGCTGCAACCGGTTCAGCGCCTTCCGTGTGGTCGTGCTCCCGCTGTTGCGGCCGGGGCTGATCGCGGTCGGGTCCTTCGCGTTCGTGCATGCCTGGAACCACTTCCTGTTCGCCCTGATGTTCCTCAACAACCAGGACAAGCAGACCATCCCGGTGGGTCTCAACACCCTGATGGGCGCGGACAGCGTCGACCTCGGCGCGCTGGCTGCGGGCGGGGTCATCGCCGCCGTCCCCGTGGTGATCGTGTTCGCGTTCATCCAGAAGTGGCTGATCACCGGCTTCAGCGCAGGGGCGGTGAAGGGATGAGCACCGTACGCGAACCGCTGCCCGTGGTGCTCGTCGGCGCCCGTGGCCACGGCGGCCACCACCTGGCGAACATCGCGCGCCTGCAACGGCGGGGGCTGGTGCGGCTGGCCGGGGTCTGCGACGTCCGGCCGCTCGGCCCGCAGGAGCTCGACGGCTTCCCCGGCGCCGAGCAGTCGCCGGACCTCGACTCGCTGCTGGCCTCCACCGGCGCCCGGATCGCGGTCGTCTGCACCCCGATCCAGACGCACACGGACCTGGCCCTGGTGGCCGCCCGGCGCGGTGCGCACCTGCTGCTGGAGAAGCCACCGGCCCCCTCGTACGCGGAGTTCCGGCGGATGGCCGACGGGGTCGCGGCGGCGGGGGCGGCCTGTCAGATCGGGTTCCAGGCGCTGGGTTCGCACGCGCTGCCCGCGATCCGTTCGCTCCTCGACGACGGCGCGATCGGCGACGTGCGCGGCATCGGGGCGGCGGGGGCGTGGGTGCGCGACGAGGCGTACTTCCGGCGCTCGCCCTGGGCGGGCCGCCGCCGGCTCGACGGCGTCGACGTGGTCGACGGGGTCCTGACGAACCCGCTCGCCCACGCGGTGTCGACGGCACTGGCGCTGGCGGGCAGCACGCGCGCCGAGGACGTGGCACGCGTCGAGACCGAGCTGTTCCGGGCCAACGCCGTCGAGTCCGACGACACCTCCTGCGTCCGGGTCACGACGGCGCGCGGCGGGCGGGTCACCGTGGCGGCGACCCTGTGCGCCAAGGCCGCCGCCGAGCCGTACGTCATGGTGCACGGCACCCGGGGCCGGATCACCTTCTGGTACAAGCAGGACCAGGTGCTGCTGCAACGGACCGGACACGGCCCGGAGGAGAGTGTCCACGGCAGGACCGACCTGCTGGAGAACCTCGTCCGGCATCTGACGGAAGGCGCCGCCCTGCTCGCGCCGCCCGAGGTCTGCGGCGCCTTCATGCGCGTCGTGGAGGCCGTCCGCACGGCACCCGACCCGGTGGAACTTCCGCCGTCCGCATGGCACTTCGCCCAGGACGGCGGCGCACCGCGGCGGGTGGTCCCGGGCGTCGACGCGCTGGTCGCCGCCGGCGCCACGTCCCTGCGTCTCTACTCCGAACTCGGCGCCCCCTGGGCGCGTCCCGCGGAGGTCGCCGCATCATGACCGACACGATCACACTCTGCTGCTCCGGACGCCCCGTCGCGCGTTACACCTTCCTGCCCGACATGGACCGCCGCTCCTCCCCGCGGCCGTATCTCCATCCGCTCACCACGCTCGGCGGTGTGCCGGTCACCGAGCTGAGGCCGCTGGACCACCGGCACCATGTGGGTGTGTCGGTCGCGGTGCCGGACGTGGCGGGGCACAACTTCTGGGGCGGGCGCACCTTCGTGCGCGGCAGCGGTCCGACCGAACTCGACAACCACGGGGAACAGCGGCACACCGGGTTCAAGCTGTGCGACAGGGACGGCTTCGTCGAGGAGCTGAGCTGGGTCGCCGGTGAGCGCACCCTGCTGCGGGAGCACCGCACGGTCGCGGTCACCGCGCTGACCGACACGGCGTGGGCCCTGGACCTCACCTTCTCCCTGACCAACACGGCAGGGACGGATCTGTCCGTCGGCAGCCCGGCCACCAACGGACGGCCGGGCGCCGCGTACGGCGGCTTCTTCTGGCGGGCACCGAAGGAGCCGTCGCCCCCGGCGGTCTTCACGGCGCACGCCGACGGCGAGACCGCCGCGCACGGCGGGCGCGCCGACTGGCTGGCGCTCGCCGGCGCGGACTGGACGCTGGTGTTCGCCGGGGCGACCGGGCGCACCCGCGAGGATCCGTGGTTCGTCCGGGCCGCCGAGTACCCCGGGGTGGGTTCGTCGCTGGCGCACGGCGAGCGGCTGCCGATCGCGCCCGGGGAGACCGCGGTGCGCCGTGTGGTGACCGTGGTCGCCGACGGGCGTCTGGACCGTGCGGGCGCGGCGGCGCTGGTCCGCAAGGCGGTGACCGCGTGATCACCGGAGACCTCGGCGACGGGACGTACCGCAATCCGGTGCTGAACGCGGACTGGTCCGACCCCGACGTCGTCGCGGTCGGCGACGACTTCTATCTCACGGCGTCCAGCTTCGGCCGGGCCCCGGGACTGCCGCTGCTGCACTCCCGCGACCTGGTCAACTGGAGCCTGGTGGGGCACGCGCTGGAAAGCCTGGAACCGGCGGCCGCGTTCACCGCTCCCCGGCACGACGGCGGGGTGTGGGCGCCCTCGATCCGGCACCACGACGGCCGCTTCTGGATCTTCTGGGGCGACCCCGATCACGGCATCTGGCAGATCAGCTCGCCCGACATCAGGAAGGGCTGGAGCCGCCCGCACCTGGTGAAGGAGGGCAGGGGGCTGATCGACCCCTGTCCGCTGTGGGACGAGGAGACCGGCGAGGCGTACCTCGTGCACGCGTGGGCCAGGTCCCGCTCCGGCATCAAGAACCGGCTCACCGGGCACCGCATGCGCCCCGACGGCAGCGCGCTGCTCGACGGCGGCCGGACCGTCGTCGACGGTGACGCACTTCCCGGCTGGTTCACCCTCGAGGGCCCGAAGCTGTACCGGCACGACGGGTGGTTCTGGATCCTCGCTCCCGCCGGAGGAGTCGCGACCGGCTGGCAGGGCGCCCTGCGCTCCCGTGACTTCTTCGGTCCCTACGAGGAGCGCGTCGTGCTCGAACAGGGGACCACCCCCGTCAACGGCCCCCACCAGGGCGGCTGGGTGCGGACCCGGTACGGCGAGGACTGGTTCCTGCACTTCCAGGAGCGCGGCGCGTACGGGCGAGTGGTCCATCTCCAGCCGATGCAGTGGGACGACGACGGCTGGCCCGTGCTCGGCGAGGACGGCTCGCCCGTGCTCCGCCACCCCAAGCCCGATCTGCCCCGGCAGCCCCGGTGCGCGCCGGCCACCGACGACGCGTTTCCCGGCGGGCGCCACGGCCGCCAGTGGCAGTGGGCGGCCAATCCGGGGGACGGCTGGGTGACGCTGCACTCGGGCGACGGTCTGCGGCTGACGTGCGTACGCGGCGACGACGCGCACGATCTGCGCAGGCTGCCGCACGTTCTCACCCAGCGGCTGCCGGGCGACGAGGCCGTCGTCGAGGTCGAACTGCGCCTGGACAGCGAGGAGCCGGGGGCACGGGCCGGACTCGCCGTGCTCGGTGACGCGTTCTGCTGGATCGGTCTCGAGCGGGCGGCCGACGGTGCGGTGCATCTGGTGCACCGGTTCGCCGAGGCCACGGCGGACGCGGAACGGGACGCCGCACACCGGCGCCCGGCGCCCCGTGGACGGGCACGGCTGCGGATCGAGGTCGGGCCGGGGGCCCGGTGCCGGTTCTCGGCCGCGGTGCCCGGCGCGCCGGACACCGGGTTACTGCCGTCCGGCCAGGTTTTCACCGCTGCCCCGTGGCGCTGGGTCGGCGCCCTCCTCGGCCTGTTCGCCGCCGCGCCGGGCGACGGGCCCGCGGCGACGGGTCACGCCGGCGCCGCGACCTTCACCCGGTTCCGCATCACACCCGTGCACGCACCACGCACACCCCGCACACCCCGCACATCCGTACCAGCAGAAATGAGCCGATGATGAACATCTTCCGGTCAGGACACGGCAGAGCCGCCGGTGTCCTCGCTCTGGCCTCGGTCCTCGCGCTGACCGCAACCGCCTGCGGCGACGGCGGTGGCGGAGCCGCCGGAGACAAGGGCGACGAGGGCTCCGGCAAGGGCGAGATCACCTTCTGGGACAACAACGGCGGTGTCCGCACCGATGTGTGGAAGGCGATCATCGCCGACTTCGAGAAGAAGCACCCGGAGATCAAGGTCGACTATGTCGGCGTCGCCTCGACCGAGGTCCAGTCCAAGTACGACACCGCCATCCAGGGCGGCGGCCTGCCCGACGTCGGCGGTGTCGGAGCCGCGATGCTGGCCGGGATCGCCGCCCAGGGCGCGCTGGAGCCCCTCGACGAGCGCATCGCCGCGAGCTCCCTCGACGGCAAGCTGAACGCCGGCATGGTGGAGAGCGTGAAGGCCGCGGGCGGCCAGGACCGTATGTTCACGGTGCCGACCTCCGCCAGCAACGGTGTGCTGTACTACCGCACCGACCTCTTCAAGGAGGCGGGCCTTCAGGCGCCGACCACCTGGTCGAAGTTCTACACTGCCGCCGACCGGCTGACCGCCAAGGACAAGAACCGCTTCGGGTACACGATCCGCGGCGGCGCCGGTTCCATCGCCCAGGCGCTGGACGCGATGTACGGCCAGAGCGGGATCGACACCTTCTGGAACGGCGACCGCACCACCGTCAACGACCCGAAGAACGTGGCGGCGCTGGAGAAGTACGCGGCCCTCTTCAAGAAGAACACCCCGGCCGCCGATGTGAACAACGACTTCACCAAGATGGTCGCCCAGTGGGACAGCGGCGAGATCGGCATGCTCAACCACAACCTCGGCTCCTACAAGGACCATGTGAAGGCGCTGGGCACGGAGAAGTTCCGCGGCATTCCGCTCCCCACGGCGGAGGACGGGACGCGGGTGCAGGTCTCCAACCCGGTCGACGGGCTCGGCCTGTTCAAGTCCAGCAAGAACAAGGCCGCGGCCTGGAAGTTCATCGAGTTCGCCGCCTCGCACGAGTCCAACAGCAAGTGGAACGAGTCGGCCGGCGCGATACCCGCCCACACCGACGCGGCGAAGGACCCGTGGGTGCAGAAGGCGGAGCCCACCAAGCTGGCGGCCGAGGCGCTGTTCAGCGGTACGACGAAGATCGTGCAGCTGCCGTACTACCTGCCCGACTGGAACACCATCTCCAAGGCCGAGAACGAGCCGGGCTTCCAGAAGGTGCTGCTCGGCAAGATGTCCGCGAAGGACTTCCTCGACACGCTCGCCGAGCAGCTGAACGAGGCGCAGGCCGAGTGGAAGCAGCAGAACAAGTGACGCCCACCCGACGCCAGGTGGTCGCGGCCGTCGCGGGCGTCCCGCTCACGATCGCCGCGGCCCCGGCCGCCCCGGCCCGCGCCGACGGCCGCCGGACGCGCACGCTGTTCATCGCGGGCGACTCGACCGCCGCGCAGAAGTACGCCGACGCCGCCCCGGAGACGGGATGGGGCATGGCGTTCCCCTTCTTCCTGGGCAAGGCCCTGCGCGTCGACAACCACGCGGTGAACGGCCGCAGTTCGAAGAGCTTCGTCGACGAGGGCCGGCTGGACGCCGTCTGGGACCGGATCCGCCCCGGTGACGTGCTGCTCGTGCAGTTCGGCCACAACGACGCGAAGAGCGCCGACCCCACGCGGTACACCGAGCCGTGGTCGACGTACCAGGAACACCTGCGCCGCTACGTCGAGGGGGCCCGCGCACGTGGCGCCGTTCCGGTGCTCGCGACCTCCGTCGAGCGGCGCAGGTTCGACGCGCAGGGCTCCGCGGTCCCCACCCACGGCGACTACCCGGCGGCGATGCGGGCGGTCGCCACCGCGACCGGCACCGCGCTCCTGGACATCCAGGCCCGCTCCATCGCCCGCTGGCAGGAGCTGGGCCCCGAGGGGACGAAGGCGTACTTCAACTGGACGTCAACCGAACAGGACAACACCCATTTCAACCCGCCGGGCGCGATCGCGGTCGCACGGATGGTCACGGAAGAGCTGCTGCGGGCCCGTGTGCTCGCGCCGCGCGACGTACGCCGTCTCGACGACGAGATCCCCGAGTCATGGATCACCTGGCCGCAGGCCGGCTGAAACGGAAGAGAGCCGCACCATGTCTGTGAAGAGACGTCAGGGACGCGCCGTCAAGGCAGTCCTGGGATGCACCGCGCTGGTCCTGTCCGTGACCGCGACCGCCGAAGCCGCGCCGCACCAGGACCGCGACCGGGACCGGGACCGGGACCGGGAGGTGGCCCGGCGTACCCTGCCCGCCCACGACGGCTGGGCGTCGCTCGGCACCGGCACCACGGGCGGCGCGGACGCCGACCGCGCGCACGTCCACACCGTCACCACCTGGGAGGAGTTCAGAGCGGCGCTCGCGGCAGACGGCGACGCGCCCCGGATCATCAAGGTCAAGGGCACCCTCGACGCCACGGCGTCCGGATGCGGAGCGTTCGAGGCCGAGGGATACGACTTCGACACCTACCTCGCCGACTACCACCCCGACGTCTGGGGCCGCGACACCCCGGTCGACGGCCCGCAGGAGGACCTGCGCGCCCGGTCGGCCGACAACCAGGCGAAGGCCGTCAAGGCGTACGTGCCGGCCAACACCACCATCGTCGGCGTCGGCCGGGACGCGGGCATCGTCGGTGCCAGTCTGCAGATCAAGGGCGTGGACAACATCATCGTCCGCAACCTCACCCTGGAGAGCCCGCTGGACTGCTTCCCCCAGTGGGACCCCACCGACGGCGCGAACGGGGCGTGGAACTCCGAGTACGACAGCCTCGTGGTGTACGGCTCCACCCATGTGTGGATCGACCACAACACCTTCACCGACGGGCGCCACCCCGACAGTTCGCTGCCCAGGTACTACGGGCAGCTGTACCAGCAGCACGACGGCGAGCTCGACATCGTCAGGGGCGCGGACCTGGTGACCGCCTCCTGGAACGTCTTCGCCGACCACGACAAGACGCTGATGATCGGCAACAGCGACAGCGCCGGCGACACCGACCGCGGCAGGCTGCGGGTCACCCTGCACCACAACCTGTTCCGGGACATCGTGGAGCGCGCCCCGCGCGTCCGCTTCGGCAAGGTCGACGCGTACAACAACCACTACGTCGTCGACCCGGACACCTACGGCTACAGCTTCGGTATCGGAGCCGAGTCACAGCTCGTGGCCGAACGGAACTCCTTCGCGCTCCCGGCCGGTGTCGGCGCCGGCCGGATCCTGAAGAAGTGGAAGGACGCGCCCGTCACGACGGAGGACAACTACGTGAACGGCCGGCCGGTGGACCTGCTGGCCGTCCACAACGCGGAGGTGCCCGAGGAGACTCTCCGCCCCGACGCCGGCTGGACTCCCGTCCTGCGGACCCGCGTCGACCACCCGCGGGCCGTGCCCGCCCTGGTCACCCATCGCGCGGGCGCCGGCCGGCTGCGCTGACCCCGGAAGGGACCCACCATGACCACACACTCCACCGGCGTCGCCCGCCGGTCACTGCTCGCCGCCGGCGCCGGAGCGGCGCTCTCCCTCGCCGTCCACCGTCCGGCGGCCGCCGCCGGACGGCCGGGGCCCTTCGGCCCGTTCGGCTCGCCCACGGCCCGGCTGACGCCGGGGACGCTGTACGTCCACCCCGGCGGGCTCGGCGACCACACCACCGTCCAGGCCGCCGTGTCGGCGGCGGACGGCCCCGGCCGCACCCTGATCGTCGCCCCGGGGACCTACCGCGAGGTGGTGACGGTCCCGGAGTCGCGCGCCGGTCTCACCCTCATCGGCGCCGGCCGCGACCCGCGTGACGTCGTCCTGGTGTACGACAACGCGGCCGGCACCCCGCGGCCGGACGGCTCCGGGACCTACGGGACCAGCGGCTCCGCCACCACCACCGTGCGCGCCGCCGGCTTCACCGCCCGCTGGATCACCTTCGCCAACGACTGGCTGCGGGCGGACCATCCGGGGATCAGCGGCACCCAGGCCGTCGCGATCAAGGTGATGGGTGACCGCTCGGCGTTCCACCACTGCCGGTTCCTCGGCCACCAGGACACCCTGTACACCGACTCGCTCGCCCTGTCCGCCGTCGCCCGGCAGTACTTCTCGCACTGCCACGTCCAGGGCGACGTCGACTTCGTCTTCGGACGGGCACGCGCGGTGTTCGAGCACTGCCGCTTCCACACGCTCGCCCGGGACGTGGACTTCACGCCCAAGGGCATGGTGTTCGCCCCGTCCACCGCCCGCGCGAACCCGTACGGCATGCTCGCCGTGCGGTGCCGCTTCACCAGCGGCGCCGAGGACGGCGCGTACAAACTGTCGCGGCCTTGGGTGCCGAGTTCGGACCCGACCGCATGGCCGTCGCTGGTGGTGCGCGACAGCCGGATCGGTCCGGGCATCGACGCCGTCGCGCCGTACACGAACATGCGCGACGCCCACCCGTGGCAGGCCCAGCGGTACGCCGAGTACCGCAACAACGGCCCCGGGGCCCGGATCACCGTCCCGGAGAACCGGCCGCAACTGGACCGCGTCGGGGCGGCGTCGGCGACGCGCGAGGTATATCTGGACGGCTGGACGCCCTGGCGGAGCGCGGACTGACCCGCGCGGTCACCAAGGAAGCCCCCGCCGGGCGCGCGCCGGGCGGGGGCCTTCACCTTTCGCCGGGTCCTCAGTCGTAGCTGATGTCGGAGGAGCTGTAGCGGCAATGGGTGCCGTCGGGGCCGCTGCCGATCTTCCTCGGCTCGTCGCCGTCGTCGTTGCCCTCGTAACGCTCGCACAGCTCCATCTTGCGGCCGCCGTCGCCGTGGATACGGATGTTGCGCAGCGCCGCCGTGTCGCCGTAGTTGCTGTTGATGCCGACGAGCGACTTCCCGGGCGCGGTGACGTCGACGTCGTTCACGATGATCGAACGCCGGTACTGCGTCGAGCAGTTGCCGCAGGAGCGGACCAGCTTGCCGAAGTCGGCCACCTGGAACTTGGTGACGACGAGCTTGCCCGCGCCGTTGAACTGGAAGACCTTGTCGGACGCCTTCCGCGCGCCTCCGCCGTAGACGGCGTAGACCGAGCCGGACGACTTGCCCTTGAAGCTCGCCGCGTCCTCGCCGACGTCCTCCCACCAGACGTTCTGGAGGGTGCAACTGCCCATGCAGTGGACGCCGTCGGCGGCGGGGCTGCCGAGCACGACGTTCTTCAGGACCGCGCCGTCCTTGAGCTTGAAGATCGGGTCCTGACCTTCGTCCTGGCCACCGTCACCGAGGTCACCGCTGCCGTAGAAGCGCTTCAGGCCGCCGTCGTAGGTCCCGGAGACCTCGATGGTGGCGGTCACCGCCTTGTTGCCCTTGGGCGTCGGCCAGGGGGACGCCGCGCCGGCGGTCGTGAGCATGCTGTTGGTGACGATGCCGGCGGCGGTCAGCCCGAGCGCCGCGCCCAGCGCGGCGAACGCCTTGCGGCGGCGTGGGCTCCGCTCGTGTCGGCTCATTGTTCCGGTCCCTTCGGTGTGGGGGGTGCAGACCTTCGTGTGCAGGTCGCCACCGCGGGAGGCGGGGTTGCCGGGCAGAGCGGGCTTTCTCCGTGATCCGGATCACGGAGCCCGCTGTCGGACGAGCACACGGCCGACCGGCGGCGGATCGTGCGGATGCGGCGAGCGCCGGGTTCCGCACGTGGACCGCGAGGTGCGGACGAACGTGCGGCCCGGCCGCCTGCTCCTTCACCTTCAGTACCTCGGCACCTTGCCGCTTCAGCCGTGACCGCGGTTCGACGTAACCCCACGGGCCGACACGCAGTATTGAAACCACGATCGCATCTCGCGGCGCCCCCGTTAGCAAAGGGCCAAGCCGGTTCAACCGCCGTACACTTGGGCCGAACCTTCCCTCAACAGAGAGTGCAACCCCCAGCGTACCGGCGGAAATTCGCCCTTTCGAAGCTGCCGACCGGCGTGCGATGATCACCGGGCCTTCGGGGGGAAGGCGGGGGAGAACCGTGCGTGGCAAGCGCACGTATCGTGGACAGCGCACCGACCAGCGCACCTTCCAGCAGGACCATCATGCATCCACACGGCATGTCTTATCGCCTGTGGACCGCAGGGCCCTTGGCGTACTTCCTCCTGGGCTGACCCATACGTCGAGCAGACAGGCTGCGAAGTGCGAAGAGTGCCCCTGCCCGGACGACGGCGCGGCAGACGCGCCGGACCGGCGAAGAGAATGACGTCAGGCATCATCTTGGCGACCGCGGCGACCCTCCTGGGCGGCCTCGTCACGGCCGTCCCCGCGGCCGCTGACGAGCCGAACGACCACCCGACCGACCCATGGCTGCGAAGCAATCGCATCAGCCTCGGCTTCGACGCTCGCGAGGACCGCTGCCAGGCGGCCCGCTACATCAGTTTCGGCGGCAGTGAGATGAAGGCCACCGCGTCGAAGGCACTCGCGGGCACCGACGCCGAGGTGGCCACGGCACTCACGGACACCGTGGCCGGCTGGGCACCGGTGAAACAGGCGCACGACCGCGACCAGGCCGCCGACTCGGCCTACGGCGAGCAGTACCGGGCGCGCCACGACAGCCTCAACGCCGCCAACAAGCCCTACGCCTCGGCGAACTCGTTCGACGGGCGGGACTACTTCGCCCCGGAGTTCGCCGCCGGCGTTCTCACCTTCCTCGGTGGCGCGCAGCGCGACATCTACCCCAAGGCATGGGGGGATCCCGTTCCCCGAGCGGGCAACGAGGCGATGGCCAAGGCCGTCCAGCTCTTCAAAAGTCTGCCGATTCCGGAGGACAACTGGGAGAGCAGCTACCAGTCCTTCGCCGGCAGCGAGCTGCTCGGTCCGGGCCACAACGGTGGCAGCGGCTCGGGCTCCGCCAACGACGTGGCGAATTTCCTGCGCTATGGCGGGTTCCCCAAGAAGACCCCCGAGCCGAACTCGATGGAGTTCCGCTCCGAGGTCGAACTGCTCAAGATGGCCTGGGCAGGCTGCGACAGCGCCAACCCCATCGACTTCCACCGTGTGCTGTCCGAGGTGGTGCTCCAGGCCCACACGGAGTGGGAGAGCGAGTACGCGGCACAGGCCAAGCCGCGTGCCGACATCGTGGCAGCCGAGATCAAAGCCTCCCGGGAAGTCCGTACGGCCACAGCCGCCATGGTCGAGGCTGTGAACCAGGCCTGGCGGGCCGACCAGATCCTCTACTGGCAGAAGTACTGGGCTGCACGGCCCGACAGCATCCTCCGCCCCAAGCCGGCAGAATTCACCAAGGCCAAGACCGACCTCGCGGCGGCCCGCAAGGCCGCGGCGGCTAAGGTGCCGGTTGCCGACAAGGCCGCCGCCGCCGCCAAAGCCGCTGCCGCCCAGGCCACCACCGCCCAGAACGCCGGATACGCCATAGCGGACGCCGTGAAAGCGCCCCGCGGGCGGGGTCTGCTGTACGCGCAGCAGTCGGCCCAGGTGGCCAAGGCGTCCGCGGCCGCCGCGACGGCGGCGGCGAAGGCGGCCCTGACGGCCTCCAACGCCGCCAAGGCCACCGTGGCCGACAGCGGCGCGCTCTACTCCCTGAGCAAGACACAGGCGCATGCCATCAACACCGAGTTCCGCAGGGTCGCCGCCCAGGAGGCCGCCGCCCAGGCGAAGGCCGCCGCCACGGCCGCCGCCGCCCAGGCCAAGGAAGCAGCCGCCAACGCCACCAAGGCGAAGAACGCGCAGGCGACCGCCGAAGCGGCGGAGCAGACGGCCAAGGCCGGCGCGGCCGAGGCGAAGAGACAGCGCGGCATCGCGGAGGCCGAGAAGGCCAACGCCACCCGGGAGCACGCCACCGCCACCCGTGAGCGGCAAAAGGCCGCAGCCGCCGAACAGCGTGCCCAGACCCAGCGGGAGGAAGCCGGGCGTGCGCGCGGCTCCGCCGAGGCGGCAGGTGCCACCGCCGCCGAGAAGCGCATGGCCGCCGAGGCGGCAGAGGCGCGGGCCACGCTCGCCCGGGCCAATGCCGAAGCGGCCGAGCGGAACAAGAACGCCACGGCCTCGCGTGCATCGGCGCTCGAAGCCGCCGCGGCAGCCGCTGACGGCACCAGCAGCGCCGGCGAGGCGCGGCAGGCCGCGACCACGGCCCGCAGCGCCGCCAACGACGCGTCGGGCGCCGCGGGGCGGGCCCGGGCCGCCGCGAACGACGCTTCCACGTCAGCGGTGAACGCCCGCGCCGCCGCCACCCGCGCGGACGCTGCCGCGGCACGTTCCCGTGCCGCGGCCGACAGCGCCTGGTCGGCCTACCTCACCACCAGTGCGGCTGCGGCCACCGCCCACGCCGCCGCGGCCGAGGCCATCGACGCGGCCGCGGCGGCCAAGGCCAACGCCCGCAACGCGGAGGCCGAGGCGAAGAAGGCACAGGCCGCCGCCATCAAAGCCCGTCAGGAAGCGACCGCGGCGAAGGCCGAGGCGGCCCAGACCACGGCGTGGGCGGTGAAGACCGCCGGCTTCGCCTTCGCCGCCGGCCAGGCGGCCGTCGGCGCCCGGGACGCGGCGCACGCCGTAACCGTCGCCGCCAACCAGGCCATCTCTGTCGGCAGCCCGTACCGGGAAACGGACACGTCCGCCGCCTTCGCGGTGCTCGTGGGCCAGACCGCGAAGACGCTCGCCGAACAGCAGGCCGCTGCCGCCCAGGCCAAAGCCAACGAGGCCGCGAAGGCGGCAGCCGCGGCCAAGGCTCTCGCAGCGAAGGCCGCCGGCGACGCCAAGATCGCAGCACAGGCTGCCGCTGCCGCCGCAGCGGACGCGGCCAAGGCTCTCCAGTCGGTCGCCGCGGCCCGGGCCTCTGCCGCCGAAGCGGCCAAGGCCGCGGAAGCTGCGAAGACGGCGGACGCCAACGCCCAGAAGTACGATGCGCAGGCCGGAGCCGACGCCATGCACGCATCGTTCGCCGCGAGCGACGCAGAATCGGCGGCCGCGGCCGCCGATCGTGAAGCGACCGATGCCGAGCGCGATGCCGGCAGCGCGAGCTCCGCGGCCACGGCGGCGGAGAAGGACGCCGGCAATGCCCAGGCCACCGCTGCCCGGGCGGAGAAGGACGCAACCGCCGCGGAGAGCGCCGCCTCCCGAGCGGTGGAGAGCGCCACGGAGGCGGACAAGGCCGCCGACCGCGCCGAGGCCGCCGAGCGTGAGCAGGAGAGGCAGGCAGTCAAGGAACGGCTCGAGGCCAATGGTGGCGACACCGGACCGGACCTCACCCAGGACGAGGAAGCCCTACTGCTCAGGGAGTGCGGCCAGGGGTGCGTCGATGCGTTCCGTGCGGCCAAGGCATTGGCCGGACAGGGCATCTTCGACTGGTTGAAGGCAAACGGCGGCGAGATCCTCCTGGAGGAGATCGGCTACCGCGACCTTGAACGCTGCTTCACCGAGGGCGACATCGAAAGCTGCCTGTGGACGCTGGCGAAGGCCGTGCCCGTCGCCAAGGCATGGTCCGTCGGCAAGGCGATCGTCCGGGTGGCCAGTGGCATCGGCGGTTTCCTGGAAAATTCCGTCACCGCCAAGCGGACGCTGGACAAGTTCCGCAAGATCATCGACGACGCCAAGCAGGGCAAGGGCCGCGCCTGCCCGGTGAAGCCCAAGTCGGCGGCGGTTCGCACCGCTTCGCTTGCCGTTCCGGCGGGGGCCGGCCTGGCCGCGGCCTCGGAATACCCGGGCGTGGGCACGATCGTCAACGAGGGCGGCGTCACCATCCAGATCTACTCCAATGACCACGCTCCGCCGCACGCGCACGTCAAGGGCGGTAAGGGCAAGGAAGTCAGGATCGGCCAGAACGGCAAGCCGCTGGCGGGCGACGGCGAACTGTCCCGCTTGCAGAAGGCCGTGGTCGACAACAACCTCCGTACCATCAGGGAGAACATCCGAGTCGCCATGGAAAGGTTCAAGGCCAATGGCGGATGCTGAGCTCTCTCCCGAGCTGCGGGACGCCCTGCGGGTTCTGGAGGACCACCTGGGCAAACCCCTGCCCGACGCCCACGACAGCCATGCCCGCTGGGAGCTGTACCGGGCAGCACTCGCAACCGACACGGCCCGGGCCGCCCTGCTGGGTGCCGTCAGGGCCGAACCGGACGGCGCGCTCGCCTCGGGTGTCGTGGGCGAGGCCCTGGAACGGCTTCCCCGCACCGAGCGGGAGACCTGGATCCGGTCCCTCGCGCCCGAGGTCCGCGCGTTCAGTGAACGCCGGGCCCGGGAACTGTGCGCCCTGGAGGACCTCCGGTCCGGAGCTCTTGCCCCGGGCCGCGTTCCGGAGCTGATCGACACCTGGAGCGACTGGCTCCAGCTCCGTATCGTCACCGAGGCACCCGACGAGACGGTGCTGCGAGCCCTGGCCGTATCCGGTCGTACCAAGCGGATCCGGCGTAAGGCCGCCGAAGCGCTCGGCTGACGCACCTCACGTCGTCTTTGTGAACGCAGGCTTCAAGCCGATCTCCACTCAAGGCACTTGGGCCGCACCCTCCGTCAACGGAAGGTGCGGCCCACTGCTGTACCGGCGGCGGGTTTCGCCCTTTCGCCGAGGGACCGGCAAGCGACGATCGCCGGACGTTCGGGGAAAGGCGAGGGCGGAGAACCGTGCGTGAAGAGCGCACACGGATCGACGGACCGCACTGACCGGCGCCGGCACGGGCCGCTCGCCCAGGCCGTGGGCCCGTCGAACGAGGTACGGCCCGGCTGAAGTCCGGTCGGATCTTACGCAGGTCACGCAGCATCCCGAACCGGATGGCGCCCATCGCAAGAGCCCTCCTGAGAGGAAACGCTGAACAGCTCACCTTCGGGCGGGCGTGAACTCCCCGTCGGCCTCGGCCGGTTCGCCCGACGCCCCGGTCCGGACGGTGTACGTGTCGCCGCCCGCGTCGCGGCCGCCCTCGGCGTGGTTGTACTGGCCGGCGAAGACGTGCCGGCCCGGCGGGACGGTGCGGCCGGGCCGCAGCACCCAGCGGTACACGAGGGCGTCGCGCTCCTCCCGTACGGAGAAGTCGAAGTCGGCGGCGGGGCGGGTGCGCCAGTTGCCGGTGCTCTCGACGCCGCCGGTCCTGGCGATGCGCAACTCCACGGTGAGCGAGGTCAGTTCTCCGGCGTTCTGCACGGTGACATTGGACTGCGCCCAGTAGCTGTTGCTGTGCGGGTCCACCGAGCCGTCGGCCCACAGCCGGCCGTCACCGGTTCCGGCCGGCGCGGAGGGCGTGGCCGGGGGCGCTGCCACGCCGGTCGCGTCGTCCTCGTCGTGGCCCATGGCCGCCACGGCGTAACCGCCGAGGGCCAGCACCGCGACGACGGCCGCCGTCGCTCCGGCGATCCGCACCCGGCCCGACAGGCCCATGGGCGGCGGGACGGCCGGGTGCTGCTCCTCGGCCATGCCGCGTTCGACGCGGGCGAGCATCCGCGCCCGGTCCGGGCTGTGCGACCGCGCCGCCTCCCGCAGCCGCCCGCGTACCTCGTCGTCCGTCACTTCCTGCCTCCGACCAGATCAGCGGCCGCCCTCGGGCCCAGCAGCCGTTGCAGTTCCGCCATGCCCTTGGAGGTCTGGCTCTTGACCGTACCGACCGAGATGCCGAGCACCAGGGATGTGTCGCGTTCCGACAGATCGAAGGCGTGGCGCAGCACGACACAGGCGCGCTTGCGGAACGGCAGCGCGCGCAGCGCCTCCTGCACGTCGACGACCCCGGGCACGTCGGGGCCCTCGCACGCGTCGGAGCGCCGGGACCAGAACAGCGCGACCCGGCGGCGCTCACGGACGGCGCTCCGGATGCGGCTGCGGGCCAGGTTGGCGACCACACCGCGGGCGTAGGCGGCGGGGTGCTCGGCGGCACGGGCCCGGTCCCAGCGGTGCCACAGAGCGAGCATCGCGTCAGCGGCGAGGTCGTCGGCGGCGTCCGCCTCGCCGGTCAGCAGATGGGCGAGGCGAGCCAGTTCCGCGTAGTGGCGTTCGAAGAACTCCTGGAACTCCGCGCGCGCGTCAGTGGCGGGTGTGCCCACGGCGGTGTCCTCTCTCCCGGGCCGGCAGCGGGCGGCCGGTCAGCGGGGCGCCGGTCCGGAGCTGGCCCGTACGGTCAGTTCGGGCGGGAGCAGTACGGTACCGGCGGCCTCCCGGCCGTCCAGCACGGCCACGACCTGCTCCACCGCGCGCCTGCCCATCTCCTGTGCGGGGACCGCGACCGAGGTGAGCGGGACCGATGCCCGCTCGGCGACCTGGTCGGGGCAGACGGCGACGACCGAGACGTCCTCCGGCACGGCCAGGCGCCGCTGACGCAGCAGAGCGAGCAGCGGGTCGGTGGCGGCCTCGTTCTGGACCACGAAGGCGGTGGTGCCGGGGCGTTCCTCGAGGATCCTGCCGAGCGTGGCGTCGACCGCGCTCCAGCCGATGCCGCAGGGGCGGTGGAGCAGGCGCAGTCCGTGGGCGTCACAGGCGGCCCGCAGACCGGCGAGGGTGCGCTCGGCGAAGCCGGTGCGGCGTTCGTAGACCCCGGGCGCCTCGCCCACGAACGCGATCTGCCGGTGCCCGAGGCCGGCGAGGTGTTCCACGCAGAGCGCCCCGGCCGCCTCGAAGTCGAGGTCGACGCAGCTGACTCCGGTGGTGTCGGAGGGCAGTCCGATCAGCACGGCCGGCCGCTGTGCCTCACGCAGCAGCGGCAGGCGCTCGTCGTCGAGTTCCACGTCCATGACGATCATCGCGTCCGCGACCGCGCTGCCCTCGACGCGGCGCACGGCGTCCGGGCCCTCCTCGCCGGTGAGGAGGAGGACGTCGTAGCCGTGGGCGCGGGCCGTGGTGGTGACCGCCATGGCGATCTGGAGCATGACGGGCACATAGATGTCGGTGCGCAGCGGCACCATCAGGGCGATGATGTCCGAGCGGCTGCTGGCGAGGGCCCGGGCGCCCGCGTGGGGCCGGTAGCCGAGCTCTTCGATGCTGCGGTTCACCCGCTCCCGGGTGCTCGCCGAGATCGAGCGCTTTCCGCTGAGCACGTAGCTGACGGTGCTGGCCGAGACTCCGGCATGGCGGGCGACATCGGCAAGGGTGACCATTCACGTTCTCCACGGCGGACCGAACGGACGCGCCTCGGCGCCCTGGGCCATGACCCTAAGTTGCGGGTCATGGCCTGTCCAGGCCGGCCGAGGCGCGTCGGGTTCGGTCACCGGGCCACCGGATCACCGGTTCACCGCAGGCGGCGGTGACCCGGTGACCGGCTCGTGTCCCTAGAGCGCGGGGGACGCGTTCTTCATGAGCTCCTGGAACTGTGCGGAGAACCAGTGGCCGGAGACCGGGGCGTCACCCAGCGCGCCGGACATGTTGTTCCCGTTGCGGGCGTTTCCGGTGTAGGTCGGGTCGCACATCCGGTCGAAGCCCTTGCCCTCGTCGTTCGGGATCTCCTTGCTGGATCCGTCGGACTCGCCCGGCGGCTTGACCCACAGGTAGGCGTCGATGCCCGGCTCGGGAGCCGCCTGGGGCCGCTCGCCGAGACCGGCCCCCGCCTGGTTGCACCAGTTGCCGAGGTGGATGCGGCGGTCGAGCTTGCCGCCGTTCACATAGGTGTCGACATTGGTCTGCGGACCCGGTCCGGTGGGCCGGGCGGCGCCGCCCCAGCCGTTGCGGGAGGTGTCGATCAGCATGCCGATGTCCGAGGCGAAGCCGGCCTGGACCAGGCGCTGGCGGAACGCCTGGGCGTAGGACAGCTCGTCGACGTAGCGGTTCCAGTCGACCCACTTGGACTGGCGCACGGAGGTGCCGTTCACCGAGTCGTCGATGGAGTAGTACGGCTCCTCGAGGACCCCGTAGTTGGCGGTGTTGGTGATGAAGCCGTGGACGTACTCCAGCTTGCTGCCCTCGGCCTTGGCGGCCTCGGCGAACAGCTCTGCGGACGGGCCGAAGTTGTCGTCCCAGCCGAGCCAGCCGTGGTGCCCGGCGTCGATGTAGTTGTAGACGTTGGGAATCGGGCCGAGCTTGGACAGTGCGTAGCCGACGCCCTTGACGTAGTTGCCGTTCGCCTTCATCACGTCGCACTCGGGGGTGGCGGTGGGCCGGCCGCCGGCGTTGGTGATGAGGTTGGGCAGCGAGTCGATCTCGATGACGGTGGTGATGCGCAGGCTCGCGTACTTCGGGTCGGCGACGGCCTCTGCGATCGGGTCGATGAACTCGCTCTTGTAGCGCGGCAGTTCCTCAGGGCCGAGCTCGCCGTTGGAGGCGAGGGCGGCGCAGTCGCGGCCGGGGAGATCGTAGACGACGATGTTGATGGCGAGCGGGTCGCCTCCGGACTGCTCGAGCGCCTCGTCGAGGTGGTCGCGCAGGCCCATCCCGCCGTTCACGCCCTCGATCGCCGCGATGCGGTCGAGCCACACCGAGGTGGAGGTGTCCGAGATACGGCTGCCGCCCGGTTCGGCGGCCGCCTTCGCGGACCACTCCGGGTTGACGTACAGCTTGGCGCCCGCGAACGGGTTGTCGGCCTTCTGGCCGGCCGGCGGGTCGGTCGGGGGATCGGTCGGGGGATCGGTCGGCGGGTCCGTGGGCGGATCGGTCGGCGGGTCCGTCGGGGTGGTGTCGCCGTTGCAGGCCACGCCGTTGACCGCGAAGGCGGTCGGGGCGGTGTTGGTGCCGCTGTAGGAGAACTGGGCGCCGGGCGAGACGGTGGCTCCGCCCGCGATGGAGCGGCTCCAGTCGGGGCCCTTGACCGTGATGGTCTTCCCGGACTGCGACCAGACGCCGTTCCAGCCGTTGCTCAGCCGCTGGTTGCCCGAGTAGTCGTAGGTCAGTACCCAGTTGTCGATGGCGGTGCCACCGGTGTTCTTGATGTCCACCGTGGCGGTGAAGCCGGTGCCCCAGTCGCTGGTCCGGTAGTCGACGCTGCAGGCGAGTGCGGCGGCGGCGGCCGGCGTCTGCATGACGGCGACCGCGCCGGCGCCGGTGGCGAGCAGGCTGCAGGCGGCCAGCAGCGCGGTCCGCTTTCTGCGCAGTGGTGGCGCGGTGTCGCGGCTCATGGTGTCGCGGCTCATGAGGTGACGTTTCCTCTCGTCGACGAAGCAGAGTGGGGGCGTGCAGCCGGCCGGCCGGTCACAAGAAAAACCGGCCGTTCAATGGGAGCGCTCCCAGCCAGTTGGCCGAATTCCGAGGGAGAATCCATTCGCTCTGGAGACTCAACCGGCCGGGGAGCAGGCCGTCGCAGGGTGATGCCGTCCGGGCCGGGCAGGCCGCCGGACGGCGCGACGGGGAGGTGCGGGGGGTGGCGCATAAGCGACTCCTTGCAGCTCGGACCCGCCGGAACCGGCGTGTCCAGTGATGGAACCGCTCCCACTGTTTGCTCCGGAGGCTAGCGCCGAACCGCACGGCAGGAAAGGGGAGTTGGCGAATTTCTTGACGGAAGGCACGTCGGCGCGCCGGTTTCTGCGACAACTCTTGACAGCTCTGTCCGGCCACTCCACCGTGGGAGCGCTCCCACTGGTTCAAGGCTTGTGCTCAGCGTTCAGTCGCCCAACTCCCAGAGCCGCTAGGAGAGTCACCCCCATGTCCCCACCAGGAAGACGGCGCCCGCTGCGGCGCGTACTCACGGCGCTCGCCGCCGTCCTCTCGCTCCCCCTGGCCCTGACCGCGACCGGCACCGCGCCGGCCCATGCCGCCGCCGTCCAGTGCAGTGTCGACTACCGGACCAGTGACTGGGGCTCCGGATTCACCACCGACCTCACCCTCACCAACCGCGGCTCCGAGACGATCGACGACTGGACCCTCCGTTACGACTACACGGGGAACCAGCGGCTGAGCAACGGCTGGAACGGCACCTGGTCGCAGTCCGGCAGCACCGTCACCGTCAAGGCCCCCGCCTGGAGCCGGTCGATCGCCGCCGGTGCCGCCGTCAGCACCGGCGCCCAGTTCTCCTACAGCGGCACCAACGCCGCCCCCACCGCCTTCACCGTCAACGGCACCAGCTGCACCGGCGCGCACCAGCCGCCGATCGCGGTCCTGACCAGCCCGGCCGCCGGTGCCGCCTTCTCGGTCGGCGACCCGGTCCCGCTGGCCGCCACGGCCGCGGCCGCCGACGGCGCGAGCGTGAGCAAGGTCGAGTTCTACAGCGACACGACCCTGCTCGGCACGGACACCACCTCGCCGTACAGCTTCAGCGCCACCGGCCTCGCGGCCGGCAACCACTCGCTGTACGCCAAGGCGTACGACAGCCAGGGCGCCGCCGGCGAGTCCTCCCCGGTCGGGATCACCGTGGCCGCCGGACCCGCCGTGGTCGCCTCCCCGTCGCAGCTCGCGGTGCGGCAGGGCGAGTCGGGAACGTTCGCCGTCAAACTGTCGACTCAGCCGTCGTCGAACGTCACCGCCTCGGTCGCCCGCACCGCGGGCAACTCCGGCCTGAGCGTGAGCAGCGGCGCGAGCCTCACTTTCACACCGTCGAACTGGAACACCGCGCAGCAGGTCACGATCGCCGCCGACAGCGAGGGCAGCGGCGCGGCCACCTTCGCCGTGACGGCTCCCGGCCACGCCGCCGCCGAGGTGACGGTGACGCAGCTGGGCGGTTCGAAGGAGTACGACGAGCGCTTCCTCGAACTGTACGAGAAGATCACCGACCCGGCCAACGGCTACTTCTCGCCCGAGGGCATCCCCTACCACTCGGTCGAGACACTGATCGTCGAGGCCCCCGACCACGGGCACGAGACCACTTCGGAGGCGTACAGCTATCTGATCTGGCTGCAGGCCATGTACGGCCGGATCACCGGTGACTGGACGAAGTTCAACGGCGCCTGGGAGATCATGGAGAAGTACATGATCCCGACGCACGCCGACCAGTCCACCAACTCCTTCTACGACCCGAACAAGCCGGCGACCTACGCGCCGGAGCACGACCAGCCCTCGCAGTACCCGGCCGAGCTCCAGCCCTCCGTCGCCTCCGGCAAGGACCCGATCGCGGCCGAGCTGAAGAGCGCGTACGGCACGGACGACGTCTACGGCATGCACTGGCTGCAGGACGTCGACAACGTCTACGGCTACGGCAACGAACCCGGCAAGTGCGAGGCCGGTCCGAGCGCGACCGGGCCCTCGTACATCAACACCTTCCAGCGCGGGCCGCAGGAGTCGGTGTGGGAGACCGTGCCGCAGCCGACCTGCGACAAGTTCGCCTACGGCGGCCCGAACGGCTATCTGGACCTGTTCACCAAGGACGCCGCGTACGCCAAGCAGTGGAAGTTCACCAACGCGCCGGACGCGGACGCCCGCGCGGTGCAGGCCGCCTACTGGGCGGACCTGTGGGCCAAGGAGCAGGGCAAGGGCTCCGAGGTCTCCGCCACGGTCGCCAAGGCCGCCAAGATGGGTGACTACCTGCGCTACGCCATGTACGACAAGTACTTCAAGAAGGTCGGCGACTGTGTCGGGCCCACGACCTGCCCCGCCGGCACCGGCAAGGACAGTTCGCACTACCTGCTGTCCTGGTACTACGCCTGGGGCGGAGCGACCGACGCATCCGCGGGCTGGGCCTGGCGCATCGGCTCCAGCCACGCGCACGGCGGCTACCAGAACCCGATGGCCGCGTACGCCTTGAGCGCCTACGCACCGCTGAAGCCGAAGTCGGCGACCGGCCAGGCCGACTGGGCGAAGAGCCTGGAGCGGCAGATCGAGTTCTACCGCTGGCTGCAGTCCGACGAGGGCGCGATCGCGGGTGGCGCGACGAACAGCGTCGGCGGCCGTTACGAGGCCCCGGCGGCGGGCACCCCGACCTTCTACGGCATGGCGTACGACGAGAAGCCCGTCTACCACGACCCGCCGTCGAACCAGTGGTTCGGCTTCCAGGCATGGTCCATGGAGCGGGTGGCGGAGTACTACCAGCAGACGGGCGACGCCGAGGCGAAGGCCGTGCTCGACAAGTGGGTCGACTGGGCCGTGTCCGAGACGACGATCAACCCCGACGGCACCTTCCTGATGCCCTCCACCCTCCAGTGGTCGGGCAAGCCGGACACCTGGAACGCCTCGGCGCCGGGTGCCAACGCCGGCCTCCATGTGACCGTGGCCGACTACACCCAGGACGTGGGCGTGGCCGGTGCGTACGCCAAGGTCCTGACGTACTACGCGGCACGGTCGGGCGACGCCGACGCGAAGCGGGTGGCGAAGGGGCTGCTGGACGGCATGTGGGTCCACCACCAGGACGCGCTGGGCATCGCGGTGCCGGAGACGCGCGCCGACTACAACCGCTTCGACGACCCGGTGTACGTGCCCAGCGGCTGGACGGGCACGATGCCGAACGGCGACACGATCGACTCGTCGTCGACGTTCGCCTCACTGCGCTCCTTCTACCAGGACGACCCGGCGTGGTCGAAGATCGAGGCCTATCTCGCGGGCGGCGCCGCGCCCGAGTTCACGTACCACCGCTTCTGGGCACAGGCCGACATCGCCCTGGCCATGGGCGCCTACGCGGAGCTGCTCGAGTGACGCCGCCGCGTCGCTGAGCGGCCCCCGGCGCAGCGGAGCCGGGCGGGCATCCCCCCATGATGCCCGCCCGGTTCCGTCGTCGCGTGCGGTCTGCGGACGCGCGATCGTGTGACGCGAAGTCACTTCCGTTGCACGGTGAGTTGAGTAGAGTTGACGATGATCCCGGAGGGGAGTGCGCATGTCCGAATTAATGACAGCCGCGGCTGTGATCGCACCGTTCATCAGCACCGCGGCAACGTCCTTCGCCGGAGCCGTCGTCCAGTCCGCGCAGACCGCGCTGGCGGACAACGCGGTGGAGCGGGGCCGGGTGCTGCTGGGCAGGGTGCTCCGGAGGGATGCCGACGACCCTCCGGAGACCGAGCAGGACGCCGCGGCGGCCACGGCCATCGAGGAACTCCCGCCCGACGAGCGGGAGATGCTGGAGACGGCGGTCGGTGAATGGCTGGCCGACGGTAACGACCTGAGCGCCGAGTCTCTGCACAGGCACATCCGCATCGCCCATCACGCGGGCGACCGGATCGATGTGAGGACGTACGGCGACGGCTCCCCCGCGATCGGCAGGCTGGACACGGCCACCTTCAACTACAACCCGCAGCCCAAGCAGGGGGGCGGTAGTTGAGCGGCGACCCGCCGGGCCGGCGCAGCAGCGGCACCACGTCGGGTGACAATTCGCCGGCGATCGGCTTCGCCAACACGGCGAATTTCGGCGGCAAGCTGTTCATCAGCCTGTTCGCCGGAGACGTCGAGTCCGCCGACAAGGCGAAACGCCTGAGCGGCTGGAACTGGCCGCCGTTCCTGCTGGTCGTCTGTCTCGGCAGCTACGCCCTGATCAGCGCGCCCGACGGACCGCTGCGCCAGTTCGTGTGGGTCTACCTCGCCTTCGGTGCAGCGGTCGGCCTGGCGCTCGCCCGGCTGATCGCGCCCGCGGGCGGGAGGCGGGCCCGCCGTTGGCGCGTCCCCATGTCGGCGACGGCGCTGATCTGCGCGGTGGCCGGGACGGTCGGCATGGACCATGTCGCGGACCACGGCGAGATCGACGTCACCGGCCGGACCCGGATCACCGCCGGCACGGTCACCAACGGCTCCCAGCTGGGGCTCGTCGTCGACAGCCCCGCCGACCGCTCACGGCTGCGGCTGACGCTGACGATCCGGGACGCGGAACGGGCCCGCCAGTTCTGCGCGCCGGAGACCCGCTACTCCGCCCAGCTGCGGGGGAACGCGAGCACCCGCGTCGAGGGGGTGAAGAGCGGACAGACGGTCGAGTTCCCGCTCGGCGGGCTGCAGGACGAGATCGACGTCCGGATATCCCTGCGGACCGACGAGGGCTGCCAGATGAGCCTGTTCGTCGCGAACGCCGTACTGCACGACTGAGAGGACACAGTGGCTGACACTCCCCGACCCCGGTGCTCCGCCTCGCGCTTGCGAGGACGCGTCCTCGGCATCGCCGCGGCGATGACCGTGCTGGCCGGCCTCGCCGCCTGCTCCTCCGAGGAGCCGGAGCCGGAGTTCCTGGGCGTGGAGCGAATCACGGTCGCGATGCACAACGACCTGCCCGGTGTGTCGTACTCCTCGAACTACGACCGGTCGGGACTGGACTTCCTGGTGCTCCAGCACATCCAGGAGGAACTCGATGTCGCGTTCAGCGAACCCGTCGACGTCTCGTCCGGTGACCGGGTGACGCAGCTGCTCGAGCGCAAGGCCGACATGACGATCGCCTCCTTCTCCATCACGGCCGAACGGATGGACCTGATCGACTTCGTGGGCCCCTATCTCAAGACCCGCCAGGGTTTCCTCGTCGGCCCGCAGGGAGCCGGGGCGGAGCGGCTGTCCGATCTGCGCGGCAGCCGGATCTGCACCTGGCAGGGGACCACCTCGCGGGAGGCACTGGAAGGCATCAGGAAGACGGTAGGCGCCGACCCGGTCACACTGACCGACGCGTCGGACTGCATCGAGCAGCTCATCTCCGGCCAGGTGCAGGCCGTCTCCACCGACCAGGCCATCCTCTACGGCTTCGCCCAGCGGCACGAGAAGGACGGTCTGCGGGTGGTTCCGGACGTGACGATAGGAGCACCGCAGTACTACGGCATCGGACTGCCGAAGGGGCACCGGGCGGACTGCGGCAAGCTCGAGGAATGGCTCAAGAGGCACGTGGGCACCAGCACCTGGATCAGGGACGTCGAGACGTCCCTGCCCACGCTCCCGGAGGAGAACCCGGCCTGGATCAGCAGCCACAAGCCGAACAGCGCCGAGATCGAGGCACGGTCGTGCCGGGACAGCATCAGTCCTTGACGACCGCTCGCCGTTCGGTGTCCGGGAGGATCGCGCGGTCCGGCAGGTCCGTGCGATCCGGGCGGAGCGCGCGGTCCGGGCGGGCTGGGAGTCGCAGCAGGCACATCAGGCTCACCGCGCACACGCCGGTCAGACAGGCGGCGACGGCCCACGGCAGATGCCCGCCGGCCGACTGGAAGAGACGGCTGTCGATCAGGGGGTGAAGCGCGCCCCCGAGCAGCGCCCCGGTGTTGTACGAGATCGCGGTGCCCGCCGCGCGCACACGCGGATCGAACAGCTCGGGGGCCGTGGAGCGGGCGCTGACCGCTGCCCGAACTCTCCTGACCGCACGAGCGCACCGACGGCCCGCCCGTTCCGGGGCGGGCCGTCGGTCGGGCGTGGATCGTCAGCCCTTGTGGATCACGATCGAACCGCCGCCGAGGGTGGTCGTCGGGTCGGCGTCGGGCGCCGAGCCGATCTGGTTGTCGTAGACGAGGGTGTCGTCCGCGGTCTTCCACACCCTCATCCGGAACGTGTCCGGCGAGCTGTCCACCGCGGAGAGCATGAACGAGTACCCGGCGGCGCCGTTGACCGTACCCGTGCCCTTGAAGATGGCCTTGTCACCGGCGACGACGAGCCACTGGTGGTCGCCGGAGTGAAAGTTGAGGTTTCCGGCCTTGAACTGGAACTCCGTGCTGCCCGTGGGCGCGGTCGCGCCCTTCTTGTACTTCGACACGAAGCCGAAGTTCGCTCGCCCGGTCGCTCCCGGGTCGGCCGGGTAGGCGCCGGCCGGCGAGTTGATCCAGCCGCCGCCGGTCACGAACCCGCCGTTGGGGTCGTAGACGACGACGAAGCCGCAGTGCCGGGTGTCGGACCCGCCGTCGTCATCCGTGACGGTGACGGCGATGTCGTAGATGCCCGCGGCCGCGTACTGGTGCGCGCTGCCGACCGGGGAGTTCACGCCGGGCACATCGGTGCTGGTGCCGTCACCCCAGTCGACGGACATCGTGTGGGTGTCGAGCGTGCCCGGGTCGGTGAACGTACCGGCGAAGGAGACGTCGGTGTTCACCGCGTGGGGGTCGACGGGACAGGTGTTCAGGGCGAGGTCCGGGGCGACGTTCTTGACCGTCACGGTCGTGGAGTCGTCGTCGGTGAGGCCGTTGTCGTCCGTCACGGTGAGCGTCACGGCGTCGCCGCCGTCGT
Organism: Streptomyces peucetius; assembly: GCF_025854275.1. Taxonomy (NCBI): domain Bacteria; kingdom Bacillati; phylum Actinomycetota; class Actinomycetes; order Kitasatosporales; family Streptomycetaceae; genus Streptomyces; species Streptomyces peucetius. The sequence goes on along the minus strand of NZ_CP107567.1, from coordinate 7,338,410 downwards.
CGAGACCGTTGTACGTGGCCACCGTCGCGCCGGCGTTCGCCAGCGCGCCGACGCCCGCATCGGCGCCGCTCCAGGCGTACGAGACGACGGTGCCGTCCGGGTCATGGCTGGCGGAGCCGTCGAGCGTGACCGCGGACCCCTCGTCGACGGTCTTGTCGGGCCCGGCATCGGCGACGGGCGGCAGGCAGTTGACGGTGACGACGACCTTCGGGAAGGTCACGGAGGCGTTCTGGTCGTCGTGGTAGACGACGGACTTGTTCACGTCGAGGGGCCCGCAGGGTGCGCCGCGGTGCTTGACCTGGTACGTGATCTCCAGGTCCTCGTCCCCCAGATCGGCCCGGGACCAGGTGAATCCGTCGGCGGTGACGTTGTTCACGGCCGATCCGGCCAGGTTCGCGGTCACGGTGCCGGCCACGAGCTCCCAGGGCGTGTCGAGCGTGACGACGACGGACGGGTGGGTGGCGCCGGGCACCACGACCGCCTCGACGATCTGCTTCAGGAGTGTGTCGATGCTGCCGAAGTCACCGGCCGAGAAGGTGTTGTCGGAGCCGGGGCCGCTGGCGATGACCTCGAGCGTGGCCTGCTGGATCCCTCCGCCGACGCCCACGGCGAAGACGGTGGCCTTGGCCTGCAGGGCGGCGGCCTCGGCGGCGGTGTTCCCGCTGGTCGCCTCACCGTCGGTGATGACGATCACCAGTTGGTTGCGGGCGGGGTCGTCGGCCCCCATGACTGCGTTGGCCTCGGCGAGGCCGCAGGCGATGCAGGTGCCGGTGTTCTGCTTGGGGTTGGTGTCGATGGCGTTCAGGACGGCGTCCTTGTCACCGCTGAGTCCGCTGACGGGCGGTGTCACACCGTCGGCGAAGCCGACGATGCCGACCCTGCCGCCGTTGGTGAACAGGCCATGGGCCGCAACACCGTTGACCACGCTCTTGGCGAAGTCCTTCAGCTGACCCCACTCAGTGGCGTCGATGCTGCCGGACTCGTCGAGTACGAGGACCAGGTCGGTCGGCGTCGACTGGGTGCTGGACTCGCCGTCCAGTCTGAGCTTCACGGTGGAGGCGCCGTACCGAGCGACTGCCGTGGGGCTGGCCGAGGCGTCGGGCACGGGCGCCGCCGCGGCGCCGGGCGCCAAGGCGACCATGCCGGTCACGGCCAGCGCCAGGGCCACGAATCCGGCCACGAGAGCCCTTACGGGCATGGATGTGCGCATACGCGTCGTTAACGCGCTCATTGATTCCCCCCTAGGAATCCAGCAGCGAGCCGGGCACACCGATGTGCCCGACTCCGCCGTTGTCCGCACGGAGCGTGCCCACTCGAGCTCGCGGCGTCAAGGGATTGCACGGATCGGACGGATGTACGCATCTTCGGCGTCGGCGGAACAGCGGTGCCGGACCGGACGGTCTCCGCGCCGTTAGCGCACGGAAGACCGTTGGCACGCCGAGAGGGACGGAGCCGTGATCGGCGGTGTGCTTGCCGGCCTGCCACACGAAGCGCGCAACCCCACCCGCTCCTGGAAGGTCGGCCCTGGAGCGAGATGCGCTTCCACGCTGTCGGCGTGCCGGTTCCCCGCTTGCCCCGCCTGTCCCCGAGAACGATCGAGGGGCCGCTTCAGATGTGCTCTGAAACGGCCCCTGATCTGCGACTCTCTCGAGTCGGGACGACAGGATTTGAACCTGCGACCCCTTGACCCCCAGTCAAGTGCGCTACCAAGCTGCGCCACGTCCCGATGTGCATTCCGTCCGGTTTCCCGTCCGAGCGCGCAAGAGAACATTACCTCACTCTGCGGGGTCGGCGAACGCCCGGCCCGGGGGACGCGGCACGCGTCGCCGCAGGCACGCCGCTCGGAGCCACCGGTGGGCGGGGAGGGACAATTGCTGTATGGACAAGGCACGCAGAGACCGCGACGCCGAGGGCCGGGCCCGCAATGCCCGTCCCCGGGACGGCCTGGGCCGCCCCCTCCCCCATGGCGCGCCCGGCGTGGAGCGCCAACCGGAAGGCGTGGTGCGTACGCCCGGCCAGACGCTCGTGGAGGCGCAGCGCCTGCTCGACGCCGGTATGCCGTTCCACGCGCACGAAGTGTTCGAGGACGCGTGGAAGTCCGGCCCCGAGGAGGAGCGCGAGCTGTGGCGGGGCCTGGCGCAGCTGGCGGTGGGTCTCACCCACGCCGCGCGGGGCAACACCACGGGCGGCGCACGTCTGCTGCTGCGCGGCGCCGACCGTATTGCCGGCGGGCCGGCCCCGTACGCCATCGATGTGCCGGGCCTGAGCCGCTGGGCCAGGGAACTGGCCGGCCGGCTGTCCGGTCCGGTGGACCCGGCGGCGGAGGCGCCGCGGCTGGTCGGGCGGCGCGGTTAACGGGATCGCTGCGAGCCGGCGCCCGTACTCGGCGCGGTCTCACCACCGCAGGTGGAGGGCCTCGGGCGAGCGGTGGATCAGGGTCGGCCGCATCACCGGCGGCGGCCGCTCCTCGTCGATCCGCAGTCCGGGCAGCCTGCGTGCGAACAGCCGGAGGGTGACCTTCAGCTGTTCCCCGGCGAGCTGTGAGCCCGGGCAGCCGTGCGCGCCGTGCCCGAAGGCCGTATGACGCCGCGACAGCGGCCGGGTCACGTCGAAGGCATCGGGCCGGTCGTGGCGGCGTTCGTCCCGGTTGGCGGAGCCGTACGCGACGAAAACCGTGGCCCCCGCGGGCAGTTCGGTGCCCGCGACGGTGACGGGCCGGGTGGTGGTGCGCCGGAAGCCCCGGACGGCGGTGTCGTGGCGGACGGCCTCCTCCACGGCCGCGGGCACCAGCTCCGGGTCGTCGCGGACCAGCTCCCACTGGCGGCGGTCGCCCAGCAGACTCAGCAGCAGGGTGCCGATCAGGGCGGTGGTGGTCAGATGCCCGGCGATGAGGAAGTTCTGGACCTGGGAGACCAGTTCGTGCCGCTACTCGAGGCCGAGGTCGCCACTGCCGGGCGCGAGGGCGGTGATCAGGCCCGACAGCAGATCGTCGCGCGGCTCCGCGCGCCGCTCGCGGACGTACCGGTCGAGCATGCGCTGGAGCGCTACGACGTCCTCTGCGGCCGCTACCTGCTCGTCCTGCGTCATGGGACGGAACAGCAGTTGCTCGGCCCGGTGTCCGCCGTGCACCACGGCGGACACGTCCCCGGGGTCGAACCCGAGCAGACGGCCGACGACCTGCCCCGGCAGTCTGCCCGCGTACGCGTCCATCAGCTCGACGCGGCCGTCGTCGGCGAAGGCGTCGACGAGGGCCTCGGCGCATGCGGCGGCGTACGGGACGAGACCGGCGACGCGCGACGCCGACAACCCCCGGTTGAGCGGGGCCCGGAGCCGGACGTGGTCGGCCCCGTCCGTGTGGAGACGACGGTCGGCCGCCCGCCGTATCCCCCGGCCAGTACGTCGAGGGCGGCAGGGCACGGCATCACGTCCGGCCGCAGGGCGCCCCGCGACGAGAAGTCGTCGGCGCGGTGCAGCACTTCCCTCGGGCGTGGTCTTCAGGGGGTCACGCGGCGCCTCCGAGAGCCTGCTGGACGGGACCGGGCACGCCGGTCATCGTGCCCCACAGGCCGGGGACGCGGAAGGGCGCGGCTGTGCGACGGGTGCCTTCGTCCGGGGCGGGCGCGACTCGTCGGCGCGGGCCACGGACGGGCGCCCGCTACAGGAGACGCCGGAGGACCGAGGTGTGGCTGTGTTCCGGGTCCTTGGCCGCCGTCAGCAGCGTCAGCGGCCCTTCGGCGGCGGCCAGGGCGCGGAGCCGGCTCAGGGCCTTTGCCGCGTCGGGTTCGGCGAGCTCCGCCTCGTAGCGCCGGCAGAACTCCTCGTACTCGCCGTCCGGCCCGTGGTACCAGCGCCTCAGCTCCGTCGACGGTGTCACCGACTTGGGCCACTCGTCGATGTGCACCTCGTCCTTGCTCAGGCCGCGCGGCCAGAGCCGGTCGACGAGGACCCGGACGCCGTCGTCCGGGTCGGGCGCTTCGTAGATCCTGCGGACCCGCACCTTGCCACTGCCTCGCTGCATGGCCCCAGGGTCACAGGGCGGAGCTCCCCCTGCGACCGGGGGGCCGTGCGACCGCAGGGCCGCGGGCCCGGGGCGGCCAGTCGATATTGCGTCTTGAAATCGATTGCACCGAGTTCTCCTGCACCGTGCAAATAGTCCGGGGGGCCGGCCCCGGCCTGACGGGGTTGGGCCGGTTCGGCCCGGCCGCGCCGGGCCGGCTCCGCCGGTGGGTGGTTGCGGGGGTCGGGGCCTCCGGAGCGCGGCACCCGGACTGCTTTCCCGTACCTGCCCCGCCCTAACTCACGACGCCTTACGTCCGGGCACCCCGCTCCTCCGACCCCGCCCCCCTTCCGCCCCTGGCACCCGTCCCGGCCGGTGGTCGCCTTCTCGGCCCGGTGCCCCCTTCCCATCGGGGCAGATCCTTGTCGCCCGGCGCTGCCCGTCGGCCCGGGGCTGCGGCAGAGCCCCTTCCCTCGGGGCAGGTCCCCCGTGCGCCGCGGGCGGCCCCTGTCCCGGGCTCTGGCGGAGTCCCTTCTACCGGTGCAGGTCCGTTTGCGCGGGCCTCGTCCCGGGTCTGGGGGGAGCCCGCAGGCAGGTTCGCTGTGCGCCGGAGGTGGCCCCCGTCCCGGGCTCTGGGCGGAGCCCGGGCGGGCGGCGCAGGTCCCTGAGCGCGGGCCCCGTCGCGGGGCTGGGGGGAGCCCACGCGGGGCCACTCGCCGGGCCCAGGGCGGGGCCGGAGTCAGCCAGGGCACGGTCCCCCAGGCGACCGGGTCCGGAGGAGCCCGTTCCGTCGGGGGAGGTTCCCGTGCACGGCGGAGGCCCCCGTCCCTGGGTCTGGGACGGAGCCCCGGTTTCGGGAAGGGGCGGGGTGGGGGGAACCGGCACCTTTCCACCGGCGGGAGCGACGGCGTCGGCCCGGGGGCAGGGGGACGCGCAGGGGGCGTGTTCGGGACGTAAAGCGTCGTGAGTCAGGGCGGGGCAGGTACGGGAAAGCAGTCCCGGACATGCCCCCGGAGCAACACCCGAACGCCACACCACACGGACCGGGCCCCGCCCGAGAAGCACACGGGCCCGGCCACGCCCGGAAAGCACACGGACCGCGCCACGCCCGGAAGCGTGGCCCGGTCCGGAGCGACGGTGCTACTTCAGGACCGACGTCTTGATGGACTCGACGATCTGTCGCTGGAACCTGAAGAACAGCGCCAGCATCGGCAGTGCCGCGACCGTCGCCGCCAGGATGTAGTTCCAGTTCGAGCTGTACTGGGTCTGGAAGGAGGCGATCCCCAGCTGGACGACCGTCAGGGGCCGGTCATTGGTGGCGACCAGTGGCCAGACGAAGGCGTTCCAGTTGGCGAGGAAGAAGAACACGGCCAGCGCGGAGAGGATCGGCCGGGACATCGGCAGCACAATGTTCCAGTAGAGCGCCAGTGCCCAAACCACCTGAACGTGGCGTACGCACCGGACGCGGCAACCGCCGACAAGGCCCTGCGCGCCAAGGCCGCACTCTTCGCGGAGCTCGGCGTCGAGGTCCGATGCCGAGATGCTCGCGCCGGAGGACGGGGCCGTCCGGCGGCAGCCCCGTCCCCCGGCGCTCTGCGCCGTGCGTCCCGCCGGGGCGGGCGCCGGCGCCGCGCCGCGAGGGCCGCCGCGCGATCGATGGCGTCTCCTGACTAGCTCCCACCCCGCGAACAACGGCAGCATGGGAACAGCGCGGTACCTGACCGCGTACGGAGGCGGTGCGCGCATTGACACGGGCGAGTTTTGCGTTCTGTGGGGCCGAGCTGGCCGCTGTCTACGTACTCACGGAGAGCGGCGACGAACTACGGCTGGCGGAGGTGGTGGGGGACCGGGGCGGGACGTACGGACTGCCGTCGGTCGTGGCGCTGGGCGGCCGCTCCCCCGCCACGGACGCCTACCGGGCCGCCCGGCCGCTGTGGCTGAGCCCGGCGGAGCTGGCGGCGTACCTCTCCGCCGACGCGCGCGGCGTGTCCCCCGTCGGCGCCGGCACTCTGCCGCCCAAGTTCTCGCTCGGTGCGCTGCCGCTCGGCCACGGCACCACACAGCTGGGCTGCCTCGTCGTCGCGGGCGAGACGGCGGACGGTTTCGACGCCGACCGCCGCAGCCTCCTGGAGCTCTACGCCGATCAGGTGACGGCCGGCCTGGAGTCCGTACCGGCCCGTGCAGCCGGCCGGCCGGAGCCCCGGACGCACCCGGGGCCGACGCTGGTCCCGCTGCACAGCGGGGCGTTCATCCTGACGCTGGACACCGGGCTCATGGAGGCGGACGCGCGCGTCCTGGAGCTGCTCGGCATCGCCGAGGAGGAGTTCGACGGGCGGGTGGAGACCTTGCTCGCCTGTGCCGTACCGGACGACATCCCGGCGCTGATGGCCGTCGTCGAGCCGGGCCGGCTGTCGTCCTCCTCCGGTGAGCAGCTGGCGTTCCGCATCCGCCGCCCGGGTGGTGAGCTGCGCTGGCTGGGTCTTCGCTGCCGTCTGCGGTTCGGGGCCGACGGCACGCCGGAGCGGGTGCTCGGGGTGGTCGCCGACGCCGTCTATCTGCGCCCCACGGACGACGAGGTCGCCGTCGTGCAGGGGCTGTCGGCGCGGCTTGCCGGGGCGACGACGGTGCGGGACGTCAGCCGTACGGTCGTCGAGATGCTGCGCCAGCCGCTGGACGCCGACCGGATCGCCGTCGCGGAGGTGGAGTCCGACCGGCTGCTGGTCACCGTCCTGGACCCGCCGGAGCCCGACGCCTGGCCGGGCGTCTGGCAGAGCGAGTGGCGGTCCGAGTGGCCGGACGCGTCGTGCCACTCGCTGCCCACCCTGCAGAGCGCGCTGCGGGACGGTCATATGAGCCTGTGGCCGCCGGGAGCCGATCTGGAGCCCGGCCTCATCGGCATCGGGCCCGGCGGTCTGGCCGTCGTCCCGCTGCCGGCCGACGGGCGCATGGTCGGGGTGTGCCTGGTCGGATGGGACGCGGCGCACGAGTTCGCCCCGGAGGAACGGTCGCTGCTGACGGCGGTCGCGGGCCTGGTGGGCAGCGCGCTCCGGCGCGCCCATGCCATGGACGCGGGGCACGAGCTGGCCAGGATGCTGCAGCGCAGCCTCCTTCCGCGCAAGCTCCCGGTGCTGCCCGGCGGCGTCGCCGTCGCTCGCTATCTGCCCGCGACGGCCGGTCTGGAGGTGGGCGGCGACTGGTACGACGTGATCCCGCTGGCCGACGGGCACGTGGCGCTCGTCATCGGCGACGTCCAGGGCCACAGCGCCGCCGCCGCCACGATCATGGGCCAGATGCGCACGGCGGTACGGGCCTACGCGGTGGAGGGCCATCCGCCCGACGTGGTGGTCTCCCGCGCCAACCGGCTGCTCGTCGGCATGGAGACGGACCTCTTCGCCACGTGTCTGTACGTGGACCTGGACATGGAGGAGGGCATCGCCATCTTCGTGCGGGCCGGGCATCTGCCGCCGCTGCTCCGCCACCCGGACGGCACAACCGAGGAACTGGCCGTCGAGGGCGGGCCGCCGCTGGGGGTGCTGGCGGAGGCGGCGTTCTCCATGACCGAGGCGGGTCTGGCCCCCGGCACCCTGCTCACCCTGGTCACCGACGGTCTCGTGGAGTCGGCCCGCCTCCCGCTGGAGGAGGGCATACGGCGGGTGAGCGATGCGCTCGGCGAGGCCGACCCGTCCGACATCGGCCGGGTCGCCGACGAACTCCTCGGCACCGCCAACGGACGCGACGACGACGTCGCGGTGCTGCTGCTGCGTTACGACGGGACGCGCGCGCGTCCGCTGCGGACGCACTGGACGGTGTGGCGGCTCACCAACGCCGTGCTGCACGCCCGCCGCTTCGCCGCGCGCACGCTCCGCTCCTGGGGTCTGACCGACGAGATCGACATCGCGCTGCTGGTGGTGTCCGAGCTCGTCACCAACGCCATCGCCCACACCCAGGGTGAGGTGGGTCTGGATCTGACGCTCTCCTCCGACCGGCTGCGGATCGCCGTGAACGACACCTCGCCCCGCTCCCCTGTCAAACCGGCCGACGTCGACTGGGAGGCGACGGGCGGCCGGGGCCTGCTCATCGTCGAGGCGACGACCGCGGCATGGGGCTCGGTACCGCTCAGCGGCGGCAAGCAGGTGTGGGCGGAGATCGACGTCTCCGGCAGCGGAGGCTGACCGTACGGGCCGGCCGGCGCCGGCCGTACGGGACCGGCCGCCCGCCGGTGGCGGGCGGCCGGGAAACCCGGAACGGGCGGCGGATCAGAGCGCCGGGGCCGGGAAGGTGGGGTACTCCACTCCGGAGACGTACTGGACGACGCGGATGACCTGGCAGGAGTAGCCGAACTCGTTGTCGTACCACAGGTAGAGGATCGCGTTGTCACCGTCGACCTTGGTGGCGCCGGCGTCGACGATCGACGCGTGGCGCGAGCCGATGAAGTCGCTGGAGACCGCGTCGGGGGCGGTGGTGAAGTCGATCTGACGCTTGAGCGGCGAGGTCAGCGACACGTTGCGCAGGTGCTCGAGGACGTCCTCGCGGGTGGTCTCGCGGCCGAGCCGCAGGCTGAGTATCGCGATCGAGACGTCCGGCACGGGGACGCGGATCGAGCTGCCCGTGATCGGCGCCTCGAGGTCGGGCAGCGCCTTGGCGACGGCGGAGGCGGCACCGGTCTCGGTGATGACCATGTTGAGCGGCGCCGAGCGGCCGCGACGGTCCGCCTTGTGGTAATTGTCCAGCAGGTTCTGGTCGTTGGTGAACGAGTGGACGGTCTCCACATGGCCGCGCAGGACACCGTACTCGTCGGCCATCGCCTTCAGCGGCGGGACGATCGCGTTGGTGGTGCACGACGCGCAGGAGAGGATCTGCTCGTCCGGCTTGATCATGTCGTGGTTGACGCCGTGGACGATGTTGGGGACGTCGCCCTTGCCCGGGGCAGTCAGGACGACCTTGTCGATACCGGGGCGCAGGTGCTTGGAGAGGCCCTCGCGGTCGCGCCACTTGCCGGTGTTGTCGATGAGGATGGCGTCCTTGATGCCGTACGCCGTGTAGTCGACCTCCGACGGGTCGCCCGCGTAGATCACCTTGATCTCGTTGCCGTTGGCGATGATCGTGCTGTTCGCCTCGTCGACGGTGATCGTGCCCTGGAACTGTCCGTGGATGGAGTCACGGCGCAGCAGCGAGGCGCGCTTGACGATGTCCTGCTCGCCGCCCTGCCGCACGACGATGGCGCGCAGCCGCAGGCCGTTGCCCGAGCCGGCCTTCTCGATGAGCAGGCGGGCGACGAGACGGCCGATGCGGCCGAAGCCGTACAGGACGACGTCGCGGGGCTCGCGGCGCTCGGGCCTGTCCTCACCCGTGGCTCCGGCGACGGCATCGGCGGTGAACTCCGCCACCGACAGGCCGCGGTCGTCGGCCTTGTAGGTCGCGGCGAGCATGCCGATGTCGATCTGGGAGGGGCCGAGGTCGAGCGTGGTGAGAGCCTGCAGGAACGGCATCGTCTCGGTGACCGAGAGTTCCTCACCGGCTATCTGCCGGGCGAATCGGTGGGTCTTGAGGATGCTGACCACCGACTTGTTCACCAAGGAGCGGCTGTGCAGCAGGACCGTGACGTCCCGCTCCCGGTGCAGCTTCCCGATGATCGGGATCATCGACTCCGCGATCTCCTCGCGGTTCTTCCAGTTGGTGAACGAGTCGTCTTTGACAGTCACAGGCTTATCTTTCGAGCTAGGCGGTGCTCATATGCTAGCCGTACGGATTTTCGGTCGTTCACGTGGTGCCGTCCGGGCGAAACGTCACCTTCGTCCCCCGCCGCGCCGGACGTCCCCGTGGTCCGGGCATGAAAAAAGGCCGTTCTCCCGATGTACGAGAGAACGGCCTACGACCTGCAAGAAGCAGAGTCGGGACGACAGGATTTGAACCTGCGACCCCTTGACCCCCAGTCAAGTGCGCTACCAAGCTGCGCCACGTCCCGGTGCCCGTCTGACCTGGGGTTTCCCCTGGCCGAACGCGCATGAGAACAATACCGCACTCGGGCCGCTGCTCACGAACCCGTATGCGCGGACCGGCCCGCTTGACCTCAAGTGAACTTGAGGTTGCACGGTGGTGGGCATGACGACAACGGCATCCACCACCGCTCCCGTCCGGCCCTCGATCCCCACCGGCTTCGGCGACATCGACCGGCTCATGTCCCTGATGACCGGGGACGAGAAGCACGGGCCGGCCGCCACGTCCACGCTCGACGCCCTGTGGGTCCTGTACGACCGCGTACTGCGGGTGACGCCGGCGACCGCCGACGCGCCGGACCGGGACCGATTCCTGTTGTCCAAGGGGCACGGACCGATGGCGTACTACGCCGTCCTCGCCGCCAAGGGCTTCTTCCCCGAGGACTGGCTGCCCGGCTTCGGCTCGTACGACTCACCGCTCGGCCACCACCCCGACCGGGTCCTCGTGCCCGGCGCCGAGATCGGCAGCGGTTCGCTCGGCCACGGCCTGCCGCTGGCCGTCGGCTCCGTCCTCGGTCTGCGCGCGCAGGGCCTGACCGATCCGCGGGTGTGGGTCCTGATCGGCGACGCCGAACTCGACGAGGGAAGCAACCACGAGGCCATCGCCTTCGCGGGACCGGCCGGGCTGGAGCAGCTGCACACCCTCGTCGTCGACAACTCCTCCGCGACCCATGGATGGCCCGGCGGCATCGCGTCCCGCTTCGAGGCGGCCGGCTGGTCGGCGCAGACGGTCGACGGCAGGGACCACGAAGCGCTGCACGCCGCGTTCACGGCGCCGCATCCGGGGCGGCCACGGGCGGTCGTCGCCCGTGTCGAGCCCAAGAGCGCCTGATCAGCCCTTCGTCCCACCGCAGAACACCGCAGCAACAGCACGCCGCCGCAGAGGAGACTTCCGACCATGGACACCATGCGTGACCGTTTCATCGCCACCACCTCGCGCCTGCTCGACGAGGACCCCCGCCTCGCCCTCGTCCTCGCCGAAATCAGCGCCGCCGGTTTCGAGCAGGCGCAGCGTCACCATCCGGACCGGGTGATCAATGTGGGCATCCGCGAGCAGCTGCTGATCGGCGCCGGCGGCGGCATCGCGCTCACCGGGATGCGACCGATCATGCACACGTTCGCCAGCTTTCTCGTCGAGCGGCCCTTCGAGCAGGTGAAGCTCGACTTCGGCCACCAGAACACGGGCGGTGTGCTGGTCAGCGCCGGTGCTTCGTACGACTGGCCGGCCGGCGGATTCACGCACATGGCACCGGGTGACGTGGCCCTGCTGGACACCCTGGACGAATGGACGGTCCACGTGCCCGGCCACCCCGACGAGGCGGACGCACTGCTGCGGCACGCGGCCGCCGGCGACGACCGGGTGTACGTGCGCCTGTCGCTGCAGAGCAACGCCGAGGCCCGGCCGGTCACCGGCGACCGGTTCCTCACCGTGCGCGAAGGACGCGGCGGGGTCGTGGTCGCCGTCGGCCCGATGCTGGACAACGTGCTCGAGGCGACCGAGGGGCTCGACGTGAGCGTGCTGTACGCGACGACCGTGCGCCCCTTCGACGGTGCCGCGGTCCGCGCCGCCGTGGGCGGCCGGGCGGACGTGGTGATCGTCGAGCCGTACCTGGAGGGCACGTCGACCACGGTCGCGAACGACGCCCTGGCGGATGTTCCGCACCGGGTGCTGGGGGTCGGGGTGGCGCGGCGTGAACTGCGCCGTTACGGGACGGTCGAGGAGCACCTCGCCGCGCACGGTCTGGACCCGGTGTCCCTGCGGGCGCGCATCTCGGCGTTCCTCTGAGGGGAGCCGAGGCGCCGGCCCGGACGGACGTGCGGTCCGGTCACTTCCGGAGCTCCGGTGCGGGCCCCATCACGACGACCGGGTACTTGTCCGGATCGAGCAGACGCAGCAGTTCACGCATCCGCTCCCTCGGCAGCGAGACACACCCCTGGGTGGGCCCGTCGTGGTCCACGTGGATCCACAGCCCGCTGCCCTTCTCCAGGCCGAGCGGCCGCTCCTTGTCCAGGGGGCTGGTCCCCGGGACCCGGTTGTAGTCGATGGCGACGACGTAGTCGAAGGAACCTTCGAGGGGCTCCCCCAGGAAGCCGGTTCCGGGCGCGACGAACTCTTCGTCCTGGTCGTACGGCAGCCGGGTCCCGGGGTCCGGTGAGAGCCCGCCGGCGTCGCCGAGGCCGAAGACCCCGATGGGGGTGCGCAGATCACCGGCGTGGTGGTCGTGGGTCCAGCCCCGCAGGGCGTTGTGGGCGGGCCAGGGGCCGGCGACACGCCGCCAGTCGCCTCCCGTACCGCTTTCGTAGACCGCGGCTTCCGCGACGTTGGTGTCCGCCGCCCCGCCGGACACGACCAGGGCCTGGCGGGTGCCGCCGGGAATGCGGGCGCGGAACTCCGGCCCGAGGCCCGGGATGTGACGGGCAGCCGGCTTCTGCGCCTCGGGACCGGTGTGTCCGACGGGGCTCTTCGCGGGCGCTTCGGGCACGGACGGTGCGGGCGGTGCGGGCGATACGGTTGATGCGTCCGTACAGCCGGCGAGAAGCAGTGCGGCGCACACTGCCGCGGCCAGCGTGCTCCCGGCGCTCTTGGTGACGGGCATGGGTCAGGTCCTCCCGGCGTCGTGGAACGGCGCCGCAATCCGTACCCTCCGCCACGGGAAGCGGTTGCCCGGGGCGCGCAACTCACCCGACCGTGGCACCGGTCGCGCCGCCATCCGGCCCGGCGGCCGCCGGGATCGCCGTCATCCCCGGCCAGGCGCCGGCCCCGGATGGGCGTCGAGCAGTTTGCGGGGAGCCGCCTGGCGCCACGAGTCGAGCAGGATCGCCCGCAGCTCGTCGTCGTCCTCCAGCGCCTCCAGGCGCACGCGCAGCCATGCGTAGTGGTCGTCGTGGCCCTCGCGGAGGAAGAACTTGGCGGGCTCGGCGGCGATGAGCTCCGCACGCTCCTCCTTGGGGCACTTCACGCCCATCACCCGGTCGTCGTCGTCCAGCGAGGCGAAGATCCGGCCACGCTCCTCGAGCCGGAAGGTGGGCATGCCCCAGGCGAGCTTCTCGAGCGCCCCCGGGAGCGCGAGCGCGATCCTGCGTACGTCGTCGGCAGTGGCCATGGCACCACCGTAGGGGTCACCGCCGACAACGACTCTCAACGTCCGCGTCACACCGCTCGCTTCCGACCCATTGACCCCCCGTGACGGCTGAACCTACGCTGTGCGGCGGATTCAGAAAGCGCTTTCTAACCCGCAGCCGGCCCTACCAGCACCGGGAGCGCCATGAACAGTCATCGCCCAGGAGAGTCCGGACGGCCGGCACGGCCCGAGCCGTCCGGACTGCCGAGAGCCCGTCGCACCGCGCTGACCCCCGTCCCCGTCATCACCGCCCTGCTGGCGCTCCTCCTCGGCCTCGGAGTGACGCTGTCGCCCCGGGCCGAAGCAGCGCCCTATCGGGTGCTCGTCTTCTCCAAGGTCACCAACTTCCACCACGACTCGATCCCCGCCGGCACAGCGGCCATCGAGAAGCTCGGCAGCGAGAACGGCTTCGAGGTGGAGGCCACCGACGACGCCGCGGCCTTCACCGACGAGAACCTGGCCCGCTTCCAGGCGATCGTCTTCAACAACACCAACTCCACCCCCGAGTCGGGCGATCTGCTCGACAGCGCCCAGCGGGCAGCACTGCAGAAGTACATCCGCGGCGGCGGCGGATGGGTCGGCCTGCACGCCGCGTCCGCCAGCGAGCGCGACTGGGGCTGGTACGAGGGCCTGGTCGGCGCGATCTTCGACAAGCACCCGGCCGTGCAGACGGGCAGGATCAAGGTCCTCGACCGGTCCCACCCCTCCACCGAGGGACTTCCGGAGCTCTGGGAGCGCACGGAGGAGTGGTACAACTGGCGCGTCAACCCGACCGGCAAGGTGCACACCCTCGCCCAGATCAAGGTGCGCGACGGGATCACCGGCCTCGACGAGGGCGTCGACCACCCGTGGTCCTGGTGCCAGAACTACGACGGCGGGCGCTCCTGGTTCACCGCCGGCGGCCACTCCGAGTCCGCCTTCCAGGAGCCGGACTTCCTGAAGCACCTGCTCGGCGGCATCCAGTGGGCGGCGGGCAACAGGCCCGGTGACTGCACCGCGACCAAGACCGGCGCCTTCCAGCGCACACCGCTGGCTACCAGTGACCTGGCCGACCCGTTCGAACTGGCCGTGGCGCCCGACCGGCGGGTGTTCTTCATCGAGCGCACCGGCAAGGTGAAGGTCGTCGACCAGTCCACGATGAAGGTCACGACCGCCCTGGACTTCGAGTACACCCCCGAGATGACGAGCCAGTCGGACGGCCTGCTGGGGCTGGCTCTCGACCCGGACTTCGGCGAGAACCACTGGCTGTATCTGCTGAACTCCGACAAGACCGAGAAACAGCTCAACGTCTCCCGCTTCACGGTCACCGGCGACACCATCGACCCGGCCTCCGAGAAGCGCCTGCTGACCATCCCCACCTTCCGTGGCGAGGGCCGTGCCAACTCGCACATGGCGGGCTCGCTCGCCTTCGACAAGGACGGCCACCTGTACGTCGCGACCGGCGACAACACCGACCCGTTCGCCTCCGACGGCTTCACCCCCATCGACGAGGGTGACGGCCGCCGCGCCTGGGACGCCCAGGGCACCTCGGGCAACACCAACGACCTGCGCGGCAAGATCCTGCGGATCACACCCAAGGACGACGGCACCTACGCCGTGCCCGAGGGCAACCTGTTCGCCCCCGGCACCGACAGGACGCGGCCCGAGATCTACGCGATGGGCATGCGCAACCCGTTCCGGATCACCACCGACCCGGTCAGCGACGCGCTGATGGTCGCCGACTACGGCCCCGACGCCCGTGCGGCCGATCCGGAGCGCGGGCCCGAGGGCACCGTCGAGTTCACACGCATCACGAAGGCGGGCAACTTCGGCTGGCCGTATTGCGTGGGCAACAACACCCCGTTCAACGACTACGACTTCCGGACGAAGACGTCGGGCCCTAAGTTCGACTGCGCGAACCTCGTCAACGACTCGCCGAACAACACCGGTCTGACGAAGCTTCCGCCGGCCCAGCCGGCCACCGTCTGGTACGCCTACTCCGCCTCGCAGGAGTTCCCCGAGCTCGGCACCGGCGGCGGCGGCCCGATGAGCGGACCGGTCTACGACCACGACCCGGCCAACTCCTACCAGGGCAAGTTCCCCGCGGCGTTCGAGGGGAAGTGGTTCACCTACGAGCTGACACGCAAGTGGTTCAAGACGTTTTCCTTCCAGCAACAGGACCAGACCTTCACCGACCCGCGCTTCGATCCGGTGAAGGCGGGTGACCTGCACTCCATCAACACGGTCTTCGGCGACATGAAGTGGAACCAACCCTTCGACGCCGAGTTCGGACCGGACGGCGCGATGTACGTCATCGACTTCGGGCTCGGCAGCGGCACCGGCCGCGGCGGCAGCAACGAAGGCTCCGGCGTCTACCGCATCGACTACGTCGCCGACAACCGGCTGCCCACCGCCAAGGCGACGGCCGTTCCTGACAGCGGTTCCGTGCCGCTGACCGTGCAGTTCTCCAGCGAGGGCTCCGGACTGCCGGACGACAGGCCCGTCACGTACGCCTGGGACTTCGACGGCGACGGCACGACCGACTCGACCGAGGCGAACCCGGCGCATGTGTACGAGGAGAAGGGACGCTTCACCGCCCGGCTCACCGTCACCGGCCCCGGCGATCTGACCGGCCTCGCCGTCCAGGACATCACCGTCGGCAACACCCGGCCCGAGGTCACCATCCAGCAGCCCCCGGACGGGGGGATGTTCGGCTTCGGAGACACCGTCCCCTTCACCGTCAGGGTCAAGGACAAGGAGGACGGTGCCAGGATCGACTGCTCACGCGTGGTCGTGCAGTCGCAGCTCGGGCACGACTCCCATCTGCACCCGCTGGACAACTACACGGGCTGCGCCGGCGAGATCGTGACCGACGCCGGAGACAGCCACGGCGCCGGCCAGAACCTTTACTACGGCATCACCGCCCAGTACGAGGACGAGGCGGCACCGGGCGTGCCCGCCCTGACCGGGTCCGCGTCGCTGACGCTGCGCACCGCCTTCCGTGAGGCGGAGCACATGTCCTCGACGGGTGGAGCGCACGACGGGGTCGTGGTCGGCAGCCGGAGCGACGCCTCCGGCGGCAAGCGGCTCACCGAGATCGAGGACGGTGACTGGATCAGCTTCGACCCGGTGCACCTCAAGGGCATCGAGTCCGTCACCGTGGGAGCGGCGTCCGCCGGCATCGGCGGCACCGTGGAGTTCCGCGCCGGATCGCCGACCGGCACGCTGCTCGGCAAGGTGACCGTGCCGGCCACGGGCGGCTGGGGCAACATCGTCTCCCCGACGACCGCGCTGGCGGATCCGGGCGGCACGACGAAGCTGTACGCGGTCTTCGTCAATCCGGAGTGGACCGCCGACAAGCCGGACCTGTTCGCCGTGGACTGGCTGCACTTCAACGGGCCCGGTGTGGAGAAGCGCCAGGGTGCCGAGGTGACGGTCACGGCGGCACCGGCCTCGGGCGACGCACCGCTCGCCGTCCGGTTGTCCGGCGGCGTCGAGCTGCCCCGGGGCAGGACCGCGGCCTCGTACCACTGGGACTTCGGCGACAACACCCGGCCGGCGGGCGAGGAGACGGACAGGGCAGCACACACCTACACACGTCCCGGCAGCTACACGGCCCGTCTGACGGTCACCGACGACCGGGGTGACACCACCACCGGCTTCGCCCGTATCGACGTCGGCTGACTCAAGGAGACACGCATGAACACACGCACGAGCTCAAGACGCGCATTCCTCGGCAAGGCCCTCGGCGCCGCCGCCTCCGCCGCGGCGATCACGGCAGCCGCTCCGGCCGCGAACGCCGCGGAGTCGGACGCCACCGCCACCGACACCGCACAGCGCTGCCGCCGCATCCCGCCCTCGGGCATCGGCATGCACCTCTACACCATGCGCACCCCGCTGGCGGCGGACTTCAAGGGGACCCTCGCCCGGCTCGCGCAGATCGGTTACGCGACGGTCGGGGTGAGCGGCCGGCACGGCAACAGCGCGGCCGCGATCCGTTCCATGCTCGACGAGACACGCCTGCGGGCGGTCCTGGAGCACGTCGGCTACGACACCGTGCGGGGCAGCGGCCTCCCGCAGGCCCTGGAGGACATCCGCACCCTCGGCGCCCGGTGGATCGTGGTGCCGAGCCTGCCGGGCGCGATGCACACACCGGCCGGATTCCGCGAAGCGGCGAGGGAGTTCAACAAGGCGGGGCTGGCGGCCCGTGAGGCGGGGCTCGGCCCGCTGCTGTTCCACAACCACGGCGCGGACCACCAGGTGGTCGACGGCGAAAACCTGTACGACATCCTGCTGCGGGAGACGGACCCCGAGCTGGTCGGTTTCGAGCTGGACGTCTACTGGGCGGCCAAGGGCGGCGGCAGCGATCCGCAGGACCTGTTCGTCGAGCACCGCCGCCGCTTCCCGGCGCTGCATGTCAAGGACATGGACCCGAGCGGTGGATTCGCCGATGTCGGATCCGGCGTCCTGGACTTCGCGGCGATGTTCGACACCGCCCGCAGTGGTGGTGTAAAGCAGTGGCTGGTGGAGCATGACGCGCCCGCCGATCCGTTCGCCACCGCGCGGAACGGCTACACGTACCTGGCGGGTCTCAGGTACTGACCGGGCGCACGGCAGAGCCCCGCACCGTCCACCGGACGGTGCGGGGCTCCTTCGGCCGGCAGGCTGCGAAGAGGTGAACATGGCAGGGCTCCGGACGGGGCAGGGCGTACTGCGCCGTAAGCCCATCGAGCAGATCGAAGAAGGCGCTCCGAGCGAGCAACTCACCAGAACGCTCGGCCTCGGGCAGCTGACGGCCATCGGCGTCGGCGGCATCATCGGCGCCGGGATCTTCGCCCTCGCCGGCGCGGTCGCGAACGGTACGGCGGGGCCCGCGGTGCTCGTCTCGTTCCTGATCGCGGGAGTGGCGAGCGCGGCCGCGGCCTTCTCGTACGCCGAGTTCGCGGGCATGATCCCGAAGGCGGGTTCGGCCTACACCTACGGCTATGCCGTGCTCGGCGAGCTGGCGGGCTGGTTCATCGGCTGGGACCTGCTGCTGGAGTACACGGCGATCGTGGCGGTCGTGGCCATCGGGATCTCGGGCTACTTCGGCTTCCTCCTCGGGGCGCTGGGCGTGGACCTGCCCGTGTGGATGCTGGGCGCGCCGGGCACGGGCGAAGGGCGCCAGGTGGACCTGTTCGCGGTGATCCTGTGCCTGTTCACCGCGTACCTGCTCACTCTCGGGATCAAGAACGCGGCCCGGTTCGAGACGGTCGTCGTGGTGCTGAAGGTCCTCGTCGTCCTGCTGGTGATCGTGGTCGGCTTCTTCCACATCGACACCTCCAACTACAACCCGTTCTTCCCGTACGGAGTCGGCGGGGCGTTCACGGGTGCGGCGACCGTCTTCTTCGCGGTGTTCGGGTACGACGCCATGTCGACGGCGGCCGAGGAGTCCAAGGACGCGCAGCGCCACATGCCGAAGGCGATCATGTACTCGCTGGCGATCTCGATGGTGCTGTACGTGCTGGCCTGCTTGGTGCTGACGGGTATGCAGAACTACTCGGAGATCGACCCGGAGAGCGGCTTCTCGACGGCCTTCGAGTCGGTGGGGCTGCCCGGTCTCGCGAACCTCATCGCGGTGGGCGCGATCATCGGCATCCTCACCGTGATGTTCACCTTCATGCTGGGTGTGACCCGCGTGTGGTTCTCGATGAGCCGCGACGGGCTGCTGCCGAAGTGGTTCGCGAAGACCCATCCGACGCGGCACGTGCCGGTGCGTGTGACGTGGATCGTCGGGGCGGGCTCGGCGCTGATCGCCGGATTCCTGCCGATCGGCGAGGCCGCGGAGCTGACGAACATCGGAATTCTCCTCGCGTTCGTCGTGGTGTGCATCGCGGTGATCGTGCTGCGTTACCGGCAGCCGGACCTGCCGCGGCAGTTCCGCTGCCCCGGGATGCCGTTCGTGCCGGCGATCGGTGTCGCGTTCTCGCTCTGGCTGATCACGTTCCTCGCGTGGCAGACCTGGCTCCGGTTCGCGGTGTGGCTCGTGATCGGCCTGGTGATCTACTTCGGGTACTCGTACCGGAAGTCGAATCTGGCCGGGGAGAGCGGGCGCGGCGCGTAAAAGGAGTTGTGACATGACCGGTGACGCCCCACCGTCGAGTGCGGCGGCGACACGCGACTCGACCAGGAGGTCCTGACATGGCCAGTAAGTTCACCGAGCTTGCGGTCGACTGTGCCGATCCCGACGCTCTCGCCCGTTTCTGGTGCTCGGTCCTCGACGAGGTGCAGGACCAGGGCGACGGAATCGTCACCATCGGCCCCCCTGCGACGCCTGAAGGCGCGAACCACCGCGGCCCAGTACCACCGGCGTTGACGTTCGCGCACGTGCCCGAGGGCAAGACCGTCAAGAACAGGCTCCACATCGACGTCAACCCGGCCGACAGGGAGCAGGACGAAGAGGTCCGTCGCCTGCTCGGCCTGGGTGCTCGACGCGCCGACGTCGGCCAGGTCGATGAGAGCTGGGTCGTACTCACCGACCCGGAGGGGAACGAGTTCTGCGTCCTTGCGAGCCGCCGCCCCTGACGAGCGCTCCGGGGCCGGTCGAGGAACTCGCGCAGCAGTCTCGTTCCACCTGGCGGTTCCGCCCGATTTGATCGCCCGCGCCCACGACGCGGGCGTCGTGTGGATCCAACAGGTGTCCGACGCCCGTCAGGCGGAAGAGCCCCGCACCACCCCCCGTGGATGGTGCGGGGCTCCGCCGCGCCCGTCAGTGAAGCCGACGGGTTTTCTTCGTGCCCGTCAGTGAAGCCGACGAGTTCCTTCGCCCCCGGTCAGTCCGCCGCGGAGGCCGCGCCGAGCAGACCGCGGATGTGGGTGGTGGCCTCCCGGAACTCCGGCCGGCCCATCGTCTCCGTGTAATCGCGCTCGGCGGGCAGGCCGACCTCGATGATCTCGGTGATGGTGCCGGGCCTGGCGCTCATCACCACCACCCGGTCGGCGAGGTAGCAGGCCTCCGAGATGGAGTGGGTGACCAGGAGCACGGTGGTGCCGGTCTCCCGCCAAATCCGGTTGAGTTCGGTGTTCATCTGCTCGCGGGTGAGCGCGTCCAGCGCGCCGAACGGCTCGTCCATGAGCAGCACCGGCGGTTCGTGCAGCAGCGCGCGGCACAGCGCGACGCGCTGCTGCATACCACCGGAGAGTTCGTGCGGCAGGGAGTCCTCGAAGCCGCGCAGGCCGGTCATCGCGATCAGCTCGTCGACACGCCGGCGCGCCGGCTCCGCGGGCATCTTGCGCATCTCGGCCTGGAGGAGGATGTTGCGGCGCGCGGAGCGCCACTCCAGCAGCGCCGCGCGCTGGAAGACGTACCCGATGTCGTGGCGCGGCCCCTGCACCCGCTCACCGCTCAGCAGCACATCGCCGCTGGACGGCTGCAACAGGCCCGCGACCAGCTTGAGCAGGGTCGACTTGCCGCAACCCGAGGGGCCGACGATGGCGACGAACTCGCCCATGGGGACTTCGAGGCCGACGTCGGTCAGCGCGGTCACGTCGCGGTCCTTGGTGCGGAAGCGGACGGCGACGTCCTTGAGGGACACCGCCGGGGCGGTTGCCGGCCGGCTGTCCTGCGGGGCGCTCACATCGGGCTTGCGCACGGTGGTGTTCCTGGGCATCCGTCATCCCTTCAGCGCGGTCGCGCTGTCCCAGTACTCCGCGACGGCCTTGGGGCTGCTCACCAGTCCGGCCTCGGTGAATACGTCGATGGTCTGCTGCCAGTCGGCCTCCGTGTTGACTCCCGGGGCCTTGCCCCGCGTCGCCTCGGTGTGCAGCAGGGTCAGCGTGGTGGCGAACTGCTCGGCCAGCACCTCCTTCGGCGGGAGCTGCTCGCTCGCGCCCTCCATCGAGGCCACGGCGGGCTCCGGCGCCTTCTCGGCGGCGGCGAACGACTCGCTGACGGCCTTCGCCATGCGCTGGGCGAGGTCCTTGTCGCCGGTGAGGATCTCCTGGCCGGCGAGGAGGCCGTTGGAGTAGAAGTTCAGGCCGTTCTCCGAGAATCGGAGGTAGGAGACGGGCTTGTTCGCCTTGTTCTGCATCGTCGGGCCCTGGTCGCTGGCGTATCCGAGCAGGCCGTCGGTCTTGCCGGAGATCACCGCGGCGATCTTTCCGGCCGGGTCGGTGTTCTGGACCTTGACGTCGGACTCGGCGAGGCCGTTCTTCTTCAGGAAGATCGGGAAGGTCTTGGAGAGCGCGTCGCCCGCGGTGCCCGCGATGGTCCTGCCCTTGAGGTCGGCCGGGCTCTTGATGTTCTGCGACTCGAAGGACTGCACCGAGGACGGCGTGGTCTGGAGGAAGACTCCGAGGCTCTTCACCTTGATGCCCGCGTCGATGCCGGACAGGAGGGCGGGCGTGTCGGCCCAGCCGAAGTCGGTCTGTCCGGCGCCGGTCGCCTGCACCGTCTTCTGGGAGCCCTGGCCCGCCCGGATGTCGATGTCGATGCCGTGCTTCTCGAATATCTTCTGCTGCTTGCCGTAGTAGAAGGGCGCGTGCTCGCCGTACGGGTACCAGTTGAGGGTCAGTGTCACCTTGTCCAGCTCCTTGCCCGAGGAACTGGTCGTCGTGTCGGATCCGTCCTCACCGCAGGCCGTGGCGACCAGGAGCAGCGGTACGAGGCCTGTCAGAAGCAGTCTGCGCGCAGTCATGGCGGGTCCTTCTCGTCGACTGGGTCGGTTGCCGGTGGTCGTTCAGTAGGTGGTGGTGACGCCGGTCTCGCGGCGGCTGGCGTGCCACGGGAGCAGCAGGTGCTCGGCGATCTCGACGAGTACGAAGAGGACGACGCCGATCAGGGACATCACGAGCAGGCCGGCGAAGAGCATGGGGGTGTCGAGGTTGCCGTTGGCCTGGAGGATCACGTAGCCGAGCCCTTCGTTGGCACCGACGAACTCGCCGACGACGGCCCCGGTCACGGCGAGGGTCACGGCGACCTTGAGACCGGAGAACAGGTGCGGCAGCGAGGCCGGCATCCTGATCTTCACAAAGGTCTGCCAGGGGCTCGCGCCCATGGTCGAGGAGAGCTGGAGCATCTCCGGGTCGACCGCCTTGAGTCCGGTCACCATGGAGATGACGACGGGGAAGAAGGCGATCAGGACGGCGATGAGGATCTTCGGTGCGATGCCGAAGCCGAGCCAGACGACGAACAGCGGCGCGATGGCGATCTTCGGGACGACCTGGGCGAAGAGCAGGATCGGGTAGAGGGTCTTCTCGACGGTGGACGAGTAGACCATGACCACGGCGGCGAACACGCCGACGGCCACGGCGATCAGGAAGCCGAGGAGCGTTTCGTAGGTGGTCACCCAGCTGTGCTGCCAGATGTAGTCGGCCTTCCCGGTCAGCACCTCCAGCGTGGCGCCGGGCGAGGGAACGAGGTAGGGCTCGACCAGTTCGGCGGCGGCGATCACCCACCAGGCGGCGAAACAGGCGAGGAGCAGGGCGAAGGGCCGCCAGCTCTGTTCCAGCAGACGTGACGCCCGCTCCCCCGCGCTCGGCCTCGCACGCCTGTCGACTCCCGCCACCTTCGCGGGTGATGCCTTGATGGCGCTCTGACTCACGGTCAACTCCTGGATCGGTGCTGTTCGGGGCCGATCATTCGAGAAAACGCTTTCAGAAAGCGCTTTCTGATAAGGTGTCGCCACGCTAATGACTCCGTCTCGGCACGGTCAATAGGTCGTCCCGAAGTTTCGGGAGGTCAAGTGAGTGAACCGGAACCACAGGCTCATGTGACGCTGGACGCCGTCGCCCGCCGGGCGGGAGTGTCCCTCGCCACGGCATCGCGCGCCCTGAACGGCACCACCCGGGTACGGGAGGACCTGCGCACCCGGGTGCGCGCGGCCGCCGACCAACTGGGGTACATCCCCAACGCCCACGCCCAGGCACTGGCCAGCGCGTCCAGCAACACCGTGGGCCTGATCTGCCACGACGTCGGCGACCCGTACTTCTCGGCGATCGCGGCCGGTGTGATGCGCGCCGCCGCGGAGAAGGACCTGCTGGTGATGCTCGCCAGCACCTTCCGCGAGCCGGCCCGCGAGATCGCCTACGTCTCCACACTGCGCGCCCAGCGGGCGCGCGCCATCCTGCTGATCGGCTCCGGTTTCCAGGACCGCGCCTGGGAGCGGGCGCTCGCCGCGGAACTGGAACCGTATGCACGGGCGGGCGGGCGCGTCGCGGTGGTCAGCCGGCACCGCAGCCTGCGGGTGGACGCCGTACTGCCGGAGAACCGCGGCGGCGCCGCGGCGCTGGCCCGGGCGCTGCTCGACCTGGGCCACCGGGAATTCGCGGTGCTCACCGGCCCCCCGTCGCTGACCACCGTGTCCGACCGGCTCGCGGGGTTCCGGGACGAACTGGCGCGCGCCGGCGTTGCGTTGCCGCCGGAGCGCGTCGTGCGCGGCCCGTTCACCCGCGAGGGCGGGTACGCGGCCGCCCGTACGCTGCTCGCCCGCGGCAACCGGCCCACCTGCGTGTTCGCGGTGACCGATGTGATGGCCGTCGGCGCGCTGGCCGCCTTCCGGGAGGAGGGCGTACGGGTGCCGGAGGACATCTCGCTCGCCGGGTTCGACGACATCCCCCTCGTACGGGAGCTCTCCCCACCGCTGACGACGGTCGCGCTGCCGCTCACCGCCATGGGACAGGAGGTCATGGCGCTCGCCCTGCGGGAGCCGAGGGGGCCGCGCTCACGGATGGTGCGGGTGGGAGGCGAGGTGGTGCTGCGCGCCAGTACGGCTCCCCCGCCCTCCCTTCGCCGCGGATCGCCGCCCATGGGCGAGGGCGCACGGCGGAACAGACCGAGCCCGGTGCACGCCGTTCACGCCGACCTTCACCTCGGTGCGCCGGGCGTCTGAGCCCGCCGGACCCATATGCCGGGGAAGCCGTTGCCGTTGGCATGCGACAGGAAGGCTCATCCGGGGAATGCCGTGCGGCAGGACGGACCGGGGAACCAGGTACAACACCTGATCAATCAAACGCCAATGGGCAGCATGTCGGCTGGACTCGACTTCAGCCTGCTGCGGGCAGGTGGTGCATCGGCCCCGGCGGGGACGTCGGACGTGCAGCTGCTGCGGCCGGCGGAGGTGGCGCTGGTAACGTCGAAGGGCCAGTGGTCTCAGCGGCTCCGTGACGCGGCCCGCATCGTCCCGGTGGGGTAGACCGTGGGCGGTGACTCCCAGGGGCGAGAGCACCTCGGGGCCGTGTGTCAGATGCGGCCGTCCTCCCTGCGGTGGATCTGCTCGATCAGCTCCGCCGCGAGCCTCTTGATCGTCTCGAGCCCGGCCCGGCCCCACGGCCTCGGCTCGGTGTCGACCACGCAGATGGTCCCCAGCGCGATTCCCGTCCGGTCGATCAGGGGCGCCCCGAGGTAGGAGCGGATGCCGATCTCGTCCACGACCGGATTGCCCGCGAAGCGCGGGTAGTCGCACACGTCCTCCAGGACCAGCGCCTTGCGGCGCACCACCACATGGGGGCAGTAGCCGTGGTCGCGCGCCATGAAGCGGCTGATCCCGCCGCCGTCCGGCGCGGAGTCGGGACCGGTGCCGCTGTGGATCCCCGAGGGGGTGTGCAGTCCGGCGAAGAACTGGCGGTTCTCGTCGATGAAGTTGACCATCGAGTACCGGGCTCGGGTCACCTCGGCCAGTTTGCGCGCGAAGTCGTCGAAGGCCGCGTCGGGGCGGTCGCCGAACCCGAGGCGGCGCAGCCGCTGGACCCTGGCGGGTGCTTCTCGGTCGACCGGTGTCAGCAGCAGATGGCCGGTGGGGTCGTATGTCACGTCGGTGCTCCATAGCTCGGTGCCGGGCCCGGCACGACGGCGGTTGTGGTGAGCAGATGCTGGACCAGAGTGACCAGGGTCCCGATGCCGGAACTCGCGATCCGGGCGTCGCACAGCACGACCGGCACCTCCGGTTTGAGGTCGATCGCGGCCCGCACCTCGTGCGGTTCGTAGCGGTAGGCGCCGTCGAACTCGTTGACGGCGACGACGAATCCGATGCCGCGCCGCTCGAAGAAGTCGACGGCGGAGAACGAGTCCTCCAGCCTGCGGGTGTCTGCGAGCACGACGGCGCCGAGGGCGCCCTCGGACAGCTCGTCCCACATGAACCAGAAGCGCTCCTGTCCTGGCGTGCCGAAGAGATACAGCACATGGCGGGGGTCGAGGGTGATCCGGCCGAAGTCCATGGCGACGGTGGTGGTCGTCTTGGACTCGATGCCGTCGAGGCTGTCGGTCGCCACGCCGACCTGGGTGAGCAGTTCCTCGGTGCTGAGCGGGTCGATCTCGCTGACCGCTCCGACGAAGGTCGTCTTGCCCACCCCGAAGCCGCCCGCGATCAGGATCTTGAGCGCGGTGGGGAACTCGTCATGGCTCCCGGCGCCGTAGGCGTCAGAGCCGTCGACGTAGGCCATCGAGCACCGCCTCCAGCAGTGAACGGTCCGTGGGGGTGTCGTGGCTGCGCGGCGCCCGCGCCGTGAGGGCGCCGCAGTCCACCAGGTCGGAGAGGAGCACCTTGGTGACGACGGCCGGAAGCCGCAGGTGCGCGGAGATCTCGGCGACCGACATCGGTCCGTCGCACAGGCCGAGCGCCGTGGTGTGCTCCGGGCCGAGGTGCATCTGCGGCGTGGTCCCGGTCGCGATCACCATCGAGAGCAGGTCCAGGGCGGCCGTCGGACGGGTGCGGCCACCGCTCACGGTGTACGGACGGATCAGCCGCCCCGCCGCGTCGTCGAGGAGCGGCCCGTCCTTGGGCGAGCGCATGGTCACCGTCCCGCGGCGCCCGGTGCTCCGGCGTGCTGTCTGGCCGGGGTGGTGAGATAGGGGCGCACGCTCTTGACGAGCATCATCATCTCGTATCCCAGAACGGCGGCGTCGGCCTCGCTGCCCGCGAGCACGGCGAGACAGGTGCCGGAGCCGGCCGTGGAGACGAACAGCAGCGTGGAGTCGAGCTCGACCACGACCTGGCGCACCTCTCCGCCTTCGCCGAAGCGCGCTCCGGCGCTCCGGCCCAGCGAGTAGAGGCCGGAGGCCAGGGCGGCCATGTGGTCCGCGCTGTCGTTGTCCAGGCCGTGAACCGATTTGACCAGTCCGTCGGAGGAGAGCAGTACCGCGCTGCGGGTGTACGGGACACGCTGGACCAGACCGCTCAACAGCCAGTCGAGGTCCGAGACACGGCCGGTCGGCACATCGCTCGCCATGGTGCATCTACTCCTTGATGGTGTGTTCGTGGTGCGAGGCATCGGTCCGGCCGGACGGCGGTGTCTCCCGTTCGGGCCGGGTCTCCGCGAGGCCGATGCCCCGCTGGAAGGCCGCCATCAGACCGGGGTCGTGCAGGGCGGGCTCGTCGTCCCCGCGCGGGGCGGGGGCGTCCCGCAGCTGTGGAACGAGGTGCTCCTGACTACGGCGCCTGGGCAGTTGGGGGCGGCCCATGGTGCCGCGCACGACGGGCTGGGCGGGCGGCTGCGGCGGGGCGGGGGCCGGCTCGGGTTCGGGGGCGGACTCGTGCAGCGGGTGGCCGGGGCGGGCCGCGGCGGGATTCGGGCGGTCGGGGTGCTCGCCCCGTACGGGCAGCGGCCCGGGTGCGACGTCGGCGCGGACCGGTTCGCGCTGCTCCGGCAGGGGGCGGGGCTGCGCGAGGTGCGTCCCCGACGGGGCCGGCTGCGTGTGCTGCGGCAATGGGGGCGGTGACACGGCCGCGATGTGGGGACCGCCCGTGGGCACTGCGGACGCGCCCTCCGCCTGTCCGGCCCCTTCCTGGTCGGGACCGAGCAGACCTCGCGGGAGGACGAGCACGGCCTGGACGCCTCCGTAGATGTTCGACTGGAGCCGTACGGCGATGCCGTGGCGGCGGGCGAGCGCGGAGACGACGAACAGGCCGATCCTGCCGTCCTGCAGCAGATGGGCGACGTTCACCTGGTCGGGGTCGGTGAGCAGGGCGTTCATCTTGTCCTGCTCGGGCAGCGGCATGCCCAGGCCCCGGTCCTCGACCTCGACGGCGAGTCCGGCGGTGACGTGCTGGGCGCGCAGCAGTACCTGGGTGTGCGGTGCGGAGAACAGCGTGGCGTTCTCGACGAGTTCGGCCAGGAGGTGGATCACGTCGGCGACCGCGTGTCCGCGCAGTGTGCCGTCGATCGGCGGCACGAGCTTGACCCTGGGGTACTGCTCGACCTCGGCGATCGCGGACCTGAGCACCTCCGTCATGGTGACCGGGTTGGACCACTGCCGGCGGGAGATCGCGCCGCCGAGGACGGCGAGGTTCTCGGCGTGCCTGCGGATCCGGGTGGCGAGGTGGTCGACGTGGAAGAGACCCTTGAGCAGCTCCGGGTCCTCGACCTCGTTCTCCAGCTCGTCGAGGAGCTGGATCTCGCGGTGCACCAGGGACTGAAGTCTGCGTGCCAGGTTGACGAAGACCTCGACCTTCTGTTCATTGCCCACGCTGCTGGACAGCCGGGACGCCTGCACCACGGCCGTCAGCGCGGCGTCGTGCGAGCGCGCCAGCTCGTGTGCGAGGAGGTCGAACTCGTCCCCGCCGCCCGGTGTCCCCTCCGGGGGCGCGGGGCGGGGCGGTGGTCCCTCGCCGCGCCTGAGCCTGTCGACGACGGTACGCAGGTCGCTCTGGGCCCGGGCGGTGGTGCGGCGCAGCTCGGAGCAGCGGTCGAGCACGGATCTGGCCGTGCGGTCGGCGCCGCGCGCGGCGACGGCCACGGCGGCCAGGGTGAGGGCGGCCGGCGCGGTGAGGGCCAGCCACAGACCGGCGGTTGGTTCGGGGGTGGCGGCGCGCAGCGTGATGACGACGGCGATCGCGCCGCTCAGGGCGGCGACCAGGGTCGGCAGGACCGCGGTGCGCAGCAGCCGGGGTCGTATGCGGGATTCCGGTGGCGCGGCCGCGGACGGCGTCCGGCCCGCCATCGACAGGGTGCGGGCGCCTGGCCGGCCGTGGCGTCCGCCCTCTCGGCGGTCGGACCGCGCGGATGGTGCGCGTAGTTGAGACATCGGCGTCCTCGGTACGTGGGCCCCAGGGATCGGCGTGGTGCTGTCGTCCGGCATCCGGCCGGCCGTGGTCGGCATGGCTCCACGGTGGACTCCGGGCACGCGAACGAGAACCCACCGTCGATCACCGGCAACACACGGTAGTCGCCGGGAGAACACGTCGGACCGGCAGTTGCCAAAGTTCCCCGCCATTCGTCCCGCTCTGGTATGAGGCTTCGCACGGCAGCACGAATACGGGCTTGCAGTCTCTCCTGACCACACGAACACGGGCCGCAGCCTCTCCGGACAGGCGGAGGAAGGCTGCGGCCCGGTCCCGTTCAGCTGTGTGCCTCAGCCGATGTCGGTCACCGTCCAGCGCTGGTTGGCGCCGGAGTTCGGCTGCCAGACGGTGACGGCCGCTCCGTCGTGCGTGGCCTGGCCGGACACTTCGAGCAGACGGCCGGAGGACGCGTTGACCAGCGTCCACGTGCCGTCACCGGTCGTCGACATGATCCATCGGGCGGCTCGGTCGCCGCGGCCGAGGTCGGGTTCGAGGACGGGTGCTCCGTCCCGCTCGGCGAGCCGCTTGCCCCCGGCCGCGTCGGTGAGTACGTACTGCTTCCGGCTGCCGGTCGGCCCGGCGGCCGGCCGCAGTTGCCAGTGCTGCCCCGACGCGGCCGGGTCCTGGCCCTTGGTCGAGATGACGAGCCGGGTCCCGTCCTCCGTGACGGTGAGCGCCTTGCCGCTCTGCGCGCCCGTCAGCAGATAGGTGCGGCCCTCGTGGACCAGCGGGGCGTCCTCCGCGACACCGGACACGCCGTGGACCAGGAAGGTGGTCACCGACTCGGCGGGCACGGTGAAGGAGGCGCTCCGGCCGGTGACGGGCACGGCGTCGTGCCGGACGAGCTTCCCCTCGGCGCTGGTGACGACGGGTGTGACGGTGGCGTCACCGTCGACCCGGCCGAATTTCGACAGGTCGACGGTGACGGTGCGCGGGGCGGTGCCGTCGTTGACGTGGACGACGGCGGCGGCGTCGCCCGTCCTGCTGACGGCGGCGGCGCTGGAGGTGTCGTCGACTTTCACCAGCCGGTCGCCGGGCTTGATGTAGTGGGTGAAGTTGCGGGCGGTGTCGAACTTGGTGTTGGTACGGATCGGGCAGGTCTCCAGGGTGTCCGCCGCGGTGCAGTCGAAGGGCAGCTGAATGCTTCCCCAGTTGCCGCCCTTCTCCGACTCGCCGCCCGGCGCCATGTTGTCGTAGTCCTCGACGGGCTGCCAGAACACCCAGGCACGCGGTTCCAGTTCACGCAGATCGTCGACGATGTGCCGGGCGAGGCCGAGACCCGGCGACATGTCCTCGAAGTCCTGGCCGTCGCCCCAGTCGCCCCCGACCTCGCTCATCCACAGCGGTTTGTCCGCCGCTTTGGCCAGGTCGCGGACCGTGGTGCGGCCGCCGGTGCCGTAGGTGTGGACGTTCATCTGATGGACGAGGTCGCGCACCTCCTGCGGGTAGGAGGACCAGTTGCGGGCGAAGGTGGTGGGGTTGGTCTCGTCCATGGCGGAGATCCGGGCGTGCGTACCGGACTTGCGCAGCGCCGGTGCCAGGGCGCGGATCACCCGCTGCTGGAGTTCGGGGCCCATGTGGGCGCCCTCCTGCCGGCCGCCGACCGGTTCGCCGTCGGCGCCCAGGCGCGTGCCCCAGTAGGACGTGTTGGGTTCGTTGAAGGGGTCGAGCGTGTCGACCTCGATGCCGTGGGCGTTCTCCAGTCGCTCGGTCGCGCCCGCCAGGTAGGCGGCGAAGTCGTCGACGGAGTTCGCGCGCAGCTGGTCGGTGCGGGAGTCGAAGCCGCCGGACACATAGCCGCTGTTCGTCATGAACCACGGCGGTGAGTTGCTGAACGTCTCCCAGTGGTCGACCTCGCCCTTGATCCGGTCGACCCACCAGCGCTGGGCGCGGTCGGCGTCCGGGTTCCAGTCGGCGGGGTCGTCCGCGCTCCACCAGTCGGTGTCCTCGCGGGTCGTGCCCTCGGGGGCGCGCCACCAGCCGGGCACCGCTCCCCCGGGCCGCAGATAGTCCTTGACGTCCGGGGCGTTGCCGCCGCCGATGTTGTAGCGGGCGATGTTCAGGGCGAGGCCGTCGTCTCCGAAGAGCCGTTCGGCCAGTTCCTCGCGTATCTCGTCGGGGTAGCCGCCGGTCGCGTTGGCGAACCAGACGAGGCTGGTGCCCCAGCCTTCGAAGGCGGGCTGCCGGTACGAGGGGTCGGGCCGTACCGTGACGGCCGTGGCATCGGCCGCCCGTGCCTGGGGCGGCGGTGTGGCCGTCAGGGCGACGGCGGTGGTCAGGGCGGTGGTACCGAGGACGGCCAGGAACCGTTGTGCGCGGCTGCGGCGTGCCATTCAGTCTCCCGTGGGACGGTGGGCCTTCGACGGACGGCGTGGCGGGGTGACGCCTGCCGGTTGCGCTGATCGCTCGGGCGCCGGACCGGGCGCGGTGGCGGAGGGACGGGAGGGGACGGAGGGGCGGAGGGCGGGGTGGGGAGGGTCAGACGGCGGGCTGCCGCAGTACGGTCACTCCGCGCGGGGCCACCACGAGCGCGCCGGGGGCGGCGGCTTCGCCGACGAGCACCTCGCCCGCCAGTCCCGGTACGGTCACCTGCTCGTCGGTGCGGTTCACCAGGAAGAGGTAGCGGCTGCCGTCCGCGGTGCGCACGGTCGCCTCCACACGGCCGCGGGCCTCCTTCGGCAGCTCGCTCTCGACTCCCGCGGGGGCGAGCAGCCGGGGCAGCAGCCGGGTGAGTCCGTCCCGGCCGAGCCGGGTGGAGACGTAGCCGGCCGAACCGGTGCCGGTGGCGCGGCGGGTCACGGCAGGCCGTCCGGCCTGCTCGCCGGCGGCGTAACGGGCGAGCACCTCGGTGGCGGGGTCGGTGACGGCGAGGTGGTCGGTCCAGAGCGTGCCGGTGGTGCCGTCGTCCAGGGGGACGCTCGAACCGTCGGGCAGCGGGGCGAACTCCTGCGCGCGGATGCCGAGGATGTCCCGCAGGGCGCCCGGATAGCCGCCGAGCCAGACGTGGTCGTTCTCGTCGACGATGCCCGAGAAGTAGGTGGTGACGAGGTGGCCGCCGTTCTCGGCGTACCGCGTGAGCCGCTTGGCCAGCGTCGCGGGAATCATGTGCAGGACCGGTGCGACGACCAGCCGGTACCGGTCGAGGTCGGTGGCCGTGGTGACGACGTCGGCGCGGATGCCGAGGTCCAGGAGTGCCGAGTACCAGTCGAGGGCTTCCTGGTGGTAGTTCAGCCGTGAGGTGGGATGGGAGTCCTGTTCGCTCGCCCACCACGACTCCCAGTCGAAGACGATCGCGGCCTGTGCCGGCTCCCGTACGGACCCGGCGACGGGCGCCAGTTCCCGGAGCGTCCCGCCCAGCGCCGCGACGGTGCGGAAGACGTCGCTGTCGGCGCCGGCGTGCGGCACCATCGCGGAGTGGTACTTCTCCGCACCGGCGGCTGACTGGCGCCACTGGAAGAAGCAGACGGCGTCGGCTCCATGTGCCACGTGCAGCAGGGAGTCGCGGGCCAGTTCGCCGGTCTCCTTGGGCAGGTTGACCGGCTGCCAGTTGACCGCGCTGGTGGAGTGCTCCATCAGGAACCAGGGGCGGCCTCCGGAGATGCCGCTGGTGAGGTTGGCGGAGAAGGACAGCTCGTCCTGCGCCTGCGGGCCCGGGTGGGTGTAGTGGTCGTTGGAGACGAAGTCGATCTCGTCGGCCCAGTCGGCGTAGTTCATGCCCTTGATGCCGGGCATCACCATGAAGTTGGTGGTGACGGGAACATGCGGGGTGAGCCGGCGCAGGATGTCGCGTTCCGCGCGCAGATGCTCCTTCAGCGCGTCCGAGGAGAAGCGTTTGAAGTCCAGCTGCTGCGTCGGGTTGGGGTGGGAGGCGGCCAGCCGGGGCGGCAGGATCTGCTGCCAGTCGCTGTAGCGCTGGGACCAGAAGGCGGTGCCCCAGGCCTCGTTGAGGCGGTCGAGGGTTTCGTAGCGGGCGCGCAGCCAGTCCCGGAAGGCACGGGCGGCGTCGTCGGAGTAGTCGTGGACGTTGTGGCAGCCGAGCTCGTTGGAGATGTGCCAGGCGACCAGGGCGGGGTGGTCCGCGTAGCGTGTGGCGAGGGCCGTCACCAGGCGCAGCGCGTGGGTCCGGAAGACCGGCGAGGTGGGGCGCCAGTGCTGGCGCGCGCCCGGCGACAGGGTCTCCCCGGAGGCGGTGACGGGCAGGATCTCCGGGTGGGCGGTGGTGAGCCACGGCGGCGGTGAGGCGGTGGCGGTGGCCAGGTCGACGCCGATCCCGTGGGCGTGCAGCAGGTCCATGACCTCGTCGAGCCAGCCGAAGTCCCACCGGTCCTCGGCCGGCTGGATCCGGGCCCAGGAGAAGATCGCCAGGGAGACGATGTTGACGCCGGCCTCGAGCATCAGCCGGACGTCCTCGTCCCAGACCTCGCGCGGCCACTGGTCGGGGTTGTAGTCGGCACCGTACGCGATCCGGTGGGTGGGTCCACCGTCCGGCCCGGGCTGCGGCTGGGACAGGAGGGTGCTGATCATGGTGGTCCTTCCGATGCGCCCGCGGTGGGCGGGTGATGTCCTGGAGCCCGGATCGCCGGCGCTCACTTGTTGACGCTGAAGCCCTGCTCGGTGCCGTACTTGACGATGGCCTTCTCCCAGTTCCGGAGCCCCTCGGCCAGCGTGATGTCCGAGACGTAGGCCTGGCCCGCCGTGTCGTTGAAGACCGAGTTGGCGTAGGCCTGGTAGGGGAGGTAGGTCCAGTCGTCGGAGACTCGGGCGGCGGACTCGGCGAAGATCTTGTTGGCCTGCTGGCCGCCGAAGTACTCGAACTCGGTGCTGCGGAACGCCTCGGAGTCCAGCTCCGCCTTGGTGGCGGGGAAGGCGCCCTCGGCGATGCGGGTCTTCACTCCGTCACCGGCGTTGGCGTACTCGATGAAGGCGTACGCGAGCGCCTCGTTCTTGCCGGCCTCGGGCAGGACGAGCGAACTGCCGCCGTTCTCGGCGCTCGCCTCGCCGCCCTCGGTCCACTGGGGCAGCGGGGCGACGCGCCAGTCGCCGGAGGCGCCCTTGACGCCGGAGGCGAAGTTGGCGGGCATCCAGGCGGCGGAGATCAGGGTGGCTATGGTGCCGTCGCCGAGGCCCTGGTACCACTCGTCCGTCCAGGGCTTGACGGGGGCGACGAGGTCCTCGGAGATCAGCTTCTGCCAGGTCCCGGTGTACGCGGCGGTGGTCTGCTCGGAGAAGTCGACGGTGATGTCGCTGCCGTTCGCCTTGAAGGGACGGGAACCGGCCTGCCAGAGCATGCTCGCGGTCATCCCCGCGTCGCCGGTGTCGCTGGTGATGTAGGCGTCAGGGTCGGCCCGGTGGAGCTTGCGGCCGGCTTCGACGTACTCGTCCCAGGTGGTCGGCGCCTCGATGCCGTGCTGGTCGAAGACCTTCTTGTTGTAGAACATCGCCATCGGCCCGGAGTCCATGGGCAGTCCGTGGACCCCCTGCTCGGAGGCGACGGCGTTCCACGGTCCGGGGGTGTACCGGCCGGCCAGTTCCTCGGCGCCGAAGCCGGACAGGTCGGTGAGGGACTTGGACAGCGTGTACTGGCCCAGGGCGAAGTACTCGATCTGTGCGACGTCGGGCACGCCCTTGCCCGCCGAGACGGCGTTGCTCAGGGCGGTGTACGCGTCGTTGGAGGTACCGGAGTTGACCAGATCGACCTTGACCTTCGGGTACTTCTTCTGGAAGTCGGCGGCGACGGACTTCAGTGTGGGCTCCCAGGCCCACACCGTGATCGTGCCGCCCTTCTCCAGGGCGGCCTGGATGTCCTTCTCCGATATCTCCTGCGGACCGGACGAGGCGTCGGAGGAACCGCCGCAGGCGGTGGCCAGGAGGGCGAGAGCGCAGAGGAGGCCGGTGCCGCTCAGGATGCGGCGGGTCTTCAGGGACATGAGGGTGTTTCCACTTCGTCGTGGGCCGAAACCGTGCGGGCGGGGGGTGCGGGGGCTCGGGTACTGCGCGGATGAGGTCGGTACGGACGGGGCTCGGGCATTGAACGGGGGCTCGGGTACTGCACTGGGCTCGCGCTGGGGCTATTCCTTGACGCTTCCTGCGGCCAGACCGGACCGCCAGTACCTCTGCAGCAGCAGGAACGCCGCGATGAGCGGCAGGATCGTGATCAGCGATCCGGTGATCACGAGGTGGAAGACGACTTCGCCGCCGGCCGTCGCCGCCTGGGCGTTCCAGGCGTTCAGCCCCAGGGTCAGGGGGTACCAGTCCGGATCCCTGATCATGATCAGCGGCAGGAAGAAGTTGTTCCAGGTGGCGACCATCGTGAACAGCAGCACGGTGACGAGTCCGGGTGCCAGCAGCGGCAGGCCCACCCGGAAGAAGATGCGCGCCTCGCTCGCCCCATCGATGCGGGCGGCTTCCATCAGCTCGGTGGGTATCGCCTCGGCGGCGAAGACCCACATGAGGTAGAGGCCGAACGGGGAGATGAGGGACGGAACGATCACCGCCCAGGGGGTGTCGGTCAGACCCAGCCGGCTGAACATCAGGAAGGTGGGCACCGCCAGGGCCGTGCCGGGGACGGCCACCGCGCCGATGACCACGGCGAAGACGGCCCGCTTGCCGGGGAATTCGAACTTGGCCAGCGCGTAGCCGCCGAGTACCGCGAGGAACGTGGCTCCGCCGGCGCCGACGACGACGTACAGCAGGGTGTTCAGCAGCCAGCGGGTGAAGACGCCGTCGTCGTAGCTGAAGGTCTGGACGATGTTGTCCCAGAGCGCGAAGTCGTCGCTGAACCAGAGGCCGAAGGAGCCGGCCAGGCCTTTCTGGGTCTTCGTCGCGCTGATCAGCAGCCAGAGCAGCGGCACCAGGCTGTAGAGGAGGACCAGTCCGGTGAGCACGGTGAGCAGGACGCTGCGACGCGTGCGACGCGGACCGGGCCGCCGTGTACGGCGGGGGGTCCGCAGCCTCGGCGTACCTCGGGTGGCGCGGTCGGGGGTGGTGCCGGACGCGATCAGGGTGGGGCTGCCCATCGTTCACGCTCCCTTGTTCATGCCGCGCAGCTGCACCGCGTAGGCGATGACCATGGTGATCAGGCCCATCACCAGGGCGACCGTCGCGGCGTAGTTGTGCTGTCCGCCGGAGAAGGCCAGCGAGTAGGTGTAGAGGTTCGGCGTGAAGTACGTCGTGATCGCGTTGGGGGCGAGATTCTGCAGAATGCTCGGCTCGTTGAAGAGCTGGAAGCTGCCGATGACCGAGAAGATCGTCGCGATGACGAGCGCTCCCCGGATGGCGGGCAGCTTGATCGCGGTGATGACGCGGAACTGCCCGGCGCCGTCGATCTCCGCCGCCTCGTAGAGGGAGTGGGGTATCACGCGCAGCGCGGAGTAGAAGATGAGCATGTTGTAGCCCACGAACTCCCAGGTGACGATGTTGCCGATCGCGGCGAGGACGAGATCCGGGGAGAGCGGGTCCGGGATCGCGGTGCCCAGTGCGTCGTTGACGTCACCGAGAAGCCCGAACCGGGTGCCGTACATGAAGCCCCACATCAGGGTGGCCACGACGGCGGGAACGGCGTAGGGCAGGAAGATCGAGATGCGGAAGAAGCTCTTGCCGTAGAGACGGCCGCTGTCCAGGGCGAGCGCCACGATCAGCGAGATGCCGAGCATGACCGGCACCTGGACGGCGAGGAAGAGCGCGACGCGGCCGAGCCCGGACCAGAACTGCGGGTCCTCCATGGCGCGCCGGTAATTGTCGAGACCGACGAACTGGTTGCCGCCGATGAGTTGTTCCCGGAACAGGCTCAGATAGAGCGAGTAGGCGATGGGAGCCAGGAAGACGAGGGCGAAGACGATCGCGAAGGGGGCCATGAAGCCCCATCCGGTCCACGCGTAGCGCTGCCGTTCCACCGGCTGCTTCACGGGCCGGCCGACAGCACCCGCCGCGGCCGGTGGGGGTTGTAGCGTCGTCATTTCGTTCCTCGCTCGGGTGTCCGGGAAACCCGGTGCCGACTCGTGGGCGACCTTGATGTTTACGTAAACATCAAGGTCTGCGACAATCCGGAGGGCTGTTATGTTTACGTAAACATCGGATGGCGGAATGTCTACACTGCCCCGATGACGAGCGTCAAGAGTCGGCGGGCGGATTCGCAGCCGGCCGCGGGGAGGAGCCGGGTGGACACCGCGGACAGCACACCAGTGGGCGGGCGGGCGGCCCGGAAGCCCGCGGACAGGCCGAGTACGCGTCGTACCCGGACCGCCTCCATGGCCGACGTCGCCCGCGTCGCCGGCGTCTCCTCGCAGACGGTCTCCCGGGTCTCCAACGGCTACCCCGGCGTGACGGAGGAGACCAGGCGGCAGGTCCTCGCGGCGATGAAGGAACTGGGGTACCGCCCCAACAGCGCCGCCCGCGCCCTCAAACGGGGCGAGTTCCGCACCATCGGCGTCATCCTGTTCTCCCTCTCCACCACCGGGAACGTGCGCACCCTGGAGGCGATCGCCACCTCGGCGGCGGAAGAGGGGTACGCCGTCACGCTGCTGCCGGTCGCCGTGCCCACCCAGGACGAGGTGCGCGGCGCCTTCTCGCGCCTCGGGGAGCTGGCCGTCGACGCGGTCATCGTCATCATGGAGGTCCACCTCCTCGACGCCGCGACCGTCGCCCTGCCGCCCACCGCCAAGGTCGTCGTGGCCGATTCGGACGCGGGCGACCGCTACAGCGTCGTCGACACCGACCAGGCCGGCGGGTCCCGGGCCGCCGTACGGCATCTGCTCGACCTCGGCCACCGCACGGTGTGGCATCTCGCGGGCCCCGAGGAGTCCTTCGCCGCGCAGCGCCGCGCCGCCGCCTGGCACGCCACGCTCACCGAGGCGGGACGCGTCCCGCCGCCCCTGGTGCGCGGCGACTGGTCCGCGGAGTCCGGATACCGCGCCGGGCTGCGGCTGGCCGAGGAGACCGACTGCACCGCGGTGTTCGCGGCGAACGATCAGATGGCGCTCGGGCTGCTGCGGGCCCTTCAGGAGCGGGGCAGAAGGGTCCCGCGCGACGTGAGCGTGATCGGTTTCGACGACATCCCGGAATCCGGCTCCTTCCTGCCGCCGCTCACCACCGTCCACCAGGACTTCGCGGAGGTGGGCCGCCGCTGCGTGGCGGGAGTGCTGCGCCAGATGCGGCTGCAGAGCACCGAACCGGGCACCGCGCTCGTACCGACCCGGCTCGTCCTCCGCGACAGCACGGCGCCGCCCCCGCCCCCGGGCCCGGAGTGAGGCCGGCGGGCGGGTGGGGCGTGACGGCCGGCGGGTGGGGCGTGACGCGGCGCCGGGGCGTGGACCCGGACCGAGGCGTGCTCCGGACCGTCGCACGCCGTCGGCGCCGCTCGGGCCGGGGCGCCGGCGCCGCTGCTCGCGTCAAAGCCGACGCCCCGTTCGTGCCGGCCCGGCTGCGCGGCTACCGGTCGCCGGCCAGGTCGGGCTCGCGGTCGTCCTTGACCGTGGCGGCCGTGACGGCCGGCCACGCGGCCCAGCCGCCGGACGGTGTCTCGGCGACCTCACGCCACCACGGGTGGGCCGAGGCCAGGGCGGAGGGCTCGAACGGCTGGCCCGGACGCGGCGTCGCGACACTCTGGCCGACCTTGTGCCCGGCGTGCAGGGTGCGCTCGGCAGGCTCGTGCCACGGGTGGGGGGCCAGGTTGAAGGTGCCCCAGTGGATGGGGAGCATGACGCCGTGCGGCTTGCCCTGCTGGAGGTCCAGCTGCGCCCGGACCCCTTCGTCGGGCGTCATGTGGATGTCCGGCCACGGACCGGGATCCGGCCTGTCACCGGTGTGGTTCTTGGGCCAGTACTCGGAGTACGCGCCGATCTGGATCATCGTGACGTCGAACGGCCCGTGCTCCGTGCCGATGTCCTTGAAGCCGGGGAAGTACCCGGTGTCGCCGCTGTGGTAGATCCGGTGCTCGGGCCCAGTGACGACCCACGAGGCCCACAGGGTGTGCTGCTGGTTGCGCAGTCCGCGTCCGCAGAAGTGGCGCGCGGGGGTCGCCGTCAGGCGGATGCCGCCCACCTCGGTCGACTCGTTCCAGTCCAGTTCGCGCAGGCGGTCCGGTGACACGCCCCAGCGCTCGAGGTGGGCGCCGACACCGAGCGGCACGGCGAAGACGGTGTCGGTCGAGGCCAGGGCACGGATGGTGGGCAGGTCGAGGTGGTCGTAGTGGTCGTGGGAGATCACGACGACGTCGACGCTGCCGAGGGCGGCGAGCGGTGCGGGCACCGGGTGCAGGCGCTTGGGCCCGGCGAAGCCGAACGGAGAGCACCGCTCTCCCCAGACCGGATCGAAGAGCACCCGGCGGCCGTCGATCTCCGCGAGGACGCTGGAGTGCCCCATCCAGGTGATCCGGAGCCCGGACGCGGCGGGCCTGGCGAGGTCGGCGCGAGTGGTGGGATGCACCGGAACGGGGCCCAGCGGTACACGGCGGGCCCGCGACTCCTTGGCGAAGTAGATCTTGGCGAACTCGACCATGGAGCCGCCGGAGGGTCTCGCCCTGGCCCCTTCGGGGTTCTGGAAGACGCCGTCGGCGAAGTTCGGCGAGCGGCGGATGCGCGCCAGGCGTTCTCCGGCCGGGTCGGCCCCGAAGGCGGCCGGCCTGAGCGAGCGCAGCCGGGAGCTCAGCGAGTGGGGGGAACCAGCGCCGGACACGGCACCTCCTGATGCTCGGGAGTCATTCCATTATGGGCTGTTGATATACGGCTGGGACGGGATCGCGCCGGTCCGGGCGCCCGCCGGTCCGGGCCGAGGCCGCCGGGGATCGCTCGGGACGGTCCGGGGCACCTCGTCCCGACCTGGCAACGCCCGCCCGCGTGCCGGTGTTCCTCTCCGGCCGGCTCCGCTGCGATGTCACATCCGCGCAGGCCCGCTCCGTCGTACCGGTGAAAGCACCCGGCTTCATGAACGAGGAGCACGTCATGGCCCGTATTTCCCTCCACCCGCGCCGCTCGCTCTTCCTGCGTGCCGTCGACTGGTACTCCCGGCGCACCTACGGCAAGGTCCTCGACCCGGCCCGTGCGCTGGGGCACCACACCGGGGTGCTCCGGGCGAATCTGCGCTTCGAGCTGGCGGCCGGCAGGTGGAAGAAGCTGGACGCGGACCTCAAGGCGCTCGCGGTGATGACCTCCGCCGCGTCGATCGGCTGCAGCTGGTGCATGGACTTCGGCCACTGGGAGAACCGCCGCCGCGGGATGGACGCCCGCAACATCCGGGAGGTGCCCCGGTGGCGGGAGAGCGACGCCTACACACCGCTGGAGCGCGACGTCATGGGGTTCGCCGAGGCCATGACCGCCAACCCTCCGGAGATCGACGACGATCTCGCCGCGCGGCTGCTCGCCGCGCTCGGTGAGGCGGCGTTCGTCGAGCTCACGGCGATGGTGGCGGTGGAGAACCTGCGGTCCAGGATGAACACCGCGCTCGGCCTGACCAGCCAGGGGTTCAAGGAGCACTGCGAGATCCCGGCTCGTGGGACGGCCGGAGCTGTCTCCGCCGGTGGGACGGGAGCCGGATGAGGCACGCGCGGACCCCCACGGCCGACTGCTCACGGACGTGCCCCGGGCAGGTGCGGTCCGGCCACAACCGGTGCTGTACAGGACTGACTCCCTCCAAGATCGGCTGTGTACTGTGACGCCGTGGCGAGAGTTCGGTTGAGCGTGGAGGAGAGGCGCGAGGAACTGCTCGGCGCCGCCGTCCGGCAGATCGAGGAACGGGGTGTGGCGGCGGTGCGGATCGCCGACGTCGCCGCCTCCCTGGGCGTGAGCAGCGCCCTGGTGCTCTATCACTTCTCCACGAAGGAGAAGCTGGTCGCGGCCGCCTTGACCCACGCCGCCGAGGCGGATCTGGCTCATCTGCGCAAACTGCTCGGCCGGCGCACAACGGCACTGCGCCGGCTACGCGCCGCGGTGCGCTGGTACGCGCCGACCGGCCATGCCAAGGGCTGGCGCCTGTGGATCGACGCCTGGTCCGCCGCGCTGCGCGAACCGGCACTGCGGGACGTGTCCCGGGACCTCGACCAGCAGTGGAAGGCCGCCTTGACGGATGTCATGGCGGAGGGTGCGGCCGCCGGCGAGTTCCCGTGCGAGGACCCGGCGGCGTCAGCCTGGCGGCTGACGGCGTTCCTCGACGGGCTGGCCGTCCAGATGACGTCGTACGCCGGGTCGCTGTCCCGCGCGGCGATGCTTCAGTGGGCCGATGAGGCCCTCGCTCGTGAACTGGGCATCGACGGGAGCGACTTGACGGCCGCGTCACACTGAGCACCGCCGCCGTCGCCCACGGGCCCGCCGGACAGCCCCACTGCCCAGGGGCACGCCGAGCGCCGGGCACCACCACCGCCTGCCCGCCGAGACCGCTGCCGATGCCGCTGCCTCTCAGGTCTGCCGCAGCGGTTCGTAGGCCGCGGCGTCCAGTCCGAACGTCCAGGCAACTCCTTCCTTCGCCGTCCGCGTCGTCGGCGGCACGCGCAGCCAGTACGTTCGGTGGCTGCCGTCGGGCTCCGGCGTGGAGTTGACCACCTCGACCATCACCACGTCCTCGTCGTCGGCGAGCGCGATCCGCCACAGGATGCCCGTCTCGTCGCGGTGGACCGGCTCGGCCCCGGACTCCGAGAGGTACCGGTCGTATCCGTAGTACTCGAGCATCACGCGGCGCAGTTCCGCGTTCTCCTCGGTGCGTATCCGCTCCGGGGTCAGTGCCGTCAGCTCGCGCAGGAACTCGGCGGACACCGGCATACCGCGCCACGCGTGCAGGGCGAACCCGTCCGGGAAGACGAGCGCGGGGCCGTCGCCGTTGTCCAGCCGGCCCGCCTCGTCGCGGTGCAGCTGAGCGGGCCGCTCGCAGATCACGACCGCGTGCTCGAAGGGCCACCACCAGCCGGCGTGGGCGGCGACGCGCGCGAGGCCCTCCAGCCGCTCGCTGCGGCCGTCGAAGGCCGCCAGCCATGCCGCGTCGTGCTGTCCGAGCACCGCGTCGAGCAGGACGACACGGATGTCCGTCTCCGCGGCGGCACGGGCCGCCGTGTCCTCCGGCGCCTTCTCCAGGAGCGCGTCCACGATTCCCGTGCGTATCCGCTCGGCCAGGGAGCGGGTGCCGTCCCACAGCAGCGCCCCGGTGGTGCTCCACAGCGCGGTCCAGCCGCCCGGCCCCAACTCGTCGTGCACCCGGCGCCGTTCGTCCGCCCAGGGGCGGGTGCGCACGTCGTCGCGCACGGAGCGTCCCGGATCCTCCAGGGCCCGCACGGCCTCGACGCCCGCCAGGGGCGATCCGGCCCAGACGATCCGGTCCGGCGCGGTGAGCCCCGCCGTACGGTAGGCGAGCCGTACGCCCTCCTCCGCGGCCGCCCGGTCCGCCGGTCCGGTCGCCGCCGCGATGGCCCGCCACTTGTCCGCATACTGCATGTGTAAGTCCCGTCCCCTGTCGTCGTTCCGTGTGTCGTGCCGTGCCCGGTCGCCGTACCCGCCCGCCGCGGGTCAGTCGGCGACGATCCGCACCGCACCGGGCAGGTACTCACGCTGACGCACCACCCGGTACCACCCCTTCGGCAGCGTTATCGCGGCGTGCTCCTCGTGCACGACCCGGCCGCCTTCCGGCAGATGGAGCAGCATCGGCCCGAACGGCCCCGGCTCGCGCACCAGTCGGCCCGGTCCGGTCACCGCGTGGGCGTGGCCCGTCACCTCCCCGAGAGCGAGCACCATGCGGCCCCGCGCGTCCCGTGCCTCTCCGGGCGCGTCGATGACGTACGCCGGCACGGCCTCCTGCGCGACGGGCACGATCAGCACGTCTCCCTGCCGGTACATGGCTCTCCCCTTCCCGCCGGACGCCGTGTGCCTCCGACCTGCTCACGACGTTAAAGGGCACGTCTGACAACGCCGTTCACCGCAGAGCCGCCGGCGCCCCCGCGGGCGGCACTGTCAGTGGCACTTGGTAGAACTTGCTCGCACGTCAGCGATCAAGCCTCACCGGTGTCTGGAGCCCGTCATGACCATTTCGGACCATCTGCAGGAGTGGTACGGCCTGCCCGCGTTCGACTTCCCCGACGCCGCGGGGCAGGCAGCGGCACAGGCCGGGCTGCCGGCGCCGGAGAGTGTCGCGTGGCGGATCTCCGTCGACTCGTACGAGAGCGAGGAGGACTGGCCGGAGGCGTTCGCCCGCTTCGCCGCGGCGGTGGACACCACGCGGGTGCGCGCGCTGATCGTCGGGTCGTGGAGCGACGCGTACGACTCGGGCCCCGAGGACATCATCGCCACGCTGACCGGGGCGAAGCAGAAACTGCCGCGGCTGGGCGGGTTGTTCCTCGGTGACATCACGTTCGAGGAGTGCGAGATCTCCTGGATCAACCAGGGGGAGGTCACGGGGCTGCTCGACGCCTTCCCGGATCTCGAGCACTTCGGCGTGCGCGGCGGGCAGGACCTGGCCTTCTCCGCGGTGAAGCACGAGCGGCTGCGCTCCCTCGTCGTCGAGACGGGTGGCCTGGACGTGGGTGTGGTCCGCAACATCGCCGCCAGTGACCTGCCGGCGCTGGAAAGTCTCGACCTCTGGCTCGGCACCTCGTGGTACGGGGCGAACGCGGACGTGTCGGACCTGGAGCCGTTCCTGTCCGGTGCGAGGCTGCCGGCCCTGCGGCGTCTGGCGCTGCGCAACAGCGAGATACAGGACGAGATCGCCGTCGCGACGGCCGGCGCACCGGTGGTCGCGCGCCTGGAGGTCCTGGACCTGTCGATGGGCACGCTCGGCGACGACGGCGCGGAGGCTCTGCTGACCGGCCAGCCGCTGACGCACCTCAGGAAGCTGGATCTGCACCACCACTTCATGAGCGAGGCGATGGTGCAGCGGCTGTCCGACGCCCTGGTGCCGGCCGGTGTGGAGCTCGACGTCTCGGAGTCGGAGACCGGTGGATCCGGCGGCAGGGAAGACCGCTACACGGCTGTCGCGGAGTGACGGTCTCCGCCCGCCGCACCGGCCTCCGTCACGCCGTCGTCGGCATTCCGGCGGGCCGCCGGGTCGCGTTGTTCCAGGACGCGTTGCGGGCCGCGGGCCTGCCGGCCGCGCGTGTCGTGTCCTGGCTCGATGTGCTGGGCGGCCGGGCGGGGTTCCGGCCTGGCGAGCTG
Organism: Streptomyces peucetius; assembly: GCF_025854275.1. NCBI lineage: Bacteria > Bacillati > Actinomycetota > Actinomycetes > Kitasatosporales > Streptomycetaceae > Streptomyces > Streptomyces peucetius. The sequence goes on along the minus strand of NZ_CP107567.1, from coordinate 7,295,159 downwards.
GTGCGGATCGACTCGCCGGGCGAGGACGCCGAGGTGGAGCGGGCGTTGCGCGGGGTCGACGACCCGACCCGTGTCGAGGGCACCCGGCTCTGGTACGAGCGGTTCACCACCGCCGTCCATGAGGTCGGGGCTCTCGCAGCGGCCGGCGGGGCGACGCTGCTCGACGATCCGGACGGGCTCGCCGTGCTGTTCGACAAACGGCTGTGCCATGCGGCTCTGTCTGCGGCGGCCGTGCCGGTCCCCGAGTCACCGACGTCCGGCGCCGGGGCGCCCGAGGTCCGCGGCTGGGACGACGTACGCGCGCTCCAGGCCGCGAGCGGGCTGCGGCGGGTGTTCGTCAAGCTCGCGCACGGCTCGTCCGCGTCCGGGGTGCTGGCCCTGGAGACGGCGAGCGGGGGCCGGGTTCAGGCCACGACCTCCGTGGAACGGGACGGGCGGGAACGCCTCTTCAATTCCCTGCGGGTCCGCCGCTACAGCGGCGAACGTGAGGTCGCCCCGCTGATCGACGCCCTCGCACCGGACGGCCTGCACATCGAGCGCTGGCTGCCGAAGGCGTCGCAGCACGGCCGCGTCGCCGATCTCCGGGTGGTGGTGGTTGCGGGCCGTGCCACCCACGCGGTGGTGCGTACCAGCCGCTCCCCCATGACCAATCTCCACCTCGGCGGCGGGCGCGGCGACCTCGCGGCGGCCCGGGCGGCGATGGAGGCGGCCGGCGGGAGCTGGGCGGAGACGCTCGCGATCTGCGAGCGGGCCGCGGGATGCTTCCCCGGAGTGTCGCGCGTCGGCGTCGATCTGCTGCCGGGGAGGGGCTGGCGGCGCTTCGCCGTCGGAGAGGTCAACGCCTTCGGGGATCTGCTGCCACGGCTGACCGGCTTGCCCGGGAGCGGCGCGGAGGGCCTGGACACCTATGCGGCGCAGGTCGCCGCGGTACCGAGCGGGACGAGGAACGAACACCGTGCACATGCCTGACCACGACACCGCCCCCGGCCGCGAGGCCGTGGAGCCGCCCGACATGAACGAGGTCGTCGGGCGGGACGACCTGCTGCTGGTCACGCTCGACACGCTCCGCTTCGATGTCGCCGCCGAGCTGGCGGCCGCGGGCCGGATCCCGAATCTGGTACGTCATCTGCCCGGTGGCGTCTGGGAGAAGAGGCACGCGCCCGGCAGTTTCACCTACGCCTCGCACCAGGCGATGTTCGCGGGGTTCCTGCCCACGCCGGCGGTGCCGGGCCCGCACCCGAGGCTGTTCGCGGCCCGGTTCGCGGGCAGCGAGACGACCGACGGGCGGACGTTCGTCTTCGACACCCCCGACCTGGTCTCCGCACTCGCGGCGGCCGGTTACCGCACGGTGTGCATCGGCGGTGTCGGGTTCTTCAACAAGCGAGGGCCGCTGGGTTCCGTGCTGCCGGGGCTGTTCCAGGAGAGCCACTGGGAGCCGGAGTTCGGCGTCGCCTCGCCCACGTCGTTCGAGGCGCAGGTGCGGCGGGCGGAGCAGGTGGTGGCCGCGCTGCCGGCCGGCCGCCGGCTGTTCCTGTTCGTCAATGTGCCGTCGCTGCACCAGCCCAACTGGTTCCATCTGCCGGGCGCGACCCGCGACGCGGGCGACTCCCGTGCGACGCACGCGGCGGCCCTCGAGTATGTGGACCGCCACATCGGCCGGCTGTTCGCCGCCGCCGGCAGCCGCCGCCGGTGCTTCGCGATCGTCTGCTCCGACCACGGCACCGCCTACGGCGACGGCGGCTTCACCGGCCACCGGCTCGGCCACGAAGCGGTCTGGACGGTCCCCTACGCACACTTCTTTCTCGAGGCCTCCGCATGAACGCACTGGACGCAATGAACGCAGTGGACGCAATGAATGCGATGAATGCAATGAACACGGTCGTCCCGCCGACCGTCCCCCGCCCCTACCAGAGCTACGTCTACGCCTATCCGCACAAGACGGCCTACCGCCCCCTCGGCGACAACCGGCCCGCGCTGCGCGAACTGTGGGCCGACGAGCCCAAGGACGCGCTCTCGCTCTATCTGCACATACCGTTCTGCGAGGTGCGCTGCGGCTTCTGCAACCTGTTCACCAGGATCGGCGCCCCCGACGAGCTGACCGGGCGTTACCTGGACGCCCTCGACCGCCAGGCGGCCGCCGTGCGCGAGGCTCTCGGGGACGGCTCCCCCGTCCGCTTCGCGGCGGCCGCGTTCGGCGGCGGCACACCGACCTTCCTGACGGCCGGCGAGCTGGAGCGGCTGTGCGACATCGCGGAGAAGCGGATGGGCGCGGACCTCACGGCGGTGCCGCTCTCCGTCGAGACGTCCCCGTCGACGGCCACGGCCGACCGGCTGGCCGTGCTCGCCGGGCGCGGCACGACCCGCGTCAGCATCGGCGTGCAGAGCTTCGTCGACGCCGAGGCGCGGGCCGCGGTGCGGCCGCAGCGCCGTGCGGACGTGGAGGCCGCCCTCGGCCGGATACGGGACGCCCGGATACCCGTCCTCAACATCGACCTGATCTACGGCATCGACGGCCAGACGGAGCGGAGCTGGCTCTCCTCGCTCGACGCCGCCCTCGGGTGGGAACCGGAGGAGCTGTATCTGTACCCGCTGTACGTTCGTCCGCTGACCGCTCTCGGCCGGCTGGGCGCCGACGCCGACGCCGCCTGGGACGAGCAGCGGCTGCGGCTGTACCGCACGGGCCGCGACCATCTCCTCGCCCGCGGCTACGAGCAGGTGTCCATGCGCATGTTCCGTCGCGCCGGCGCCCCGCCCGCCGCCTCCGGCGACCACGCGTGCCAGACGGACGGCATGATCGGGCTGGGGTGCGGCGCCCGCTCCTACACCTCGTCCCTGCACTACTCCTTCGACTACGCCGTCGGCATGGGCGAGATACGCCGCATCATCGACGACTTCACCACCACGGCGGACTTCTCCCGCGCGGCGGTGGGCCGGTGGGTCGACGGGGACGAAGCGCGCCGCCGCCACCTCCTCCAGTCGCTGCTCCAGGCCGAGGGGATGGAGGTGGCCGATTACCGCGAGCGGTTCGGCACCGCACCGGCCGACGACTTCCCGGTGGAGCTGGAGCGGTTCGCCGCCCTCGGCTGGCTGGACACGGCGGCCGACCCCGGCCTGCTGCGGCTGTCGGAGCAGGGACTGGCCCACTCGGACGCGCTGGGCCCGGAGCTGTTCTCACCCGCGGTGCGCGCCGCGATGGCCGCGTACGAGCCGAAGTGAGCGAGGGCATGGACCTGACCGTGCTGTACCGGGGCCCGCTGGCGTCCTGCGACTACGACTGTCCGTACTGCCCTTTCGCGAAGCGACGCGACAGCCGTGAGCAGCTGCGCACCGACCGTGCGGCGCTGGAACGCTTCGCCGCCTGGGCCGCCGCGCAGCGCGGCGACCGGCTGTCGGTGCTGTTCACGCCGTGGGGTGAGGGGCTGGTCCGGTCCTGGTACCGGAAGGCGCTGACCGAGCTGTCGCATCTGCCGCACATCCGCAGGGTGGCGATCCAGACGAATCTCAGCTGCCGCACCGACTGGGTGGCGGACGCGGACCCGGCGACGCTCGCGCTGTGGTGCACCTACCACCCGGGACAGACGCCTTATGACCGGTTCATCGGCAAGTGCCGGGATCTGGTGCGGCGGGAGATCCGTTTCAGTGTGGGGATCGTCGGCTTTCCCGCCCATCTGGCGGAGGCGCGCCGACTCCGCGCGGATCTGCCGGCGCACGTCTACCTCTGGGCGAACGCGCCCGAGGGCCACGAGCTCTCCGACGCCGAGGCCGACGCCTGGACGGAACTGGACCCGCTCTTCCCCTACAGCCGCCACCCGCACCGCTCCGCCGGGCTGCCGTGCCGCACCGGCGAGTCGGTGATCTCCGTGGACGGTGAGGGGACCGTCCGCCGCTGCCACTTCGTCCGCGCCGAGTTGGGCAACCTGTACGACGGTACGTACCGCCGGGCGCTGCGGCCCCGCGCCTGTCCGCTCGCCGTGTGCGACTGCCACATCGGGTACGTCCACCTGGAGACGCTGCCGCTGTACGACGTCTTCGCGGGCGGCGTCCTCGAACGGATCCCCGCGGCGGACCCCGGCGAGCCGCGCCGGCCCACCCTCCTCGGCCGGCTTCCGGCGGGGCCCCCGGCAGCCGATCCGGTGAGCCCCCGGTGATCACCGCCGGGGCGCCCCCGGCGCCGCCCGCGGCGGACCTGCGCCGCCGTCAGAGCGGCAGCAGGTCCGGACGCTTGGCCGCCACGTGATCGCCCGAGCTCTCGCCGCGCAGCCGCCGCCCGATCCAGGGCACCAGGTACTCGCGCGCCCACTGGATGTCGTCGCGGCGCACCTCGAGCGCCCCGCGCGGGGGCAGCGGCGGCCACGGCTGGTCGGGGTCGGCGGGCACGTCGAGCCCGAGGACCTGCGCGGCGCGCAGCGCGACCCGCGTGTGCCCCTCGGGTGACAGATGCAGCCGGTCGGAGTCCCAGGCCCGCCGGTCCTGGACGGACCTGAGCGACCACAGGTCCAGCACCGGGCAGTCGTAGCGGTCGGCGATGGCCCGCACATGCGCGGTGTACGTGGCGATCTTGCCGCGCAGGTGGCGCAGGACCGGCACGTCGCGGGTGTCGAAGCCGGTCGTCACCATGACGGTGCCGACCGAGCCCGTGAGGTCGGCGACGGCCCGTTCGAAGCGTTCGGCGACGTCGTCCGGGTCGGAGCCGGGCCGGATGATGTCGTTGCCGCCGGCGCAGAAGGTGACGAGGTCGGGCGCGAGTTCCCGGGCCCTCGGCACCTGCTCCTCGACGATCTGGTCGAGGAGCCGCCCGCGTACGGCGAGGTTGGCGTACCGGAAGGTGTGTTCCGGCATGCGGTCGGCGAGCAGGACCGCGAAGCGGTCCGCCCACCCGACGAATCTGCCGTCGGGTCCAAGGTCGCCTACGCCCTCGGTGAAGCTGTCACCGATCGCCGCGTACGACCCGAATGCGTCACTGTTCTCTGTTCTCGAATCGTCTGCCACGAGAGCACATCTTTCCTTTACGGATGTGACTTACGCGACCGTAAGGAGGGGTTGACGGGGGGTGATCTTTACCACCCGTCAGGTTCGGCCCGGCCGGAAGACGCGGAAGCCCCCGCTCCGCCGATGCGGAACGGGGGCCGGGCGGCAGTGCCGTGCGGCGTGCCGGACGGATCAGAGGGAGACTCCGTGCTCGCGCAGGTAGGCGACCGGGTCGATGTCCGAGCCGTAGGAGGGGCCGGTGCGGACCTCGAAGTGCAGGTGCGGGCCGGAGGAGTTGCCGGTGGAGCCGGACAGACCGATCTGCTGGCCGCCGCTCACGGACTGGCCGCTGGAGACGGCCAGGGAGGAAAGGTGGGCGTACTGGGAGTAGGTGCCGTCCGTGTGCTGGATGACGACCTCGTTGCCGTACGCGCCGCCCCAGCCGGCGGAGACGACGGTGCCCGCGCCGATGGCCTTGACGGAGGTGCCCGAGGAGGCGGCGAAGTCCACACCGGTGTGGTAGCCGCTGGACCACATCGCGCCGGAGGCGCGGTACGGCGTGGTGACGGCCGCGTCGACCGGAGCGCTGAAGCCGGACGAGGACGCCGGCGCCGAGGCCTCCTTCACAGGAGCCTCCTTGGCGGGCGCCGCCTTCGCGGGAGCCGCCTTCGCGGGAGCCTTCGGGGCCTGCTCCTCGGGCGCGGCGGCCCGCGAGTCGTCACGCGAGGGGCGGGCCTTTGACTCGGAGCGGGGCTCGGGGTCGTTCTTCGCCTTGGACTTGGCGCCGATGGTCAGCTCCAGGCCCGGGTGGATCAGCGACGGGTTCGCACCGATGGCGCGGCGGTTGTCGTTGAAGAGCTGCTTCCAGCCGCCTCGGACGTCCTGCTCCTCGGCGATCTTCGACAGGTAGTCGCCGGCGACGACGGTGTAGATCTTCGGGGCCTTCTTGGCGGCCGGCAGCGCCGACTCGGCGAGGGCCGGGGCAGCGGCCTTCTGTGCCGCGGCGGCCGGAGCCGCCGCCGGGGCAGCGGTGGCGGCGGCGGTGGCGCCGAACAGCGGGAGCGCGATGGCGGCGCCGCCCGTGCCGGCGATGACGAAGCCGCGGGTGAACGGGTTGGACTTGAAACGACGGTGCTTACCCTTGGCGGGCATGGCGCATTCCTCTCCGGCGCCTACGAGGTGAGCTGTCGGGTTCGGGCTGGAGGTGCCCGGTCGAGCGACTTGCACGACTTCACCCCAAGCCGTCCGGATTTTCCGGAATCGGCGTACTACCTGGGTCCCCCGCTCCTGCCACGCGTGGGTGGGTTCGAATTCCGGCCGGCGGCAGGATTAGGCGGTCCGTCCGGATTGAGCGTGACCGTAGGCGAGTCGGACAGTCCTGGACAAGCCGCGTCTTTCCGCGAGCAATGCGAAGTCCGATATCACCCGGGTATTTCCGGTCACCCTCCGTGGACGACGCTCCTTCAATTGCCGCGCCGGCAACGGAATTCACCCCCAGGCCCCGGCCACACAACGTCACGAATATGACGCTGCTCACCAGCCGGAGCCCATCTCCCCTGCTTACGGGGCACGTTATATCGAACCAGCCAATTCGGACAGAAGATGCATTTGAGCATCTAGTCCCGCACTTGCCCATCAAGTCGCGCCCTGCCGGTTTCGCCGAGACGCCCGCCGGCACAGATCCGGGTGACGCCCGTCACTCCGAGCCGTGAGGAATCCCCTGACTCCGTACGCGTAAAGGGAATTGGCGGAGGCCGGATCACATCCGCCGCAGCCGGATCACGGTGGCGTCCAGATCGCCCTTCAGCCCGGTGTGCAGTCCGTGGTGCAGCAGCACCCCGCCCTGATGGACGACTCCGGTGTCCAGACATTCGTAGGCGGCGGCCGGGTCGATGCCGCGCAGCCGGAGCGCCGGCGGCCGTTCGCCGTACCGCTGCGCCTCGAGCAGCGCGAGCACGACCGTCTCCCCGCCCCGGACGTACTGCACGGCGCTGAGCCCGCCCTCCGGGGCCCGCAGCCGGTACAGCTCGCCGTGCTGGACCACCGGCCTGATCTCCTTGTAGAGCCGGACCCAGTCGCGTGCCTCCGCGAGCTCCGCCTCGCTCCACCCGGTGAGGTCTCCCCCGACGCCCAGCACCCCGGCCATGGCACTGACGAAACGGAAGCGCAGACTGCTGCGGCGGCCGTTGAGCTGGACGTTGGGGCTGTCGGTCACCCAGGCCGCCATGACCCGGGCCGGATGCAGCTGGCTGAAGCCGTGCTGGACGGCCAGCCGGTCCAGCGGGTCGGTGTTGTCCGAGGTCCATACCTGGTCGGTGCGCCCGAGGACCCCGAGGTCGATCCGGCCGCCCCCTCCGGAGCAGGACTCGAAGGCGACGCCCGGATGCGCCGCCCGCAACCGGTCCAGCAGCGCGTAAAAGCCCTCGACGTGGCAGGTCCACAGCTTCTGCGGATACGGCTCCCCCGGCCAGCCCGCATCGGTGAAGCAGCGGTTGAAGTCCCACTTCACATAGTCGACGGGCGCGCTCGACAGCAGGGCGTCCAGCTGCTCCCAGAGGTGGTCCCGGACGTCCTCACGCGCGAGGTTCAGCACGAGCTGGTTGCGGAATTCGGTGCGCACCCGGCCGGGGTGGTGCTGGACCCAGTCGGGATGCGCTCGGTAGAGATCGCTGTCCGCGTTGACCATCTCCGGCTCCACCCAGATCCCGAACCGCATGCCGAGCCCGTGCACTTCACGGGCGAGCGGCGCCAGTCCGTCGGGGAAGCGGTCCGGGTTGGGTGTCCAGTCGCCGAGTCCGGCCCGGTCGCTGGTGCGCCGCCCGAACCAGGCGTCGTCCACGACGAACAGCTCGACCCCGATCCCGGCGGCGCGCCGGGCGAGGGCCAGCTGCTGCTGTTCCGAGATGTCGAAGCCGGTCGCCTCCCACGAGTTGTAGAGCACCGGGCGCGCCTCCTGGGCACCGGGGATCACATGGGCGAGCTGCCAGGCGTGCCAGGCCCTGCTCGCCCCGCCGAACCCGCCGTCGCTCCACAGGCCGGCGAAGACGGGTGAGGTGTACGTCTGCCCCGGCTCGAGCCGCAGCAGCCCGGAATCGTCGTGACCGGCCCCGCCGGTGATCTGCACCGCCTTGTCCGGCAGCTGCTGGACGGAGATCCGCCAGGAACCGGACCAGCCGAGCGCGCAGCCGTACACCTCACCCCGTTCCTCCGTGGCGCCTTCCGCGTCCAGGGCGACCCACGGCAGGTGCTGGTGGCCGGTGTGGCCCCGCCGGCTGCCGATGATCTTCTCGCCGTACGTGAGCGCGGAGCGCACCAGGCGGGACTCGGCGGCCCAGCGCCCGTGCAGCTGGGAGAGCCGCCACGCGTCGCGCATCGGCAGGGTCCAGGCGGCGGCGTCCGCCCGGAGAAGTTCGAGCGCCGGCCCGGTGCCCTCATGGACGACGGTGACCCAGCGTTCGATCACGTCGGAGTCGTCCCGCATGCGGTAGTGCAGGGTCAGGCCGAGGCCCGCCAGGGCGTCGGTGAAGCGCAGCCGCAGCTCGTCGTCCTCGGCGACCCAGCCGTCGAAGACCCACTCGGTGCCGCGCACGTCCTCGGTGCGGACCGACAGCGCCGGGCGGGCGAACCTGGGGCCGCCCTCGACGGGATACTCCTCGCGGCCGTCGAGCTGGGACTCGAAGGGCCAGTAGGGCGGCGGCCCCTGCGCGGCCAGGGCTTCGGCGTCGGCGGCCGTGATGCGGGCGCCCCAGTGGAGGTGGACGAGCTCGTCCGCGTCGGTGAGATGGAGGGCGTAACTGCTCTCGGGGCCGGAGAGGACCCACGTACGCCCTTTGCCCATGTTCTCGATCATTCGGCCCCTCAGATTCTCACAGTCCCGCACAGACCCGAACATCATCCGCTGTGCGACCCACCCGGGGCAACGCCCGGCAGGCACACGGGCTCGTCAACCCCGGTGAACGAAGGACAAGATGATTGGCTGATGAACCTGTGTCGTATGGTCGAGGCCGCGCCGTCGCCGGCGAGCAACGCCGGCCACCGTCCCCCGAAGGAGTCCCCGTGACGCAGCAGCTGCCGCAGGCCCCCTCGTCAGAGCCCGCACTGTCCGGGGTCCGCAACTTCCGCGACGTGGGCGGCCTGCCGACGGTGGACGGACGGCGGGTGCGTTCCGGGAGACTGTTCCGCAGCGGCCACCTCGCGCACGCGACCGCGGCCGACACCGCGTTCCTGTCGGGTCTCGGGCTCCACACGATCTTCGACTTCCGCAACGCCGCCGACCAGCGGCTGGAGGGGCCGGACGTCGAGCTCCCCGGCGTGCGCAATGTGAATCTGCCGCTGAGCGACCCGGCGGACGGCGCCGAGTTCTGGAAGATGGTCCGCGACGGGAACCTGGACCAGCTCAAGGCGATCCTCGCCGACGGCAAGGGCGCCGGGCGCATGATCGCCTCGTACCGGATGATCATCAAGGAGCGGACGGCGGAGCACAGCCAGGTCCTGCACGCCCTGGCCGAGGACAGCGTCCCGGCCCTGATGCACTGCGCCGCGGGCAAGGACCGTGCCGGTCTGTCGATCGCCGTCTCCCTCCTCGCCGTCGGGGTGGAGCGGGACGCCATCGAGGCCGACTACCTCAAGTCCAACGACCCGCACCGACGTTACAAGGTCCGGCGCAGCGACAGCTCCCCCGACGCGATGTCCCCGGAGGTGATGGAGCTGCTCAGCCCGCTCTTCGACGCCCGCGCGGAGTATCTGGCCGCCGCGTTCGACGCCATCGAGGAGAACTGGGGCACCACGGAGCGCTATCTCTCCGAGGGCCTGCGGCTCGCTCCCGAGACACGCGAGCGCCTGCGGGAACGACTGCTCGACCAGGGCTGAGCCGAGGGGCTGCCGGGTCCGCCCGCCGAAGGCAGGCCGGACCCGGCCGCGGACCACTGGTTCCGGCCGGCGGACCAATGGTTCCGGCCGCCGGCTACTGGTTCTGGCCGCCGACCAGGAAGAGCAGATAGAGGAAGCCCGCGATGATGTGGCCCGCGATCAGGTAGGCGAAGAGCCGGATCACCAGGCCGCGCGGGAAGCGCTCCTCGTGCGCGCTCCCGCTGCCGGATCCACGCCGGTCCAAGGGGTCGTGCGACATGTCGTGGATCACATTCCTTGCCGGTCGGGGACGGAGTGCAGCTCGGGCGCCTGCAGCAGAGTGTGCACGAACAGCAGCTCCGCGCCCTCCGCGGAGTCCGCCTCGATGCGGTGCGGTGTGAGCGAGTCGAAGTGCGCGCTGTCGCCGGGGGTCAGCTCGTGGACGGCGTCCCCGAGACTCAGCCGCAGCCGTCCCGCGACGACGTGCAGCCACTCCTCGCCGGGGTGCACCCGTACGAGATCGCCCTGGACGCCGTGGGGCACGAACACCCGCAGGGCCTGCATGGCCCGTCCCGGGCTGCCGGCCCGGTGGTAGTCCCAGGCGCCGGCCGGCACGGGCTCGGGGGGGCGCCCGCGGATGACCGGTTCACGTTCGGGCGGCTGCTCGCCGAGCAGCTCGGCCACCGTCGTACCGTAGATGCGGGCGAGCGCGAGGAGCATGGGCAGCGACGGCTGCCGCAGCCCCGTCTCGAGCCGGGAGAGGTGCGCGGGCGAGAGGCCGGCCCGCTGGGCCGCGGCCTCGAGGGTGAGCCCGCGGCGGCGGCGCAGTTCGCGCAGCCGGGGCGCCATCTCGGGCAGGCCCTCGGCCGGCGGTTCGGCAGGGGTGGTCATGCATCCATTGCGCCAGAGCGTTGCCCTTGAGGCAAATTTCTTGCCTCAAGGGCAAAATCGCGAGCGTCCGGCCGACGGCCGGCGTTCCGGCTCAGCGATTGGCGACCGCCTGCTTCACCAGGGTCTTGCCGAAGTCCCACATCAGACCGCCGTTGCCGTGCGCGTCGTCCATGACGGCCGTGAAGGCCGCCACGAAGCGGTCGACCTCCCGTTCGCCGATGATCAGCGGCGGGATCAGCTTGATCACCTCCATGTGGTCACCGGAGACCTGGGTGAGGATGCGGTGCCTCTGGAGCAGCGGAACCACCACCATCTGCGCGAACAGCCCCTTGCGGGCCGCCTGCAGCACGGTCCAGCGGCTGCGCAGTTTGATCGAGTCCGGGCGCCCGAACTCGATCCCGATCATCAGCCCGCGCCCGCGGACCGCGTGCAGCAGTTCGTACCGGTCGACCAGGGCCGCCAGCCGGGCACGCAGCAGCTCACCGGTCACCCTGGCGTTCGCCACGACCTGCTCGTCCTCCAGCACGGAGAGCACGGCGAGACCCGCGGCCATCGCCTGGGCGTTCGAGCCGAAGCTCGCCGAGTGCACCTGCACGCGGTCCATCGACGAGTAGACCTTCTTGAAGATCCAGTCCCTGCCGAGGGTCGCGCCGACCGGCACATAGCCGCCCGACAGGGCCTTGGCCACGCAGACGAGGTCCGGCTCGACACCGGCCTCGTACTGGAAGGCGTAGAAGTCGCCCGTGCGCCCCAGACCCGTCTGCACCTCGTCCGCGATCAGCAGTGCCTTGTACGTGTGCAGCAGTTCCTGGGCGGCGCGCAGGAATCCCGGCGGCGTGGCGTGCACGCCCTTGCCCTGGACCGGTTCGACGACGAAGGCCGCCACGTCCCCACGGACCAGCTCACGCTCCAGCGCGGCGAGGTCGCCCATCGCGATCGCGGTGTCGGGGAGCAGCGGCGAGAACCCGTCGCGGAAGTCGGCCTCGCCGTTGACGGAGAGCGCGCCCGTCGTCAGTCCGTGGAAGGCGTGCGAGCAGTACACGACACGGGGCCGGCCCGTCGCGCAGCGGGCGAACTTCAGCGCCGCCTCCACCGCCTCGGCACCGCTGTTGCCGAAGTACACCCGGTCCAGGTGCGGGGTGTGGGTGAGCAGCTTCTCCGCCAGCAGTCCGGGCAGCGGCTGGCAGTCGAAGCGGGTCAGGTCGGCGAGCGAGGCGTCCAGTACGTCGTGCAGGGCCTTGCGCACGACGGGGTGGTGCCGGCCGAGGCCCATCACCCCGAAGCCCGCCAGCATGTCGAGGTAGTCGTTGCCCTCGGCGTCGTAGAAGTAGGCGCCCTCGGCCCGTTCGTACACCTTGTCGAAACCGATGGTGTGCAGCATGCGCGGCAGTTGGTGGTTGAGGTACCGGGCGTGCAGCTCGTAGCGCTCACCGCCGCGCCGCGCCAGCAGGTCCGCCAGGTCGAAGCCCTTGGGCTGCTCGGTCATTCCTCGACTCTCCTGATCAGCTCGTGTGCCGTGGCAGAAAGCTCACCGGCTGCTCGACACCGTCTCCCGGGCGGCCCGGAGTGACTCCTTGAGCGAGCCCATGGTGGCGAGCACGGCGGTGGGTTCGTAGCCGCAGTGAGCCATGCAGTTGGCGCAGCGGGGGTCCTTGCCGCGGCCGTACTTGTCCCAGTCGGTCTCTTCGACGAGTTCGCGGTAGGTGGGGACGTAGCCGTCGCTCATCAGGTAACAGGGGCGCTGCCATCCGAAGAGCGAGTAGTTGGGGATCGCCCAGGCGGTGCAGGGGAAGTCGGCCTTCCCTTCGAGGAAGTCGAGGAAGAGCGGCGAGTGGTTGAGCCTCCACCGCCGCCGGTTGCCGCCGGCGAAGGCATTCTTGAACAGTTCCCTGGTCTGCTCGACGCCGAGGAAGTGCTCCTGGTCCGGGGCCTTCTCGTACGCGTAGGCCGGCGAGATCATCATCTCGTCGACCTTGAGGTCGTCGTTGAGGTAGTTGAGCACCTCGACGACGGTCTGGGGAGTGTCTGTGTTGAAGAAGGTCGAGTTGGTGGTGACCCGGAAGCCGCGGCGCTTGGCCTCCTTGATCGCCTCGACCGCCTCGTCGAACACCCCCTCCTTGGCGACCGATTCGTCGTGCCGCTCCCGCAGCCCGTCGATGTGCACCGCGAAGGCGAAGTACGGGGAGGGGGTGAACTTCTCGAGCTTCTTGCGCAGCAGCAGGGCATTGGTGCAGAGGAAGACGTACTTCCTGCGGCTCACCAACTGGCGTACGATCTCGTCGATCTGCGGGTGCATCAACGGCTCGCCGCCGGCGATGGAGACCATCGGGGCACCGGACTCCAGCACCGCTCCGACCGCCTGCGCAACCGGCATCCGCTGCTTGAGCACGCCTGCCGGATGCTGGATCTTCCCGCAGCCCTCGCAGGCGAGGTTGCAGGCGTAGAGCGGCTCGAGCTCGACGATCAGCGGGAACTTGTCGCGCTTGCGGAGCTTCTGTTCGAAGAGATACGTCCCGACCCTGATGGTCTGGCGGAGCGGCATGGCCATCTGGCTCACCTCCTGGGGAGCAGCAAAGAACGGTGCCATTCAGAAAATGCGGGCATTACGGCACGAAGAACGCGGAAGGCCGATATTCCACCGCGAAGTGTGCCGATGCGTACCAGTTCGTGTTCCGGAGCGTCCACGACCACCCGTACGGCTGCAACAGGGCGCGGTCCCGCCTCCAAGGCGCTGTTCAGTGTGGCCGCGGACTCCATGTCCGCGGCGATCGCGCCGGTGGCCAGCAGGCGCGATCGCTCGGGGCCGCGCACCACGTGGTCGACGCCGGTCAGCGGTCCGGTGTGCACCGTGCGGCCGGGCACGGCCTTGGCGACGGCCTTCACCAGCAGGTCCGTGTGGGTGCAGGCGGTGCGCGTTCCGCCGAGCGTGACCTCGTCCACGACCACCAGGTCGCCCGGATGCATGCCGGGGGCGAGCCCCGCGCAGAAGCCGGACGCGACGACCGCCGCCCGGGCGAGGGGGCCGGACCCGCAGGCCGCGCGCACGGCACGCCCCGCGTTGAGCGGTCCCATCCCGGTGCTGAGAACCGTCACGTCACTCGCGGAGCGGCCACGGTCACCGGCGCGCAGGGCGAGCTTCTCGATGCCGAGCGCGCAGGCGATCAGCAGCGGGACGGCGGAGCCGGACGGCTCCCGGCTGTCTCCCATCAGCCCCCCTTGCGGGCACCGGTACGGCCGGCGAACTGCTCCCCGTGCACGTAGCGGCCGAGTGCGGTGAGGGGGAACACCTGCCGGTACAGGTGGTAGTTGATGGAGAAGTCCCAGGGGAAGCCGGTGCCGGTGAAGTACGGCTCGTCCCAGGAGCCGTCCGGCTGCTGTGTCCGGGCCAGCCAGGCCACGCCCCGTTCGACGGCCTTGCTCTCCCGCTCCCCCGCCGCCACCAGGGCGAGCAGCGCCCAGCCGGTCTGGGAGGCCGTGGAAGCGCCGTGGCCGATCGACTTCTCGTCCCGGTAGGAGCGCAGATCCTCGCCCCAGCCGCCGTCCTCGTTCTGTACGGACTCCAGCCAGCGGACGGCGCGCCGGATCGCCGGGTGGGAACCGGGCAGTCCCGCCGCCGTCAGGGCCGGCACCACCGCGCCCGTCCCGTAGACGTAGTTGACGCCCCACCGGCCGAACCAGGCGCCGCTCGCCTCCTGCTGGTCGAGCAGCCACCGGATGCCCCGCCGGGTGCGCGGGTCGTCGGTCATGCCCTCGTGGGCGAGCGTCTCGACGACGTGCGCGGTGACGTCAGCCGACGGCGGGTCGATGACCTCCCCGAAGTCGCAGAACGGCAGCCGGTTCGGGAACGGGCTGGTGTTGTCGGCGTCGAACGCGCCCCAGCCCCCGTCCCGGGACTGCATGCCGAGGGTCCAGCGGGTGCCGCGCGCCACGGCGGCGTCCACCCGCTCCGGGTCGGGATGCTTCACCCGCCGCAGGGCCAGCACCACCTCGGCGGTGTCGTCGATGTCCGGGTAGTTGTCGTTGTGGAACTCGAACGCCCAGCCACCCGGACCGACACCGGGCCTGCGTACGGCCCAGTCGCCGGGCCGTACGATCTGCTCGCTGAGCATCCAGTCGGCCGCCTTCACCAGCGCCGGGTGGTCCGCGGGCAGCCCGGCGTCGGCCAGGGCGATCACGGCCAGGCAGGTGTCCCAGACCGGCGACTGACAGGCCTCGACCATCCGGACGGGCAGGCCGTCCTCCTCGTGCCACACGGCGAACCGGTCCAGCGACTCGAGCCCCGCCCGCATGACCGGGTGTTCCAGGTCGTAGCCGAGCAGCCGGAGGGCGATCACCGAGTACACGGCCGGGGGCTGGATGCCGCCCCAGCAGCCGTCGTTCTCCTGGCGCTCGACGATCCAGCGGGCCGCCGCGTTCATCGCGGCCCGGCGCAGCCGGCGCGGAGCGACCTTGTGGTAGGCGTGCAGCGCCTTGTCGGCGCGCTGGAAGAAGCCGTCCCAACTCGCTGCGGGAGCAAGGCGCTTGCCCGGGTTGGGCAGGGCGGGGTCGGTGTGCAGCTCGTCCAGGGCGAAGGGGGCGGGCCGTACCGGCCGCTTCGCGGAGACGACGGTGAGCGGCACGATGGTCTGCCGTGCCCAGCAGCCGAAGTCGTAGATGTTCAGCGGGAACCACTTCGGCAGGAAGATCAGCTCGGGCGGCAGCTCGGGCAGGTCGTCCCACTTCCACCAGCCGAACAGGGCGAGCCAGATCCGGGTGAAGACACGGCTCGCGGCGATACCGCCCCGGCTGCGGACCCACGAGGCGGCGCGCTGCATGTGCGGGTCGTCCGGCCGGTCGCCGGCCAGCCGGAGTGCGACGTACGCCTCGATGGTGGTGGACAGTTCGCCCGGCCCGCCGTAGAAGGTCGCCCAGGTGCCGTCGTCACGCTGGTGCCCGCGGATGAAGCGGGCGGACGCCTCGACGGTCGCCGCGTCCTGGATGCCGAGGAACTGCCGCAGCAGCAGATCCTCGGCGTCCATGGTCACGTTGGTCTCGAGGTCGCCCTTCCACCAGCCCTGGGCGTCCTGCCGTGCGAGCAGATGCTCCACGGCGCGTTCCGCGGCCCGGCCGGCCGCTTCCCGTACGTCTCCGCCCGCC
This sequence comes from Streptomyces peucetius, assembly GCF_025854275.1. Classification (NCBI taxonomy): domain Bacteria; kingdom Bacillati; phylum Actinomycetota; class Actinomycetes; order Kitasatosporales; family Streptomycetaceae; genus Streptomyces; species Streptomyces peucetius. Next base: position 7,279,316 of record NZ_CP107567.1, on the reverse strand, counting down.
TCGGTGACCCGGGCGGCGCTCGTCGGAGTGGTCTCGCCGGCAGTGGCGGCGGCGCCCCTCAGGGGCCCGCTGCTTCCGTCGGTCGTCGCTGTCATGTGTCTCCCCTTCGTGGCAGTGGTCTCTGCTGAGCTGGGGTCTGACGTCGGCCGGTGACACGAGGAGGTCACCGGCCGGCGACGCGCTTCATATCGTGCGGCTGCTGCTCCGGTCGGTCCTTGCGGCGGCGAGGGCGGTAACGATGGCGATCATCTCTTTCGTACGACGACGAAGTCCGCGAGCGCGACGAGCTGCGCGCGGACCCGTTCCGGCATGTCGACGCCGCTGAGGGCCTCGATCGCGACGGCGTGCTGCCGGCGAGCCTCCTGGGAGGTCCACTCCCGGCCGCCGGCCTCCTCGATCAGAGCCGCCCGGGTGGCGAACTCCTCCTCGGAGAAGCTGTCGAAGTCGCTGCTCTTGGCGTCGGCGGCGAGCAGTTCGCCGAGCCGCTCGGAGGCCGCGCCGCCGGCGGCGAGGGCCGCGACCACCGGCAGGGACTTCTTGCGCTGGCGCAGGTCGCTCCAGGTCTGCTTGCCCGTGGCGTCCGGGTCGCCCCAGATGCCGAGCAGGTCGTCGACGGCCTGGAAGGCGAGACCGAGGTGGTAGCCGTACGCCTCCAGTGTGTCGGCGGCCCTGTCGTCGGCGCCGCCGAGCACGGCGCCGATGGAGACGGCGCAGGCCAGCAGGGCGCCGGTCTTGTTGCCCTCCATCTCCAGGCACTCCTCGACGGTGACCCGCTCGCGGTGCTCGTAGGAGATGTCCTGGGCCTGGCCGTCGATGAGCTTGCGGGTGGCCGTGGTGAGCCGGCGGGTGGCCCGTCCGGCCTCCACGGTGCCGATCTCCAGCAGCACCTCGTTCGCGAGGGCGAACAGCGCGTCGCCGACGAGGATCGCCTGCGCGGGCCCGTGCACCTTCCAGACGGTGTCGCGGTGACGGCGCTGCTCGTCACCGTCCATCAGATCGTCGTGCAACAGCGAGAAGTTGTGCACGAGCTCGACGGCCACGGCACCGGGGACGCCGACCTCGGGCGCGGCCCCGGCGGCCTCCGCCGACAGCAGCGCCAGCGCCGGGCGTACCGCCTTGCCGCCGTCGCCGTCGGACGGCCGGCCCTGCGCGTCGATCCAGCCGAAGTGGTAGGCGGCGACGGTGTCCATGGGCGGCGCGAGCCTGTCCACGGCGGCGCGCAGCACCGGCGTGGACAGGGTCCGTCCGCGCTCCAGCAGCGCGGAGACGTCGACGCCCTCCGCGCTCTGTGCGGTGTCGTCAGCCGGGTACGCGGAGTGCACTGTCGGCACGCTTACTCCTCTGGTTCCAGTACTGGTGCTCACGCCGCCTCCTCGAGCGGATGTTCATGGCGGCGGCCGAGCGCGGAGAGCGCAGCACTCGCGGCACTGAACCCGCTTCGCACGGCGCCCTCCATGGTCGCGGGCCAGCCGGTGGCAGTCCACGCGCCAGCAAGGTACAGGCCCTGGGCGCGTGTGTGCGTGTCCGGCCGCAGCCGGCCCACGCCGGGGGACGGCGCGAACGTCGCCGTCCGCTCACGGGTGACGAAGAAGTCCCGCACCCCGGCGCCGCGCGCCGCGGGCAACAACCGCTCCAGCTCGGGCAGATACCGCTTGCGCAGCACGGACACCGGCTCGTCGATCTCGTCCTGGGCGGCCGACTGGGACACGGCCAGGTACTGGCCCTCCTTCACCCCGGACGCCTCGGTGCGGTCGAAGACCCACTGGACGTGCGTGCCGAGAGCGGCGAAGAACGGGCGGCGCAGCACCTTGCGGTCGTACAGCACATGGACGTTGAGGATCGGGGCGGTGCCGATGTCGAGCAGCCGGTCCGGGTCCTCCAGCGCGCCGTCGGGCAGCAGCGCGTGGGCCTCGCGCTGCGGGACGGCGAGCACGACGGCGTCGGCCTCGAGCTCCTCGCCGTCCACCGCGATCTGCCAGCGGCCGTCCGCAGCCCGGCTGATCTCCCGTACCCGGGTGGACAGTTCGGTGCGGACGCCGGCGGAATCGAGGGCCTTGCGGGCGAGCGTGTCGTGCAGCTCGCCGAGCGGCACCCGGGCCCACCCGATGTCGGCTGCACCCGGCTCCGAGAGCAGTCCGGTCTTGAAGACCATCGCGGCGAGCCCCATGGACGCCTGCGGAGCACGCGCGTTGAGCGTGGCCAGGCCGACCAGATCCCACAGGGCGGCGACGGCGCGCGGCGACTGGCCATGGCGGCCGAGCCAGGTGGCGAAGTCGATGCCGTCCAGTGCCGGGTCGGCCGGGTCGAGCCTGCCGAGGGCGAGCGCGGCACGTCCGACGCCGGCCCGCTCGGCGAGGGTGAGGTGCGGATAGCGGGCAAGGCTCGCGCCGAGGTGCAGCGGTACGGGCAGGGCGCTGCGCCGCAGGCGGCCCAGCCGGGGGCCCCGCCGGGCGGCTGCGTCGAGCACGGGCACGTCCAGGCGGTCCTGGACCGGGGCGAGACGGGCGCCGTCGATGCGGTCGAGGAACCAGCGGTAGGCGGTGCAGCACCGCAGATACACATGCTGGCCGTTGTCCACGGTCAGGTCGCCGCGGCGGAAGGAGAAGGCGAGCCCGCCGAGCCGCGGCCGGCCCTCGAGCAGCGTGACGCCCACACCGGCGTCGGCGAGCCGGAGCGCGGCGGTCACACCGGCGATACCGCCGCCGACGACCACGGCGTGCCGTGCGGACGTGCTGCCGGGGGCCGTCATGCGTCTGCCTCCGGGGTCGCTGGGGCTGCGCCCTGCGGGCGGGTCGGCGTCGAGGCGCGGCGCGCCCGGCCGGGCGTGTGCCGCGGTTCCCGCCGGTTCGCGGCGCCGGTGCGGACGAGCCGCCCGTCGGGAGGGGCGGCTTCCAGGCCGGCCAGGTCCTCGGTGCGCCGGCGGCGCAGGCCCAGGCCGTGGTCGCGGGCCCCGCGGCGCGGCACGGTTCGGCCCGGGCCGGCAGCCGGCGAGGACCGGCCGGCCGCCGAGGGCGGTCCGGCGACGGACATCCGTGCCGCGCCGTCCGGGGATGCGACGGTCCTGTCCGGGGCCCGTCCGGGTCGGGCCGGGGCGCCCCCGTGGGTGCAGGGCACGCGTGTCGTGGGCGTCATCGGCGGCCCCCATGGGTCTGGCGCCCGATGAGGCGGGCGTCGAGGCCCGAGAGGCCGCGGACCGCGACGTACGCCTTCTCGCGCCCGGGCAGGGAGACCCGTCCGCGCAGCACCGCCTCCGGATCGCGCTCGATGCGGTCGAGGAGGCGGCGGTAGATGCCGGCCATCGCGGCGACGCACGCGCCGCTGCGCCGGTCGAGCATCGGCAGCAGCCGGTAGCCCTCCGCGAACAGGGCCCGGGCGCGCCGGACTTCGAAGCGGACGAGGCCGCTGAAGTCGGAGCCGGGCGGCGGGGTCGTGTCGTGGAAGCCTTCTGAGCAGCCGAACTTGGCGAGGTCGTCCGCCGGCAGATAGGTGCGGCCGTTGGCCGCGTCCTCCGACACGTCCCGCAGGATGTTGGTCAGTTGGAGCGCGAGCCCCAGCGTGTCGGCGTACTCGGCGGCGCGCTCCGCCCCGCGCGCGCCGCTCTGAGTGCCGAACACGCCGAGCGAGAGCCTGCCGATGGCGCCCGCGACGCACCGGCAGTACACCTTGAGATCGTCCCACGTCTCGTAGCTCTCGCCGCGTACGTCCATCAGCACCCCGTCGATGAGCTCGTCGAGGCCACCGAGCGGCAGGGGGAAGCGGCGTGCGGCGTCCGAGAGCGCGACGGCGACGGGGTCGGTGTCGTCCTCGTCGACGGCGCCCCGCCTGATGCGGCCGAGCAGTTCCCGGGTGCCTTCGAGACGCTCCTGCTTGGCCTGCGGCTTCAGCGTGCCGTCGCCGATGTCGTCGACACGCCGGGAGAACGCGTACAGCGCCGACATCGCCTGCCGCTTGTGCGGCGGCAGCAGCCTGATGCCGTAGGCGAAGTTACGGGCCTGCTGCCCGGTGACGGCCTCGCAGTAGCTGTACGCGGCCTGCACCGGCGCGGGCACCACGGTCGGTCCCTCCATCGTCCGGCTCATCCCTCTCTACGCGCTCTTCGCAAGACTGCTCCCACTTCACGCAGCAGGTTCGCCCTGGTGGCTCTGGGTGGCCCGGGCAGCACATCATGTCCGGCCGCGGCGATCGCGGCGAGCGCGGCACGCCCGCCGGCGACGAAACCGGCCAGCAGCAGCCGCAGTCTGCCGTCGACGCTGCCGACCAGCGGCATGCCCTCGTCGAGCAGCGCGCGGGCGCGCCGCGCCTCGTGGGCGACCAGGGCGCGCACCGAGGCGTTGGCGGTCGGCGCGGCGAGGTCGGCCTCGGACACGTGGAAACGTTTCATGTCCTCGGCAGGCAGGTAGATCCGGTCGCGCGCCAGGTCCTCGGCGACGTCCTGGAGGTGCTCGACGATCTGCAGCGCGGTGCAGATCGCGTCGGAGCGGCGCACCCGCTCGGGGGTGGTGGTGCCGGTGATGCCGAGCACCAGCCGGCCCACGGGGTCGGCGGACAGCCGGCAGTAGGCGGCGAGGTCGTCGTACGTCGGGTAGCGGCGGACCAGCTGGTCCTGCCGGTTGGCGGCGATCAGCCTGAGGAAGGGCTCCGGGGTGAGCGAGCAGCGGCGGACCGTGGGGCGCAGCGCGCGCAGCAGCGGGTGCCGGGGGGCGTCGCCACCGGGACCGAAGACCCGGTGCAGGTCGGCCTCGAAGGCGTCGAGCACGGCCAGCCGGTCGTCGGCGCGCTCCGGCGGGACGCCGAGCCGGCGGGCGTCGGCGCCGCCCGGCGCGAGGTCGCCGTCGCCGATGTCGTCGACGAGGCGGGCGTAGCCGTAGACGGCCATGAGATCGTCGCGCCAGGCGCGGGGCAGGAAGAAGGGGGCGACGGGGAAGTTCTCGTCGGCCGCCTTGTCGAGGGTGGCGCGGGCGGGGGCCTGCGCGGTGCCCGTCACTGCGCGCTGCCAGGCGCGGGGAACGGCACGGCATCATGGGAGGAGACGGCGCAGCGCTCTCGGAGCTGGAGATTTCCCGTCACGGCCGTCACATCTCCCGTTCTACACTGCCGACCCAATACATCTCATTTCGGACACGCCGCCGCACGCTGCACCCCAGTCCACCACGCGGAGGTGGAGGACCCGGCCGGTCGGCCCACGGCATATCACCCGAGTTGCCGCGATCAGTACCGGTACAGCTTACGTTGTACAACGCTCCGCGACGCCCCGGGGTGTCACGCGCATCCCGACAGCGTGGCCCTTCACCCCAACACCGGCGCATCACAAGGAACTTGACCATACCTTGACGAACCGGTCCGCGCCGCGAACGGACCGGAGGGCGCGACGGTGTCGAAAGCGACGAGGCCAAGGGAGCGAAGCGACCGCGGGCCGAGGAACGTCGACACCGGCATCGAGCGCCCGCAGGGACGTGAGCTCAGGGGCGTGGGCGGTCGTACCCGGATCACCGGCGCGGGAAGGCCCCCGCCGCTCCGGCGCGGCGGGGGCCCTGCGGTCCGTACGGACCGGGCTACTTGCCCGTCTCCTTCTCGTACGCCTTGATGACCTCGTCGGTCGGGCCGTCCATCAGGAGCTCGCCCTTCTCCAGCCACAGGACACGGTCGCAGGTGTCCCTGATCGACTTGTTGCTGTGGCTGACCAGGAACACGGTGCCGGCCTCCTTGCGCAGCTCCCTGATCCGCTGCTCCGAGCGGATCTGGAACCGGCGGTCGCCGGTGGCCAGTGCCTCGTCGATCATCAGCACGTCGTGGTCCTTCGCCGCGGCGATGGAGAAGCGCAGCCTGGCCGCCATGCCGGAGGAGTACGTGCGCATCGGCAGGGTGATGAAGTCACCCTTCTCGTTGATTCCGGAGAAGTCGACGATCCCCTGGTAGCGCTCGCGGATCTCCTCGCGCGACATGCCCATGGCCAGGCCGCCGAGTATGACGTTGCGCTCGCCGGTCAGATCGTTCATCAGCGCGGCATTGACGCCGAGCAGCGAGGGCTGGCCGTCGGTGTAGACCTTGCCGCTCTCGGTCGGCAGCAGGCCGGCGATGGCGCGCAGCAGGGTGGACTTGCCGGAGCCGTTGGTGCCGATCAGGCCGATCGCCTCGCCGCGGTACGCGGTGAAGCTGACACCCCGTACCGCGTGGACCTTGCGCACCCCGCGGGACTCGCCCTTGTCGCGGCGCAGTATCCGGCTCAGCGCCGCCGTGGCGCTGCCCCTGCCGCCGCTGCCCGCGTTGACCCGGTAGACGATGTGCACGTCGTCGGCGATGACCGTCGGGACACGCGCTCCGGCCCTGTTGTCGTTGTTCTCAGCCACGGCCGTACCGCTCCTCAGCCTTCCAGAAGTACACGAAGCCCGCGAAGCCGATCAGGACGGCCCAGCCGAGGGCCGCGGCCCACACGTGCGAGGGCAGGTTCTCGGAGCCGTAGCCGTCGATCAGTGCGAAGCGGATGAGATCCATGTAGACGGCCGCCGGGTTGTACATGAGGACGTCCGCGATCCAGGCCGGCTTGTCGGCGAGCATCACCGGGATGGAGAACATCACGCCGGAGGCGTAGAGCCAGGTCCGCATGACGAACGGCATCAGCTGCGCGAGGTCGGGGGTCTTCGAGCCCAGTCTGGCCATGATCATGGCGAGGCCGGTGTTGAACACGAACTGCAGGGCGAGTGCCGGGAGCACCAGCAGCCAGGACAGCGCCGGATAGCTGCCGAAGCCGACCACGATCGCCAGCAGCACGATCATGGAGAACAACAGCTGCTGTAGCTGCTGCAGCGCGAAGGAGATCGGCAGCGAGGCCCGTGGGAAGTGCAGGGCGCGCACCAGCCCCAGGTTCCCGGAGATCGAACGCACGCCCGCCATGACCGAGCTCTGCGTGAAGGTGAACGCGAACACGCCCGTCACCAGGAACGGGATGTAGACGTCCATCGACATGCCACGGCTGGTCTTCAGGATCACCCCGAAGATCACCAGGTAGACGAACGCGTTCAGCAGCGGTGTCGCCACCTGCCAGAGCTGGCCGAGCTTGGCCTGGCTGTACTGGGCGGTCAGCTTCGCCTGGGAGAAGGCGAGGATGAAGTGGCGCCGGCCCCAGAGCTGCCTGATGTAGGAGACCAGGCCGGGACGGGCACCGCTGACCGACAGCCCGTACTTGGCGGCGAGCTGCGACGGGGACAGGCCGTCGTCGGGCGACGGTGCGGGACTCATCGCGACGGCGCCGTCATGGGTTGTGTCACTCACAAGTTGAAACTTTCGTGTTCAAGATGCGCGGCAATTCGGGGCGCGGCCTTCACCGGCCTGCTGCCCCGATGCTCTCAGAGCCGAGCATGTCAGATGACAGGAGGTCGGCCCAGCCTGGTGAGACGCCACACCGTACGCCATCTCATCGGACGGCGCGGTCCGCACGGGGTGCGCCACCCCTCTGCGAAGCCGCCGAACCACGCCTTGAGCGACGGGAGCGACGGGCGCCGCACCAGGGTGAGGAGCATCCACACCGCCAGGTAGACGGGCACCAGCGGCGCGGGCAGGTTGCGGCGCGCGACCCACACCCGGTTGCGGGCCACCATCCGGTGGTAGACCGCGTGCCGGGACGGGGGCATCGTCGGGTGGAGGAGCAGCATGTCGGCGCGGTACTCGATGGACCAGCCGGCGTCCAGCGCGCGCCAGGCGAGATCCGTCTCCTCGTGCGCGTAGAAGAACTCGTCCGGGAGGCCGCCGACCTCGCCCAGGACCTTGGTGCGCACGGCGTTGGCGCCGCCGAGGAAGGTGGTCACCCGCGAGGAGCGCATCGGGTCGGAGGCGCGCAGTCTCGGGACGTGGCGGCGCTGGGTGAGCCCGGTCTCCGGGTCGGCGATGCGGAAGCTGACGATGCCGAGCCCCGGGTCCGCCTCGAAGGCCTCGCGGACCAGCCGGGCGGTGCCGGTGTCGGGCAGCAGCCCGTCGTCGTCGAGGAAGAGCAGGACGTCGACGTCCGAGCCGCCGGGGCCGAAGGCCTCGATGCCGACGTTGCGGCCGCCCGGGATGCCGAGGTTCTCCGGCAGGTCCACGGTGCGCACCCCGGCGGGCACGTCGGCCACGGGGGCGCCGTTGCCGACGACGACCACCTCGATCGGGTCGCCGTCCTGCTTCGCGACCGAGTCGAGGAGGGCGCGCAGTTCCTCGGGCCGGGTTCCCATCGTGATGACGACGGCGCCCAGCTTCAGCGGTGAGCTCATTTCAGCCTGCTCGACGCCAGGACGGAGACCAGGTGCAGCAGCGTCTGGAGCAGCGCGATGCCGGCCAGCACGGCGACGCCGAGGCGGCTGAAGAACAGGTCGCCCCTGACCTGGTCCAGGACGGCCAGCAGCACGATCAGCAGGGACGCCTCGATGCCGAGGACCAGCCGGTGGAACTTCAGCGCGGCCGCCGCCCGGCGGGCGAGCGCCACCCCGGACGAGCGCGGCTCGGCAGCCGCTTCCTTGACCGGCGGCAGCCCGCCCTGGTGCCGGGCGACACCGACCAGGTCGGTCTCCGCCTTGATCAGGATCGCGCCGAGTGCGGCCAGCGTACCGAGGAAGGCCCACAGCCAGTCGATCCGGCCGCTGCCCCACAGGTCCGCGGCACGCAGGCCGAAGCCGACCAGGACCGCCGCGTCGCACAGGTAGGCGCCGACCCGGTCCAGGTACACCCCGGAGAGCGAGAACTGCTGCTTCCAGCGGGCCACCTCGCCGTCGACGCAGTCGAGCAGCAGATAGAGCTGGACCGCCACGGCGCCGAGGACGGCACCCCATATACCGGGCACCAGCAGGGCCGGAGCGGCGAGGACGCCGGCGAGGGTCATCACGTAGGTCAGCTGGTTCGGCGTGACCTTGGTGGTGACCAGCAGGCGGGTGATGCGCAGGGAGATCTCGCGCATGTACAGGCGGCCGCCCCAGTGCTCACCGCTGCGCCGGTCCTTCACACCCGCCGGGTGCACGACGGGGCGGAGTTCAGCTACTGATGGTCTTGGCATAGTCGGCGTACGCGTCCCTGATCTGGTCGTGGGTGAGGTCGAGGTGCTCGAGGATGGTGAAGCGTCCCGGGCGGGTCTGCGGCGCGTACTCCACGGCGCGCACGAACTCGTCCGGCGTGAACCCGATCTCCTCGGGCAGCACCGGCAGCCCGTGCCGGCGCAGCACCTCGGCGAACAGGCCCGACTCCTCGTGGGCGCCGCGCAGGTGCATCGCGAAGGCGGCGCCGAGGCCGCACTGCTCACCGTGGCTGGCGGCCCGCTTGGGGTACAGCAGGTCGAAGGCGTGGCTGATCTCGTGGCAGGCGCCCGAGGCGGGCCGGGAGTCGCCACTGATCGACATGGCGATGCCGGTCAGCACCAGTGCCTCGGCGAGCACGGTGAGGAACTCGTCGTCGCCGACGCCGCCGGGGTGGCGCAGCACGGACTCGCCCGCGGTGCGTCCCATGGCGGCGGCCAGGCCGTCGACCTTCTCGCCGGTGATCCGCTGCGACAGCTCCCAGTCGGCGATCGAGGAGATGTTGGAGATCGCGTCGCCGATGCCGGAGCGGACGAAGCGCACCGGGGCGTCGCGGATCACGTCCAGGTCGATGACCATGGCGATCGGCGTGGGCACGCCGTAGGAGCCGCGGCCGTTGTCGTTGTCGAGGGTGGAGACCGGCGAGCACAGGCCGTCGTGCGACAGGTTGGTCGCGACGGCGACGAGCGGCAGCCCGACCCGTGCGGCGGCGTACTTCGCCACGTCGATGATCTTGCCGCCGCCGAGGCCGACGACCGCGTCGTACCGCTTGCCCTTGATGTCGTCGGCCAGCTTCACCGCGGCGTCGATGGTGCCGCCGCAGACCTCGTACCAGTCGGCGCCCGGCAGGGCCGGCGCGATCTTGGTGCGCAGCTTCTGCCCCGAGCCGCCGCTGATCGCGACGGCGAGGCGGCCGGAGGAGGAGATGCGCTGGTCGGCCAGGATGACGGCGAGATCGTCCAGGGCGCCGGAGCGGATGTCGACGACGACCGGCGAGGGGATGAGACGGGTCAGTACTGGCACGCGATCCCACGGCCCTTCGCGAGGTCGTCGTGGTTGTCGATCTCGACCCACTTGACGTCCCCGATGGGCGCCACGTCGATCGTGAAGCCGCGGTTGACCAGTTCCTGGTAGCCGTCCTCGTAGTAGAGGTCGGGGTCGCGCTCGAAGGTGGCCTTGAGCGCGTCCGCGAGGTCGGCGGCGGCCTCCGGCTCGATGAGCGTGACGCCGATGTACTCGCCGGTGGCGTCGGCCGGGTCCATCAGCTTGGTGATCCGGCGGACGCCCTTGCCGTCGGCGGTGATGACCTTCATCTCCTCGTCGGCGAGGTGCTTCACCGTGTCGAGGGCGAGGATGATCTTCCGGCCGTCGCCGCGGGCGGCGAGCAGCGTCTCCTCGACGGAGACGGGGTGGACGGTGTCGCCGTTGGCGAGGATCACGCCCTCGGCGAGGACGTCACGGGCGCACCACAGGGAGTAGGCGTTGTTCCACTCCTCCGCCTTGTCGTTGTCGACGAGGGTGAGCTTCAGCCCGTACTTCGCCTCGAATTCGGCCTTGCGCTCGTACACGGCCTCCTTGCGGTAGCCGACGACGATCGCGGCCTCGGTGAGCCCGATCGCGGCGAAGTTGCCGAGCGTCAGGTCGAGGACCGTGGTCGCTTCCCCGTCCTGTTCGGGGCCGACCGGCACGAGGGCCTTCGGGAGCGTGTCGGTGTAGGGGCGCAGACGCCGTCCGGCACCGGCAGCCAGTACGAGGCCGATCATGCGGGTTCTCCTTCGTCGTGTACGGCGGGTGCTTGCGAGGACACCCAGAAGCGGATGCTCTCCACCAGCACCACGAGGGCCACGGCCGCAGTGAGGACCGTCAGCGCGATGGTGAAGTCTGTGCCGCCCGGCAGGAGGGCGAGCAGCGTGACCGCCAGGACCCGTCCCTCGTGCCCGCCGATCGTCCGCACCAGCCAGTGCGGGGGCGCGCCGGTGCCGCCGCGGATGCGGTACACCGTGTCGTAGTGATGGTAGGCGACGGCGGCAATCAGGCCGAAAGCCGCAGGCAATGCACCGTTCACCCCCGCGTGGGCGGCGAGGACGAGGATCGTGCCGTACTCGGCGGCCCGGAAGACCGGGGGGACGAGCCAGTCGAGGGCGCCCTTGAGGGGCCGGGCGACGGCGATTCCCGAGGTGGCTGCGTACACGAGGGCGGCGACGACCGTCCAGGCGCTGCCGAAGCCGGCGAACGCGGCGGTCGCCACGACTGCGGCCGCGCCGGCGGCGGCCGCCGCCAGGGGTGCGGGGCCCGGCAGCCGCCGCGCACGGCGGGCGGCGGCGCGGGCCACGGCCTCGGCCGCCGGCCCGGAGTCCGCGAGGTCGGCGAGCGCCCGGGCGGCACGGTCCGTGCGGTGCGCCTTGCGCGTCAGCGAGCGCAGCACCCGGCCGGCCGTGGTGTAGCAGGCGGCCAGCGAGCAGCCGACGAGCAGGGCGTAGAAGACGATGCGGGGCGTGGTGACGGCGGTGAGCAGGGCGATCATGGCCCAGCGTTCGCCGATCGGGAGCACTATCATCCGGCGCAGCCAGACCGTCCAGCCGACGCTGTCGAGTCTGCTGGACAGGGCGGCGGTCGGACTCGTGTTCGCCGCCGCGTCGTGGTTGGCCTCGTTGAAGGAGAAGTCCACGACGTGCCGGCAGGTCTGCAGCACCATCGCGCCGAGCGCGAGTGCCCACACGTCGTCCCCGCCGCGGGCGGCGCCGAGCGCGAGGCCCGCGTAGTAGGCGTACTCCTTGGCCCGGTCGAAGGTCGCGTCGAGCCAGGCGCCCATCGTCGAGTACTGCAGGGAGTAGCGGGCGAGCTGCCCGTCGGTGCAGTCCAGTACGAACGAGAAGAGCAGCAGCAGGCCGGCCGCGACGAACCCGGCGCGGGTGCCGGTGGCCGCGCCGCCCGCCGCGACCAGCGCGGTGAGCAGGGACGCGGTGGTGACCTGGTTCGGGGTCAGTCCGCGGCGCGCGCACCAGCGTGCGAGATAACGGGAGTAGGGGCTGACGCAGAACGTGGTGAAGAAGCCGTCGCGCGCCTTCACGGCGGAGCGCAGCCGTACCGCCTCGTCGTCGACGGCCTCCACGGCGGCCCTCACGCGGTGCCGCTCCTCCGCCTCCGAGGGCACGGCGGCGACCAGTGATCCCAGGTCGGGGCGGTGCACGGCCACGCCCTGGGCCTCGAGCTCGGCGGTGACGCCGTCGACCACACCGTTACCGGCCACGGCGCCCGCTCCGGCGGGCACGGTGGCCGAGACGGCCCGTACCGCGCCGGTCAGCGCGGCTCGGGCGGCCGGCTGGGCCGTGAGCGCGCCGGTGACGGCGGCGGTGGGGAACCGCGGGTCGGTGAGCGCCAGCCGCAGGGAGTGCACATGGCCCACGAAGCGCGGGTCGACCACGGCGACGCGCTCGGCACCGGGGACGGCCGCGATCAGCGCGGCGGTGTGTTCGGGGCCGTTGGCGACCCGCACGTCGAAGCCCAGCGACCGCAGATCGCCCTCGAGCGACGATCCGGGTACGGGCGGACCGGTGAGGATGGCGGTCGACAGACGAACTCACTCCTTGGAGCTGACGTTGCTGGAGCACGGCGGCCCGGCCCGGCTGTGGGGCGGCGGCACGTCGGCTGAGGCTATCGGATGAACGGAAGCGGGAGTTCACCGGCCGTTAACGCCCTGGCGGCCCGCCGAGATCATCATTGTCGATCGAGGCCCCGCCCTCCAAACCGCTCCCTCTGCGGGATCGTGGTCGGTCCGGGCAGGGGCTCTGGACGGCTGCTGTTCGGCGGAGCCGGCCCCGGGGTGGCCGCGAAGGCCGGGAGGAGCACGCACGGGCCGGTCGCGAGGGGCCGGGGCCGGGGCGGACCACCCCATAGGGTGGCCGTCATGACTTGGCTGATCACAGGTGGAGCGGGATACATCGGGGCGCATGTGGCGCACGCCATGACGGCTGCCGGTGAACAGGTCGTCGTGCTCGACGACCTGTCCTCGGGGATTCCCGAGCGGCTGCCGGCGGGGGTCCCGCTGGTGCGCGGGTCCGTGCTCGACCGCGATGCGGTGGACCGGGTGCTCGCCGGGCACGCCGTCACGGGTGTGGTCCATCTCGCCGCGAAGAAGCAGGTCGGCGAGTCGGTGGAGCAGCCGCTCAGGTACTACCGGGAGAACGTGTGCGGCCTCACCGTGCTGCTGGAGGCCGTGGTGGCGGCCGGTGTGCGGAGCTTCCTGTTCTCGTCGTCGGCCGCCGTGTACGGGGTGCCGGACACGGACCTCGTCCCCGAGTCGGCGCCCTGTGAACCGATCAATCCCTACGGGGAGACGAAGCTCACGGGCGAGCGGCTGGTGCGGGCGGCCGGCCGGGCGCACGGTCTGTCGACGGCCTGCCTGCGGTACTTCAACGTCGCCGGCGCCGCCGCCCCGGAGCTGTCGGACACGGGGGTGTTCAACATCGTCCCGATGTTCTTCGACCGGATCACCCGCGGCGAGGCCCCGCGGATCTTCGGCGCGGACTATCCCACCCCGGACGGGACGTGCATCCGCGACTACATCCATGTCGCCGACCTCGCCGACGCGCATCTCGCGGTGGCGCGGCGGCTCGCCGGGACGGCGGGCGGCGAGGACCTCACCGTCAACATCGGCCGCGGCATCGGCGTCTCGGTCCGGGAGCTCGCCTCCGTGGTGGCCGAGGTCACCGGCCGCGGTCCGCAGCCGGTCGTCGAGCCGCGCCGGGCCGGTGACCCGGCGAAGGCCGTCGCCTCGGTGGAGCGGATCGCCGAGGAACTCGGCTGGAGGGCCTCGTACGGGGTGCGCGAGATGGTCGCCTCCGCCTGGGAGGGATGGCTGGCCAGGCATCCGGAGACGGCCGCCCGCTGATCTCCGACGGCCCCTGACCTGCAAGCATTTACGCAGGTCAGGGCATATGACAACGGTGTTCAGTGCCGTGTTGCCCGATACCCCCCGCCCGTAGTTGACTTGGGTCTCGACCGAGCGACGTACCGCACGCAGGCGCACCGGAAGGGCATCGACATGGGGGCTGGGCACGACCACGGGCACGGGCACGGCGGCCCGCCGCCGACGGGCACCGCCGCGGCGGCCTACAAGGGCCGGCTGCGGATCGCCCTCGCCATCACGCTGGGTGTGATGGTGCTGGAGATCGTCGGTGGTGTGCTGTCGGACTCCCTGGCGCTGATCGCGGACGCCGCCCACATGGCGACCGACGCGGTGGGGCTGGCGCTGGCCCTGCTGGCGATCCACTTCGCCAACCGGCCCGCCGGGCTGAACCGTACGTTCGGCTTCGCCCGTGCCGAGATCCTCGCGGCCCTCGCCAACTGTCTGCTGCTCCTGGGCGTCGGCGGCTTCCTGCTCGTCGAGGCGGTGGAGCGCTTCATCGAGCCCGCGCAGACCCGGGGCGGTCTGACCGTCGTCTTCGCGCTCGTCGGCCTGGCGGCGAACATGGTCTCGCTGACGCTGCTGATGCGGGGCCAGAAGGAAAGCCTCAATGTGCGGGGCGCCTATCTGGAGGTGCTGGCGGACGCGCTCGGCTCGGTGACCGTGCTGGTCTCCGCGGCGATCATCCTGGCGACCGGCTGGCAGTACGCCGACCCGATCGCCTCGCTCGCCATCGGCCTGATGATCGTGCCGCGCACCTGGCGGCTGCTGCGGGAGACGCTGAACGTGCTCCTGGAGTCGGCCCCCAAGGGCGTCGACATGGGCGAGGTCCGTGCCCACATACTGGCGCTGCCCGGCGTGGAGGACGTGCACGACCTGCACGCCTGGACGATCACGTCCGGGATGCCGGTGCTCTCCGCGCACGTGGTCGTGACGCAGGACGCGCTGGACGCGGTGGGGCACGAGAAGATGCTGCACGACCTCCAGGGCTGCCTGGGTACGCACTTCGACGTCGAGCACTGCACCTTCCAGCTGGAGCCGGTCGGTCACGCGGAGCACGAGGCGAGGCTCTGTCACTGACGGACCTGTGACGACCGGAGGCCCGGGCGCTGCTAGGGTTCCTGCCGGGACATGGCCGTCCCCACCCTTGAGCGGCTCGAGAGGAGCTGAGGTCGATGACCGTCGCAGCGGAGTCCCCCTACGCCTGGCGGCGTGGTGGTACCCCCAGCCCCGCGCGCGCCCGGTCCTTCCTCATCCTCCGGGCTTCCGTCCGTCTCTGACCCGATCCGGTCCGGTCTCCCCGGTCCTGCGGTCGCGCTCGTCGGCCGGAGCCCCGCGAACAAGGGTTTCACGTTGTCCGACAACGCTTTGCACGATGCTTTCTTCGCCCTGCACCACGGTCTGCCGCGGCAGGGCCCCGGTTCCGACGACACCTCCGCCCGGCTGCTCGCCCTGGCGGGTCCGCTGCCCGCGCGTCCGCGGGTGCTCGACCTCGGCTGCGGTCCGGGCCGCAGCGCCCTGCTGCTGGCCGCACGGGCGGGCGCCAGGGTGACGGCGGTCGATCTGCACGAGCCGTTCCTCGCCGAGCTGCGGGCGAACGCCGCGGCGCGCGGTCTCGGCGACGCGATCCGCACCGTCCGCGCCGACATGGGCGCGCTCGACCTCCCCGACGGTTCCTTCGACGCCGTGTGGGCGGAGAGCTCCGCGTACAGCATCGGTTTCGACACCGCCCTGGAGCGGTGGCGCAGGCTGATCTCCCCCGGCGGCAGCCTGGTCATGACCGAGTGCGAGTGGACGGCCGCCCCCTCGGCGGCGGCCCGCGCCTTCTGGGACCGGCACTACCGGCTGCGCACGACCGCCGAGAACTGCGCGGCGGCCGTCGCGGCGGGCTACAACGTCCTGGGGCTGTACCGGCAGCCTTCGAGCGACTGGGACGAGTACTACGGCCCGCTGGCCGAGCGGGCCGACGCCGCGGACCCCGGGGCACCGGGGATGGCGGAGGCTCTGGCCGCGACCCGCGAGGAGATCGCGATGCGGCGGGACCACGGCACGGAGTTCGGCTACTCCGGCTATGTGCTGCGTCCCGCCGACGCCCGCTGGCGCACCCGCCCCGAGACGGCGGCGGACGTCCCGGCGGTGCGCGCGGTCAACGCGGCCGCGTTCCCCACCGCCGCCGAGGCGGACCTGGTGGACGCGCTGCGCCGGGACGACGGGGCGTGGCTGCCGGGGCTGTCGTACGTCGCAGAGGCGCCGGACGGGTCGGTGGCCGCGTACGCGCTGCTCACCCGGTGCCGGATCGGCGGCGCCCCCGCGCTGGCTCTCGCGCCGGTGGCGACCGCGCCCCGTCACCAGCGGCAGGGCGCGGGCCGGGCGGTGGTCCGGGCGGTGCTGGACGCGGCGCGGGTGCGCGGTGAGGGACCGGTCGTGGTCCTCGGGCACCCGGAGTACTACCCGAGGTTCGGTTTCGAGGTCGCCTCGCGGCACGGGATCGGGGCATCTTTCGAGGTACCGGAAGAAGCCCTGATGGTGCTGTCGCTGGACGGCAGCGGGGACGTGCCGCGGGGCACGGTCGGCTATGCGGCGGCCTTCGGCGTCTGACGGCCCGTCCGCCCCGCCGCGTGCCCGCGCGGCGGGGCGGACATGCCAGACGGCTGCCGAAGTACGGACAAGCCGCTTTTGTACGGCAGACTGAGCGGAGCCCAGGGCCCTTCCACCGGAAGGCCGCAGGGCCGAGGACCGATGCGAAGGACGGTTATGCCGATCACACCAGCCACCGCGGCGACCAGTGCGTCGAACGGCACATCACCAGCGATCCTGCTCGAGCTGGTCGACGAGGAGGGCAACACCGTCGGCACGGCGGAGAAGCTCGCCGCCCACCAGCCGCCCGGTCAGCTGCACCGCGCGTTCTCGGTGTTCCTCTTCGACGAGCAGGGGCGGCTGCTGCTGCAGCGCCGCGCGCTCGGCAAATACCACTCCCCCGGTGTCTGGTCGAACTCCTGCTGCGGCCACCCGTATCCGGGTGAGGCGCCGTTCGCCGCGGCCGCCCGGCGTGCGTACGAGGAGCTGGGTGTGTCGCCCTCACTGCTCGCCGAGGCGGGCACGGTCCGCTACAACCACCCGGATCCCGAGTCGGGGCTGGTCGAGCAGGAGTTCAACCATCTCTTCGTCGGGATGGTGCAGTCGCCGCTGCGACCGGACCCCGAGGAGATCGGGGAGACGGCTTTCGTGACCCCGGACGAGCTGGCCGAGCTGCACGGTTCGGCGCCGTTCTCCGCGTGGTTCATGACGGTGCTGGACGCGGCCAGGCCCGCGGTCAGGGAGCTGACGGGGCCGGCCGGCGGCTGGTAGCACGGCGTCCGCGGCGCGGCGCCCCGCGGTATGTCCGGCACTGCGGGACGCCGCCTCACAGGGCCGCCGCGCCGCCCTGGAGTTGCGGCATCAGCGGCAGCTCCGCCCAGATGATCTTGCCGCCGTTCGCGGTGTGCTCGACGTCGCAGGTCCCCCCCGCCTCGCGGGTGATCTCACGGACGAGCAGCAGTCCCCGGCCGCCCGTCTGCGCGGAGTCGGTCTCGAGGGCCTTGGGCCGGTAGGGATGATTGTCCTCCACGGAGACCCGTACCCAGTGCTCGCCGATGGCGACCTCGACGGCGACCTCCGGCGAGAGCAGGGCCGCGTGCCGCACGGTGTTGGTGACCAGTTCGGAGACGATCAGCAGCAGGCCCTGCACCACGTCGTCGGCGACCGGCACGCCCTGGCGGGCGAGGAGGTCACGAACGGCGTGCCGGGCCTGGGGGACGGACACGTCGAGGGCGGGAGCGGTGAACCGCCAGACGCCCTCGTACGACAGCGGCCGGGCCGGCACGCTCCCGCGGCTCTCCATAGTCCGGCACCCACCTTCGGCTCGTCCCACTGACCTTCGGGTAACAAGTGTTGGTAATCAGTAGGTCCGTGCCGTACCGCTGAACGGAAGTGAACGCGTATCGGCGCGTCTTGACCAGAATGCGTATGACAGCGTCAGTTGTGCGACTGGTCGGAACCGTCTTCTGTCCGCTTGGCCAGGCCGATCGTTTCAGCACTCTTATCGGGGTTTCAGCGGCTCCGGGGTCCTCGCGGCCCGGCCCCTGTTGATCACTGGCCCGGTTCCTGCGGATAGCATCCGGCGCATGGAGTCCCCGAAGGCCCGACCACCCCGGCTGAGGCACACCGTCGCGGACGGCGTCGCCACCGTCGTGATCGACAACCCGGCCAAACGCAACGCCATGACCGCCGGTATGTGGCGGGCGCTGCCGGAACTGCTCGGACACCTCGCGGCGGAGCCCGCCGTACGGGCACTGGTGCTGACCGGCGAGGGGGAGACGTTCTGCGCGGGCGCGGACATCTCCTCGCTGCGGGAGCCCGGCGAGGACCCGCAGTCGCTGGCGGTACGCGCCGAGGAAGCCCTCGCGGCGTTCCCCAAGCCGACGCTCGCCGTGGTGCGCGGCTACTGCGTGGGCGGCGGCTGCCAGCTCGCCGCCGCCTGCGATCTGCGTTTCGCGGAGCGGGACGCCCTGTTCGGTGTGACACCGGCGAAGCTCGGCATCGTCTACCCGGCGGCCTCGACGCGACGGCTCACCGCGCTGGTGGGTCCCGCGGCAGCCAAGTACCTACTGTTCTCCGGCGAGTTGATCGGCACGGAACGGGCGCTGCGGACGGGGCTGGTCGACGAGGTGCTGCCGAACGAGGAGCTCGGGAAGCGGGCCGCGGAGTTCACCCGGGTCCTGGTGTCGCGCTCGCAGCTCACCCAGTGCGCGGCGAAGGAGTTCACCGCCGGACGCACCGACCGGGACGGGTACTGGGCGGAGCAGGCACGCGGCAGCGGCGACACCGCGGAGGGGGTCGCCGCCTTCCTGGAGCGTCGCGCGCCGCGCTTCGCCTGGTCGCCGGAGCCTACCGGAGGATGAAGCGGCTCCCCGTGCGGAACTCCTCCACCACCGACGCCGGAGCCTTCTCGGGCGACCCGGCGTCGTAGGGCGGCTGGGGGTCGTACTCGGTGAGCAGCTGCACGGCCTGGGCGTGCCGGTCACCGGCCAGCCTGCCGACCAGCGTGAGCCCCATGTCGATGCCGGACGAGACGCCGGCGGCCGTGACGTACTTGCCGTCGGTGACGACCCGACGGCCGGTCGGTTCGGCACCCAGCCGCCGCAGTCCGTCCAGGGCGAGCCAGTGCGAGGTCGCCGCACGGCCCTTCAGCAGTCCGGCGGCGGCCAGCAGCAGCGAGCCCGTGCACACCGATGTGGTCCAGGTGCTGGTCGCGTCCACGGCGCGCAGCCAATCCAGCAGCGCCTCGTTCTCCATCTGCCCGTCCTGGCCGGGGCCGCCGGGCACGACGACGATGTTCGGTGCGCTCACCTCGGCGAAGGTCCTGGTGGCGACGAGGTGGAGATCGCCACGGTCGTTCGGCACGGGGCCGGTCCGCTCGGCGACGAACACCACCTCGCTGTCGGGCAGCCGGCACAGCATCTCGTAGGGGCCGACGGCGTCCAGGGCCGTGAAGCGGTCGAAGAGCAGGACGGCGATCAGGGTGGTCACAGGGATGTCCTTTCGTAGGACGGTCAGTGGGCGGGCCGGGCTGGTTGGGCGGTGCCGCGGAAGCGGCGGCGGTACTCGGCCGGCGCCACGCCGAGGGCCTTCACGAACGCCCTGCGCATGGCCTCGCTGGTGCCGTAGCCGCAGGCACGGGAGATCTTCGTGACGCCGTCCGCCGTGTCCTCGAGGAGCCGCCTGGCGTGCTCGAGCCGTACCCGCTCGACGTAGCGGCCCGGTGTCGTGCCCGTCTCCGCCTGGAAGGCACGGGTGAAGTGGCGCGGGGAGAGCCCGGCGCGGCCGGCGAGCGACTCGACCGACAGGTCGGCCTCGGGGCGCTGGGTGACCCAGTGCTGCACCGCGCGCAGCGGTTCGCGGGATGCGGTCTGGGCGGCGAGCTGGGCGCTGAACTGGGACTGGTTGCCGGGGCGGCGCAGAAAGACGACGAGATGGCGGGCCACGGTCAGGGCGATGTCCCTGCCCAGGTCCTCCTCCACCAGCGCCAGCGCCAGGTCGATCCCCGCCGTGACGCCCGCGGAGGTGGAGATCCGGCCGTCGCGCACGAAGATGGGGTCGGGTTCGACGTCGACCTCCGGGTAGGTTCCGGCGAGGTGGTCGCAGACGAGCCAGTGGGTGGTGGCCCGGTGGCCGTCGAGCAGTCCCGCCTCGGCGAGGAGCAGGGCTCCGGTGCAGACGGAGACCAGGCGCTCGGCGCGCGGCGCGCGGTCGCGGAGCCAGTCGATCAGGCGCGGGTCGGGGCGGCGGGTGCCCTCGCCGCCGGGGACGAGGAGCGTGTGCGGGGCGGGCACGTCCGCCAGGCTGCCGTCGGGCACCAGGGTGAGACCGCTGGAGGTCCGTACCGGCGCGCCGTCGGGCGAGGCGGTACGGATGCGGTACGCGGACCGGTCGCCGCAGGCGCGGCGGGCCCCCTCGAAAACCTCGATGGGGCCGGTCACATCAAGACTCTGCACATCGTCGAAGAGGACGACGAGCAGTGTTCGCTCCGTCATGCGCTTCATCCTTCGCGGCTCGCCGCGTGGCCGCAATGACGAGAAGCCCACCTTTCCTGCCATGCCGGGCCCGGCGTGCACCCGGCTCCTCCCGGCGTACCAACCAGTCGGTAACGTGCCCTCATGACCTCTCTGCACCCGCGCGCCGGACGCCGCTGCCACAATGTCGTCAACCCCCTGCACTCGACGGTCCACTTCTCGCCCGACTTCACCGAAGAGCTCGGCCGGATCGGCATAGCGGACCCGCGCGCCGCGTACTTCGCGGGGCGCGGCGCCGCGATGGGAGCGGTCGGCGCGGGCGCGGTCGCCGCCGCGTTCTACAACTTCAACCACGAGCTGATCGCCGAGCACGTGCCCGCCGTGTGGGACACCGCCTCACCACAGACGGTGCTCGACGCCCGGCTGCGCGCCGTCGACAGCACCCTGCGCCGGCTGCTCGGCGACGACGTGGTCTCCTCCGCCGACATGGCGGAGGCCGCGCGGCTCGCCCTGCGCGCCGCCGAGGCGTGCAGCCGCCACGCCCGCCCCCTCTACGCGGCCCACGCGGACCTTCCCGTGCCCGAGGAGCCGCACCTGGCGTACTGGCACGCCGCGACGCTGCTGCGCGAGCACCGCGGCGACGGCCATCTCGCGGCGCTGCTGGCGGCCGGGCTCGACCCGCTCGAGGCGCTGGTGAGCCACACGGCCACGGGCAAGGGGATGGCGCCGCGCTGGATCCTCTCCACCCGCGGCTGGGGCCGGGCCGACTGGGAGGCGGCGCAGGCGCGGCTGCGGGAGCGTGGACTGCTGGACGCCGAGGGCGAGTTGACGCAGGCGGGCACGGCGCTGCGGGCCGAGCTGGAGGAGCAGACGGACCGCCTGGACCGCTCCCCGTACGAGCACCTGGGGGTGGAGGGCGTCGAGCGGCTCACCGAACTGGGCCGCAGCTTCCTGATGACGGCGGCGGTCGCGGGCGCGTTCCCGCCCGACCTCGCCGGCAAGGACTGACCCCCGGCGGCCCTGCGGCGACCCGGCGGCCGGCAGCGCCGCCGGGTGCCGGCACGTTTGGCGGGGGGGACCGCGGTTACCCGTCGGGGGTCCGACATCCCGAAAAAACAGGAGGTCCATTGTGCTCCGTTCCATAGCCGACGTTCTCCGTATGATCGGCTCGGCGATCGCCACCGTCGTGACGCTGCCCTTCCGTCTCCTCGCCCGGCTCTTCGGCGGCGCCTCCCGCAGCGCGTCCCGCGGCACGTCCCGCGGCGGACGGACACGGCACGTCTGAGCCACGCGACACGGCGCCCGGCCACCCGGCACAATGCAGTCTCAAGCACAGCGAGCACGAGAAGGCGAGTCGGGGAACCAGTGACGACGTCCATCGAAGGCAGGATCGCCGAGGAGCTCGGCGTACGCGAGCGGCAGGTGAAGGCGGCCGTCGAGCTGCTCGACGGCGGGTCGACCGTGCCGTTCATCGCGCGCTACCGCAAGGAAGCGACCGAGATGCTCGACGACGCGCAGCTGCGCACGCTCGAGGAACGGCTGCGGTATCTGCGGGAGCTGGAGGAGCGGCGGACCGCGATCCTGGACTCCGTGCGCGAGCAGGGCAAGCTCGACGACGAACTCGAGAGCCGGATCCGGGCCGCCGACACCAAGGCGCGGCTCGAGGACATCTATCTGCCGTTCAAGCCCAAGCGGCGCACCAAGGCGCAGATCGCGCGCGAGGCGGGCCTGGAACCGCTGGCCGAGGGGCTGCTCGCCGACCCGTCGGTCGAACCGCTCGCCGCCGCCGCGGCGTTCGTCGACGCCGGCAAGGGCGTCGCGGACGCGGCCGCGGCGCTGGAGGGCGCGCGGGCCATCCTGACGGAGCGTTTCTCCGAGGACGCCGACCTCATCGGCGAGCTCCGCGAGCGGATGTGGGCCCGTGGGCGGCTCGCGGCGAAGGTCCGGGAGGGCAGGGAGGAGGCCGGCGCGAAGTTCGCCGACTACTTCGACTTCGCCCAGCCCTTCACCGAGCTGCCCTCGCACCGCGTCCTCGCAATGTTCCGCGGCGAGAAGGAGGAGGCCCTCGACCTGGTGCTGGAACCGGAGGAGCCGGTCGATGGCCCCTCCTCGTACGAGGCGATCGTCGCGTCCCGGTTCGGCGTGTCCCAGCAGGGCCGGCCCGGCGACAAGTGGCTCGCCGACACCGTGCGCTGGGCATGGCGGACCCGGATCCTGGTGCACCTCGGCATCGACCTGAGGATGCGGCTGCGCACGGCCGCCGAGGACGAGGCGGTACGGGTCTTCGCGGCGAACCTGCGGGACCTGCTGCTCGCCGCCCCGGCAGGCACCCGCGCCACCCTGGGGCTCGACCCGGGCTTCCGTACGGGCGTGAAGGTCGCCGTGGTCGACGCGACCGGCAAGGTCGTCGCCACCGACACGATCCATCCGCACGTCCCCGCGAACAAGTGGGACGCCTCGCTCGCGACGCTGGCGCGCCTGGCGAAGGAGCACGCCGTCGAGCTGATCGCGATCGGCAACGGCACGGCCTCCCGCGAGACCGACAAGCTCGCCGGCGACCTCATCACCAGGCACCCGGAGCTGGGCCTCACCAAGGTCATGGTCTCGGAGGCGGGCGCGTCCGTGTACTCGGCCTCGGCGTTCGCCTCCCAGGAACTGCCCGGCCTGGACGTCTCGCTGCGCGGCGCCGTGTCCATCGCGCGCCGGCTGCAGGACCCGCTCGCCGAGCTGGTCAAGATCGACCCCAAGTCCATCGGCGTGGGGCAGTACCAGCACGACCTGTCCGAGGTGAAGCTGTCACGCTCGCTCGACGCCGTGGTCGAGGACTGTGTGAACGGCGTCGGCGTCGACGTCAACACCGCCTCCGCGCCGCTGCTCTCACGGGTCTCCGGCATCGGCGCCGGCCTCGCGGAGAACATCGTCGCCCACCGCGACACCAACGGCCCGTTCCGTTCCCGCAAGGCGCTCAAGGACGTGGCACGCCTCGGCCCCAAGGCGTACGAGCAGTGTGCGGGCTTCCTCCGCATCCGCGGCGGTGACGACCCGCTGGACTCCTCGAGCGTCCACCCCGAGGCGTACCCGGTGGTGCGGCGGATGGTGAAGGCCGGCGGCGGCGAAGTGGCCTCGCTCATCGGCAACACCTCGGTGCTGCGGTCGCTGCGGCCCTCCGACTTCGTGGACGAGACCTTCGGTCTGCCGACGGTGACGGACATCCTGCGCGAGCTGGAGAAGCCGGGCCGCGACCCGCGACCCGCGTTCCGGACGGCCACCTTCAAGGAGGGCGTCGAGAAGATCGGCGACCTGGTCCCCGGGATGGTGCTGGAGGGCGTCGTCACGAACGTGGCAGCGTTCGGGGCGTTCGTGGACGTCGGTGTCCACCAGGACGGTCTGGTGCATGTGTCCGCGATGTCCAAGACGTTCGTCAAGGACCCGCGGGACGTGGTCAAGCCGGGCGACGTGGTCAAGGTGAAGGTGTTCGACGTCGACATCCCGCGCAAGCGGATCTCGCTGACGCTGCGGCTGGACGACGAGGCGTCGGCGGAGCAGGCGCCGCGGCGCGAGCGCGGCGGACGGCCGCCGCAGCAGCGTCAGGGCGGCGGCGGTGGCCGCGAGCGCCGAGGCGGGGGCGGTGCGGGTGGCGGTGGCGACCGTCGCGGCGCGGCGCGCCAGGCCCCGGCCCCTTCGAACAGCGCGATGGCGGACGCGCTGCGCCGCGCCGGTCTGGTCGACCCGAAGAACCGCTGACGCCCAGGTCTCTCCCGGGCCGGTCCCTTCCGGCCCGGGAGGGGCGTGTCAGAGCTCGGTCACCTTGCCGTCCGCCACCTCGATGCGGCGGCCCACGCGGACCGCGTCCAGCATCCGGCGGTCGTGGGTGACCAGCAGCAGCGTGCCCGTGTACGAGTCGAGCGCCGCCTCGAGCTGCTCGATGGCGGGCAGGTCGAGATGGTTGGTCGGCTCGTCCAGTACGAGCAGATTGACGCCGCGGCCCTGGAGCAGGGCAAGAGCGGCGCGGGTGCGCTCTCCCGGCGAGAGGGTCGTCGCCGGGCGCAGCACATGTCCGGCCTTGAGCCCGAACTTGGCCAGCAGGGTGCGCACTTCGGCCGGTTCGGTGTCGGGGACCGCCGCGCAGAAGGCGTCCAGCAGCGACTCGTCGCCGTAGAACAGGCGGCGGGCCTGGTCGACCTCGCCGACGACGACGCCCGAGCCGAGGGAGGCGTGTCCCTCGTCCAGGGCGAGCCGGCCGAGCAGCGCGGCGAGCAGCGTCGACTTGCCCGCGCCGTTGGCGCCGGTGATCGCCACCCGGTCCGCCCAGTCGATCTGCAGCGAGGCGGGCCCGAAGCGGAAACCGCCGCGCCGGACCACCGCGTCGCGGAGGGTGGCCACCACCGAGCCGGAGCGCGGGGCGGTGGCGATCTCCATCCGCAGCTCCCACTCCTTGCGGGGCTCGTCGACGGCGTCGAGCCGCTCGATCATGCGCTGCGTCTGGCGTGCCTTGGCGGCCTGCTTCTCGCTCGCCTCGCTCCGCAGCTTGCGGCCGATCTTGTCGTTGTCGGTGGCCTTGCGGCGGGCGTTCCTGACGCCCTTGTCCATCCAATTGCGCTGCATCTGGGCACGGCCCTCGAGAGCGGCCTTCTTGTCGGCGAACTCGTCGTACTCCTCGCGTGCGTGCCGCCGGGCCCGCTCGCGTTCCTCCAGGTACGCCTCGTAGCCGCCGCCGTACAGGGTGATCTGCTGTTGGGCGAGGTCCAGTTCGAGGACCTTGGTGACGGTCCGCGTGAGGAATTCGCGGTCGTGGCTGACGACGACCGTGCCGGCACGCAGGCCCCGGACAAAGGCCTCGAGGCGTTCGAGGCCGTCGAGGTCGAGGTCGTTGGTGGGCTCGTCGAGCAGGAAGACGTCGTAGCGGGACAGCAGGAGGGAGGCGAGACCGGCGCGGGCCGCCTGGCCGCCGGACAGGGAGGTCATGGGCGCGTCGAGGCCGACGCCGAGGCCGAGCGAGGCGGCGACCTCCTCGGCTCGCTCGTCCAGGTCGGCGCCGCCGAGGTCCAGCCAGCGCTCCAGGTTGACGGCGTAGGCGTCGTCCGCTCCCGGGGCGCCGTCGGCCAGGCCCTGGGCGGCGTCGTCCATGGCGGTCTGGGCGGCCGTGACGCCCGTGCGGCGGGCCAGGAAGTCCCGTACGGTCTCGCCTTCGCGGCGCTCCGGCTCCTGCGGGAGATGGCCGACGGTCGCGGTCGGCGGAGAGAGCCGGAGCTCGCCCTGTTCCGGACGGTCGAGGCCGGCGAGCAGCCGCAGCAGCGTGGACTTGCCCGCGCCGTTGACGCCGACGAGCCCGATCACGTCGCCGGGGGCGACGACGAGGTCGAGTCCGGAGAACAACGAGCGGTCGCCGTGGCCGGCGGCGAGATCCTTGGCGACGAGAGTTGCAGTCATCAGGGGGTGCATCCTAAGGCTTCGCGGGTCGGTCGGGCCGGGCGGGCCGGTCCGTCGGTCGGGGAGCGCGTGCCCGTCCGTCGGTCGGGCCGGGCGGGCGGAACGGGATCCGGCGGGCGGGCCCCGGCCGGGTCCGGGGTCCGCGGGCCGCGCGAGGTCAGCGAGGGCTCGGCGGCCCGCCACGTCGCCGCGGACGCGTCACACGAGTCCGGCGAGCTTGTACAGGGCGAGGGAGCCCGCGACGGCCACGTTGAGGCTGGAACCGGTGCCGACCATCGGGATCTCCACACATGCGTCGAGCAGGTCGAGCGCCTCGGGCGGGATGCCGTGCTGCTCATGGCCGAGGACGAGGACGGTCGGCTGCCGGGCCGGGGCCAGGTCGGCGAGCCGGACGGCCTCGTCGGCGAGTTCGACGCCCACGATCCGCGCCCCGCTCTCCCGTCGGCGCGCCAGCCACCCGAGCGGGTCGCCCGTCCAGTGCGTGCACAGCGGCCGGCGCAGGGTGTTGCCGCGGGCCAGTGCCTCGGGCACCCAGGGAAAGCGCGGGACGGTGAGACACGCGCCCACCGCGTCGCAGGTGCGCGCCAGGGTGCCGAGGTTCGCCCCGTGCAGCGGCCACAGCGGCGCGGCATAGAGGTGGTCCCAGCAGGAGTGGGCGCGGGGGCGGCGGCTCCTGCGCAGTTCGCCGGGTGTACGGGTGCGGATGGCCGGTCCGCTCCGCCGCGCGCTCATCGGCGCGGGGAGGCGGACCTCCGGTTCGTCGGCAGGGCCCCTGCGGGCAGGTCAGGCGTCTGATGCATCTCGGCGGCGATTCAGCGGCTCGCCCGGGCCTCTCGTGCGGTCCGTCGCGCCACGGGCGCGACGAGCACGCCTCCATGGTGCGTGCCACGAGGAAGGATCGCTGCTCGACGGCCTTCGCGTCCAACGGAATTCGACGGCCTGCGGCATCGAGGTCGCCGTCGAGGATCTCTCTCGGGTGCGGCCGGTGGAGCCGGTCCGGCCACGCGGTGTTCCGGAGCATGCGGCGTCCCGCCGGCACGAGCTGTTCTGCCCTCGCGGGCCGTCGGTTTACGGTCCCGGCATGAGCGACGACGTACTGGTGCTGGGCGGCGGGGTCATCGGCCTCACGACCGCCGTGGTGTTGGCGGAGAGCGGCAGGCGGGTGCGGGTCTGGTCCCGGGAGCCGGCCGACGCGACCACCTCCGCGGTCGCCGGCGGACTGTGGTGGCCGTACCGCATCGAGCCCGAGACGCTGGTCGGCGACTGGGCGCTGGCGTCGCTGCGGGTGTACGAGGCACTGGCGGCCCGGCCGCAGGAGACGGGCGTACGACGGGTCCCCGGCGTCCATGCCGGCACCCGCATCGCGGGGCTCGGGCCGTGGGCCGCCCAGGTGGCGGGACTGTGTGAGGTGGGGCCCTCGGAGCTGCCCGGGGGATCCGGCTCCGGGCTGTGGGCCCGGATTCCCGTGATCGACATGCCGGTTCATCTGGCCTGGCTGACGGGGCGGCTGGAGGCCGCCGGTGGGCGTGTGGAGGTGCGGGAGGCCGGCTCCCTCCCACAGGCCGAGGCACAGAGCGGTGCGACCGTCGTGGTCAACTGCACGGGACTGGGCGCCGGGAAGCTGGTGCCGGACGCCTCCGTGCGGCCCGTGCGCGGACAGTTGGTGGTCGTGGAGAACCCGGGGATCGAGGAGTGGTTCACCTCGGTGGACCACGCGTCGAGCACGACGACGTACTTCATTCCGCAGCCCGGTCGGCTGCTGCTCGGCGGTACGGCCGAGGAGGACGACTGGGACACGGCTCCGCGCAAGGAGACGGCGGACGCGATCGTCGAACGCTGCGCGCGGATCCGGCCCGAGATCGCCGGAGCGAGGGTCCTCACACACCGGGTGGGGCTGCGCCCGGCGCGGGACGCCGGTGTGCGCATCGACTCCGGGCGGCTGCCGGGCGGGGCGCTGCTGGTGCACAACTACGGGCACGGCGGTGCCGGCGTCACGGTGGCGTGGGGGTGCGCAGCGGCGGCGGCCGCTGTCGTGGGGTAGCGGACGGCAGGGCGGCCGCGGCGGGGACGGACGGGACGGCAGCGCAGGCGAGCGGCCTCCCGGACGGGGCGGCAGCGGAAGGACGCGGGCGCAGGGGGCCGCGACGAAGGCCGGGGCAGCGGCCCTCGCCTGGACGACGGGCGTACGGTCTCCCGTCAGTCCGACTCCGGACGGTCCTTGCGCCTGTCCTGGTCCTCGACCTCCTCCGGGGCGGGTTCCGGCTCCACCACGGGGATCTGGCCCGCCTCCGGGCCCAGGCCGGGGCCGATGCGGATCTCGAACTCGCCCGCGTACTTCTCGTGGCCCGCGATCACCGCCGACTCCACCGCCTCCTCGGCGATCTCGCCACGGACGATGAGCGGGTCCTGGCGCAGGTCCCGCATGAGCGCCAGACACATGCCGATCATCACCAGCACGAAGGGGGCGGCGACCAGGATCGTCAGATGCTGAAGGCCGGCGAGGGCGTCGCCCTTGCCCTCGCCGACGAGCAGCATGACGGCCGCGACCGCGCCGGTCACCACGCCCCAGAAGATGACGACGAGCCGCGCCGGTTCGAAGGTGCCCTTCTGGGAGAGGGTGCCCATCACGATCGAGGCGGCGTCCGCGCCGGACACGAAGAAGATGCCGACGAGGATCATCACCAGGAGGCTCATCACCCCCGCGATCGGGAACTCCTGGAGCACACCGAAGAGTTGGCCCTCCGGCGTCGTCTCGCCGCCCAGCTCTCCGCGCTCCTCGAGCTTCATGGCCGTGCCGCCGAAGATGGCGAACCAGAGCAGACTGACGGTGCTCGGCACCAGGATGACGCCGCCGACGAACTGGCGGATCGTGCGGCCCCGGCTGATACGGGCGATGAACATGCCGACGAACGGCGTCCAGGAGATCCACCATGCCCAGTAGAAGACCGTCCAGCTGCTCAGCCAGTCGGCGACGTCACCGCCGCCGGTCGCCGCCTCCGTACGGCCGGCCAGCTGCGGCAGTTCGCCGAAGTAGGAGGCGAGCGACGTGGGAATCAGGTCGAGCACGAGGATGGTGGGGCCGGCGATGAAGACGAACACGACGAGGATCACCGCCAGCACCATGTTGGTGTTGGACAGCCACTGGATGCCCCGCTCGACGCCGGAGACGGCGGAGACCACGAAACACACCGTCAGGACCCCGATGATGGAGATGAGCAGCCCCGTGCTCGCCCGGTCCATCCAGTTCAGCTCCCGGAAGCCGCTGCCGATCTGCAGGGCACCGAGGCCCAGCGACGTCGCGGATCCGAAGAGGGTGGCGAAGATCGCGAGGATGTCGACCACTCTGCCCGGAGTGCCGGCGGCGCGCTTCTCGCCCATCAGCGGCGTGAAGACGGCGCTGATGTTCTGCCGCCTGCGGCGCCGGAACGTGCTGTAGGCGATGGCGAGACCGACGACCGCGTAGATGGCCCACGGATGCAGCGTCCAGTGGAAGAGTGTGGTGGCCAGGGCGGTCTGCATGGCGTCCGCCGAGTCGACCGGGGTGGTGCCCGGCGGCGGGTTCGTGTAGTGCGCCAGCGGCTCGCTGACGCCGTAGAACATCAGGCCGATCCCCATGCCCGCGCTGAACATCATCGCGACCCACGAGACCGTGCGGAACTCCGGCCCCTCGTGCTCCTGCCCGAGCGGGATGCGGCCGTAGCGGCTGACGGCCAGCCACAGCGCGAAGACGACGAATCCCGAGGCGGCCAGGACGAACGCCCAGCCGCCGTTGTGCATCAGGCCGCTCAGCAGCGTGTCGGAGGCGCTCTCCAGCGTCTCCGTGAACACCGAACCCCAGAACACGAAGGCGAGGGTGAGCACCGCCGAGATGCCGAACACCACCCGGTCCGTGACCGGAGGTCGGTCCTCGTGCGGATGGCGGCCCGGCAGCGCCGCCTTCACCGGATACCACAGCCGTTTGCCCGGCTTCTGTGGCTTCTGTACTTCGTGGGACACGGAGGCACCTTTCACGATATGCGGAGCCTGATTTCACTCCCCGGTACCCCCTACCACACAAGTAACACTCCTCCCGGTATCAACAGGCTTGCACCGGTTGCCCGGCAGCGAGGTGGTACGCCGCACGGGTGTCGAGGAGCAGCGGCACGAGTTCCCGCTGCGACTGCCGCAGCGGCACGAGGACGCCTTCCCCGTCCGGCCGGGAACTCACGCCGTGGAGCGCGAGTTCGTCGCCCACCTCCGCGTACTGCGCGGATTCGAGCCGGTAGCCGCAGGGCGGGTCCTGCAGGGTCTCCTCCGGTGCGGGCGGATCGTTGTCCGCCCCGCCGAGGTGGACCGGCCCCCGGTCCTGGAAGCCCGACACCCGGGCCGCGGCCGTGGCCGCCTCGATCCGGCCGCGCCGCTCGTCGGCGTACGACAGCAGTCCGTCGAGCGCCGCGAGCTGACTGTCCACCCGGCGGCGCCTGTTGAGGGCGGGGTCGGCCTGCTCGTCGGCGCTCAGTGCGTCGACGCGGCTCTCGATGAGCAGGCCGACGGCGTTCTTGACGCCGGACGCGTTGCGCAGGATGCGTTCCTGGCCGTCGCCCGCGGTCTGTCTGACGGGGTCGCCGGTGACCGGGTCGGTCCAGATTCCGTACGTACCGGTGCTGTATCCGGCGCGGCCGGCGGCCGGACGGACGTAGGAACCCGAGAGGGTCCGCGCCTCCTCGTGCACCCGCGGATCGGTGTTGAGGTTGCGCGGCCACAGGTCGAACAGGTCCTTGTCGTAGTACGGCGGGGTGGCGCCGTACTCGTGCAGGTCGTAGACGACGTCCGGCCGTTCGTCGCGGACGACGGCGGCGAGCGCCCGGCCCTCGGCCGTCCTGAGCGCGATGTGGTCGCGGTTGACGTCGACGCCGTCCGCGTTGCCCCGGGTGTCCGCGGCCCGGCCGTCGGGGTTGGCCGTCGGCACGACCATCACGTGTGTACGGGACAGCAGTTCGCGGGTCCTGCCGTCCCGGCCGAAGGCGAGGTCGCGGATCGTGGTCAGACATGCCTCGCGGCCGGCCGGCTCGTCACCGTGCTGAGCGCAGACAAGGAGCACGGTGTGGGGCGACCTGTCGTTCCCCAGGTGGACGAGGTGCAGCGGGCGGCCCTGCTTCGTCGTGCCGACGCGCTCGTACGACATCCGGCCGCTGCCCCGGTCGACGGCGGCGAGGAAGGCGTGCTCCTCCGGTTCGCTGGTCCAGCTCTCTCCCCCACCGGCCTCGAAGCCGGTGCGGGGCACGGTGTGCGCCGCCTGCGCGTTCCCGGTGAACAGCGGCACGGCGAGGGCGACGGCGGCCGTCGTGAGGGCGAGCGCACGGGCGCGGACACTCGGCTGCTTCATCGGCTGCCGCCTCCCGGGATCGGACGGATCGGACGCGGCTCGGCGACGCCGCCGAGGCGGGAGTCGGCCGGAGCGGGCACCGGGCCCGCGACCGCGCGGGCGAAGGCGGACGCGCCGCCCACGACGGGCACTTTCGCAGTGCTGCGGGCGAGATCGAGGGAGATCCGCGGTGTGGTGTCGGGCGGGTCGATCAGGTACCTGTCGGTGCCGGCCACGACGAGCGCCAGCCGGTGGCCCGCCGGGACGACGTGGTCGCTCGCGTGCAGGTCGATCGTGACGGTGTACGCCCTGCCGGGGGTCAGCGCCTCGTCCCGGTAGCCGCCGAGGTCGGCCCAGCCGCGGCTGAAGACGGTGTGGCCGACGGCGGTGGTGCGTGCCTCGGTCTCCTTGAAGCAGGAGCTGTCGCCCGTGGTGCTCGGGCCCCAGCAGGTGCGCTCGGCAAGGGTGATGATGCCTTCGCCCGGTGCCGCGTAGTCGCGGATGGTGTCCGGGCCGAGGTCGACGAGGACGGCCGACAGGTGGGCGCTGGTCGTCGACGGTGTGGCGGTCGCCGTCACCCGGGAGGAACCGGACAGGCGCACATCGCGGCCGAGCGGGCGGGTGACGAACCCGGCCTTGGCAGCCGTCGGGGTGTCGATCGCGGCGGCCCAGTCGGTCTCGTCCTGGCTCGGGTCGTCGGTGAAGGTCTCGGTGGCGCCCGGCCGGGCCGGCTTCAGGGACAGTGTGCCGACGCCCGGCCGGGTGCCGTTGCCCGGGCGCAGCGCGGTGGCGGCGGTCGTGCGGGGCGGCCAGACGCGGTCGGTGGTCCAGCGGTCCGGGGCACGCTCGATGTCGGCCATCGGCTCGCGGTCGATGCCGTTCTCGTAGCCGAGGAGGTAGTGGTCGAACCAGCGGTGCAGGGTGCGCACCCACTCGCCGCGCCGGAAGTCGAACGGGTCGACGTGCCCGGTCTGCGACAGCCACACCTTGCGCTCGACGCCGTGCTCGGCGAGGGCGTCCCACCACTGGCCGAAGTGCTTGGAGCGGACGTTCAGATCCTGCATGCCGTGCACGGCGAAGACGCTGGCCCTGACCTTGCCGGCGTCCGGCACGTAGTCACGCTCGGCCCACATCCGCGTCAACTCGCCGCTGCGCGGCGACCCGTCGACGAGCCGCTGCTGGACGGCCCGGCAGCGTTCGCGCGCCTCAGGGCTCTCCACGTAGTGGGACAGCCACTCGGGGCCGGAGTCGTAGAGCGGCGCGCCCTGGGCGAAGTAGTAGTCGTACCAGGAGGAGATCGCGCCGATCGGGACGATGGTCCTCAGCCCGCGCACCCCGGTGGCCGCGACGCCGTTGGCGACGGTCCCGTCGTAGCTCTTGCCGATCATCCCGGTGGCGCCGGTGGACCAGCGGGCGCTCGCCCGCTCGCCGCCGGTACGGGTGGTGTAGGCGCGGGCGCGGCCGTTCAGCCAGTCGACGACGGCCTTGGCCGACTGCACGTCGGATCGCCCGCCGACGTCCACGCAGCCGTCGGAACGGTTGGTCCCGGCCAGGTCGACGGCGACGAAGGCGTAGCCGCGGGGCACGAAGTAGTTGTCGTAGTACAGCGGGAACTGCACCGGGTTCCCGTCCGCGTCGTACGTCTTGCGCTGGCTCTCGTTCCCGCGCCCGCAACAGGCGTAGTACGGGCTGGCGTCCATGACGACCGGCACCCGGCGGCCGCGCTGCGCCGCCTCCCGGGGCCGCACGATGTCCACGGCGACCCGGTCGGTGCGGCCGTCGCCGTCCTCGTCGAGCCGGGTGTCGACCCAGACGGACTCCCGGATCGCGTCGTCGTACGAGTAGACCGGTCTGCTCTCCCCGGCCGGCGTCGCGCCCTGCGCGCCGGTGGGCGCGAGCGTCAGGGCGACGAGGGCGGCCGAGGCCGCCGTCACCAGCGATCTGCACGTCAAGCGGGTTCTCCGCACGCGTATCGGCATGGGCGGAAGGTACTCCGGTCAACTCCCGTGCGACAGGGGGCGTTCGGGCACTCCTCCCGCCCGGCCGGGCGGCGTCACGGTCGGCGCGACGCCCCCAAGAAGTCACCGAACCAGTCGTCGGTGTCGGTCAGCGACAGCACCTCCCACGGGCCGAATCCGCCATTGGCGACCTCGAGACAGAGCCGTCGCAGAAGCTGTGGCATCCGATGGCCGACCACCGCCTCGAACGCCGTGACATCGGCGGACGACGCCCGGGGCGGCAGCTCGCGGTCGCCGGCGCGGCGGCCTACGGCATCGATCAGTTCGTCCTCGTCCACCGGGAGATCATCCGGCACGGGACGCGCCTCGGAAAGGCCGAGGTTCGCTCCTGACCGGAGGGCATGGCCGTGCCTAGGGTCCAAGGAATCGTTCGTTCCGACGACTTGGAGCATCCGTGCACCGCAGACTGACCGTCCCGAGCGCGCTCGTGGCCACCCTCGTGCTGGCGATCCCGGCCTCGGCCGCGAACCCCTCGGCAGGAGCACCGGGCATCGGGGACCCGTACTACCCGGCCGCCGGCAACGGCGGATACGACGTCTCGCACTACGACCTGCGTCTCAAGTATCGGCCGGAGACGGACCTGCTGGAAGGCACGGCGACGCTGCTCGCCACCGCCACGCAGGACCTGAGCCGCTTCAACCTCGACTTCGGGCTCGAGGTGAGCGAGGTCAGGGTCGGCGGCAGGAAGGCGGAGTTCAGGAAGGAAGGCGCCCAGGAGCTCGTCGTCACCCCGGCCTCGCCGCTCGCCGAAGGCAGGGCGACCTCCGTGGTGGTGCGGTACGCGGGCAAGCCGTCCGAGCTGGAGATCGGCGGCTGGACGGCCTGGCACCGTACGCCCGACGGCGGCGTGGCCGCGCAGGAACCCGACTCGGCCGTGTGGTGGTTCCCGAGCAACGACCATCCGCTGGACAAGGCGACATACGACGTGTCCGTCCTGGTCCCCGACGGTTCGCAGGCCATCAGCAACGGCGTGCTCGTGTCGCAGAGCTCCAGGCTGGGCTGGACCCGTTACAACTGGCGCTCGAACAAGCCGCAGGCGTCGTATCTGGCCACCCTCGCCGTCGGCAGGTTCGACATCACCACCGGCACGACCGCCGACGGGCTGCCGGTCCTGAACGCCTACAGCAAGGACCTCGGCGACAACGCGGGCGCCGCGCGGGCCAGCGTCGAGCGGACCGGCGAGGTCGCCGAGTGGCTCACGGAGGTCTTCGGGCCGTACCCGTTCAACGCCCTCGGCGGCTACGTGCCCAATGTCACGAGCGGCTTCGCCCTGGAGACCCAGACCCGCCCCTTCTACAGCCCGCGGCAGTTCGCGAACGGCTCCAACGTGTCCGTCGTCGTGCACGAGCTCGCCCACCAGTGGTACGGCGACAGCGTGTCCGTCGAGGGCTGGAAGGACATCTGGGTCAACGAGGGTTTCGCCCGGTACAGCCAATGGCTGTGGTCGGAGAAGGAGGGTGAGGGCACGGCGCAGGAGCTGGCGGACTGGGTCTACGCCCAGCACCCGGCGGACGACCCGTTCTGGACCGTCGCGCCGGGCGATCCGGGCCCGGAGAACCAGTTCCACCTGGCCGTCTACGACCGCGGCGCACTGGCGCTCCAGGCACTGCGGAACGAGATCGGCGACGAGGACTTCTTCGCGATCCTCAAGGGCTGGCCTGCCAAGCACGCGTACGGCAACGCGGAGGTCGGCGACTTCGTGGCGTACGCGGAGCGGGTCTCGGGCAAGCCGCTGGCCGGGTTGTTCGACACGTGGCTGTACGAGCCGTCGAAGCCGGCCGCGCCGGCCGCCGCCGGGGCGGGCGTGGCCCGGTCGGCCGCCGGGCCCGAGCGGCCGAAGTCGTGGAAGTCCATCGCCGCGACGAACACGATCCACGATCACGGCCCCGGGCACAGGCCCGAGCACGCGCACTGACGCAGCGGTCCGCGCCGGCATGTGTACGACCGTACGCCTCGTAGTGTACGGTCGTACACATGGCCGACCACTTCGCCGGCGACCCCCGGACCAACCGGGAGCGGATGCTCGCGGGCGACCTCTACATCGTCGACGACCCCGACCTCGCAGCCCGCGAGGCGCAGCGTGCCGTGCGACTGGCCGCCGAGTACCTGGCCGCGTACGCGCGGGACGCGGATGCCGCGCAGTCGGTCGTCGCCGAGCTGATCGGCAGTCTCGGGGAGGGCGCCCACATCAAGCCGCCGCTGTTCGTCGACTACGGGACCTACATCACGGTCGGCGAGGGCACCTTCGTGAACTACAGCCTCACGGCGCTGGACGTCGCCCCGATCACCATCGGGAGCCACTGCCAGATCGGTCCGAACGTGCAGTTGCTGACCCCGACGCACCCCGTGGAGCCGGGGCCGCGCCGGGACAGGCCGGAGGCGGCGCTGCCGATCACCATCGGCGACAACAGCGTGATCGGCGCGGGCGCCGTCGTCACCAAGGACGTTCCGGCGAACGTCGTGGCCCTCGGCAACCCGGCCCGTGTGGTCCGCTCGGTCGAGGTGTGAGGCGATGGCGACGGGACGGGTCGACCCCGAGCGCCGGGAGCGCATCATCGCCGCCGCACTGGACCTCATCGCCCAGGAGGGCGTCGCGGGCACCTCGCACCGCAAGGTCGCGGCGCGGGCGGGCGTTCCGCTCGGCTCGATGACGTACCACTTCCGCAGCATGGACGAGCTGCTGCGCGAGGCGTTCACCCGCTTCTCCCGGACGGTCGTGGAGCTGTTCGAGGAGCGCCTGGGCGCCGCAGGCTCCCCCGACGAGGCCCGGTCGGCGGTCGCGGACCTGATCCACGATCTGTCCGGGGCCGAGGAGCGCGACCTGGTGCTCACCCACGAGCTGTACACGCTCGCCGCCCGGCAGCCGGCGTACCGGGAACTGACCCGGGAGTGGATGCGCAGCAGCCGGCAGGCGCTGGAACGGCACTTCGACCCGGCGACGGCCCGTCAGCTCGACGCGCTGATCGAGGGGCTCTCCATCCATCGCGCGCTCGACACGGAACCGCACGACCGTGCGCTGACCGTCGACGCCGTCGCCCGTATCACCGCCGCGTCGCCACCCCCGGCGCCGTAGCCTCCGAGCCGCCCGGCCGGTGCCCTACCTGACGAGGGTGCCGGCCGGGCTCATGACCTCCATGACCATCCACATGCTGGGAGCGCTCTCAGGCCGTGTGACCGGGAAGATATCCTGTCGGCGTCAGATCATGTCGCCGACCGGCGCACTGGTACGACCCCTGGAGCAGACGAGGAGCGCCTCACGTGCCGGAGCAGACCGCTGGGTCCCGCCCCACCCTGGAAGCCGTAGCGGCGCGCGCGGGTGTCTCCCGCGCCACGGCCTCCCGGGTCGTCAACGGCGGCGCGGGGGTGCGCGCGCCGCTGGTCGACAAGGTGCGCCAGGCGGTGGAGGAGCTCGGTTACGTGCCGAACCACGCGGCCCGCACCCTGGTCACCCGGCGCAACGGCGCGGTCGCCGTGGTCATCGCGGAACCGGAGATGCGGATCTTCTCCGACCCGTTCTTCGAGCAGCAGGTGCGCGGGATCAGCCGTGAGCTCACCGCGTACGACTCGCAACTGGTGCTGCTGTGGGTGGAGGGCCCCGGTGACCACGACCGGATCGCCCGCTACCTGGGCGGCGGGCACGTCGACGGCGCCCTCGCCTTCTCCCTCCACAACGACGACGAGCTGCCCGCGGTCATCGGCCGGACGAAGATCCCCATGGTCTTCGGCGGCCGCCCGGTCAGCGGATCCGATCTCACGGTCCCGTACGTGGACGCGGACAACCGCGGCGGCGCCCGGGAGGCCGTTCGGCACCTGGTGTCGCGCGGCTGCGCGAACATCGCGCACATCGCGGGTCCGCGTGACCAGACCTCGGCGCAGGACCGGACCGACGGCTATCACGACGTCCTCGTGGACGCCGACCCCGGCCTGTGCTGCCAGGGCGACTTCACGGAGGAGAGCGGCGCGCGGGCGATGGCGGAGCTGCTGGACCGCCGCCCGGACCTCGACGGGGTCTTCGTCTCGAACGACCTGATGGCGTCGGGGGCGCTGCGCACCCTGCGGGAGCGCGGGCGGCGGGTGCCCAAGGACGTGGCCGTGGTCGGCTTCGACGACATGGCCTCGGTCGTCGGCACGACGGATCCGGCCCTGACCACGGTGCGCCAGGACATCGAGGGCATGGGCCGGCTGATGGTCCGGCTGCTGATGCGGCTGCTGAACGAGTCGGGCGGCGCCGCCCCGGCGTCCGTGATCACTCCGACGACGCTGGTGCGGCGGGCATCGGCCTGACTCCGATGCCCGCCGCCCGCCCGGTCGGTGGTGGTGGTGGTGGTGGTCAGTTGTAGGGGATCACCAGGACGGACTTGTCCGTTCCGGTCTGCAGCTTGGAGGGAGCGTTGCCGATGGCGCTCCACACCTCGAGCCGTACGGTGCCGCCGGCCAGGTTGCCAGGCGTGCCCGTGGTCGCCTTGATGCCGCGTGCCTGCGAGTACTCCTCCCAGCCGGTGACGGGGTCGGTCGCGAAGTAGTGGTACGTCTCGGTCCGGTCGAAGCGGCCGTCGCCGGTGAAGTCGTAGCTGATCCGGGCCTGCTGGCCCAGTCCGACCACGGTGCCCGCGTCGACCTGGAGCCGGAAGGCGGTCTGTGCGCCCGGGGTGAGGGTGCCGTTGACGCCGCGGACCTCGTAGACGAGCGGCTGGTACGGGGTGCCGTCGTGGTTGGCGCCCCCGGCGGAGGCGATGGTGTCGCTGCCCGCCGTGCCGCCGGTCGCCGTGGTCAGAGTGCCGCCGCTGCGCAGCTGGAAGGTGTTGCCGGTCGGCGGCTCCGGGTCGGGGTCGGTGTCGCCCCCGCCGGTCCCGGTGCCGCTCGCGGTGGAACGGGCCGGTACGGACAGGGTCTTGCCGTCGGAGAAGGTGACGGTGCGGGCCGTCGGGCCGTGGTTGTGGGCCGCGTAGGTGCGGGCCGTGCCCTTGGTGAAGACGGCTGAGGTGGGGATGTCACCGGTCACCGTGGCGTCCGGGGCGCCGAGCGTGTCGAGGGTGTTGATCCAGTGGTAGGTGTGCGCCTTCGACTCGCCCTGCTCCGGCGTGTAGCCGGCGTGGCCGGCGTCCCACTTGGCCTTGGCCGTGCCGGGGTCGGCGAACGACTGGAACTCCCACAGGAGGTCGCGCCATTCGACGGCCGGGCCGCCGTTCTCGCGTTCCATCTCGGCGAGGTTGCGCCGGATCGCGGTCTTCTCGCCGCCCAGGTGGAGCGATCCGCCGGTCACGGGCAGAACGTTGATGCCGTGGATCTCCTCGGGGTTGGCGGTCCACCAGGTGGCGTAGGCGGCGCCGCTGCCCCAGACCATGCCGGCCGTGTCGTGACCGAAGGAGGACGGGAAGACCTGCTCGTCGGCGTCGAACCAGTACTGGGCGATCGACTCCGACTCGGTGGTCAGCAAGAACGTGCCGAGGTCGCGCAGCGAGGTGTCACCGGTGGCGGAGCCCCACAGGACGAGGGCGGCGCTGAGGTTGGT
The DNA here is from genome assembly GCF_025854275.1 of Streptomyces peucetius. Lineage (NCBI taxonomy): Bacteria > Bacillati > Actinomycetota > Actinomycetes > Kitasatosporales > Streptomycetaceae > Streptomyces > Streptomyces peucetius. The sequence goes on along the minus strand of NZ_CP107567.1, from coordinate 7,240,520 downwards.
GGACTCGGAGGAGGACTCCTGGTTGTTGCCGGCGGCGAAGCCCTGGTGGCCGGAGGCCCAGCTGTGGCCGGCGTAGACGTCGAAGCCGCGCAGGAAGGGGAACGCGGTGTCGGTGCGGCTGGGGTTGGCGGCGTCGCGTACGAGGGTCTTGACCATGCCGCCCCAGGCGGAGTCCGCGGCCCATGCCGGGTCGTACTGGGCGACGATCGCGGCCGCGTAGACGTAGTAGCTGTAGTGGAAGTGGTGGTCGTTGAGTTCGGTGTCGCTGCCGTAGGAGGCGGGGTAGCCGGTGAGGGTCTTCCAGTCCTTGTCGTAGCTGAACTCGCCTCCGCCTCCCGCGGTGAACCAGTCCTGCAGTTTGCCCTTGAGCAGGCCGAGGAGCCGGTCGCGGGTGCCGGTCTCGCCGATCTGCTCGGCGACCGGTACGAGCTGGGCGAGGCGGCCGAGCGCCTTGCCGGTCCAGTAGGTGTCGGAGGCACCGGAGAAGGGGTCGGAGGCGTTCACGACCTCGTTCAGGTAGCCGCGCAGCCTGGCGGTGTCGACGGCGTTCGACTTGGGCAGCGCTGGCAGCACCGCGGCGGCCTTCTGGGTCGTGGTGAACGAGGCCGACTCGCGGACCTTCATGGTGCCGCGCGGGGAGACGTAGGTGTAGGAGGTGAGCGGGTCCGTGGTGTTCAGCCACTGGTGGCGGTAGAGGGCCTGGAGCGTGCCGCGCTCGGTGCCTTCCTTCGCCTCGGTGGTGAGCGTGTAGGTGGCCCTGACGGTGCCGCCCGTGTAGCTCCAGGTGGCCTTGGAGCCGGTGACGAAGCTGTAGGCGTACTTGCGGAAGGTCGCCAGCGCGCCGGTGGACGGCAGCACGGCGACGGAGAAGTAGTCCTTGGAGCCGAGGCCGGCGGTGACGGTGGAGCCGGAGACGTTCCAGTCGCTGCCGGTCGGCGCGAAGAGGGCATAGTGGTGTCCGGCGACGGTGATGCCGAGGACGTTGCCCTGGTCGGCGAAGACGGTGGGCGCGCCGGCGGTGGTGATCTGCGCGTTGCCGCCGGAGCCCTTGGCGTACACGAACGGGGAGCCGTGGCCGATGGTGGTGCGCAGGGTGCGGGCGCCGTCGGACCAGTAGGGGGTGACCGTCCAGTCGGACCAGTCGTCGGCCTTGGTGTCGGGCGAGTTGAGGCCGGTCACTCCGATGGTCAGGTCACGCTTGTGGGCGTACTCGTACTGGCGGCCGTCGCCGACGATCGCGGCGGAGGTCGGGTAGCCGACGTCGAGCCCGCCGGCCGTGGCCTGGTAGGTGAGGGGGTGCCCGTACATGGGGGTCGAGTACGGGTTGTCGCCGTAGCGCTGGAAGGCGAGGGAGGACCACCAGTCGTTGGTGGGCACCGGCCGGTTCCGCGCGGCGGTGGTCACCTTGGGCGTGACCGGCGTGCCGGTGTTGGTGGTGGGGCCCGACGTACCGGCGGGGCGGGTGTCGGAGTAGCTGCCGGAGCCTACGGGGACGGTGGCGGCGGCCGCCGGCGCGGCGGCCGGACCCAGGCCGACGACGGCCAGGGCTGAGGCCAGGACCAGCGCGGCTGCTGGCCTGGTGCGGGGGGCTGGCATGCGGCACCTCAAGTCGTCACGGGACGGATGGCTGAGAGCGCTCTCAGATGGCCGAAACGTAAAACCCCTGAAACACATGTGTCAATACATCGAACACAGTGGGCAGTTGGGCCCGAGTCCAAGCCGTTACGCCTTCGAGTCTTGACGAGGTGAGCGCCGGCGGGGCACTCTCCAAGCGCATGTTTGAGAGCGCTCTCAAGTGCTCGTCCCACCCCGAAGCCAAGGGAGGCTTCCCCATGCCCATAGCCAGAGCCGCCAAAAGGGCCGCCGTCCGCCTCGGTGCAGTCGCGCTCGCCGGGGCCGTGCTCGCCGCCTGCGGATCCGGTTCGTCGGACACCGCCTCCGACGGCGAGGGCGGGAAGGTCACGATCACCGTCGACCTCTTCGGTTCCTTCGGTTACAAGGAGGCCGGCCTCTACGCGGAGTACGAGAAGCTGCACCCGGGCGTCAAGATCAAGCAGACCGACACCGAGGACGAGGCGGACTACTGGAAGTCGCTCCAGACCCGGCTGGCCGGCGGCGGCGGTCTCGCGGACGTCCAGGGCATCGAGGTCGGGCGGATCGCCTCGGTCACGAAGCAGCAGTCCGACAAGTTCGAGGACCTGACCGAGTACGGCGCCGACAAGCTGAAGAGCCAGTTCGCCGAGGCGAAGTGGGCCGCGGCCACCACCGAGGACGGCAAGGTCCTCGGCCTCGGCACCGACGTCGGCCCCGAGGCCATGTGCTACCGCACCGACCTGTTCAAGCAGGCCGGGCTGCCGACCGACCGCGAGGAACTCGCGAAGAAGTGGTCGACGTGGGAGGGCTACCTCGAGCTGGGCAAGCAGTACAAGGCCAAGGCACCCGCCAAGAGCGCCTGGCTGGACAGCGTCGGCAGCCTCTTCTCCATCATGATCGGCCAGGAGGAGGAGCGTTACTACGACGCGTCGGGCAACCTCATCTGGGAGACCAACCCGGCGCTGAAGACGGCGTGGGACACCTCCGTCAAGGCGGCCGAGAGCGATCTGAGCGCCAAGCTCGACCAGTGGTCGCCGCAGTGGAACCAGGCGTTCGCCGCCGGCTCGTTCGCCACCATCCCCTGCCCCGCCTGGATGCTCGGCTACATCAAGGGCCAGGCCGGTGACAGCGGCAAGGGCAAGTGGGACATCGCCAAGCTGCCCGGCGGCGCCGGCAACTGGGGCGGCTCGTACCTCTCCGTCCCGCGCGCGGCCAAGCACAAGAAGGAGGCGTACGAGCTGATCAAGTGGCTCACCGCCCCCGAGCAGCAGGCCAAGCTCTTCCAGAAGCAGGGCAACTTCCCCTCCTCCACCGGTGCCATCGAGAAGGTCGCGGACGCCACCGACCCGTACTTCTCCGGCGCGCCGATCGGCCAGATCTTCGGTGACGCGGCCAAGGCGGCCCCGGTGCAGGTCCTCGGCGTGCACGACCAGAACGTCAACCAGCAGATCACCAACGCGCTGAACGAGGTCGAACGCAAGGGCATCTCGTCGGAGAAGGCCTGGGGGAACGCCAAGAAGGGCGTCGAGAACACCATCGGCTGACGCCCGCCGCCTCTCGTTCGGATCACGCCGGGTTCGTCAGGCCCGGCCTGATCCGGACGATCCCCCAGCCCCTTCGGGCCGGTCCGTCGTCACTCGACCCCCGCACCGGACCGGCCCGAAGGCCGTCCCTCACCGATCGGACGGTTCCGCACGATCCGTGAGGCACGGCCCCGAGCCCGCCCCGTACCGACTCGTCCCGAAGGGCCGCCCCGTGACCCTCACCGTTTCCGCGAAGCCGGTCTCGCCACCCAGGCCGCCGGCCGTGCGGCGCGCCTGGCGCAAGCTCTCGCCGTACGCCTACATCGCCCCGTTCTTCACCCTGTTCGCCGCCTTCGGGCTCTTCCCGCTGATCTACACGGCGTTCGTCTCCCTCTACCGGGTCGAACTGCAGACCCCGGGCGACATGGAGTGGCGCGGACTGGGCAACTACACCACGCTGCTGGGCGACGAGTTCTTCTGGACCGCGCTGCGCAACACCTTCACCATCGGGGTGCTCTCCACGGTGCCGCAGCTGGTGATGGCGCTCGGCCTCGCCCATCTGCTCAACTACCGCCTGCGCGGCCGCACCTTCCTGCGCACCGCGATGCTGCTGCCGTACGCGACGTCCGTGGCGGCCGCCACGCTGGTCTTCGCCCAGCTCTTCGGGCGAGACTTCGGGCTGATCAACTACGTCCTGGGCCTCGTCGGCATCGACCCGGTCGACTGGCAGACGGGCACCATGGCCTCCCAGATCGCCGTGTCGACCATCGTCATCTGGCGCTGGACCGGCTACAACGCACTGATTTATCTGGCGGGCATGCAGTCCATCCCCACCGAGCTGTACGAGGCGGCGGAGGTGGACGGCGCCTCGCGGTGGCGGCAGTTCTTCCATGTGACGCTGCCGGGGCTGCGCCCCACGATCCTGTTCACCGTGGTGGTCTCCACGATCGGCGCGACCCAGCTCTTCGGTGAGCCGCTGCTGTTCGAGGGATCCATCTCCGGCGGCATCTCGCACCAGTACCAGACGCTCGGGCTGTACATGTACGAGCAGGGCTGGGGCTTCTTCCACCTGGGGCGCGCCGCCGCCATCGCCTGGGTGATGTTCCTGCTGATCGTGGTGCTCGTCGGGGTCAACGCCCTGATCGCGCGCCGCCGTGCCCGCAAGGAGGCCGGCCGATGACCGCGCTGGACCCTGTCCAGGAGCTCGCCGCACCGCAGGCGAAGCAGCCGGCCGCCGCGAAGCCCGCCCCGGCCCGGCGCCGCCGGAGGTCGGGCGCGGGCCGCACGACGAAGGGCGGCAAGCTCGCCTACGCCGTCCTGATCGTCGCCTTCCTCTTCTCCGCGTTCCCGTTCTACTGGACGATCGTCGCCGCCAGCCGCTCCAACGCGGACCTCGCGAAGGTGCCGCCGACGCTGCTGCCGGGCCCCAACCTGATCCGCAACTTCGAGGCGGTGATGGAGGAGGCCGACATCGGCAAGGCGCTGCTCAACTCCTTGATCGTCTCGGGCTCCATCACCGTCGGCACCGTGCTGTGCTGCACGCTCGCCGGTTTCGCCTTCGCCAAGCTGCGTTTCCGCGGCCGTGGCGCGCTGCTCGCCGTCACGGTCGGCACGATGATGATCCCGCCGCAGCTGGGCGTCATCCCGCTGTTCATGCTGATCGCCGAACTGCAGTGGGTGAACCAGCTCCAGGCGGTGATCCTGCCGGGCCTGGTCTCCGCGTTCGGCGTGTTCTTCATGCGCCAGTACCTGGTGCAGTCGCTGCCGGACGAGCTGATCGAGGCCGCCCGCGTCGACGGCGCCTCCACCGCCCGGATCTTCTGGTCGATCGTGGTGCCCGTCGCACGGCCCGGCATGGCCGTGCTCGGCATGCTGACGTTCATGGCCGCCTGGAACGACTTCTTCTGGCCGATCGTCGCGCTCTCCTCGCAGAACCCGACCGTCCAGGTGGCGCTGCGCCAGCTCGGCGGCGGATACGTCCACGACCAGTCCGTGATCATGGCAGGCACCCTGCTGGGCACCCTGCCGGTGCTGCTGGTCTTCGGCCTGCTCGGCCGGCAGATCGTCGGCGGCATCATGCAGGGCGCGGTCAAGGGCTAGGGCCCTCCGTCCGGATCAGGGCCGATACACGCCCGCACCTGCACCCTCCTCGCTCCACGTCTCACTCCGCTCACTACCGGGAGTACCACCTCATGACCGCGCTCGACGCCCGCCCCGACACCACCACGACGCTCCGGTTCCCCACCGGATTCCGCTGGGGCACCGCCACCGCCTCCTATCAGATCGAGGGCGCGGCCACCGAGGACGGCCGCACCCCGTCCATCTGGGACACCTTCAGCCGCACCCCGGGCAAGGTCCGCAACGGCGACACCGGTGACATCGCGGCCGACCACTATCACCGGATGCGTGAGGACGTCGCCCTCATGCGCCGCCTCGGGGTCACCGACTACCGGTTCTCGATCGCCTGGCCGCGGGTGCAGCCGACCGGCCGCGGCCCCGCCGTCCAGAAGGGCCTCGACTTCTACCGTCGGCTCGTCGACGAACTGCGCGACGCCGGCATCCGGCCGGTGGCCACGCTCTACCACTGGGACCTGCCGCAGGAACTGGAGGACGCGGGCGGCTGGCCGCAGCGGGAGACCGCCCAGCGGTTCGGCGAGTACGCGGGAATCATGGCGGAGGCGCTCGGCGACCGGGTGGCGACCTGGACGACGCTCAACGAACCGTGGTGCGCCGCCTTCCTCGGCTACGGCAACGGTGTCCACGCCCCCGGCCGCACCAGCCCGCTCGCCTCGCTGCGCGCCGCCCACCACTTCAACCTGGCGCACGGGTGGGCCGCGCAGGTCCTGCGCGCCGGGCTCCCGTCGGCCGCGGAAATCTCACTGACCCTCAACCTCCACGCGGTACGGGCCCACACGGACTCACCGGCCGACCTGGACGCGGCCCGCCGCATCGACGCGGTGGGCAACCGCATCTTCCTCGACCCGGTCTTCCGCGGGCGTCTGCCGGAGGACCTGGTACGGGACACCGCGCCGGTCGCGGACTGGTCGTTCGTCCTGGACGGCGATCTGGAGGCGGCGGCCACCCCGATCGACTCGCTGGGCATCAACTACTACTCCCCCACCGTCGTCGCCGCGGGCTCCTCCGAGTCGCCCTCGCCGTGGGCCGGCGCCGAGCAGCACGTGCGGTTCCTGCCCGCCCCCGGCCCGCGCACCGCGATGGACTGGCCCGTCGACGCCGACGGCCTGCACGACCTGCTGATCCGGCTGCGCGACGACCTGCCGGGCGTGCCGCTGGTGATCACCGAGAACGGCGCGGCGTACGACGACTACGCCGATCCGTCCGGCGAGGTCCACGACCCCGAGCGGGTGGCCTATCTGCACGCCCACCTCTCGGCGGTGCACCGGGCGATCGACGACGGCGCGGACGTACGGGGCTACTTCCTGTGGTCGCTGCTGGACAACTTCGAATGGGCGTACGGCTACAGCAAGCGGTTCGGCATCGTGCACGTCGACTTCGCGACGCAGCGCCGCACCTTCAAGGACAGCGCCCACTGGTACGCCGATGTCATCGCGCGCGGCGGCCTGACCTGAGCCGCTCCGCCCGGCGGGCCTCGCGGGCCAGGGGCAGGTAGCGCAGCCGCTCGGGGAGTACGGGCACCACGGCCCGTACGACCCGGGCGAAGCGCCGCAGCCGGCGCTCCTGCGCGTCGGTCCAGGGCAGGCCGATGGCCTCGCGCGCGTCCGGCGGCATCAGCCCGATGGTCATGAACCGGCGGAAGCGGGCCAGCGGCGGCAGCAGCAGCGGCCACAGTGCGCGCAGCACCAGCCGCAGGGGCAGCGGCCCGCGGTCGGGCGGCGGCACCGGCTGGTCCACATCCACCAGTTCCCGTACGACGACGGTGGCCTCGAGCTCGTCGGCGAGCACCTTGCGGTAGTAGGGCCAGAACTCCTCGAGAGTCTGCGGCATGTCCCGGTCGCGGATGCCGAGTATCCGGCCGACCTGGAGCCAGTCCGCATACAGCTGCCGCTCCTCGGCGTCGGTGAGTTCGCGGACCAGATAGCGGGCGGCGTGCCGGTAGACGGGGAAGCCGGTGGCGTGGACCCAGGAGTAGTAGGCCGGGTTCAGCGCGTGGTAGCGGCGGCCGTGCGCATCGGTGCCCTGGATGGTGCGGTGCAGTTCGCGGAGCCTGCGGCCCTCCGCGGCGGCCGCCTCGCCGCCGTAGATCCACAGCTGGAGCGAGCGCAGGGACCTCTCGCCGCGGCCCCAGGGGTCGGTGCGGAAGACGGAGTGCTCGTCGACACCCGCGCCGACGGCGGGGTGGGCGACCTGCATGGTGAGCGCGGCGGGCAGCATCAGCAGGGCCCGGACGTCACCGGCGAGACCCCAGAGCACGCCTCCGGGCTGAGGCGGCAGGGGTTCGTCGCTGGCTGCGGGGCTCATCGGCTCTCCTGGGGTGTGCCCGGTCGGTCACCTCCCAGTATGCGACTCGCGGCAGTGCCGCCCCGCCGGCACTACCCCGCAGCGAGTGACACGAACGCGGCCCACTCGTCCTGGCAGCACCAGCCGCAGGGGCAGCGGCCCGCGGTCGGGCGGCGGCACCGGCTGGTCAAGTAGCCGATGGCCTCCCGAAGCGCCTGCGGCAGCAGATCGTCAAGCTCAAAGAGTTCCGGGAAGGCGACGAAGCCGAGATCGCACGCCTCCAAACCGACCTCGAAGCCCTCGTCCGGATTGTCCACCAACTCACCGCGGAAACCGGCGGTTGCGGACCGAGCTCACCACCCCCGCGACACGAGTGCGGGTCCTTCCAACCCAACCCCGCCCCACCGGCTGACGTCACGAGTCGGGCATCCCTCACTCCTCCAAGGAGACCCGTGGGAAGTAGGCGGCGCCGCACGCTGCCCCAGGTCATCACACGCAAGATCGTCCGGCATCCGTATTCATCCTGAAATGGCCAGTCGGGACCTCTACGCCGTGAAGAAGTCGACGAGCGCGCGGGCGATCCGGCCGGGCGCGTTCTCCGTGGGGATGTGCCCTGCATCCGGGACACGTATGAGTGTGGTGTGCGGGATCTCCGAGGCGAACCGCTCGGCGTACTCCACCTTCTGGAAGCCGTCGTCCTCGCCCCAGATCAGCAACTTGGGTGTCGCGTTCTGCCGCAGCGCGGGAACGGCATCGCGGGTGTAGCGGTTGTCGGCCGCGCCGGCCATGGCCATCCAGGAGCGGCGAACCCGCGCATCGGTCCACGGATCCAGGTAGTCCGCGATCCGCTGCTCGGTGGCGGCATCAGCCAGCGCTGCTGTCACGGCTTGCCGGCGGGCGGCGAGAATCTCATCGGCGGTGGTCGCGGCGACGACCTCCGGGTCCCGGAAACGGGCCACGCTGGACACCGGCCAGGAATCGTAGGTGACCGAATTGACCAATGCCAGCCGGGACACTTCCAGCTGATCGTGGACGAGGAGGTGCTGGGCGACGGCGCCGCCGATGTCATGACCCGCTACGGCGATCGGCCCGGAGAGCGTCAGCGCAGACGCGAAGCGCGCCACCCAGTCCGCGAGGGCTGGGACCGTGCCCGTTTCCAGGGTGAGTTCACCTCCCGAGCGCCCAAGTCCGGGGAGGTCGACCGCGACGGGTCGCAGCCCCGCCTCAGCAAGGCGGTCCAGCACCGGAAGCCAGACCCGGCTCCAGTACGTTCCGTGCAGCAGCAACACGGCCGGGCCGTCCTGCTCCACGGTCAGGTAGCTGGCCGTCTCGCCGTCGACCTGGATCTCGGTCCGCAGCACTGTCGTTTCGGTGATTTCGCTCATGGGTCCACTGTGACCGGGGCCGGCCCTCCCCGCCGAGAGTCTAGAACGACATCCTCAGGTACATTCCTGCCATGCCCCTTCATCGGGTGGTGGCCCTGCTCACCCCGCCGCAGTCGCCCTTCGAGCTGGCCTGTGCCTCCGAAGTCTTCAGCACCGTCCCACAGGACGCGCCGCCCCACTACAGCTTCCGGGTCTGCGCCGAGCGTCCCGGACCTCTGCCGACCACCGCCGGTTACGCGATGCTCGTCGAGGCGGGGCTGGCCGCCCTACGGAAGGCGGACACCGTGGTCGTCCCCGGCTGGCAGCCGCCCGGCGCACCCGTGCCGCCGAACGTCACCGAGGCGCTGCGGGGCGCCCACCGGCGCGGGGCGAGAATCGTCGCCATCTGCACGGGGGCGTTCGTCGTCGCTCAGGCCGGACTGCTCGACGGCCGCCGTGCCACCACCCACTGGCGCAGCGCCGCCAGGTTCGCCGCCACCTTCCCCGAGGTGCAGGTGGATCCGGACGTGCTTTTCGTGGACCACGGCGACGTGGCGACCAGCGCCGGGACCGGCGCGGGCATCGACCTGTGCCTGCACCTGGTGCGTTCCGATCACGGCGCGGCGTACGCCGCCCAGATCGCCCGGCGCATGGTCCTGCCGCCGCACCGGGAGGGCAGCCAACTCCAGTACGCCGCCCAGCCCGCACCGGCCAGGGCGGACGAATCGTTGGCGCCGCTGCTGGAGTGGGCCACCTCCCACCTCGACACCCGACTGACCCTCGACCACCTCGCCGAACGCGCCGGACTGTCCAGCCGAACCCTCGCCCGGCGGTTCACCGAACAGCTCGGCACCAGCCCGGGACAGTGGCTGCTCGGCCAGCGCCTCGACGTGGCACGGGCGCTGCTGGAACAGACCGACCTACCCGTCGACACCATCGCCACCCGGGTCGGACTCGCCTCGGCGGTCAACCTGCGCCGCCGATTCCGGGCCCATCTCGGCACCACACCCGGCGCCTACCGACGAACCTTCAGCGAAACCTGATGGCGGAGCTGAGCATCTGCTCCGCTGTCGTGAGCGGAGACGGCCGGCACCACCACCGCGATGACCAGGCCGACCACGTCCTGGCTCTATCGATGCAGTTGGCCCCACCAAACTCGTCCCGCTCCGGCTCCTGCGGAACCGAGAACTGACCAGGGTGGGTGGGTCTCCGCACGATCGGTTCCGATACTCCCCACTTCCCATGTACCGGGCGCGTCGTCATGCGGTGCGGCCAGGGCCGCGACGGCGTCCTGTGCCTCCGCACCGGCGACACCTGGCTGCGCATACAGGCGTGACCACTGTCCCGAACGTCTCGCCGGCCCGCCATCGACGGGCCGGCGAGCACGTCCCCGATATGCGCGGTCGCACATCTGCACGATCTCGTGGTGCGGGGTCCACGGGCCGCGCCGGGTGGCGGACCGGTGCCCGGATAGCCTGCGGCGTATGACGGATGTTGTGATCAGGTCCGCCGTCGCGGACGACCTCCCCGCCATCGTGGCCATGCTCGCCGACGACCCGCTGGGGGCGACCCGGGAGTCGCCCGACGACATGACGCCCTATCGGACGGCGTACGAGCGTCTGCGGACCGATCCGGACCAGTTCCTGATGGTGGCCGAGCGAGGCGGGGCCGTGGTCGGCACGCTCCAACTGACCTTCGTGCCCGGCCTGTCGCGCCGCGGCAGTACCCGCTCGATCATCGAAGGGGTGCGCGTGGCCGGCTCGGAGCGGGGCCGGGGTCTCGGGCAGCACTTCATCGAGTGGGCGATCGAGGAGTCCCGCCGGCAGGGCTGCTCGCTGGTCCAGCTGACCTCGGACGCGACCCGCACCGACGCACACCGGTTCTACGAGCGACTCGGCTTCACCGCCTCGCACGTCGGGTTCAAGCTCCAGTTGACAACCTCCGACTGACGTCGGCGGACGCGGGCGGAGCCGGCGTGGAGAGCCGGCCCGGCGCCCCGAGCCGTAGCAGTGGATGCGGGCTGCTCGTCCTCGGCGGCGGCCCGGCGAGCCCCGCCGGACGACATCGGACAGCCGGCGTCGTGCGTGACCTGTACGGCGCACCACGCTCGTCCTCCCGGGCGGCCCCGGTGGCGCGATCTTCCGAAGCACTGCTGTCTGTACGAAAGAAGTACAGAGAGCGAGGAAGCATGGGATCGAAGCACGAGCGCCTCGGGACACCGCGGGCTGCCGGGATCGCCGGGGTGGTGTTCGCCATCCTGATGGCTGCGGCGATCGTCCTGGTGCGCATTGCCCTGCCCGGCGGGGCTGACGGGGACGACATCACCGTCGACGCCGGGCAACGGGACGCCGTGCAGACGGCGCTTGCGCTGCTTCCGTTCGCCGGGATCGCCTTCCTGTGGTTCATGGGCGCCCTGCGCGAACAGGCCGGTGAGGCGGAGGACCGGTTCGTATCCACCGTGTTCCTGGGCAGCGGACTGGTCTTCGTCGCCACGCTGTTCGGCAGCGCCGCCGCGGCCGGGACCGTGCTGGACCAGAGCCAGCAGCCCTCGCCTTTCGGCCGCCACTTCGCCTACACCCTGCTGACCACGTACACGATGCGGATGGCGGCGGTGTTCATCTTCACGACCTCGAGCATCGGTGGCCGACTCGGCATCTTCCCTCGCCCGCTTGTCTTCCTCGGCTATCTGACAGGCCTGACGCTTCTCGTGGTCGGAGCCGACCTGCCGTGGTCCGAACTGGTCTTTCCGGCCTGGGCCCTGGTCGTCGGCCTGTACATCCTGGGAGGCCGGCGCCCCACCCGGTCACGGCCCGCCGACCCGGTCTGAGCCGGTGCGGCGCTCACTCCAACGGTCTTCTCCTCGTCGCCGCATCTCCTTCGACCCCCGAAGGTTGTCTCAGGGAGGGACCCGAGGCCGTTGGAGAGGACCGATCCCTTGGTAAAGCTTGTCGTCGACCTGAACCGCTGTCAGGGGTACGCGCAGTGCGCCTTCCTCGCCCCCGAAGTCTTCGTCATGCACGGCGAGGAGGGGCTGCTCTACAGCCCTGAGCCCGATGAGGCACAGCGCGAGAGGCTGGCACAGGCCTCCGCAGCCTGCCCCGTCCAGGCCATCCTCGTCGATGAGATGGACGAACCGGCCGAGGCGGTGTCCGGTGACCGCTGACGGATCCCTGGAACGGCTCAAGCGTGAGGGTCGCATCGTAGTCGTCGGCGCCTCGCTGGCGGGCCTGCGGGCTGCAGAGACCCTGCGCGACAAGGGCTTCGAGGGTTCACTGACGATGATCGGCGACGAACCCTACGAGCCGTACGACCGACCCCCGCTGTCCAAGCAGGTACTGCTGGGCATGACGACCGCCGACCGCACCGCGCTGCCCAGGCGCCGGGCCGTCGACGCGACCTGGCGGCTCGGCGTCCCGGCCACCGGGCTGGACATGGCCGCCAGGCGAGTGCGGCTGGCCGACGGCGACGAGGTGCCGTACGACAGGCTGCTGATCGCAACCGGCGTGCGGGCCCGACCGTGGCCGCGTGAGGCCGAGGCGGAACTCGACGGCGTCTTCGTGCTGCGGACACGCGAGGACGGCGCCGCGCTCGCGCGGCGGCTCGCCGAGGGCCCGAAGCGGGTCTTCGTCATCGGCGCCGGGTTCACCGGCTCGGAAATCGCCTCCGCCTGCCGCGAACGCGGCCTCCCCGTCACCGTCGCAGAGCGCGGTGCCACACCCCTGGTCGGCGCGCTCGGCGGGGTGGTCGGCGCCGTCGCCGCCGACCTCCAGCGCGAGCACGGCGTGGATCTGCGGTGCGGGGTCATGGTCACCGCTCTGGAAGGAGACTCCTCCGGACGGGTACGCGCGGCGCATCTGTCCGACGGCTCCACCGTGGAGACCGACGTGGTGGTCGTCTCGCTCGGCGCCACCCGCAACACCGAATGGCTCGCCGGGTCGGGACTCGGGGCCGGCCCCCGCGGCATCGCCTGTGACGCCGGCTGCCGCGCATTCGACATCCGCGGAATCGTGACCGACGACATTTATGTGGCCGGCGACGTCGCCCGCTCCCCGCACGCCTTGTTCGGCTACCAGTTCCTGTCCCTGGAGCACTGGGGCAACGCCGTCGCCCAGGCCGGGATCGCGGCGCACAACATGCTCAGCGAGAGCGCCGACCGACTCCCCCACATGTGGGTGCCGGCCTTCTGGTCCTCGCAGTTCGGCGTAAACATCAAGTCCGTCGGTGTGCCGTCGCTGGGGACGGAGATCATGGTCTCGCAGGGCACGCTCGACAGTCGCAGGTTCATCGGCGTCTACGGATACCAGGGTCGCGTCATCGGCACGGTCGCCTTCGACCATGCCCGGTGGCTGCCGTTCTACCAGGAGCTGATCGAGACCACCGCGCCGTTCCCGCCACCGTTCCCGACGGTCGACCGGCACCCGGACGGACAGCGGCCGATGGACGCAGACTTCCCCGACCCGTCGGTCCCGACCCACGGCCCCACTGTGACCCTCAGCGGATACTCGCCGGCCGACCGCAGGATGACGTTCACCCCCGCGCACTGACCGACCCGCACGGCCACGAGGACCCGCCATGACGCAATCCCTGCTGCACCAGATCCTGGACTACGCCAACCGCGCCGATCCGTACCCGATTTACGAAGAGCTGCGCAAGACACCGGTCCACCGGGAAGAAGACGGGCCGTACGTCGTCAGCACCTACTACGAGATCCGCAGCCTCCTCCACGATCCCCGGATCAGTTCCGACGCCCGCAATCTGGCATCGACCGTCCGCGACCCGCTGGCCGAGTCGGCACAGGAGGAGGAGAGCGCCCTGCCACCGAGCTTCCTGCGGCTCGACCCGCCGGAGCACGATCGGCTGCGACACATGACGAACCGGACCTTCGGCCCGCCGCACTCCCCCCACCGGATCGACGGAATGCGTGGAGAGCTCCACGGCATCGTCTCCGGCCTCATCGACGGCATCGGCGACCCAGGCCGGATCGAGTTGGTGGAGCAGTTCTCGTACCCCTTCCCCGTGACGGTGATCTGCCGGCTGCTCGGGGTGCCGCGCGAGGACGAGGCGCGCTTCCACACCTGGGCGGACACCATCGCCGCGAGCCTGGACCCCGACCCGGACGCGGATCCCGCCGAACGGGGCAAGGTCTCGCACGACGCCCGTATGCAGCTGGGCATGTACTTGGCCGGCCTGATCGAGGAGCGCCGCAAGAAGCCCGGGGACGACATGCTCTCCGAGCTGGCGACGACCAAGGGCCAGGACGGCACCATGACGACGATGGAACTGCTCAGCACCGCCGCGCTGTTGCTGATCGCGGGGCACGAGACCACCGTCAACCTCGTCACCAACGGAATGCTGACCCTGATGCGCAACCCCGACGTCCTGCAACGGCTGCGTGCGGATCCGCGGCTGGCCGTGCCCATCGTCGAGGAGTTGCTGCGCTTCGAGCCGCCGGTGCAGCTGGTGCCGCAGCGCACCACCCTCACCGACATCGAGGTCCGCGGCGTCACCATCCCCAAGGGCGCCTCCCTCTGGCTGGTTCTGGCGTCCGGCAACCGCGATCCCCAGCGCTTCGAGGACCCGGACCGCTTCGACCCCGACCGCCGGGACATCCAGCACCTCGGCCTGGGCAGCGGCATCCACAGTTGCTTCGGCGCGCCGCTCGCCCGGCTGGAGGCCCAGCTCGCCCTGTCGGAACTGGCCCGCAGGCTGGAGAACCCACGTCTGCTGGAGGATCCGCCCCCGTACCGCCAGAACGCCGTGCTGCGCGGGCCCCGGCATCTGCCCATCACCTGCGACGGGATCCGCCCCTGATCGTGGGACGGCGTAAGGGAAGCGGCACCCGCCTATTACGAAAGGTAACTACTGCTGCTTTGATGTGCGGCGCCGGTCCACAGGCCGACGGGAACCCCCACCACGAACGGGAGATCCAGTGCCGCAGTCCGAGCTCCGCCGTGCCTCCGGCGCGGCCGTGTCCGCAGCCCTGTCCACCGTGCTCGCCGCCTCCGCCCTGGTGGGCGCGGCGCCGTCGGCGGCCGCGGCATCGGCCGCCGGAACGCCGGACCTGAAGGTCCTCACCTACAACGCGTTCCTTTTCAGCAAGTCCCTCTACCCCAACTGGGGCCAGGACCACCGGGCCGCGGCCATACCCGCGGCGCCGTTCTTCCAGGGCAACGACGTCGTCGTGCTCCAGGAGGCCTTCGACAACTCCTCGTCGGACGCCCTGATGCAGGGCGCCGCCGGCCAGTATCCGCACCGGACGCCGGTGGTGGGCCGGAGCAGGGACGGCTGGGACGCGACCGGCGGCTCGTACTCGTCGACCACCCCGGAGGACGGCGGGGTCGCCGTCCTCAGCAAATGGCCGATCGTCCGCAAGGAGCAGTACGTCTACAAGGACGCGTGCGGCGCGGACTGGTGGTCGAACAAGGGATTCGTCTACGCGGTCCTCGACGTGAACGGCACCCGGGTGCACGTTGTGGGCACCCACGCGCAGTCCACGGATCCGGGCTGCGACCCGGGTGAGGCGGCCGAGATGCGCAGCCGTCAGTTCCGTGCGATGGACGCCTTCCTGGACGGCAAGAACATCCCGGCGTCCGAACAGGTCGTCGTCGCCGGCGACCTCAACGTGGACTCGCGCTCCCCCGAGTACGCCTCGATGCTGGCCGACGGCGGTCTGGTGGGGGCGGACACACGCACCGGTCACCCGTACTCGTTCGACACACAGGAGAACTCGATCGCCGCCGAGCGCTACCCGGACGACCCGCGCGAGGACCTCGACTTCGTCCTGCACCGGGCGGGGCACGTGAAGCCGTCCGGCTGGACCAATGAGGTGATCAAGGAACGGAGTGCGCCCTGGTCGGTATCGAGTTGGGGCACCACCTATACGTACACGAATCTGTCCGACCACTATCCGGTGATTGCCTCCGGCCAGTAGGCGCAAGCCACCGACGGTGACCTTGTGTCCATGTCAGGGCCATGCCACATTGAGTCCGCACTCCGGACTGGTCCAGTCCACATTGCCGTCAGGCAATCCCCCACACGGACTCGTACGAAGGAGAAGCCCCCCATGAGACGCACGCCTCGCGCGCGCATCTGCCTTCCCGCCCTGCTGGCCCTGACCACCGTCGGACTCGGCTCCGGAACGGCCGGTGCGGCCGATGCCACCGGCGCCGGCGGAAACCCGAGCCCGGGCGTGGCCGCGTCGCCCGCCCAGTACGCGCTGCACACCTCGCTCGAACGGGACCTCGGCGACCGCACCGCCGGCTCGTACCTCGACGCGGAGAGCGGCGAACTCGTCGTCACCGTCACCGACGCCGAGGCCTCGACGGAGGTGCGGGCCACCGGTGCTCGCGCCGAACTCGTCGAACGCAGCATGGCGCAGCTGACGGCCGCCATGGACACCCTGGAGTCCAAGGCGAAGATCACCGGCACGTCATGGGGCATCGACCCGTCGGCCAACAAGGTCGTCGTCGAGGCCGACAGCACCGTCTCCGCTGCCTCGATGGCGAAGCTGCTGAGCGTCGCCGCACGGCTCGGCGACGCCGTCAGCATCAAGCGCGTCCCCGGCGCGTTCAAGAAGGAGGTGGCGGGCGGCGACGCGATCCACGGCGGCGGCTACCGGTGCTCGGCGGCCTTCAACGTCTCCCACGGAACCACCCGCTACTTCCTCACCGCCGGGCACTGCACCAACTCCGCGAGCAGTTGGTCCGCCACCTCCGGAGGACCCGCGATCGGCACCCGCGAGGGCACCAGCTTCCCGACCAACGACTACGGCATCGTCCGCTACACCGACGGCTCGCAGCCGGCGGGCGACGTCAACCTCTACAACGGCAACCACCAGGACATCACCGCCTCGGCGGACGCGATCGTCGGCCAGTCCATCCGCAAGAGCGGCTCCACCACCAAGCTCACCAGCGGCACGGTGACGGCGGTGAACGTCACCGTGAACTACGGCGACGGCCCGGTCTACAACCTGGTCCGCACCACCGCATGCTCCGCCGGCGGCGACAGCGGCGGCGCCCACTTCGCCGGCTCCACGGCGCTCGGCATCCACTCGGGCAGCGCCGGATGCACGGGCAGCAGCGGCTCGGCCCTCCACCAGCCGGTCCAGGAGGCACTCAGCGCCTACGGGGTCGCCGTCTACTGACCCCGAGGTCCCGCGCGCGACAGGGCGTGCCCGCGGCAGCGGGCACGCCCTCGGCGTGCGCCGTAGCGGGCCTGGGCACCTCAGCATGCCGCCGTCCCGGCGTGCCGCAGTGCGCAGCTCAGTCGCCGTGGTCGTAGACCGTGACCTCGATCCCTCGGGCCGTCAGCCGGCCGGCTATCAGCGGTTCGACCCTCGACCACTTGCCGCCCGCGAGGCCGCAGCCGATGCGCGGCATATGGACGGACGCCCCGAGCTCCAGGGCCTTGTCCCCCACCGCGACGAGAGCCCTGTCGATCGCCTCGTACCGCACGGGCACGCCTTTGCTGCCGGTGCGTGTGCCCCGCTGGCCCACGATGTTGGCCACCCACAGATACGGGCCCACCTGCACGAACTGGGCAGCCCCCAGCCCGAAGTCATTGCCCGCGCGCTCGCGGTGCCAGCGGCGGTAGGCCGCCTCCGGCTCGGGCCAGCGGCGGGACAGGGCGAGCACGAAGCCCTTTCCCCAGCCGCCGAGGTCGTTGCACACATGCACGATCAGCTTGACGCCTCTGCCCTGCGGCGCGGTGGCGTCCCCCCGGACATACCTGATCTCGGACATGGCACAACCGTACGGTCCGCCACTGACATCGGACCGCGCCAAGTGCCTGCTGGGCTGCCGGTGCCGTGCGACATCCCGCGCCGCTGGCTGTCGGTGCCGGTCGCTACGTGACGCGACCGGGATCACACAAGGTTCGAACAGGAGTGGGCATGGCGGTTGAGAGCGTCTGCACGGTGGAAGTGACGTACTGCGAGGGCTGGGATCCCGCAGCGCGCGCGGCGGGCACCCGCATGCCGGAGAGTGAAACCCGCCGCCGGGATGAATCGGGTGAGCCGTACGCCGTGTTGCTCTCCTTCCAAGGGCAGGCGAAGGCCTTGTTCCAGGTGGACTGGCGGCACGGGTACCTCGGGCTCTTCCTCTTCGACGGCCAGGCGCGGCGAACTCAGGAGTACGAGTACCGACAACTGGAGGCGGGCCGACTGCACCTGCGGAGATACGAGCAGCGGCGCCCCGCATCCGGGACCGGGACCGATTCTCCTGAAAGTGCTTGGCGGTTCACCCTGACGATCAACCCGGACGGGCGGGCATGCCGGATATTGGACGCCGGTGGATCGCTGCAGGTCGGCGCAGAGGTCCCCGCTGAGCACCGCACAGTGGCCAAGGCCGAGTTCGGTGCGTGGACGGGCTACGTCGACGCCCGAATGCTCGGGCTGGCCGGCCCGATCACCTTGGTTCAGACACCACCCCGCGCGGAAGCGCCGGTCTCCCCTGGGGCAGCTTCGTGGTCTGCTCCCATGCCATTGCAGCCGCGGCACCTCGAAGCACTCTTCACCCCCGGAACACGTCTGGCTTTCGACCAGGAGCGCACTGCAGTGATCGCAGAGCCCGCGGGGGCGGGACTGCTCAGTCTTCCCACCGGCTCCGTGATCGCAGGTGATCCCTGCACCATCGACGACGCTCTGCCGTTCACCGTCACCGTGCCGCCCGGTGACTACCCCGTTCTGATCTCCACCATGCGCTGGGAGGGGGACGGCTGGGGGGAGACTCCCGCCGCGATGTTGCGGATCCTCGACAAGCCGGCCGCCCGCTGGGAGCTCGCGCTACGGCCGGGAGAGGACGCCCGCCTCCTGGGCTCCGGGGAGTTCTACGGGTTCGGGGTCGATTCAGGCACGGCCTGTTTCCTCGACGCCTCAGGCCGGGACACGCTCCCGAAGATCTTTGAACAGCAGCTGACGGAGTGGGAGGCCGACAGGGACTCATGCACTGTGTCCGATCCCGCGAGCGGCATCAACCTGATCGCGTATCTGAGCGGCTACGGGGACGGGAGCTACCCCGTGTGGATCGGTCGCGATGCCGAAGGAGCCGTCACCTGCTTTGTCGCCGACATGCTTGTTCTCCACAACGCCGAGACCCTGCCACCGACGGTGACGAGACCCGCTGCCTGCGTTTCCCCCTTCTCCGGGCGGGTGACCGACCGCAGGGACGCCCCCTTCCCCGATCCCGGCTCCACCAGCGAGTTCATCAAGAGTCAGATCGCCGACATCGTCGAGTTTCGTCAGGAGCTCCGAAGCCGCCGCCCGTACTGACCGGCTCCGCCTGATCACCAGGCGCTGCGGTCGGCCCCGCCGGCATCTTTCACAAGACTGGTGAGACAGCAATACTGTTGAACCGAACAGCAGAAGGAGGGTCATGGCGACCGGGACCGAGGAGCCGACGCTCACCGTCGACGAACTGGCCGCACGCGCCGGGGTCACCGTGCGCACCATCCGGTTCTACAGCACTCGCGGTCTGCTGCCTCCGCCCGTGATCGGTCCCCGCCGGGTCGGGCACTACGGCAGTGAGCACGTCTCCCGGCTGGCGCTGATCGAGGAGCTCCAGCACCAGGGGATGACGCTCGCCGCGATCGAGCGCTATCTGGGGCAGCTGCCTACCGACCTGAGCGCGCAGGATCTCGCGATCCACCGTGCGCTGGTGGCCTCGTGGGCCCCGGAGTCGGCGGAGGAGGTCGGCCGGGAGGAGCTGGAGCGCAGGGCGGGCCGGGCGCTGTCGGAGCAGGATGTCGACCGGCTGGCCGCAATGGGCGTCCTGGACCGGGCCGGGGCGGGCGCGTACCGGCTCGACGGCGGTCTGCTGCGGCTCGGCGTGGAGCTGCTGGACGTGCCGATCGCGCACGAGACGATCCTCGCCTCCCGTACGGTGCTGCTGGAGCACGCGCGGGCCGCGGCCCAGGACCTGAGCCGGCTCTTCCGTGAGGAGGTCTGGGGCCCCTACCGTGCGCGTGAGGCGGACTCCGACCATGTGGCGGCCATGAAGTCGCTGTCCGCCCATATGCAGCCGATGGTGATCCAGGCCCTGGTGACGGCGTTCCAGCGGTCGCTTCGGGAGGAGCTGCGGGCGGCGTTCACGACCGAGGAGCCCTAGCGGGAGCCATGGCGGAGACGTAAATGCGTTGCCCGGCTCCGGCCGGTGCGCGAGGCTCCCCGCATGGCCGATCAAGGAACGAGCTCCGCGCGCAGCGTCCACGCCCTCTTCTCCCAGGGGCGGCTGACCGCGATCCCCCGTAAACCGGCCCGCCGCGAGCAGCTGCTCGCGCACCTCGCCGAGACGCTCTTCGAACCGGGCCGCGACTACACGGAGCGCGAGGTCAACAACGCGCTGCTCGCCGTGCACGACGACTGTGCGGCGCTGCGCCGCTATCTCGTGGTCGCCGGGCTGCTGACCCGGACGAAGGACGGCGGCAGCTACCGGCGGGGCCGGTAGCCGCCACCCGGGCGTCCGTCACGCGTCGGTGAACACCTCGCCGCGCTCGGCCTTCTCCACCAGCAGCGCGGGCGGCTGGAAGCGCTCGCCGTAGCGCTCCGCCAGCTCACGGGCGCGGGCCAGGAAGCCGGCCGGGCCGCCCTCGTAGCCGTTGATGTACTGCAGGGCCCCGCCCGTCCACGCCGGGAAGCCGATGCCCATGATGGAGCCGATGTTCGCGTCGGCGACCGAGGTGAGGACGTTCTCCTCGAGGCAGCGGACGGTGTCCAGCGCCTCGGAGAAGAGCATCCGCTCCTTCATGTCGTCGAAGGGGACGTCGGCGTCCTCGCGAGTGAAGTGCTCGCGCAGGCCCGGCCACAGGCCGGTGCGCCTGCCGTCCTCGTCGTAGTCGTAGAAGCCCGCGCCGCCGCTGCGGCCGGTGCGGCCGAACTCGTCGACCATCCGGTCGATCACCGTGTCGGAGGGGTGGCCGGCCCACGTGCCGCCCGCCTCCTCGACCGCCCGCTTCGTCTCGTTGCGGATCTTCCGCGGCAGGGTGAGGGTCAGCTCGTCCATCAGGGACAGCACCTTCGCCGGGTAGCCGGCCTGCGCGGCCGCCTGCTCGACGGAGACGGGGTCGACGCCCTCGCCGACCATCGCGACGCCCTCGTTGATGAACTGGCCGATGACGCGGGAGGTGAAGAAGCCGCGGGAGTCGTTGACGACGATCGGCGTCTTGTTGATCTGCCGGACCAGGTCGAAGGCGCGGGCCAGCGCTTCGTCGCCGGTGCGCTCGCCCTTGATGATCTCCACCAGCGGCATCTTGTCGACGGGCGAGAAGAAGTGCAGCCCGATGAAGTCGTCCGGCCGCGAGACTCCTTCGGCGAGGACGGTGATGGGGAGGGTGGAGGTGTTGGAGCAGAGCAGCGCGTCGGGCTCGACGACGTCCTGGATCTCCTGGAAGACCTTGTGCTTGAGCGCCGTGTCCTCGAAGACGGCCTCGATCACGGCGTCACAGCCCGCGAGATCGGCGGCTTCGGCGGTCGGCGTGATCCGGGCGAGCAGCGCGTCGGCCTTCTCCTGGGTGGTGCGTCCCCGGGACACGGCCTTGGCGCACAGGTTCTCCGAGTAGCCCTTGCCCTTGGCGGCGGCCTCGGCGGTGACGTCCTTGAGGACGACGTCCATCCCGGCGCGGGCGCAGGAGTACGCGATGCCCGCGCCCATCATGCCGGCGCCGAGGACGGCGACCTTGCGCACGGGACGCGGCTCGACGCCCTGCGGGCGGCTGCGGCCGGCGTTGACGGCCTGCAGGTCGAAGAAGAACGCCTGCATCATGTTCTTGGCGATCGCGCCGGTGACCAGCTCGGTGAAGTAGCGGGCCTCGATGACCTGTGCGGTCTCGAAGTCGACCTGGGAGCCCTCGACGGCGGCCGCGAGGATGTTGCGCGGCGCCGGGTAGGGGGCGCCCGCGGTCTGCTTGCGCAGGTTCGCGGGGAACGCGGGGAGGTTGGCGGCGAACTTCGGGTTGGACGGGGTGCCGCCGGGGATCTTGTAGCCCTTGACGTCCCACGGCTGCTGCGAGGCGGGGTTGGCGTCGATGAAGGCACGGGCCTTCGCGAGCATCTCCTTCTCGGTGGTGGCCACTTCGTGGACCAGGCCGTTCTCCAGCGCCCGCGCCGGGCTGTACTGGGTGCCCTGGAGCAGTACCTTCAGCAGGGCGTCGGCGATGCCCATGAGCCGTACGGTGCGGGTGACGCCGCCGCCGGCCGGGAGCAGGCCGAGGGTGACCTCGGGCAGACCGATCTTGGAACCGGGCGCGTCGAGCGCGATGCGGTGGTGGCAGGCGAGGGCGATCTCGTAACCGCCGCCGAGGGCCGCGCCGTTGATGGCGGCGACGACGGGCTTGCCGATGGTCTCGATGCGGCGCAGGGCGCGTTTGATGCCCATGCCCGCCTCGAAGACGAACTGTGCGTCGTCGGGCCCTGCCTGGATCATCTCCTTGAGGTCGCCGCCCGCGAAGAAGGTCTTCTTGGCGGAGGTGAAGACGATGCCGCGGATGGAGTCCTGTTCGGCCTCCACCCGGTCGGCGATCGCGGTGATCGAGGCCTTGAAGGCCTGGTTCATGGTGTTGGCGGACTGGTTCGGGTCGTCGAGGACGAGGGTGACGACGCCGGTCTCGTCCTGTTCCCAGCGGATGGTGGTGGGCTCGCTCATGGTGGTGGCTGCTCCGTAAGGCGAAGGGCGGAAGAGGACGGGTGTCAGAGACGCTCGACGACGGTGGCGATGCCCATGCCGCCGCCCACGCACAGGGTGGCGAGGCCGTACCGCTTGTCCTGGCGCTCCAGTTCGTCGATGAGGGTGCCGAGGATCATCGCCCCGGTCGCGCCCAGCGGGTGGCCCATGGCGATCGCGCCGCCGTTGACGTTGACCTTGTCCAGGGACAGGCCCATGTCCTGGGCGAAGCGCAGGACGACGCCGGCGAAGGCCTCGTTGATCTCGACGAGGTCGATGTCGTCGATGGTCAGCCCGGCCTTGGCGAGCGCCTTGCGGGTGGCGGGCGCGGGACCGGTGAGCATGATGGTCGGCTCGGAGCCGGAGACGGCGGCGGACACGATCCGGGCGCGCGGCCTCAGGCCGTTCCGCTCACCGGCCTCCTTGGAGCCGATGGCGACGAGGGCGGCGCCGTCGACGATGCCGGAGGAGTTGCCCGCGTGGTGGACGTGGTCGATCTTCTCGACCCAGTGGTACTTCTGAAGGGCGACGGCGTCGAAGCCGCCGAGGTCGCCGATGCCGGCGAAGGAGGGCTTGAGGGAGGCGAGGGAGTCGGCGGTGGTGCCGGGCCGCATGTGCTCGTCGTGGTCGAGGACGACGAGGCCGTTGCGGTCGCGGACGGGGACGACGGAGCGCTCGAAGCGGCCGTCCTTCCACGCCGTGGCGGCCCGCTCCTGCGACATCGCCGCGTACTCGTCGACGTCGCGCCGCGACCAGCCGCCGAGGGTGGCGATCAGGTCGGCCCCGATGCCCTGGGGGACGAAGTTCGTCTCGAAGTTGGTCATCGGGTCGGCGAACCAGGCGCCGCCGTCGGAGGCCATCGGCACCCGGGACATCGACTCGACGCCACCGGCGAGGACGAGGTCCTCCCAGCCGGAACGGATCTTCATGGCGGCCAGGTTGACCGCCTCCAGGCCCGAGGCACAGAAGCGGTTCTCCTGTACGCCGGCGACGGTGTCGGGCAGTCCGGCGGCGATGGCCGCGATCCGGGCGATGTCGGAGCCCTGGTCGCCGACCGGGCCGACGACACCGAGCACGATGTCGTCGATCGCGGCCGCGTCGAGGTCCGGGAAGCGGGCCCGGATCTCGTGGATCAGTCCGACGACGAGGTCGATGGGCTTGGTGCCGTGCAGGGCTCCGTTCGCCTTGCCGCGTCCGCGCGGGGTGCGGATCGCGTCGTACACGTACGCTTCGGTGCTCACCAGTTAAGCCTTTCGGGAGGTTTGGCCAAGGAGGGAACGGCCGATGATCTCCTTCATGATCTCGGTCGTACCGCCGTAGATGGTCTGGATGCGTCCGTCGGTGAAGGCCCGGGCGACGCGGTACTCGTTCATGTAGCCGTACCCGCCGTGGAGCTGGAGACAGCGGTCGGCGGCGCGTTTCTGGAGTTCGGTGGCCCACCACTTGGCCATCGAGGCGTGGACGGCGTCCAGTTCGCCCTTCGCGTGGTCCTCGATGCAGCGGTCGAGGAAGGCGCGGGTGACGGCGCACTCGGTGGCCAGCTCCGCGATCTCGAAGCGGATGTGCTGGAGCTTGGCGAGCGGCCGGCCGAACGCCTCGCGCTCCTTGACGTACTCGGTGGTGATCTCCAGCAGGTGCTCGGCGGCGGCGATCCCGGCGACGGCTATCGCCATCCGCTCCTGGGCGAGGTTGGTCATCAGATGGATGAACGCGCCGCCCCGCTCGCCGAGGAGGTTGTCCTTGGGGACGCGGACGTCGTTGAAGAACAGCTCGGCGGTGTCCTGGGACTTCTGGCCGATCTTGTCGAGGTTGCGGCCGCGTTCGAAGCCCTCCGTGCCGCGCTCGACGACCAGCAGCGACAGTCCGTGCGCGCCTCCCTGCGGGGTCGTCCTCGCGACGACGACGACCAGGTCGGCGAGGATGCCGTTGGAGATGAAGGTCTTGGAGCCGTTCAGCAGCCAGTGGTCACCGCGGTCCTCGGCGGTTGTGCGGATGCCCTGGAGGTCGGAGCCCGCGCCCGGCTCGGTCATCGCGATCGCGGTGATGGTCTCGCCGCTGCAGAAGCCCGGCAGCCAGCGCCGCTTCTGCTCGTCGGTGGCGAGCGAGGTGAGGTAGGGGCCGATGATGTCGTTGTGCAGGCCGATGGCGAGGCCCGGCGCACCGGCCCGGGTGAACTCCTCGTGCAGCACGGCCGCGTAGCGGAAGTCGTCGTTGCCTCCGCCGCCGTACTCCTCGGGCACGGCGAGGCCGAGGAGGCCCTGGCGGCCCGCCGCCAGCCACGCCTCGCGGCTGACGATGCCGTCCTTCTCCCACTGCTCGTAGTGCGGCTGCACCTCCTTGGTGAGGAAGGTGCGGACGGTTTCGCGGAACGCCTCGTGCTCGGCGGTGAAGATCCGGCGCTTCAACGGTCCTCCTCGGGAACAGTCAGGTGCACGTCCCAGTCGCGGGCGACCTCCCCGGTGTCCGCGCCGGGCATGGCGGGCCCGCGGGTCACGGCCCCGGGGGTCGCGGAGAAGCGGGGCGCCGGCGCGGGCTGGGTGATGCCGCCGTGGTCGGTGAAGGTGCCGCGGGCGGCGAGGTGCGGATGTGCGGGGGCCTCCCGCAGGGACAGCACGGGCGCCACGCAGGCGTCGGAGTCCTCGAAGACGGCGGTCCACTCGGCGCGGGTGCGGGACCTGAACCGGTCGGCGACCGCCTGGCGCAGCTCGCCCCAGCGAGCGAAGTCCTTGCGGGCCGGGATGTCGTCCCTGATGCCGAGCCGGTCGACGAACTCGTCGTAGAACTGCTGCTCCAGCGCACCGACCGCCATGGAGTGCCCGTCGGACGTCTCGTAGGTGCCGTAGAAGGGGCAGCCGCCGTCGAGGAGGTTGGCGCCGCGGCGGTCCTGCCAGCCGCCGGCGGCCATCATGCCGTGGATCATGGTGGCGAGATGCGCGGCGCCGTCGACGATGGCGGCGTCGACGACCTGGCCGGCGCCGCCCTCCGCGCGGGCGTGCTGGAGCGCCGCGAGCACGCCGATGACCAGGTAGAGCGATCCGCCCGCGTAGTCGCCGACGAGGTTGGCGGGGACGACGGGCGGCTCCTCGGCCTTGCCGATCATGGAGAGGGTGCCGGTCAGTGCGATGTACGCGATGTCGTGACCGGCCCGCTGGGCCAGCGGCCCCTGCTGGCCCCAGCCGGTCATCCGCCCGTAGACCAGGCGCGGGTTGCGGGCGAGGCAGGCGTCGGGGCCCACACCGAGCCGCTCGGCGACGCCGGGGCGGTATCCCTCGATGAGCACGTCCGCGCGTTCGGCCAGGTCGAGGACGTGGCCGGGGCCGTCCTCGGACTTGAGGTCGATCAGCACCGAGCGTTTGTTGCGGTTGGTGAGGTCGTACGCCGGGTCGATGGCGAGCCCGGCGCCGCCGGGACGGTCGATCCGTACGACATCGGCCCCGAGGTCGCCGAGGAGCATCGCGGCGAACGGGCCGGGCCCGATGCCGGCCAGCTCCACCACGCGCACCCCGGCCAGCGGGCCGTTCCCTGACGCCGTCATCCAGCCCCCAGCAGCTATGTGACACAACTGATGTAACACCAGTGATGATAAGAACGCGTTCCGAGCCGCACAAGGGTTTCGGCCGAGCAAGCGCTTAGAGCTGAGCGACACGCCGTGATCGCCTGTACGGCCCCCTGGTACGGCACCTCCGGATCACCGCGGGGAGCCCAGCCGATCACCGCGGGCAGCCCTGCGGATCACCGATGGGACGCCTGCGGATCACCGAAGGGAAACGGATCTTCTGCACGGCCGCGTCGCGCGCTAGCCTCAGCCACCGACATCGGCGTGGGGCAGGGGCCGCCGGCCCTGATCCGCCGGACGGCCTGACGGCGGAGGAGCCAGTGAACAGCCACAACGGGACGGATCGCGCGCAGCGCCCGTACGACATCGTGCTCTTCGGGGCGACCGGATTCGTCGGCGCGCTCACCGCCGAGTACCTCGCGCGGCACGCGCCCGAGGGCTGCCGCTGGGCCCTCGCCGGGCGCAGCCGCGACAAGCTCGAGGAGCTGCGGGAGCGGCTGGCGGTCATCGACCCCGAGTGCGCCGCCCTGCCCCTGATCGAGGCCGACGCGGCGGACGCCGCCTCACTGCGGGAGCTCGCCGGATCCACGCGTGTCGTGGCCACGACGGTCGGCCCGTACGTCTGGTACGGCGAGGGCCTGGTCGCCGCGTGCGCCGAGGCCGGTACGGACTACGCCGACCTGACCGGTGAGCCCGAGTTCGTCGACCTGATGTACGTGCGGCACGACGCGCGGGCCCGGGAGACGGGCGCACGGCTCGTGCACGCGTGCGGGTTCGACTCGGTGCCGCACGACCTGGGCGTGTACTTCACCGTCCGGCAGCTGCCCGAGGGGGTGCCACTCACCGTCGACGGCTTCGTCCGCTCCAACGCCATGTTCTCCGGGGGGACGCTGGCCTCCGCGCTCAACGCGATGGGCCGCGGGCGCGAGTCGCTGCGCGCGGCACGGGAACGCCGCCTGCACGAGCCGCGCCTCGTCGGCCGTCGCGCCCGGTCCCCCCTCGGCGGTCCCCGCTTCAGCCCCGAGATCGGGGCCTGGGCGCTTCCGCTGCCCACCATCGACCCGCAGATCGTGGCCCGTTCGGCCCGCGCGCTCGAACGCTACGGCCCCGACTTCCGCTACCGCCACTACGCGGCGGTCAAGACTCTGCCGATGGCCCTCGCCGGTCCGGCCGCCGTCGGCGCGGGCTTCGCCGTCGCCCAGCTCCCGGCCGCCCGGCGGTGGCTGATGAGCCGTTACGCCCCGGGTGACGGCCCCAGTGCGAAGCGCCGCGCGGAGAGCTGGTTCTCCGTCCGCTTCGTCGGCGAGGGCGGCGGCCGCCGTGTCTTCACCGAGGTCACGGGCGGGGACCCGGGCTACGACGAGACGGCGAAGATCCTCGCGGAGTCGGCGATGTGCCTCGCGGCCGACGCGCTGCCGAGGACGTCGGGCCAGGTGACGCCGGCGGTGGCGATGGGCGACGCGCTGCTGACGCGGCTTCAGCGGGCGGGCCTGCGCTTCCGGGTGGCGCACTCCGGGTAGCGGCCGCCTCCTCCGGCCCCGGCGGTACGCGCCGCGTGGGGCCGCGCAGGGCCCCCGACTGTGGACCGCTCTTGCGCCGGGGCACGCCGGCGTGGACGCCGCTTGCCGGTGCGGGCATCCATCCGTCCTGTGCCGGTGTGCTCGCTCTTGTCCACCGAGCGGTGGGTTCTCGGCTGGACGACACCAGGATTTCATCCGTTGCATGTGACGCAAAGGCTGTGCAGGACGCGCGTATAGCGGGACTCTGGACCTGCCCGTGGACAGGCCACGTGGCGCACCAACCCCCGTTCCGCACATGGAGGTTCTGCATGCGTCGCCGTTTCGCCCTGCCGCTCGTGTCCGCCGTACTGGCATTGCCCGCCGCACTGATCCCCGCCGGCTCGGCAGCCGCCGCCCCCGCCGACAAGCTCCAGGTGCTCAGCTCCTGGACCCAGACCAGCGCCTCCAGCTACAACGCCTGGGCCGCCGCCCGGGCCAACCAGGGCGCGTGGAGCGCCTACGGCTTCAACTGGTCCACGGACTACTGCTCTTCGTCGCCGGACAACCCGTTCGGCTTCCCTTTCAAGATGTCATGCGCACGCCACGACTTCGGTTACCGGAACTACAAGGCCGTCGGCCGCTTCGACGCCCACAAGTCCAGACTGGACTCGGCGTTCTACGAGGACCTGAAGCGCGTGTGCAACAGGTACTCCGGCGGCACACGCACTGCCTGCAACTCGACTGCGTGGACGTACTACCAGGCCGTGAAGGCCTTCGGATACTCGGCGGCGGTCGACAGCGGCAAGGCCGCCTGACCGCGAGCGGGCGCCCCGCGACCCCCGTGACGGGCCCCGCTCGGTACGTACGCCGGACCCGGGCCCGTCACCCGCCCGTCGCCTCCGCGAGCGCCCGCCGGCACAGGGCGTCGGCACGCCGTGTCGTCTCCGGGACGCGGAACCCAGGTGCCAGCCGCAGTGTGTGGGCGCAGGCCGCGTCGAGCGTGACCCTGTGCCCGGCGGAGACGAACACGGGCTTCACGCCCTGCTGCGTACGCAGCGCGCGGCCGACCTCTTCCCCGTCGTCGGCGACCAGGGCAGCGAAGTCGCCCCGCTCGGCACCGAGTTGTCCGTAGGTGAAGACGAACGGGTTCTTGGCGACGCCGATGGCCGGCAGCCCGGTCAGCACTCCCAGATGGCTGGCCAGCCCGAAGCGCCGGGGGTGCGCCCGGCCGTATCCGTCGCAGACGACGAGGCCGGGGTCCGAGGTGAGGGTCCCGAGCGCGGCCAGCACCGTCGGGATCTCGCGGAACGCGAGCAGCCCGGGCACGTAGGGGAAGGTGATCCGGCCGATCGCCGTGGCCTCTTCGACCACGGTCAGCGTCGCCGCGTCCAGCACGACCGCCGCCGCGGCGACGACGTCGCGCTCGTCGTCGTACGCCACGTCGACGCCGGCCACCAGCCCGGTGCCGACCGGCGGGCCCGGCTCGTCCAGGACGACGCGGCCACGCAGTTCGTCCTGGACGGCCAGGGCCTGTTCCTCGTTCACGGGCCAGCCGGCGGGCGCTTCGACGATCTTCATGATGCGCCCACCATAAGGGGCGTGCCCCTACTACCCCCGGGAGAACGTTCATTGTGTGGCGGTGATGCCACGAGGAACGATTCGCCACGGCACTGGTTGACGAGGAGCGGCATTGTCTTCCCTACCAGTTCGATCCCACCGCGTCAGCGGCACAGGGATGCTGTCGTTATTTCAGGTGAAGCCCCCAGGCGGCACGTGCGTTGGTCGGTGGATCGTCCTACCCTTTTATCGCACTCGCGATTTCCAAGGGGCTTGTGTCTGCTGCCCTCCTGAGCCGGGTGACTCCGGGAGGTTCGCATGGTGCCAGGATCGGCCGGTCGAGGCGGTTCGACCCACGCCGCCCGTATCGGCCGGCTGCACGGGGCAGGAGCGTGCGAGGCCCTGGGCGTGGGCTTCGTGGCTGCCGTGGCCGTGGGGGGGTGCCTCACCGTGGCAGCGCTGCTGGGGGCAGGCATAGGGGTGGCATCTGCGCACGCGGTAGCCGCACTCTCCATCTATGCACGCGCCCGAACGGTCATGGGAAGGGTGCGCCTGCGCCTGGTGCTGCTCGCGGTTTCGGCGGCAGCAGGCGGTCTTCACCACCTTTTGGCCGGGCAACCCCGCACAGCGCAGGCACACTTTGCCGGCGTTCTCCAGTCCATGGTCGAACTGCTCGCAACCGCCGGGATCGTCATTTGTCTGGGGTTGGGTGTCGCCGGACTGGTCGTGGCAGCCGCGGACGGCTGCACGACCCTGATCTGGCTACGGCGGCTCCTGGACGGCTCGATGACCGCAGCATCGCTGCTCACGCTGAGCTGGGTGCTTCTGTTGCATCGCGTCGACAAAGGCGGTGACGTATCGTATTCGCTGCTGGCTCTCGCCCGCGTGACGACGGACGTCCTCATCCTGGGGCTACTGGTCGCCTTGCGTTTCAGCCGGAGATCCGGAGAGCGCACCGCGGTCACTGTGGCGGCCGTGGCCCTCTCCGTTTTGGCCATGAGCGACGTTCTGCGCATCCTGTTGCCCGCTCCGGGCGTGTGGTCCGGGATTCCTCTCGCGGCGGTCTGTTCGATGGCCGGATCATTCCTCGTGGCCCTCGTGCCGTGGCTGCCCGGCGGTGCCAGCATTATGGGAGCCGACCGGCGGGAGATGCCTGTCGCCGGGGTGGTCGTGGCCTTCGTACCCGTGGTCGTCTGCGTTCTCGCCATGGCTGCGCACGTACTGGCTGGTGGCCACCCCGATGTTGTGATGCTCGCCCTGACAGGTTCTGTGCTTCTCGGGCTCAGCGCCCGGCAAGGCGTTGCTCACGCCGACCACCTGCAGCTCACTCGAGAGGCGGCAGCCCGTGAGGCCCATTACCGCAAACTGGTCGATGGCTCGAGCGACGTGATCACCATCGTCGGTCTGGATGGTCGCGTGCTCTACATCAGCCCGGCCGTCCATGAGGTCTTCGGATACCGCCCTGAGGAGCTCGTAGGCGCTCGCCTGCCCCTGTACACCCACCCCGACGACGTGGCGCCACTGATGCAAGCTGTCGAGACGCTGCGGCAGGAAGCCGAGTCAGGTACGTGCGGCCCGGGCCGCTGCCTTGCGTTTCGGATTCGAGCAATGGATGGGCAGTGGCGCCACGTCGAGTCGACAGTCAGCCACCACACAGACGGGCTGATCTTCAACAGTCGCGATGTCACTGAGCGAGTGACATTGCAGGCACAACTCCAGCACCTGGCATTCCACGACGCGTTGACAGGCCTGCCCAACCGCGCGTTATTCATCGACAGGGTCAAGCATGCGCTGCAGAAGCGGACCGCCGACGCCACCCCGCCTGCGGTGATCTTCCTGGACCTGGACGGCTTCAAGGCCGTCAACGACTCGGCCGGTCACGCGGCAGGTGATGACCTGCTCGTACAGGCTGCCCGTCGGCTCCAGGCATCTGTACGGGCGGCGGACACGGTCGCCCGCCTGGGCGGCGACGAATTCGCCGCGCTGCTGGAGGGAGACGCGGGAGCATGCCCTTCCCGGACCAGGGAAGTAGCGGAGCGGATCTTGTCCGCTCTTATGAAGCCGTACCGCATCGGCGGTACCCATGCGGTGGTAGCGGCTTCCATCGGTATCGCGGTAGCCACTCCAGGGATCACACCGGGCGAACTCCTGCACAACGCCGACCTGGTGATGTACGAGGCCAAAGCCGCAGGAAAGGGCCGCATCCGTATGCACGGCGCGCAGCCGCAAAGCATCAGTTGCGAGACTTCTTCCCCCGCCATCGAATCACGTGCCGACAAGGACGCTTCTGTAACAGCGGCCAACACATGAGACTGGATCCACCGCGCGACAGTCGGCCGGATCCTGTCGGTCCGGCCGCCGGGTAGCCTGGCGATCATGTTTGTGATGGAACTGACCTACACCGCGCCGGTCGAGCGTGTCGAACCGCTCATGGAAGCCCATGTGGTGTGGCTGGACGCACTCTACGAAGAGGGCGTCTTCATCGCGTCGGGCCGCAAGAAGCCGCGCGACGGCGGAATCATCCTGGCCGTCGGGGACGATCGCGCGCGGATCGAGAAGATCGCGGCGACCGACCCCTTCATCACCGGCGCGGTGTGCACGTACCGGATCACGGAGTTCATCGCGACGAAGACCGCCCCCGAGCTGGCTCCCTACCGGCAGCAGCCGGCTTCCTGAGGGCCCGTCGGGAGATCAGAACTCCAGCCGCGCGACCCGGCCCTTCTCGCCCGACGCCCAGCAGCCGAAGTCGGGCGTGCAGTCGACGGTGTCGAACGAGCCGGTGTCGACCGTGCGCCAGCTGCGGCCGCCGTCGGTCGTGAGATCCGTCCCGGTGGGGCCGACGGCGAGCGCGGCGGACCTGCTGTGCGGCAGCCAGGCCACGCCGGAGCGGTACGCGGCCGGCGGGTTCTTCGCCTGCCGCCAGCTGCGGCCGCCGTCCCGTGTGACGGCCGCGGCCCGGGGCGAGGGCTGGTCGGGGCGGTAATCACCGCCGACGGCGAGGCCGTTCGTCCGGTCGCGGAACGCCAGCGCGAAGACGCCCCGGGCCGGATCGCCGGCCGGGATCGTGGACTCGGCGACGGACCAGTTCAGGCCCCGGTCGGCGGAGTGCAGGACGCGCGCCGTCGCACCGCCGCCGGTGGCCAGCCAGACGTCCTTGGGCCCGGAGCTGACGAGGCACTGCCCGCTCGCGGCGAAGCCCGCCTCACCGGGGAGGGCGGGCGGCATACCGGCGTCGGGCAGCACCCGCCACGACCGGCCGCCGTCGGCGGTGGACAGGATGCGGTACTTGCCGTCCACCGGGTCGCTCATGGCCAGACCGTGGCGCCTGTCGAAGAACGTGACGCAGTCGTAGAACGCCCTGGGGTCGGTATTGCGGAACGACTCGGTCCAGGTCGCCCCGCCGTCCTCGGTGCGCAGCAGCCGCGACGCCTCTCCCTCGCCGATGGCCAGGACCACGGCGCGCCGGGAGTCGAACGCCTCGACGTCACGGAACTCGAGCCCCTCGGCGCCGGGCGGCGACACGTCGAGCCAGCTGCGGCCGCCGTCGTCCGTGCGCAGCACGGTGCCCCTGGAGCCCGCGACCCACGCGGTCGTCCGGCTCACCGGCGCCAGCCCGCGCAGCCGCACGTCCGTCCCGGTGTCCTTCAGGCTCCAGCCCGGGGTGTGGGCCTTCGCCGTAGGCTCCGTGACCGGCGCCGCCTGGGCCGGGCCGGCCAGCACGGCCGCCACGGCAGCCGCGCACAACCCCACGGACACCGTTCTTCTCGTCTCCCCGTTGGACGTCATGGCGCTGGAAGCTAGCCCAGCCGCCGGAGGGCGTCCAGGGTGCGTAGGCGGCCGGAACACACCGCCGGGGGCGGGCGGTGACACATGTCACGCTTCACGACGGTGCACGGAACCACTCGTTCCGACGTCTTCTGTGGTGTCAGCAGAACCTGCGCCACAGGATCCGTCGAGCCGCAATCGAAGGAGCGGACCTTTGTCCACCGTCATCGAGCAGGCCGTCCAGGCCCGACTCGTCGCCTCCGCGCCCCAGATGGAGTCCGTCCCGGCGACGCTGCACTACGACCCGCGGGACCCTTTCGCCGTGCGGATCGACTTCCCCGGCCCGGCGACCCTGGAGGGTACGGACGTGTCCTGGGCGTTCTCGCGGGAGTTGCTCGCGGAGGGGTTCCACGAGCCCGCCGGTCTCGGTGACGTGCGGGTGCGGCCGTACGGCTACGACCGGACGGTGCTGGAGTTCCACGCCCCGGAGGGCATGGCCATGGTGCACATCCGCACCGGGGAGCTGCGGCGTTTCCTCGAGCGGGTGCACGAGCTGGTCCCGGCGGGGTGCGAGCACCTGTATCTGGGCCTCGACGAGGACCTGACGGAACTGCTGCGCGACGCCGCTTAGGGGTTCTCAGGTCGGCTCGGGGAACGTGCCGGGGTGTCACCGGGGCGGTGCTCCGGCTACTGGGCCCGCGACTGCGTGCGCACGGGATCCTGCTGCACCTGGCGTATCTGGCCGAAGCAAGCAGCGGGGGTGGCGGTGGATCGGTTGACGGTGAGTAATCGGTGATGTCTCCAGGGCCGTTCGGTGACGCTGCGTAGCGCATGGCGCAGACACCCCCGCAAGGCTCAGACACGGCGTCGGCCCGCCGGTTGGACCGGCGGGCCCTGGAGCACCCGACGCTCGGGGCTGGCCCGCCGGTGTGGTCCGCCGCCCCCGAGGAGCGGCGGACAATCCGCGCTAATCCTGCCGCACTTGACCTGCCCCATGCGCCCAGCAGGGAGCGTGGGGGCGGACCTCGGCCAGGACTTTGTCGCACAGGTTCCGCCACAGATGCCAGCGGTCGCTGACCTGCACCGCGTCGGGAAGGGCCTGGCGGATCGCCTCGGCGCGGTCGGGCAGGACATCGCTGCGCTCGCCTGTTTCAGCGTCGATGATGATCGTGGCGTAGCGGTGACGGCGGCGCGGGGCGAAGTCGTCGACCCCGACCACCCGCGGGACCCGTACCGCCTGTTGAGGGACCGCAGCACCCGCAGGGCGGTGACGAACGAGACGGGCACGGTCAGTATCCCGGTGGGACGGGAGGCCGCCCGGCCGCATAACTCCTTGACCACCCCCGAGACCTGGCTGGTCAGACGTGTGGTGCGGCGCTGAAGGCGCTCGATCAGCCCCGGACCTGCTCGCGGAAGGTCTGCCGCCGGCAGCCCAGGGCCGGGCAGTCGACCCGGCGGCCGTCGACCGGCACTTCCCCAACCGTCCGGACGTGGTAACCGTGCACCTTCCCCGTCGGCACCCGCACATCGGGCAGGGAAAGGGAACATCTCGAGTCCGGGCCAAGACCCGGATCATCTCGCCGCCGTCCGCCACGTCATTGACGACCAGCGCCGATAGTTCTGAAAACTCCGTTCCTGCAAGGGAGTTGACATCTGACATACAGAGTCTACGCCACCCGTCACCGCCGACTACGGAACAGAGCCGTTCGTTTGGCCCTGTCTCACTTTCGGTGGTGACGGCGCGTGCTGCTATCCGAGGAGGATGCGGTGGCGAAGCAGGGTGAAGCCGGCGCGTCCGTGCATCTGGCGCGCGATCCGCTTGGTCTTGGTGTTGACGCCCTCGGTGGGGCCGTTGCTGTACGGCAGCGTGAGGGCGGCGGTCACGGCATCGCGGTCTCGTTCCAGACCTCGGGCGAAGGCGTGCAGGTGGGGCAGGTCGGCGCCGCGGATCTGGACGATCCAGCGCGAGAGTGCGTCGGCATTGTCGGCGTGGGGCGCAAGGAGCGGGGCGAAAGCGCCGATAGCTGAGGCCAGTTGGGTCATCTCGGGGCAGGCGGCGGTGAGCTTGGCCAGGAGCGCGTGTTGCTCGGCCTTGAGGTTGTTGGGCCTGGTCAGCAGCATCCGGGCGAGCCGCCGTGGGGAGATGTGGCTGCGCTCGGCATCCGCGCGACCTTGGTTGATGTACTTGTGCAGGAGGTTTAGGCAGCCCGTGAAGCCCAGGGCCTTGATCTCTTCGAAGAGGCGCTGGACGGGGACGGCGGGGTCCTCGGCTCGGCGTTTGCGCAGGTGCTCGCGGTAGGGATCGACGAGGCTGGCGCGGTATTTGGGGACGAGGAGCATGCGCTCGGGCTTCTCGGCTCGCGCGTAGCGTTTGACGGTGTTCAGGGCCAGTTCCAGGCGGCGGGCGCATTCGAGCAGGCCCACGCCCTTCGCGAGCATGCCGTGGACCTGGTGCCAGCGTTCGAGGGTGGTCTGGGCGCGGGGCCCGTCGTAGATCGGCGCGTCCAGCACGGCGGCCCAGCAGGTGCTGTGCGCCTTGACCTCTCTGAGGGCGGCTTCGCACAGGTTGTGCCACACATGCCACCGGTCCGCGACCTGTACCGCGTCAGGCAGCGCGCGCCGGATCGCCTCAGCATAGGTCGCTGAGCCGTCACGGCACACGATCTCGATGCCCGGGTGCTCGCGCAGCCACGCCTCCAGGGTGTCGGCCGTGCGGCTGGGCAGCACGTCGATCCGCTCATGGGTCTCGGCATCGATGATCACGGTGGCATAGCGGTGACGCCGGCGCAGGGCAAAGTCGTCGACGCCGATCACGCGGGGCACCCGCCGGGTGGGCAGCGGGATGCGCAGCAGGGTGCGCAGGGCAGTGTGACGCGACAGGCCCACGGTGAGTATCGCCAGCAGACGTGCCCCCGCCCGGCCCGCTAACTCCTTGACCACGGCCTTTACCTGCTTGGTCAGACGAGCGGTGCGTCGCTGGTACCGGTCCAGGACACCGGGCACCTGTTCGCGGAAGGTGTGGCGGCAGCCACGCGTGGGACACACCAGACGCCGCACTCGCACACGGACCACCACCCGTCGTTCATCGACCGGCAGGTCCGCGACTGTCCGCCAGTGATAGCCGTGCACGCGTTCCGACGGGGCCCCGCACACCGGGCAGACCGCAGTGTCCCCCGGAGTCCGTGCCCGCACCACGATCCGCTCACCTTCGTCGACCACATCTGCGATGACCAGCGGGGACAGACCCGAAAACACCACATCTACAAGCTCGTTGACATTCCGCACGTCACGTCAACGACGAACCAGCACGCTCCGTCACCACCGAATGTGAGACAGGGCCGTTCGTTTGACAGACCCGCACGCGGACCCTGGTCAGCCGGCTATGCCCTGCAGGCACAGCCGGTCGTCCACGAGATCCCGACCGATCTTCTTGATCGGTCGGGATCTTCGTCGTTTCAGTATTCCTTCGGTGCCTGTGCGGGGAAGTCCGGCCGTAGCAGGCGTACGTGTCAGGCGCCGGCCGCCACGGCCGTCAACCAGGCGTTCCAGTCGCTCTCGTAGTCCAGCGAGGTGAGGAAGGCACGCGCGGCGGTCCAGTTTCCGGCGCGGTAGTGGCCGAGCACGGTGGCGACGTCGGCCGGTCGCTTTTCGACCATGTAGCGGGCGGCGAGGTAACCCCAGTTGTAGGTGCGGTTGACGTCGCTGTTGGCGTAGGTGGTGTCGAACAGCGTGCGCAGGGAGTACGTGTGCTTGCCGGCCTCGGCCACCGCGCTGGCGTAGGTGACGCCGCGATAGGAGTAGGAGATGTACTCCGCGATGCCCTCGCCCCACCACACGGTGGGGGTGGTCTGGCTGGCGTTGAAGTCGCCGTACAGGTCGAAGCGGCCGTCGAGGTAGTGGGTGTACTCGTGGTTGAGGTTCCAGATCTGCCAGCCGGGGCTCACGTCGGTGCGCTCGTAACATATGAACCGCGGCTGGTTGCCCGTCTTGGCGGGGTCTCCCTCCAGGTACATGCCGCCGTTGTTGGTGTCGATGCCGTAGATCTTCCTCGCGTAGGCCTTGTAGTCGGCGCTCGAGTTGAAGACATCGACCTCCAGGGTGGTGTTGTAGTCGTTCGCGACCGGCCCCGAGTCCTTGACCACGCTGTGGAAGTAGGCGTCCTGGTTGGCCAGGCTCGCGCAGGTCGCCGTCAGCTGGGCGGCGGTCATCTCCTGGGCCCGGATCCGCAGCGTCGGGCTGCAGTTGTGGACGATTGGCAGGATGCGCGATTCCAGCTTGCCGCCGGTGGTCCCGGCCGCGCCGGGGGCGCCTTTGACATTGCCGTGGGCCGGGCGCTGGCCCGGGTCCGCGAAGACGTGGTCCGGCTTGGGATCGGCCTGGGAGGCCTGGGCGGGGGAGGCCGCGACGGCGGCTACGAGCAGGGCGGTGGCGACGGCCATGGCGCGCAAGATTCACTCCTGGGGATGGGAGTAGGGGGTCCCGTCCGCGACGGGTTGCGTTGTAAAATGGCACATGTCACATGGCTTTTCAATATTATTGACAGGGACACATCGAGTCCGTTTCGTCGCAGCGCATGTGCCTGACGGCCGGGCCCGTTCCGCCCGGGGCAGGGGAACGGCCGTGGTAAACCGTCGAAGGCCCCGGCAACCCACGAGCGGCCGACGGTCTCCGGAGGCTGACGTTGCGTCAGCCTCCGGCCGGTGCCGCTGCCAGGCGAGTTGCAGCGGGATACCGCGGCCGAGGCGCGGATCAGGCCGCGGTTCTTCACATCCTTGCCCAGCAGGTCGCCGGCCGCCCCGCGGGTTGCCGCGGGCGGCCGTCCGCTGGGCCCTACGCGAGGTCGACGACCAAAGCGGTGGCGTTGCCCGCTCGGCCGGTGGCCATGTCGACCGCAGCAGCTGTGAGTTTCCGCAGGAGGTGTGTTCGTCGTGGCGGAGCGGCTCCGGCAAAGGGCCGTTGTGAGTGAGGGGTTCGTGAGTCTTTGAGTGGATGTGCTGTCGCCTGATGGTGTGGCGGCGGGGCGGAATCTACCGGTCCGCGGTAGCTGATCTGGTGATGTGATCGGGTGAGTGAACGCAAGCCGTATCCGAGTGACTTATCCGACGAGCAGTGGTCGTTGATCGAGCCGGTGATCACCGCGTGGAGGGACCGGCACCGCTCGGTCAGCGGCCATCAGGGCGCCTACGACATGCGGGAAATCGTGAACGCGATCCTCTACCAGGGGCGGACCGGCTGCCAGTGGGCCTACCTCCCGCACGACCTGCCGAAGAGCGCGACCTACTACTACTTCGCCGCCTGGCGGGACGACGGAACCGACCAGGTCATCCATGAACTCCTGCGCTGCCAGGTCCGTGAACGTGCCCGCCGATTAACCCGGCCCTGGTAGTGCTGGACACCCAGAGTGTCCATGCGGCCGCCGGGGTCCCCGCCTCCACGACCGGCCACGATCCTGCCAAGCGGGTGCCCGGCCGCAAACGCGGCCTGGCCGTGGACGTCCTCGGCCTGGTCGTCGCGGTCGTCGTCCTCGCCGCGAACACCCACGACAACGCCGCGGGCATCATCTTGCTGGACCAGGTCGCCGAGCACACCGGCGGAACCGTCCGCAAAGCCCTGGTCGACCAGGGCTTCAAGAACCGGGTCGTCGAACACGGCGCCGGCCCGGGAATTGACGTCGAGATCGTCGCACGCGACCCGCAGGACAAGGGGTTCGTGCCGCAGCCGAAGCGGTGGAGGGTCGAGCAGACCTACGGGATCCTGATACTGCACCGGCGCCTGGTCCGTGACTACGAGCACTGCCCCTCCGCCTCCCGTGTCCACTGGGCGATGACTCACGTCATGACCCGACGCCTCACCGGCGCGAACGCCCCCACCTGGCGCGTGGCGCAGGCGGCGGCAGCGTGAACATCCGGCCTCTGCTCGATGCCCTGGATCTCCAACAAGACGCCGCCCGGGCCCTGGCCGACGAGCTCCGCGCACAGATCGACGGCCTGCAGGCCCGGTTGCGGGAGGCCGAGACGCACCTGGAGCACTTCACGATCACCCGCAAGACCGTCACCGGCCTTCATCGGCGGAGTCATCCTGCTGGCCAGCATCGCCGCCGCTCGGGCGGCCGGACGTCTCGGCCTGCCCAGACTGCTGCTGTTCCTCGGGGTTGACATCCTTGCCGGCGAGGACGACATCGGGCTGCCGTGCGACGACGCGGCGCTTGCTCAGTCCCTTGGCACGGCGGCCCCGACGGTCATCCTGGTCGACGGTGGTCTGACCACGGCGTGGGGCGACATCCGGCGTCTGCTGGCGCCGACCCGATGCGGGGACACTGGCATCCGTGCCCGAAAAAATGAACGGAGCGTGGCCAGCCTCACCGGTACGGGACAATATCCGGTTGGCGTGGTTTCCGCGGGCGTCGGTGTTGCCGCCGAACACCCTCCTGGACGGCTGCTGCGTTGCGGATGCGAACTGGATGGCGCGGAACCGGGCGATGGCCAGCAGCGACTCGTACTGAATGGCGCTGGTCCGCAGTCGTCGCGGGCCTGGGGGCGTGCTGCTCACCGACGAGGACCTGGCGCACCTACCGCTCCCGACGCAGCGCACCATCGCGGTGCTCGGCTGCGTCCCGGGCCAGGACATCGACCCACGGCCACCAGCGGGCACAGCGACTTCGTGCCCGGCCAGCCCACGCGTGCCGACCGGGTCAGCCTGGAGCTGCCGCGCTCTCCAACACCTCGGGCAGGGGAACGCCGTTCGTCAGTCAGCTGACCATGTCGGTCTCGTGGAGCTTGCAAATCGGCGCGGCGGTTTCGACGCCGTCGTCGTGCAGCAGTTGGCGCATGCAGGCGTGGTTGACGAAGGCGCCATCGAGGGGATGCGTGACCAGGCGCGAGAGCGCAGTGCAGTACTTGACTATCGAGCTCTTGCCCGGGATGAATATCGACAGTTCGTCCCGGGCCTCGAAGGTCTGCACCTCCACGTCGCCGGGCAGAGCTGCGACTGCTTTCTCATCCGCCGTGATGGGGATCTTCACCAGCCAGTGCGGCCCCTCGTCGGTGTGGATCTGCCTCTTTTGCCCCGGGGTCTCGATGGCAAAGGCTCGCCAAGGCGTCCCCGACACAACAGCTCCGCGCGACTCCACGGTCTTGACCACGTCTTGAATGGTGGTGGCGGCGAGGGCGACATCGTGGTCCCAGTCGTACTGGTTGCGCCCGGCCGACAGGCCGGGCACTAGCTTCGAGACGACGGTCATCTCGGGTACGTGGCGCAGGCGCACCTCTGGCCACGAGTTGACCAGCTCACACGCGTCGCTGATCGCCTCGTCCTGGGCCTGCCGCTGGCGCCGCACCTCAGTAGTGTGCTGCTGCAACAGGGCAGGTGTCGTGTCCGGTTCGTCGAGAGCGCGCCGGACAGCCTTGACGCTCATCCCCGTGCCGCGCAGCACTGTGATCAACATGGCCTGCTCGACCTGCTCAAATGTGTACGAACGGTATCCGGTCCGTCCATTGACGTCGGCCGGGACGAGCAAACCCTCGGAGTGGTAGAACCGCAGCGTCTGCGGTGATAGATGGCACATTTCGCCGAATTCGCTGATGGAAAGCATGGCACTATCTTCGTCCTTACAGTAGCCACAAGGTCAAGCGCCGATTTTCTGGTTGGCAGATGATTGATGTATCGGCCACCCGAGCACGACCTGCGCGACGTCAAGGACGCGATCCTGCACGTGGACCGCACGGGGGTCCAGCGGCGCTACCTCCCGCACCGGCGGAGAGCCCGCGCTGCTGCCGGCCCTCCTCGTGGGCCACGGCCAGGAGGCCCTCTACATGCCCGCCCGCCTGGTCAACCGGGCCTCCGACGGCTACCGCGGCGAGGGCAGGACCGACGCCCGCGACGCCTACGTCATCGCCGACCAGGCCAGGATGCGCCGCGACCTGCGACCCATCCGCCCCGGCGACGACGCCGCCATCGAGCTGCTGACCGGACGCCGGGCCGACCTGGTGGAGGACCGCACCCGCGTGGTCGACCGCCTGCGCGGCACCCTGCTGAGCATGTGCCCAGGGTCTGCCATCCCCCACCTGCCCGACGGTCGACTACGCCGTCACCACCGACTTCGAGGCCGATCGCCGCCACTACTACGGCAGCCCTGCCGCCTTCGGCGCCGTCTGGTGCAGATCGTCAAACGGCGGCTCATTCGCTGAGGATGAGTGCGATGAAGATCAGGCAGGCAGCGATGTTGACCAGCCAACTGTGGGAGTTCACCCACTGCCGCAGCCGAGGCATCCTCCGCTGAGCGCGCTTGCCGAACAGCAGATACAGCAGGAGCGGCAGCGCCGCGATCAGAATGGTGGCTCCGATGAAGGGCAGTGCCGCACCCAGGCCCACATCGTGCTGCTCCATGTGTGCACCGACGGTCAGCATGACCGCAATGTCGGACGGCATCAGCAGGATCACGACCAGAGCGATCCAGAAGGCCCTTCTCGGACCCACGTCCATCAGCGTTCCGAGCCATTTCGGCGGCTCGGCCGTCTCGCGCTTCACGTATGTCTTCACCGCGGTGATCAGCAGCAGGCCGACCAGTACGAACTGGACGATGGTTACCGCCGATCCCTTGTCGGATGGCATGCTCGCCGAGCCCGCGTGGCCGAAGAGGGCGAAGATGCCCCGCGTGACTGCGATCCCCGCCGTCGTGGCGACCGCCAGGCCGAGAAGGTACGCCAGGGACACGCGCACCGCTCGCGGGGTGGTGACGAAAATGATGGCGGCCATGATCTGTGGGCCCACCATCATGGTGACGGCGAGCGGGAGAATCCTGAGGTCCACCGTTCCCCTTCCCGCACCGAACTCGACGACGGACGCCGCCGCCTCCCTCCCATTGGTTCGTACCGGCGTGGGTACGGCATCCATTGGTGCGCTGTCCGGGTCGCTGCCGTCCTAAATGCACCCGCTCCCGCCCGACCGGGCCCCGGCAGGGGCCCGGCTGCGCCGCCCACGCAACGCGCACGCCTCGGCCCTGCTGCCGCCCTACCAGCCGCACCCCCGGCCTGCACTTCGGCGACGTCGTCTTCACCGGCGCCAGAAACCCCAGGACCGATACCGTCCACGGGCTCACCGAGGACCTGCATCTGGCCGGCTCGGACCGATGATGCAAAAGCCTCATTGACGCAGCTGGTCAAGGCTGCGCCAACCCACCAGGCATACCAGTACAGCGGTCACAGCGGTCGGTCTTCCTCTGCACAAGACCCCCCAAGATCTCAGCAAGCAGTGATACCGGGCCCGCACACTCGAGGAGCTGTACCGACTTACTCTTCTGCCCACCGGTCGGCCGGTCCCGCCCCGGCCGCGTCACCCGCCCAGCAGCGCGTCGAGCTCCCCGTAGTCGTATCCGCCCGCCAGGGAGCCGTACGTGCCCTCGTCGAGGAGTTCCCGTGCCGCCGACCGTACGAGCGCGTGCGCGGCCTGTGCGATCGCGGGGCCGACGCTGACGCGTGCCGCGCCGAGCCGCCCCAGCTCCGCCACGGCGGGCGCGCCGGGGCCCGCCATCACGCTTAGCGGGGCGCCGATCCCCTGCGCCAGCGCCGCCACGGTGGCCGGCTGTGTCACGCCCGGTACGAAGATGCCGTCGGCGCCGGCCGCGACGCAGGCGGCGGCCCGCTTCAGCGTCTCCTCCAGCCGGTCGGACGCGGCGCCGATGCCTGCCAGGTACACGTCGACGCGGGCGTTGACGAAGAGCGGCACGCCCGCGGCGTCGGCGGCCCTGCGCGCCGCCGCGACACGCCGCGCGTGTTCGGCGGCGGAACGGGGGCCGTCCTCGATGTTGACGCCGACGATCCCCGCGTCGAGGACCTGGCGGACGGTGGCCACGACGCCGTCGGCGTCCTTCGCGTAACCGCCCTCGATGTCCGCGCTGACGGGCACGTCCACGGCGGCGGCGATGCGGGCCGCCTGTTCGAGCGCCGCGGTGCGGCCGAGGCGCTCGCCGTCCGCCGCGCCCAGGTCCCAGGCGACGCCGGCGCTCGTGGTGGCGATCGCCGGCGCGCCGGCCTCGGCGATGATCCGGGCGCTCGCGGTGTCCCAGGCGTTGGGGAGGACCAGCGGGCGGTCCCGGGTGTGCAGGGCACGGAAGTGGTCGGCGAGATCGCGGAGGTTCGTCATGGCGAGCACTCAATCAGGGCTGGTCGCCACCGGGCTGGCGGGTTTCCGGCATCATCGTGATCGGGCGGGCGGGTCCCGTGGCACTGAGAACCCCTTACGGAATGAGGCGGGGACAACCTGCTTGTGCCCGTTGATCTGGTTCAGAGACCCTGAGCTCTGACAGATGTGAGCGGGCAGGGCAGAGGGTGCAGGGTGGAACTGATCAGCCTCTCGGATGGTGACAACAGCTTCCGGGTGCGTGTGCTGGGGCGTAGGTCGCCGGGCGTGCTGCAATGTCACGACCAGCTCGACGCAGAGGTCATTGTGACCAGCAGCTTCGTCGGCGGTCGGCTGGCCATGTCCCTGTTCCCTTCCGACCTGGAGGAGTGGTCCCGTGCTCTGGACCTGCTTGCCGCCGGTCAGGACATCTGTTGGAGGGATGACGACCACAGCCCCGAGATCAAGATCCAGCCGTACAACGAGGAGCATGAGACTGTCGCTGTCCGTGTAGAAGATCTGGGCAGTTCGTGCGTCTCCGTGTTCCTTCCCATGAGTCTTGAAGAGGGCTGGATCGGCGAGCAGCGGAAGCTACTCAGGCAGGTGCTGCAGGAGTGGCCGAGCGAAGTGCTGGAGTCTTCACCGGGTGCCTATGAGTGGCGGCGCTGAACTGCGGCCAGGCGCCGCCAGCAGATGAGTGTGCATCCGAGAGTGAGGAAGGCTTCGTGGATGTCGTCGCGTATCTCCCAGCGGATGCGCAGGCGACGGAACCAGTGCAGGTGGGCGAAGGCGCGTTCCACGACCCAACGTTGGGTACCGAGCCCGGGGCCGTGCTCGGTGCCTCGGGGCGATCAACGGCTTCACGCCGAGGTCCCAGACGAGACGGCGGTACTAGTCGTGGTCGTAGCCGCGGTCGGCCAGTACTACGTCCGGGCGGCGCCGGGGCCGGCCACGCTTGCCCCGCACGGACGGCACGGCCTGAAGGAGTGGGATCAGCTGGGTGACGTCGTTGCGGTTGCCGCCGGTCAGGGTGGCGGCGAGCGGGATGCCGGTGGCGTCGGTGATCAGGTGATGCTTGCTGCCCGCCCTGCCCCGGTCGACGGGGCTTCGTCCGGTCTTGGAGCCCCCTTTAACGCCCGGATGTGGGAGCCGTCGACCGCCGCCCGGGAGAAGTCCAGGGCGTTTGCGCCGCGGATCTTGGCGAGGAAGGCCTCGTGCAGTCGCGGCCACACATCGGCCTCGGTCCACTCGGCCAGCCGGCGCCAGCAGGTCATGCCGGAGCCGAAGCCGAGTTCCTGCGGAAGGTGTTCCCAGGCGATCCCGGTGTGCAGGACGAACAGGATGCCCTGGAACACGAGCCGGTCCGGATGCCGCTTGCGTCCCGGATGCCGGGTTCGACGCTCGACCTTGGGCAACAGCGGCTCGATCACCGCCCACAACTCGTCATCGACTGCCCACGGCTTCGGCCGGGCCACCCCGCACCCCCGGATCATCAGTCCCGGAGTGATCCAACCACCTCGAAGATCATTTCGTCAGGAGTTCTAAATCCCGTTGACTGCGGCTCGGCGGCCTTCTACCGTTCACGACGGTTCTGTTGTCGTCGATCGGAGTAGGACGTTGCTCGTCTGAGGTCTTGAGACACCCTGCGGTACGGCCTTCGGCCCGTGCCCCGCGTGTGCGACCTCGACGACTCATGCCGTCCACTCCGCGACCAGGACCTTCCTCCTGGGCGTCCGTCGCCCCGCCCCCGGTGTCTCCACCTGTTGCCCGTTCCGCACCAAGCAACCGGGAGGCCCTGTGTCTACTTCCCCCACCTTCGTCAC
Source organism: Streptomyces peucetius (assembly GCF_025854275.1). Classification (NCBI taxonomy): domain Bacteria; kingdom Bacillati; phylum Actinomycetota; class Actinomycetes; order Kitasatosporales; family Streptomycetaceae; genus Streptomyces; species Streptomyces peucetius. The sequence goes on along the minus strand of NZ_CP107567.1, from coordinate 7,195,653 downwards.
CTGCTCCGCGCTCGACTTCTCCTGGCCCGACGGCACCGTCGTGTTCGACGGCTTCGATCTCACGATCGGGCCCGGCACGACCGGCCTCATCGGTCTCAACGGGTCAGGGAAGTCAACCCTGTTGAAACTGATCGCCGGTGCCGTCGCACCCTCGGGCGGAGCGGTCCGCACCCTCGGCGAGGTCGGCCACCTGCCGCAGAACGTCGTCCTGGACACCGGCCTGCGGGTCGACCAGGTCCTCGGCATCGCGCGCACCCGCGCCGCGCTGCACGCCATCGAGGCGGGTGACCCCTCCGAGGAGCACTTCACCGCGGTCGGCGACGACTGGGACGTCGAGGAACGCGCCCGGGCCACGCTGGACGAGCTGGGCCTCGGGCACATCGGCCTCGACCGCACCCTCGGCGAGGTCTCCGGCGGCGAGGGCGTCCTGCTGCGGCTGGCCGCACTGCTGCTGGCGCGGCCCGATGTGCTGCTGCTCGACGAACCGACGAACAACCTCGACCTGTTCGCCCGCCGGCGCCTGTACGACGCGGTGGCGCGCTGGTCCGGAGTCCTGGTCGTGGTCAGCCACGACCGCCGGCTGCTCGAACTGGTCGACCAGATCGCCGATCTGCGGGACGGCGAGGTCAGCTGGTACGGCGGCAACTACACGGCGTACGAGCAGGCGCTCGCCGTCGAACAGCTGGCGGCGGAGCGGATGGTGCGGGTCGCGGAGGCCGACGTGCAGCGCCAGAAGCGCGAACTCGCCGACGCACGGGTCAAGCTGGCCCGCCGCAAGCGGTACGGCCAGAAGATGTACGACACCAAGCGGGAGCCCAAGATCGTGATGAACGCGCGCAAGCGCGCGGCCCAGGAGTCGGCCGGCAAACACCGCATCATGCACGCGGAGAAACTCGCCGGGGCGAAGGAGCGTCTCGACGAGGCCGTGGAGGCGGTGCGCGACGACGACGAGATCCGTATCGAACTGCCCAGCACCCAGGTGCACCCCGGGCGCGAGGTACTGCGCCTGCAGGACCTGCGGCTGCGGTACGGCGCCGAGGTGAAGGGCGGGTTCGAGGTGCGCGGGCCGGAGCGGATCGCGCTCGTGGGACGCAACGGCGCGGGCAAGACGACGCTGCTGCGCACCATCGCGGGCGAGCTGGAGCCGGTGGCGGGCGAGGCGGTGGCCGAGGTCCCGCTCCGTTTCCTGCCGCAGCGCCTGGATCTGCTCGACGACGAGCTGAGCGTGGTGGAGAACGTGGCCCGGTTCGCGCCCGACGCCACGAACAACCGGATCAGGGCGCGGCTGGCGCGCTTCCTGTTCCGGGGCGCGCTCGCCGACCAGCCGGCCGGGACGCTCTCGGGTGGCGAGCGGTTCCGCGCGGCGCTCGCGGCCCTGCTGCTGGCCGAGCCGGCCCCGAAGCTGCTCATGCTGGACGAGCCGACGAACAACCTCGACATGGCGAGCGTGCGCAGCCTGACGGCGGCGCTGGAGTCGTACGAGGGGGCGCTGATCGTCGCGAGCCACGACCCGGTGTTCCTGGATTCGATCGGTATCACCCGGTGGCTGCTGCTGGACGGCGAGCTGCGGGACGCCTCGCGGGAGGAGTTGCGGGAGGAGGCGTTCCCGGCGGAATGACGGCCGGGGGCGGGAGCGGGCGGGGTTTCCACGTTCCCGGGCCCGGGCCGGCGGATTCCCGGGCCCCGGGGCGGCGGGTTCCCGGGGCCGGGGGGTAGGGCCGGATGCGTGACATGCCTCTCGCCGCACCCTGCGGGAGCAGGCCCCATAACCCTACGTAACCGGACATCGGGGATCCGGGCTTGGCCCGGACCTTATGACGCGTTTAACCTACGGTTTCGTAACCTACGACTACGTAGGTAACTCTCCCGTCCCCCAGGAGCCCCCGTGACGATCACCTCTCCCCACCTCGGCAGTTCGGAAGCGTGGACAGACGCCCGGCTGCTGTACGCGCTGGAAGAGGTGGTGGAGAAGGAACTCAACCGCCATCTGAAGGTCGCCAAGGACTGGATGCCGCACGAGTACGTTCCCTTCTCCGACGGCCGCAACTTCCCCGGAATCTTCGACGACGGCGAGGCCTGGGAGCCCGGCCAGTCCAAGGTGACCGACATCGGCAAGATCGCGCTGGTGGTGAACCTGCTCACGGAGGACAACCTCCCGAGCTACCACCACGAGATCGCGTCCCTCTTCGGCCGCGACGGCGCCTGGGGCACCTGGGTGCACCGCTGGACCGCCGAGGAGGGCCGGCACGGCATCGTGATGCGCGACTACCTGCTGACGTCGCGCGCCGTCGACCCGGACAAGCTGGAGCAGTTCCGGATGGCCCACATGGCGGAGGGCTTCGAGTCCGACAACCGCCACTCGATGCTGCACTCGGTGGCGTACGTGGCCTTCCAGGAGCTCGCGACGCGCGTGTCGCACCGCAACACCGGCCACCAGTCGGGTGACCCCGTGTGCGACCGGATGCTGGCGCGTATCGCCACCGACGAGAACCTGCACATGGTCTTCTACCGCAACCTGCTGGGCGCGGCCTTCGAGATCGCCCCCGACCTGACGATGCAGGCCGTGCGGGACGTCGTCGTCAACTTCCGGATGCCGGGGCACGGCATGCCGGGCTTCGAGCGTGCCGCCGCGCAGATGGCGATCGGTGAGATCTACAACATGCGCATCCACCACGACGACGTGCTGCAGCCGGTGCTGCGCTTCCTGAAGGTCATGGACATCGACGGGCTCGGGCCCGAGGGGCAGAAGGCGCAGGACGAGCTCGGCCTGTACATGAACGGCCTGGACTCCGAGGCGCTCAAGTTCGACGAGAAGCTCGCCGCCCGCAAGGCCCGGATGGCGGCCCGCGCAGCGGCGCAGTGACGCCGGCCGGGGCGCCGGCCCGGCGCCCCGACGGCCGTCGCCGGCTCCGTCCGGTTGGGCGCGGACGATGAGCCGCAGCGCCCCGAGGGCGACCCGGGTCTGGACATCAGCACCATGACGTCGGCTCCCGGCCCGCGGCGCGGGTACGGGGAGACGTTCCGCATCGGCTCCCGACCGTCCGCCACTGCCCCGCCTCAGCGCGGGGCGTGCCTGAGGCGGAGGCGTTCCTTCTCCGAGAGGCCGCCCCAGACGCCGAACCTCTCGTCGTGGGTCAGGGCGTACTCCAGGCACGCCACCCGGCCTTCGCACGCTCCGCAGAGCTGCTTGGCCTCGCGGGTGGAGGACCCTGGCGCCGGGAAGAAGAACTCGGGACCCGCCTGGGCGCACAACGCGCCCTCCTGCCAGGAGAGTTCGTCCTCGGCGGTGGGAAAGATGGTGTTGATCGGCATACGGACCACCTTGCCGATGGCCGATAAACACCGGCTCAATGACGTATCAACAGCCTCCGGGAGCGCGTTTCGGGCGCGGGCCGTCGGAGAACGCGCCTTGCCCACGTCCTCTTGACACCCGCCAGCAGGTCTGCAAGAGGGCGTGTGCGACCAGGCTTCCCGGGTAGACGGACCAGCGCCGGAGCCCACGGAAGACGAGTTGGAGGACGCATGACGACGGTCCGGAGCGGCCGCGACCGCACCGTGTTTCCCCTCTCTGCAGCGGAGACGCGCGACGAGGTCCGCCGCCTGCTGGAGGACGAGTTCTGCCCCATGCCGCCGGGCCCCGAGCACATCGTTGTCGTCACCGACGCGCTCCTCGTCGCCTCCGAACTCGCGACGAACGCCTTCCGGCACGCCGGCGGTGTGACCGCCCTGACCCTCTCCGTCACCGAGGGCGCGCTGCGTCTGAGCGTCACCGACCGCTCCCCCGTCCGCCCCCGCATGCTCCGCGCCCCGGATGCTCTGGTCCCCGGCGGGCACGGTTGGCCTCTCGTCCACAGGCTGAGCGAAGAGGTGACCATCACCTCCGCTGCGGAGGGCAAGACGATCCACGCCATCGTCCGCCTCGCCGACTGACGCCACGGCGTGACCCGTGCCACCCGGCAGTTCCGGGACGAATGCGAGCCCGCGTGCCGGGCAAACGGGATCATGCCGGCCAGTCGATCTCGGCCGGTCGCCGACAGAGGAGGAGCAACGTGCTGATGCCGCACCCGGCCATCCTGCGGAACGTCGTCGAGGAGTACCGCGAGCTCGTTGCACTGCACGAGGCGGAGTGCTCGAGCCGGATAGACACGCAACTGCTGGACGCCGCCTGCGCCTTGTGCGCGGCGACGGGAGCGCGAACCATAGAGGCGGCCCTTGCCGCCGCCCGGCAGGAGCTGGAGGCCGCCGACGTGGCGGCCGCGCCCGCCCACCCGGCCGCCACGCGCCGGCCCGCGCCGCTACGGCGAAGCGCCTGAACGGCCCCTGGCCTCTCGCCAGTCGGCGAGCATCCGAGGCCGACCCGCCGGGCCTGTTGCGCTCCGCGCCGGCGTTTCACCGGCCGTCCGTCCGCTCCGACCGGGGCCGTTACCATCTGGGACGGGCCGTGGATTCGGTCGCCAACCCACGTAGAAGCGCAGCGAGAGGCGAACATGAGTACCCCCGAGTCCGCCGTACGAGCACGTCTGAGCGAGGTTCTGACGCGACGAGGCGCCGAGATCGCCGACCGGTGGGTGCAGCTCCAGGAGGAGCGCACCGGAACCGGCTCGGAGAGCTTGGTGGAAGGTGAATGGCGTGAGGAGGCGGACCTGCTCGTGGAAGCCTTCCGCGCCTGTCTGGCCGGTGACGTCCCCCTCGTGCGGGCCACCGAACACGCCGGGCTGCACGACGCGGTGGTGGACATGTCGATGCGCCGGGCGCGGGCCGGCGCGGCGCCCACCGAGGCGTCACTGGCGGTGTTCGCGCTGAAGGAGGCCGTGCTGGAGGCGGTCCGTCAGGAGTCGTTCGACACCGACGAGCTGTACGTCGCCGTTCTGGCGCTGAACCGCGTGCTCGACGCGGCGGGCGCCCTGTGCTTCGAGACGTTCGTCCTCGGCCGCGAGGAGATCATCCGCAGGCAGAGCCGGCAACTGCTGGAGGCCTCCACACCGGTGGTCCGGCTGTGGCGGCACGTTCTCGCGGTTCCGCTGATCGGCAACCTCGACACCGCCCGCAGCCAGGTGGTGATGGAGAACCTGCTCGAAGCCATCCAGAAGAACGGGACACTGGTGGCGATCATCGACATCACCGGTGTCCCCACCGTGGACACCTCCGTCGCCCAGCACCTGATCCAGACGGTCAAGGCGGTACGCCTCATGGGCGCGGAATGCGTCGTCAGCGGGGTCCGCCCGGCGATCGCGCAGACGATCGTGCAGCTCGGCATCGACCTGTCCGACATCCTGACCCGGGCGACCCTCGCCGACGCCCTCGAGACCTCCATGCGCCTCACCCAGCAGGAGGCCTTCCGGTCGGAACCGGGCGTCGCCCCGGGATGGGCCGACGAAGTGCAGGAGGGCCGATGAACGGGAGAGAACCCATCAACCTGCCGATCCTCCGACTCGGGGACACCCTGGTCACCGGGCTGCTCAGCGAGTTGGACGACGCGTCGGCCGTCGCGCTGGCCGACGAGCTGACCAAGCGGATCGCGACCGATGGCGCGCGGGGCGTGCTGATCGACATCTCACGGGTGGAGATCATCGATTCGTTCGTGGCACGCGCACTGATGGAACTGAGCACCATGGCCCGGCTGCTCGGTGCGCGCGTCATCGTCGCCGGGATGAGTCCGCCGGTGGCCGTCACTCTCGTGGAACTGGGTATCGAACTCAAAGGTGTGGAGACGGCGCTCAACGCCGAGCAGGGGATGGCCGCCCTCGGCTGGTCCCGGACGCCCGTGCGACAGGAGCCCTCTGCACCGCGAACCGCGGATGGGGCACAGTAGAGATGAGCGCCGAGGGACGACGGCCACAAGGGCCGCTCACCGTCGGGCATTACGGCGGCGGGCTCGTCGTCGGACGGCCTGCCGTCGGAGTCCAGCGTGGCGCCGGCCGGGCCGGGACCGGGACCGGCCGCACGGGAGCGGCGACCTCTGTGCGCACCGAATGCCCGGTGCGCACGGAGGAGGACCTGCTGGCCGCCCGGCACGCCGTGCGGGCGGCCACGCAGCAGCTGGGTTTCAGCCTGGTCGACCAGACCCGCGTGGTCACCGCGGCCAGCGAACTCGCCCGCAACGCCTTCGTCCACGGCGGCGGCGGCGTGCTGTCGCTGGAGGGCGTTTACGGGACCGCGGGCGTCGGCCTGCGGCTCGTCGTACGGGACGACGGGCCCGGCATCGCGGACCTCGACGGAGCCCTCACCGACGGTTTCACCACGGGCGAGGGCCTCGGGCACGGCCTGGGTGGAGCACAGCGCCTCATGCACGAGTTCGAGGTGCACTCGTCTCCGGGGCAGGGCACCACGGTGCGCGCGGTGCGGTGGGCCGGCCGTTGAGCAGCTACGAGTACGCGCGCCTGCCCACCGCGCAGATACCGATCGACCACTACAGTGCCGTGCACCTGGCCGCCACGCGCGCCCGTGAAGCCGCCGTCCACTGCGGCCTCACCGGGGCGCTGCCCGACAAGGCGGCCGCGGTGGCGAGCGAGTTGGCGAGCAACCTCGACAAGCACGCGACCGACGGCATCGTCTACGTGCAGCCGCTCGCCCTCGACGCCGGACTGGAAATCATCGCGGTCGACCGGGGGCCGGGCATGGAGCGGCTGGAGCGCTGCCTCGCCGACGGATTCACGACAACGGGCACACTCGGTACGGGACTCGGGGCCGTGAAACGGGTCGCCTCGGTCTTCGTCGTCCGAACCCAGGTGCCCGGCGGCACGGTGGTGGCGGCGCGGATCACGGCCGCCGACCAGGACCCTCCGGCGTCGGGGGCCGGCGCGGTGTGCCTGCCTGCCGACGGCGAGCAGGAGTGCGGGGACGGCTGCGCGGTGTTCGACACGGACGTCGGACGCACGGCCGTCGTCGTGGACGGGCTCGGCCACGGCAGTGAGGCAGCCCGTGCGGCACGCGGCGCGCTGCGCACCTTCCGGGGCGTGTGCGACCAGCCGCTGCCCGAGATCATGAATGCCTTCCACCGGGCGCTGCGGCACACACGCGGCGCGGCTGTCGGCCTGCTGCGGCTGCGGCCCGGTGCCGCGGAGTTCTGCGGGGTCGGCAATGTGCGGCTCTGCGTGCTGTCGCGGGACGCGGCTCAGCGCCGGTTGGACGGCCGGCCGGGAGTCGTCGGGTGGAACCTGCCGACACCGCAGGTGCGGTCCGCTCCGGTGGCGCCGAACCAGGTGCTCGTCCTCCACTCCGACGGCATCGAGGCCCGCTGGTCGCACGACCCTCCGCCGTTCCTCCTCCGTCTCCCCGCCGAGCTTCTGCCGGCAGCTCTCGCGCATCGCTACCGCCGGTCACGGGACGATGCCTCCGCCCTCAGCCTGACAGGACTGCGATGACCGAGCGTGTGTGGCGAAGTGGCCCGCTGACGGACCTTGCCAGTCTGCGCCGGGCTGTGCGTGGCCTGGCCGCGGTTCACGGCGTGCCCGTCGAGACCCGCGCCAGGCTCGCCGTGTCGGCCGCAGCGGTGGCACGGCCGTCGCTGGCCCTGGGCCGTACCGTGCACCTGACGGCGCTGTACGTGCCCTGTGACGGACGGTCCGGCCCACGGACGCTCAGCGTGCGGCTGGACCACGCCGCCGAGGCGGGGCCGCCGCAGGGACTCCCCCTTCCCGCGGCGGCGTCGGACGACGGGGCGGTGGTGTGGGACGTCCCGCTCGCCGTGCCGGCGTTCGAGGATCCGGCCGCGGCCGACGACGCCGACGATCCGACGGAGCAGGAGGTCGCCGCCGTCCTGGCCGCCTCCGACGCCCTCTCCGCCGACCATCAGCGGCTCAAGGACGAGCTGGACGAGACGAACAGCGGGGTGCTCGCCCTCTATGTCCAGCTCGAGGAACGCGACGAGCAACTGCGCCGTGCCCACGGCCAGATGTTGCGCGCGCTCGAGGACGCGCTGCGTCCCGCGCCGCTGCGGGTGCCGGGGCTGGAACTCGCCGTGCACTACGCTCCCGCCGACACCGACGCGCCGACCGGCGGCGACCTGTACGACTGGTTCGTCCTGCCTGACGGCAGCGTCCACATCACGATCGTCGATGCGCTGGGACACGGGGTGCGCAGCACGGGCTCCGCGCTGAACGTCACGCATGCCGTACGGACGCTGGCGCTGGACGGCTGCCCGTTGAAGTCCGTCGTCGGGCGGGCCAGCGACGTGCTGAACGGTGTCGACCCCGAGCTGATGGCCTCGGTCCTCCTCGCCCGGATCGACCCCGCGACGGGCGAGATGCTGGTCGCCAACGGAAGCCACCCGCCCGCCCTGGTCGTACGCGCCGACGGCGGCGCCGAGTTCCTGGAGGCCCGGGGCCGCGGCGTGGGCTACCCGCTGCCGGGGAGCGAACAGGTCCTTCAGACCCACCTCGACCCGGGGGACCTCGTGGTCCTCTACACGGACGGTCTCACCGAGAGCCGCAGGGACCCCTTGGAGGGCGAGCGCCGTCTCATCTTCTCTGCCACCAGGCATGCGAGATCCCCCATCGAGGAGATTCCGGGGGCGCTTGCGGCGGACATGCACACAGTGGTCCTGCACGCCGACGACACACTGGCTCTCACCCTGCGGTGCACAGGGGTGGACGGGGACGCGGGCGCTGCGGCGGCAGCCGGCGCCGAGGCAGGTCCCGGCCGCGGCACGGCCGCGGACCGGGGCGCGGCGCGGGGCCCACACGGGTCCCGTGCGGGCGTCGGCTGACCCGCCCGGTAGAGCCGACGGCTCCGGGCGACGGACCACCGGTCACCGGACGGGGCAGGGCGGCGGTGCCCGGCCACGGGGGCCGGGCACCGGCCCTGTTCCCGGTCAGGTGGGCAACCGCCCACTCGGCCTGTCGTCCTCGTCCCCCGCGACGGGGACGAGCCCCGTGGCCCCGCGCACCTGGGCCAGGGCCTCGTCCACGTCCGTGTGCAGGGGTGTGGTCAGATTCAGTCCGGTTATCTCCAGCAGCCGGCCCACGGCGGGGGTCGGCGCCACCAGATGCAGGTCGCCCGCCAACTGCCGGGCCTCCCTGGCGCCCTTGATGAGGACGTTCAACCCGGACGAGTCCATGAACGTCAGGGACGACAGGTCGAGCACCAGATGTCGGCGGCCGTGCAGGAACTGGTTGGCCATGTGGTGGTGCAGAAGCGTGGCGGTGTCCACGTCCAGTTCGCCCCCGACGACCAGGATCGCGGTGCCGGGGTCGACGATCTCCACCTCGACGTCCAGGGTCTCCTGTTGCGCAGTCATGTCTGTGTCACTTTCTGCGAGTCGGTTCCGGCAGCGGCCCGGCTGCGGACCGGCTTCGCGTTGTGGTGCCATCCGGGTGCCGGTCCGGGACGGGGTGTCCCCGACGGCCGCTTGCCCTTGCAATCGCCCGGGAAACGTCCACGCGGACGTGATCTCCGCCCGCCCCTGGCGCAATCGCGTTGCGACGGCGCCGCGGGTCCGGCAGGATCCGTGCCCATGACGACCAGAAGGGCGCATGCCGCGTAGCCGCCTGCCGCTGCCCCGGGGGCGCGCGCCGCCGGACCGGCCGATCCGTACGCCAGGTCCATCAGCCACCGCCGAGGAGCACCGCCGCATGCCCACCCCTGCGCACACCACTTCGCTGACCCTCTACGCCCGGCTGCCGCGTGCCCACGCCCAGCAGCACGTCCTGCACAGCACCGTGGACGCCTTCGGCCGCGCCCACTGGCTGCTGAGTGGCGCTTCCCGCTCGGAGGGGACCCCTTACGACGCGATGGTCGTCACCGTCGACGACGGCCGAGTCCAGGAGACGCACCTGAGTGCCGTGACCGCACGCCATCCGCTGCTGGACGCCCTCCCCGACGGGGGTTTCGTCGTGGCGGACGCCCGGCGCCGGGGCCGGGCCGACCACGTCCAGATCTTCGACACGCTGGGCAGGACCTCCTGGGCGTTCGCCGTCGGTGACGGCATCGAGCATCTGCTGGCCGACGAGAGCGGCGACCTGTGGGTGGGGTACTTCGACGAGGGAGTGTTCGGTGACGACGCGCTGGGCCACGCCGGTCTGCGCCGCTGGTCGTCCACCGGCGAGCCGCTGTGGGAACTGCCGCCGTCCACCGCCGGTGGATGCATGGCGGACTGCTACGCCCTGAACGTTCACCGGGGAGAGGCCTGGGCGTACTACTACACCGACTTCCCGCTGGTCCGTGTACGCGCCGACGGCTCGGTACGCGTGTGGGACTCACCGGTCGCAGGGGCGAAGGCGACCGCCGTCCACAGCGGCGCTGTCGCCTTCTTCGGCGGCTACGGCCAGGAGCAGGACCGGCTCGTGCTGTGCACGCCCGCCGAACGCACCGCCGCCCCGTATCTGCACAGCACGCTCGTCCGGCCCGACGGATCGCCCGTCGGTCGCCGCCGGGTCGTCGCCCGCGGCTCGCGCCTGTTCGTCCAGGCCGATCCGTACACCGCGTGGGAGGTCTGGGACCTGGCCGCCGCCTCCTAGGCCGGCCCCGGCGACGGCGGGCGCCCCGGAGCCGGCGAGAAACCGTTCCCGGGGCGCCCGCCTGCGGGGTCGTCAGGCCTCCGTGGCGTACGAGACGAAGCTCGTCCACGAGGCGGGCGAGACGGCGAGCTGAGGGCTCCGCTCGACCTTGGAGTCCCGGACGTGGACCGTCCCGGGCGTCGTCGCCACCTCGATGCAGTCGTCGCCAGAGCTCCCGCTGTAGCTGCTCTTGAACCAGGCCAGTTGTGTGGTGCTCATGCTGCTCCTCGCATCCGACGCAACAGGCCCCCGGATTCCTCCAACGAGAGGGCCTGTGACCGCATCCTGGCATACCGCATGTGGAGCATGCTGACCACTTTGGGCTCCGAGATGAACTGGCCGCTCTCCTGGCCCTCGCAGTACGCGAACCACTTGTTGTCCGGTGTCTCCAGTAGGCGGATCGGCCCGTCGAGCCCGGCGTGCGTGACGCGTGACTGCGGCATGACCTGGACCTCGATGTTCCGGAGTTCCGCCAGCGCGAGGACGCTGGGCAGCAGCTCCGCGCACGCCTCCGCGCCACGCCGGAGCACATGCTCCTCGACGATGAAGCTGAACGCCGTGTTCGGGCGCTCCCGCAGCAGCCGCTGACGCTCCGTACGCGCCGTGAGCCGTTCCTCGATCTGCTCGTCACCGAGCGGCGGAAGGCGCTCCGAGAACAGCGCACGCGCGTACGCCTCCGTCTGCAACAGGCCCGGGACCAACCGGCACTCGTACGTGTACAGGTTGACCGCCTCCGCCTCCAGCTGCGCCCACTGGCGGAACCAGCTCGCGATCCCCGGCCGCCGCGACAGGTGTTTCGCCGCGCCCCTCAGCACCCCGAACGCGTCGAGTACCTCTTCCGCCCGGTCCACGAAGTCCATCGGCGGGAAGCGGCGCCCCTGCTCGATCGACGCGACCGTCGGCACCGAGTACCGGACCTGCGGCGCGAACTGCTCCTGTGTCAGCCGCGCCCTCCTGCGGAGCGCCTTGACGACCTCCCCGAACGTTTTGAGGCTGTCGGAGCTCTCCGGCTCCGTCCCGTTCGCCGTCCGCCCGTTGTCCCCCACAGCGATGCCGCTGTCGCCTGCCGCCATGCCGCCCACCTCCACGTACCGTGCCGCAACTCCCCCATCGTCACGCGCGGTCACGAGCCGTGTCCACCGAGCGTACCCGTACGCTGACGCAGCGTACGGGTACCTGGGCTGGCGCACGGGGCGGGCCGTATGCCGGAAACCGGGCCCGGGTTGCCTCCGGGCAGCCGCCGCCCCACCAGCCTCAGTGCGCGTGACCACCCTCCTCCGAGCCGGCGTCCGAGCCGGCGGCCGTCGGATGGTGCGGTTCGTAGCCGGGGATCGTGCCGTCCGGTTTGGCGACGAGGAAGAGGCCGGCCATGCCCATGTCCGAGTGGCTCTGGACGTGGCAGTGGTACATCCAGGCGCCGGCGCCCACGTGTTCACCGGCGATCACCTGGAAGCCGAAGGAGTCGGCGGGGCCGGTGATCTTGTTGTCGATCACCCGGCTGACGTCCTCGGGGCCGGCGAGCAGGCCGGTCCTGTTGTCGGCCCAGCGGTGACCGTGCATGTGGAAGGTGTGGTAGTACTCGCCGTGCGTGATCATGATGATCTCGACCCGGTCGCCCACCGTGGCGAGGAAGTCGGGCGGGTCGGCGGCCGGCCGGTTGTTGATCGTCATGTCGTTGAAGACGATCGTGAACTGCTTGTCGGGCAGGATGTCGTCCTTCCTGCGCACCACCAGCGGACCGTACAGGCCCTTGCGGATGCCGCCGGTGCCGTGGTCGGTGCCCACCACGTGGTCGTGGTAGTGCCAGTACCCCGCACTGCCCGGCCGCCAGGTGCCGTCGGAGCGCCTGCCGGGGGTGTGGGTGCGCCAGGTGTAGGTGCGGGTGGCGCCGGGTTCGACATGGCTGCGGCTCATCTTCGTGCCGTCGTTGGCGATGTCGTAGTCGACGCCGTGGGGGTGCAGGCTGACCGGGACGTCCATCAGGTTCTCGAACTCGATGTGCAGCGTGTCGCCTTCGACGAGTTCGATCAACGGACCGGGAATGGTCGCCCGGCCCTTCTCCAGGCCGTATCCCATCTGCCCGTCGGCCAGTTTCTCGGCGTACAGCTGCAAGTGGCGTATCTGACCGCCCGCTTGGGCAGTCTTGGGTGCGCCCTTCGCCGGGGCGGGGGCGGCATTGGAGGCGGAAGCGACCGACAACGATGTCACTCCGGTGGCCGCCGCGGCGGCGCCGCCCGCGAGGAGGCGCCGGTTGAAGCTCCGTCTGTCCATGTCGAACTCTCCGATCGTCGGCAGAGATTGACGGGGCGTACTGACCCCGGGGGACGGCCCACACGGTAGCCGGGCGGTCCTTGTTTCTCCACAGTCAGGACAAAGTTCGTTCGGATTGCAGTCATACCTATTGGCGAACCGCGAAAAGAGGTCTAGCTTCAACGGCTGTTGTGACCACAGAGGGATGGGTGACCACATGCAGCGCGCACCACATCACAGGTCCGGAAGAACAAGATCCCTGAAACGCCCCCTGGCGGCGGCCCTCGGCGCCGGGGCCCTGACCGCCTCCTTGCTCGCAGGGGGCGGCGTCGCCGGCGCCGCACCGCATCCGGCACCGCCGACAACGTTGTCCCTTCCGTCGCCGCCGGGCGGCGCGAATGTGCGGGTGCTGGTGTTCCACGCGTCCGCCGGCGCGGAGTCCCCGACCGTCGACGCCGGTATCGCGGCGATCGAGAGGATCGGGGAGACCGGGCCGGTGGCGGGCCGGTTCAGAACGGAGGCCACCGACGACCCGGCGGTCTTCACCGACGCCAAACGGCTCGGCCGGTTCAACGCGGTCGTGTTCCTCACCGGCGGCGGCGATGTGCTCGACCCCGCGCAGGAGGCCGGTCTCGAGTCGTACCTGGAGGCGGGCGGCGGCTTCGTCGGCATCCACGACGCGGCGCGCACCGAGCCGTACTCGGACTGGTTCACCGGCCTGATCGGGGCCCGGCCGACCGGGGCGCCCAGCAGCACGCAGCGGGCAGTCGTCGAGGTCGGGGACCGGGTACATCCGGCCACCAAGTCGCTGCCGCTGGAGTGGAAGCGGCCCGACAAGTGGTTCAACTGGGCACAGAACCCCTCGGGCACGGTGCACACCGTGGCCCGGCTCAAGGAGAGCTCGTACACCCCGGCGGCGAAGCCGGGCGGCTGGGACCACCCGGTCTCCTGGTGCCGTGACTACGACGGCGGCCGGTCCTTCTACACCGGGATGGGCGGCACGGTCGAGACCTTCGCCGAGACCGACTTCCGCGAGCATCTGCGCGGCGCGCTCGCCTGGACGTCCCGTCTCTCGCAGGCCGACTGCAAGGCCACGATCGACGCCAACTACACGGCGGAGCGGGTCACCAAGCCCAATCAGCCCGGCCAGAACGACCAGATCGGCGAACCGCACGGCCTGGTCGTCGCCCCCGACGGGCGGGTGCTCTACATCGGTCGCGGCGGAGCCGACTCGAGCGTCCCGGTCGTCCGCGACTGGAACGACCCCGACATCGGCAAGGGCAACGGCGAGGTCCACGTCTACGACCCGGCGACGAAGAAGGTCACCAAGGCCGGTGCGCTGACCGTCTTCGGCAACAAGGGCGGCGGCGACGAGCTGGTCAAGAACGAGGAGGGGCTGCTCGGGATCGAGCTGGACCCCGACTTCATGACCAACGGCTGGGTGTATCTGCACTACACGCCCCACTCCGAGATCAACCGTGACACCCACATGGCCGAGCGACGGGTCTCCCGCTTCACGCTCGACCTCGCCACCAACCGGCTGGATCTCGCGAGCGAGAAGGTGCTGCTGCACTGGCCGGTGCAGATCCACAGCTGCTGCCACGCGGGCGGCGGCATGGCCTGGGACTCGAAGGGCAATCTGTACATCGCGACCGGCGACAACAACTCGTCCGGCTTCAGCGGCGGTTACTCGGGCAACAACCCGGAGCCGAACTTCCAGGGCGTCTCCTTCGCCGACGCGCGCCGCACCGCGGGGAACACCAACAACCTCAACGGCAAGATCCTGCGGATCCATCCCGAGGACGACGGCACCTACACCCTCCCCGAGGGGAATCTGTTCACGGGTGAGGAGACCGCGGAAGGCGGCGGCAAGACCCGCGGCGAGATCTATGTGATGGGGGTGCGCAACCCGGCACGCATCTTCGTCGACAAGCAGACGGACATCCTCTACGCCGGCTGGGTCGGCCCGGACGCAGGCGCCCCCTCGACGACCTGGGGTCCGGCCAAGTACGACACCTTCGCCGCCATCACCAAGGCCGGCAACCACGGGTGGCCGTACTGCATGGGCAACAACCAGCCCTACCGCGACCGCAATCTGCCGGACCCGTCCCAGCCGCTCGGCTGGTACGACTGCGACGCCCCGAAGAACGAGTCGCCGAACAACGACGGTCTGGTGAACCTGCCGCCCGTCACGCCCAACACCATCTGGTACTCGCCGCAGGGCGGTGGCGTCGACTACCCGCGGGACGAGAACGGCATCCCCAGCTACAAGCAGGAGGAGCAGAAGCTGCTGCTGCCGTGGCTCAAGGGCGGCGGCCAGGCCACCATGAACGGCCCCGTCTACCGCTACGACGCGTCGAGCGGCTCGGAGGTCAAGTGGCCCGAGTACTGGGACGGCAAGTGGTTCGTCGGTGACTTCTACGACGGCGACCAGCCGCGCCACGCGGTGCTGACAGACCCGAGGACCGTCGGCAGGGGCGGCCTGCCCGTGCACGCCGAGTCCCTCAAGAAGATCGTCCCGGTGGGCTCCGGCGGCATCCGCAACCTCATGGACTGGAAGTTCGCACCCGACGGGTCGCTGTACGTCCTGGACTACGGGCGCGGATTCTTCACCTCCGACTCCAACTCCGCGCTGTGGCGCGTGACCTACCAGGGCGGCGGGGCGACCCCCGCCGCCGACCAGCTCGCGAGGAAGGCGGCGCAGTGAGCTTCAGACACCGGGCCACGAGCCTGTGGACCGCCCTGCTGGCCGCCGTGGTGATGGTCGTCGGACTGACGTCCGCGGCCGCGTACGGCAAGCCGGCCGAAAGCCAGGAGGCCGCCGCCGAACAGGTGCTCACCTGGACGGCCGGTGACCCGATCGACAAGTACCTGTCCTTCCCGGCCACCGCGGTCGCCGGCCCCGCGACGATCGTCTTCGAGAACAGCGCGGCCACCGGCAACACCACCGGCATGCCGCACACGCTGACGTTCTCCGTCTCGGACGTCGAGTTCAACAACGACGTCCAGCTGAACCTGCTGGCCAACCCGAACGACGACATGGGCGGCAGGCACACCGCACAGGTCAACCTCACCGAGGGCCGGTACTTCTACCACTGCACCATCCCCGGCCACGGCACCATGCAGGGCATCCTGACCGTCACGGCGGGCAGCAGTGAGGACACCACCGCGCCGGTCACGACGGCCAGCGTGGACGGCGACAAGAACGCCGACGGCGCCTACATCGGTCAGGCGGCCGTCACCCTCGCGGCGACCGACGAGGGGGCCGGCGTCGACAAGATCGAGTACGCGGTCGGGGCGGACGGCCCGTGGCAGCCGTACACGGCGCCCGTCATCGTCGACCAGGTCGGCTCGCACACGATCCGCTACCGCGCCTACGACAAGGCGGGCAACGTCGAGGCGGCGAAGTCGGTGGACTTCACCGTCGCCGCTCCGCCGACCGACGACACCACCGCGCCGGAGACCTCGGCCACGGTGAGCGGCGAGAAGGACGCCGAAGGCCGGTACCTGGGGATGGCCACGGTCACCGTGACCGCCTCCGACACGGGCTCGGGCGTCAACACCGTCGAGTACGCGCTCGGGGACGGTGCCTGGCGGCCGTACACCGGGCCGGTGATGGTGCACGAGACGGGTGCGCACACGGTCCGCTACCGGGCGACCGACAAGGCGGGCAACACGGCCGCCGAGAAGTCGGTGCAGTTCACGGTCGTCGAACCGCCGGCCGACGACAACGAGCCGCCGCAGACCACCGTCGGCGTCGCGGGCGACCAGAACTCCGACGGCGCGTACATCGGGCGGGCCACGGTCACCGTCGTCGCGGTGGACTCGGGAGGCTCCGGCGTCGAGCGGATCGAGTACTCCCTGGACGGCGGCCCGTACCTCGCCTACACCGAGCCGGTGATCGTCGACCGGGTCGGCTACCACACGGTCCTGTACCGGGCGACGGACAGGGCGGGCAACACCTCGGAGGCGAAGAGCGTCTCCTTCAGTGTCGCCGAGGGCGGCGGTGTCCCGGCACCCAACTGCCCCGAGTACGACGAGCGCACGACGGTGATCGTGGGCACGGTCGACACCGGCATCCCGAACCGGATGACCGGCAGCCGCTGCACCATCAACGAGCTGATCGAGGACGAGAAGGACTGGTCCTCGCACGCGCTGTTCCTCAAGCACGTGGACGAGGTGCTCGACACGCTCGTCGAGGAAGGCGTCATCGACAGCCGCGAGCAGCGGGAGATCATGCGCGCGGCCAGGGAGTCCGGTATCGGCAAGCCCGGACAGACCCACGGCTACCGCAAGATCTTCGACGGCACAGAGGACACCTTCAATCAGTGGCAGCACGTCGGCGGCGGCAAGTTCTCCCTGGCCGAGGACGGCGCCATGACCAGCAGCACCACCGTGCCGGGCATGGGCATGCTGTGGTTCCCGCAGCGGCAGTACGGGGACTTCTCGCTGAAGCTCCAGTGGCGCGACGACGCCCCGGGCTCGGGCAACGCCAACGGCGGTGTCTTCGTGCGCTTCCCGAACGTCCACGACAACCCGGAGGAGTCGCGCCCCGAGTGGGTCGCCATCAAGTACGGCCATGAGGTGCAGATCCTGGACCGCCCGGACGGCGACATGTACAAGTCCGGCTCGATCTACGGCTTCGACCGCGTCGGGCTCGCCGGCGCCGGGGTCACGCCGAAGGGCACCTGGAACGACTACGAGATCCGGGTGGAGGGCCAGCACTACTCGGTCTTCCGCAACGGCAAGCTGATCAACGAGTTCGACAACACGGGCGGCCAGGTGTTCGAGCCGCCGCGGTCCGACGACCCCGGCACGGACGGACGGCGGTACGCCACCGGCTACGTCGGCCTCCAGGTCCACGGCACGACGGACGTGATCTCCTACCGCGACATCAGGATCAAGGAGCTCTGACCCGGCAGGACCAAGGAACGAAAGGCCCTCGGCTCGACGAGCCGGCTGCCCCGCCCTCCCGTCCGGGACGGCGGGGCAGCCGTGTTCCGCCACCCGTGCCGCTACTCAGCCGCCGGACGCCGGAATTGAGCAGATGTACTCAGGCCCCGCCGTCGGGCCGCTGCGACGATCGCCGCATGCTCAAACACTCGAGCGATCCGCGTCGGCGGGTCGGGATCACCGGCGTCGGCAGCGCGTTGCCGGACGCGGTGCTGACATCGCGCAGCCTCCAGCAGGAGGCGGCCGCGCACTTCGACAGGTCCCTGCCCGACACGCTGCTCACGCAGGCCACCGGCATCGAGACCCGGCGCGTCGCGGCCCATGACGAGTACGCCTCGACGCTGGCGGTGCGCGCCGGCCGCCGT
The DNA here is from genome assembly GCF_025854275.1 of Streptomyces peucetius. Classification (NCBI taxonomy): domain Bacteria; kingdom Bacillati; phylum Actinomycetota; class Actinomycetes; order Kitasatosporales; family Streptomycetaceae; genus Streptomyces; species Streptomyces peucetius. Next base: position 7,177,589 of record NZ_CP107567.1, on the reverse strand, counting down.
GCGCTGGCCGAGGCGTCGCTCGATCCGCACGACATCGATCTGCTGCTGTTCGCCTCCGCGTCGCGCGACATGGTCGAGCCCGCCACCGCGCACATCGTGCAGGCCGGTCTCGGCTCCCGGGCGCACGCCCTGGACGTCACCAACGCCTGCAACAGCTTCGTCAACGGCATCGACGTCGCCCGCAGCACCATCCTGGCCGGCCGGGCCCGGCGGGCGCTGGTCGTCACGGGCGAGACGCCGACCCGTGCGATACGCCGGGCGCCGGGCGGCTTCGCCGAGTTCCGTGCGGGCTTCGCGGGCTACACGTTCGGCGACGCGGGCGCCGCCGTGGTCCTGGAGGAAGTCGGGCGTGGCGGCATTCTCGACGTGGACACCGAGACGCACTCCGAGCACTGGGAGGTCGGCGGCATCCCCGGCGGCGGCTCGCGCCACCCGCGCGGCGACGAGCACACCTACTTCCGCGGCGACGGCCGCGAACTGCGCGGCGTGTTCGAGAAGGTGGGCGCCTCGGTCGTCGAACGGACCCTGCACCGGGCGGGCCTGGACTGGGACGGCTTCGCGAAGGTGCTGGTGCACCAGGTGACCGTGCCGTATCTGGAGCGGTTCGCCGAGCTGACCGGGGCGCCCGCGGACAAGCTCGTCGTCACCGTCCCCGAGCTAGGCAACATCGCCAGCGCGAGCATCGGTGTGCAGCTGGAGCGGGTGTACGGGGAGCTGGCGGCGGGCGAGCGGGTGCTGTTCGTGGGCCTCGGCGGCGGGATCAGCATCATGACGATGGTCTGGGAGAAGTCATGAGCGCACACGGCGGCCTGTGGGTGGTCGTGCCCGCGTACCAGGAGGAGGAGCGGCTGGCCGGCACCCTGCGCGCGCTGGCGGCGCAGCGGGACCGGGACTTCACCCTGCTGGTGGTCGACAACGGCTCGTCGGACGGCACGGGCGCGGTCGCCAGGGACTTCGCGTCACGGGCGCCGTTCCCCGTGGAGGTGCTCCACGAGCCGGAGAAGGGGGTGGGCTGCGCCGTCGACACCGGCTTCCGGTACGCCATCGAGCGGGGTGCGACGCTGCTGGCCCGCACGGACGCCGACTGTCTGCCACGGCCCGGCTGGACGCGGGCCGCCCGTGCCGCGATGACCGTCGGGCCCGGCCCGACCATGGTGTGCGGGCGCCTCGTCGCCCGGCGCGACGAACACGGTCCGCTCGGCCGGGCCGGGTTCTCGGTACTGGTGTCGCTGGCCGCCCTGTTCGGCCGGCTCCGGCCCGCGCACGCGCGCAGGAACGGCTATCTGGCGCCGTACCGGATGCACGCCGGCAACAACATGGCGATCACCGCGGACCTGTATCTGGCCTGCGGCGGTATGCCGCGCCGCCCGTCGCCGACGGACCGGCTGTTCCTGAACCGGGTGCGGCGGCGGACGGACCGGATCGTGCGCTGCCCGGCCATGGTCGTGGAGAACTCCACCCGCAGGCTCCGGGCGTACGGCATCCGGGGCACCGCCCGCTGGTACCTCGACCGGGGCAGCGACGGACGCGGGGACGACCCCCGCTGACGCGCCCCCTGCCCTGCGCGGACGCACCGCTCCCCCGCTTCCCACCCGTTTCCTACCGTGGACGGCTGATCATGCTCGACCTCCTCGACCACTCACTGCGCTCTGCGCCCGAGCGGCCCGCCGTGCTCGGCGCGACACGCACCGGGCGGACACGGGTGCGGGCCACCCGCGGCGAACTCGCGGAACTGGCGGACGCGTACGCGTCGTCCCTGTACGCACGCGGCCTGCGCCCCGGTGACACCGTCGGTGTCGCGGTGCGTCCCGGCCCCCGGGCGCTCGCCGTCCTGCTCGCGCTGTGGCGGCTCGGGCTGCGCGGCGCCGTGCTCGACCCCGGCGCCGGGCCCGACGTGCTGCGCGCCCGGCTGGCATCGGTCCGGCCCTCGCTGGTGCTGGCCGACGCCGCCGCGCAGGCGGTCGCCGGATGGGCCCGGCCGCTGGCGGCGCGGGCGCGGCTCGCCCTGCCGCCCCTTCAGGAGCTGGGTCCGGTGGCCACGGTCGGCCGCCGGCTGCCCGGTTGCGCACCGGCGCTCGGCAGGGCCGACACACGCCTGCCCGTCCTCGACCACGGCGACGGTGACGCCGTCATCGTGTTCACGTCCGGGACGACGTCCCGGCCGCGAGCCGTCGTGCACAGCCGCTCCGGCCTCGCCGCCGGCATGAGCACGGTCGCCGCGCTGTTCCGTGCCCGGCCGGGCGAACCGGTCCTCGGGGGCACGTTTTTCGTGCTCGTCCCCTCACTCGCGCAGGGCGCGCCGGTCGCGCTGCCCGCGCGCTCGCCGAAGATCCTGGCCCGTCAGCTCCACCGGCTGTCCCCGCAGGGCACGTATCTGACCCCGCCGCAGCTGCGGGACGCCCTGAACGCCGGGGCCCGCTTCACGGGCAGGGTGTGGACCGGTTCCGCGCCGGCCAGTGCCGAACTGCTGGGCCGGACACGGGCGGCGGGCGCGGCGGAGGCGTGGGGGGTGTACGCGCTGACCGAGCTGTTCCCCGCCGCGGCGGTCGAGTCCCGCGACAAGACGGCGTACGACGGGGCCGGGGACCTCGTCGGTGCTCCGCTGCCGGGCGTCGAGGTGCGGACGGAGGCCGGCCAGCTGCTGCTGTCCGGCGCGGCGGCCAGGAACCGCTACCTCGGGCAGGACCCCGACCCGTGGGTGCGCACCGGCGACCGGGCGCATCTGGACGCCTCGGGCCGGATCGTGCTCGAGGGCCGCTGCAAGGACATGGTGCTGCGGCGTGCCGAGAACATCTACCCGGGACTGTACGAACCGTCGCTGCATGTACCGGGCGTCGAACTCGCCGTGCTGGTCGGTGTTCCGGCGGGCGACGGCGACGAACGGCTGGTCGCCGTCGTCCAGCCCCGGCCGGGCCACGACGAGGCCCGGTTGCGGGCCGCGCTCGCCGGGCCGCTGCGGCGGATGGGCTCGGCCCGGCCGGACGCGCTGCTCTTCGCGGACGTGCCGCTGTCCGGCCGCTCACGCAAGCCGGACCGGGCGGCGACGGCGCTCCTCGCGGCGGAGCGCCTGGGCACGGCGGGACGCGCGGGGGTGCGGACATGACCGGGCGTTCGTCCCTTCCGTCGTCGGACCGGCACGGCGGTGGCGGCAGCGGCGACGCCGTATGTCCGGTGACCGCCGGCGGCGGTCCGGACGGCCCGCGCACGAAGGGCGCGGGGGCAGCGGGTGCCGCACAGCCGGCCGGCGGGCGCCCGGCCCACCGAGAGCCGGGCCGTGCCCGGGCTCGCGGCACCGGACACGCGCGGGCGCGGCGCCGTGACCGCCGGGTGTATCTGCGGGCCCACCCGCTGCTGTTCGCCCTGCTCGCCGCCACCCGGGGCCGCCCGGTGCGCCGGATCGGCCGCACCGTGCTCGTCCACGAAGCGGACGCCTGCCGCGAGGTGCTGACCCGGCTGCCGCTGGACCGTACGGCGCCGGGGACCACCGGCGGCGCGGCGCGGTCGGCACTCGGCGCGCGGAAGGCCAAAGGCACCCTGAACACCGGGAACACAGGGGACGCCGGTGTCCTGTTCGACCAGGACGGCGACGCCCACCGTGCGCTGCGGCGCACTCTGGCACGCGACCTCGGAACGGCGGGCGTGGACGAACTGCGGGCGCTGTGGCGGCCGTTGATCGCACACCGCCTCGAACCGCTCGCCGCCGGCGGCACGGTGGACGTCGTCGCACTCGCCCGGGAGCTGGCGGGCACGGTCGTCCGCGCACTGCTGGGCTCCGCCGCCGCTCCTCAGGCGGTAGCCGCGGCCGCCGCGGAGGTCGCCGCGCTCTCGGTCCGGGGCGAGCTGCCCGGCCTGCCCCGCCCCGGCGCTCGGGCCGCCGTCGCGCGGGCGACGGCCCGGCTGCGGCACCTGCTGGGCGACGGGGACAACAGGGGCGACGAGGCGCTGTCCGCGATGGTGGCCGTCGCGGCGGTGAACACGACCGTCGCGGCCCTCCCCCGGGCAGCCGCCTGGTGCGCGGACGCCGGCCTGTGGGAACAGGCCGCGGACGACACGCTGCGCCGGAGCCTGGCCGGTGAACTGCTCCGCGTCACGGCCGCCTCTCCGCTGCTGCCCCGCGTCGCGGCGGCTGACGGCGTGGCCGGCGGGTGCCCGGTGCGCTCCGGTGACCGGCTGCTGCTGGTCGCCCGGCACGCCGTCGGCGCACACGCGAGCGGCCCGGACGCGCTCCGCCCCGCGCCGCCGGGCGTGGCCCGTCTGGTCTTCGGTGCCGGGCCGCACACCTGTCCCGGAGCGGGCCTCGCCGGGGCGCTGCTGGAGGACCTGCTCGCGGCGCTGGCCCCGTACCGCCCGGCCGTTGTGCGGGCGCGGGCCGACCGCCGCGCGGCCCTCCCCGGCTGGCGGACGCTGACGCTGCGTGCCACCGCGGGCCGGGGGCAGCGGTGACCGCCGGGCTCCGCGTCGCCGTGACCGGTGCCTCCGGCTTCTGCGGCGGCCATGTCGCACGGGCCGCGGCGGCGGCCGGCGCGGAGGTGGTGTGCCTGGGACGCCGGCCGGGGCCGACGGGCGCCTTCCGGTTCTGGGACGCCGCGTCGGGCGCCCCGGACCTGTCCGTCACCGACCTGGTCGTGCACTGCGCGGCAGCCGTCGGCGACCCGGCGCCCGGTTCGCCCGCGGAGGCGCGGATGCACGCGGTCAACGTGGAGGGCACCCGGCGGCTGCTGGAGGCGGCCGGCGGCCGGCCGGTGGTCTGGGTGAGCAGCGCCAGCGTCTACGATCCGCGCGCCGGCCGTGCCCTGGTCCGGGAGGACCATCCCCGGGCCGGGCACCTCAACGCCTACGGGCGCACCAAGGCCGCCGGTGACGCACTCGCACTGGCGGCCGGCGCGGTGGTGCTGCGTCCGCGAGCCGTGTACGGGCCCGGTGACACGCAACTCCTGCCGCGCCTGCTGTCCCGCACCAGGGCGGGAACGCTGCTGCTGCCGGGCCCGGACGTACGGCTGAGCCTCACGGCGGTCGAGAACCTGGCCGACGCGTGCCTCGCCGCGGCCGGCTGGCCGCCCGGCGCGTACAACATCGCCGACCCGGGGCCGTACGCGAGGGACGCTGCGGTACGGGCGGTGCTGCGCGCCCACGGGGTCGCGGCCCGGATCGTGCATGTGCCACCGGGGGCGGCCCGGGTGGCGGCCGTCGCGGCGGAGGCCGTCGCCCGGCGCCGGCGCCGCGAGCCGGCGCTCAGCAGGTACGCGGTGGACCAGCTCGCCCGCACGGTCGTCCTCGACGTGACGCGCGCGCTGGCGCAGGGCTGGCGGCCGCGCAGGTCACTGGCCGACTACCTCGCGGCCCCGGGGCCGCGGGCGTCCTGAGGCCGGACCCCTCAGGAGTCGCCCCGGCGGCTCAGCCGTTGGCCGGCTTCTTCGCTCGGCTCGGTTGGACGCGCTTGGGCTCGCCCGGCATCTTCGGGTAGTCGGGCGGGTAGGGAAGATCGCCCATGCCGTGGTCGCGTTCGTCCTGGCGCGACAGCTCCAGCAGACCCTCGAGCGAGAAGGCGTGGTCGTCCATGTCGGCGTGCACGTCGCCGACTTCGGCGAAGCGGCCGGGCATGGTGGCGATGTCGAAGTCGAACGGTGTCACGTCGTCGAGCTCCTCCCAGCGCAGCGGCGCGGAGACCGGGGCGTGGGGGCGGGGCCGTACCGAGTAGGCGGAGGCGATGGTGCGGTCGCGGGCGGTCTGGTTGTAGTCGACGAAGATCCGCTCGCCGCGCTCCTCCTTCCACCAGGCCGTGGTCACCCGTCCCGGCATCCGGCGCTCCAGCTCCCGGCCGGCCGCGATGGCGGCGCGCCGCACGCCGGTGAACTCCCAGCGCGGCTCGATCGGTACGTAGACGTGCACGCCCCGGCCGCCGGACGTCTTGGGCCAGCCGCGCAGTCCGTACTCGTCGAGCAGGGCGCGCAGTTCGTGGGCCGCGCGCACGGCGTCCTTGAAGTCGGTGCCGGGCTGCGGGTCGAGGTCGAGGCGCAGCTCGTCGGGGTGGTCGACGGCATCCCTGCGTACCGGCCAGGGGTGGAAGGGCAGGGTGCCCAGGTTGGCCGCCCAGATCACGGCGGCGACCTCGGTGGGACACATCTCGTCGGCGGTCCGCCCGCTGGGGAAGGAGATGTGCGCGGTGGGGATCCAGTCGGGGAGGTACTTGGGGACGCGCTTCTGGAAGAAGGACTCGCCCTCCACGCCGTCGGGATAGCGTTCGAGCGTCGTGGGCCGCTCGCGCAGGGCGCGGAGGATGCCGGGCCCCACGGCGAGGTAGTACTGCGCCACGTCGAGCTTGGTGAAGCCCCGCTCAGGGAAGTAGATCTTGTCCGGATTGGACACCCGTACGGTCCGTCCGCCTGCTTCCAGTTCCACCGCTGCACCCATGTGCGCCACCGTAGGCCGAGGGCGACAAGGCCGCATATCGGGCAGAATCGACCCATGGATCTACCCGTGATGCCGCCTGTGAAGCCGATGCTGGCCAAGTCCGTGAAGAAGATCCCGCCGGGGATGCACTACGAGGCCAAGTGGGACGGCTTCCGGGCGATCGTCCATCGCGACGGCGACGAGCTGGTGCTCGGCTCCCGTACCGGCAAGCCGCTGACCAGGTACTTCCCGGAGCTGGTCGCGGAGCTGCTCGCCAATCTGCCGGACCGCTGCGTCGTCGACGGGGAGATCGTCATCGCGCACGAGGGGCGGCTGGACTTCGACAGGCTGACCGAGCGCATCCACCCCGCCGACTCCCGGGTGCGGATGCTCGCCGAACGGACACCGGCGAGCTTCGTCGCCTTCGACCTGCTGGCGCTCGGTGACGAGTCGCTGCTGGACGCACCGCTCAGCGCCCGGCAGCAGTTGCTCACCGAGGCCCTGAAGAACGCCCGGCCGCCCGTGCACCTCGCGCCGTCGACCACCGACATCGAGGTCGCGCAGGAGTGGTTCGAGCGTTACGAGGGCGCGGGACTGGACGGCGTCGTCGCCAAGCCGCCGGACCTGCCGTACCGGCCGGACGCCCGGCTCATGTACAAGATCAAGCACGAGCGGACCGCCGACGTCGTCGTCGCCGGCTACCGCTTCCACAAGACCGGCCCGGTCGTCGGATCGCTGCTGCTCGGGCTGTACGACGACTCCGGGGGGCTCCAGCACGTGGGGGTCTGCGCGGCGTTCTCGATGAAGCGGCGCGAGGAGCTGGTGGCGGAGCTGGAGCCGCTGCGGATGGACCCGGTGGACAAGCATCCGTGGGCGGCCTGGGCGGAGGAGAGCGCCCATGAGAGCGCCCGGCTGCCGGGGGCGCCGAGCCGCTGGTCGGGCAAGAAGGACCTGTCGTGGGTGGCGCTGCGTCCGGAGCGGGTGGTGGAGGTGGCCTACGACCACATGGAGGGCGACCGTTTCCGGCACACCGCGCAGTTCCGCAGGTGGCGGCCGGACCGGGAGCCCGCCGGCTGCACGTACGCGCAGCTGGAGGAGCCGGTGAGCTACGACCTGGGTGAAGTGCTGAGCCCGTCAGGACGGTGAGCAGGTCCCGTCCGCCGCGGCCGGAGCGTCGCTCGGGCCGGGCGACGGCGCGGACGGCTCGGGGGCCGGTTCGGACGGCGTGGGCGACGGACAGTCGGAGGCAGAGGGGCTCGGGTCCGGCGACGGATCGGGGCTCGGGTCGGGTGAGGGATCGGGACTTGGGTCCGGCGAGGGGTCGGGGCTCGGGTCGGGTGAGGGATCGGGACTCGGGTCGGGCGAGGGGGTCCGGTGAGGGGTCGGGGCTCGGCGCGGGGGAATCGCTCGGTTCCGGTGACGGGTCGGGGGACGGGCCCGGGCCACGGGTCGGTGAGGGGCCGGGGGCCGGTGAGCCGGGCTGCGAGCCGATGATGATCTCGCCGCCGCCGTCCGCGTCTCCTCCGCCGACGGGCTCCTTCGCCGGGCTCCTCCCCCCGGCGCCCGGGCTGACCGGGACCACGCCCTTGCCGTCGGGCACCGGGTGGACGCCCTTGCGGTAGAAGTCGAACCAGGCGAGCACGGTGCGCAGATACACCTGCGAGTTGTTGTAGCTGAGGACCGCCCGGTCCAGGTGGGCCTTCACTGCGAGGCTCCGGTCGCCGGCGCAGAGGTAGCGGGCCGCGGCGAGCGCGGCGTCGTGGACGTTGTTGGGGTCCCTGCGCCCGTCACCGTTCGCGTCCTGCCCCCGGTTCGCCCAGGTGGACGGGATGAACTGCATCGGCCCGACCGCGCGGTCGTAGCGGGTGTCACCGTCCCAGGCGCCGTTGTCGGTGTCCGCGATGTGCGCGAAGCCGTTGCCGTCGAGGACGGGCCCAGGATCGGCGTCAGGGTGGTGCCGGTCGCGCCGACACGGCCGCCGCGTGCGTGGCCGGACTCCACCTTCCCGATGGCGGCGAGCAGCTGCCACGGCAGGCGGCAGCCCGGGTGGCTGCGCGCGGTCCGCGTCTCGGCGCCGCGGTACGCCGCGAGGACGGTGGCCGGAATGCCTGACTCCGCCCGGATCCAGGCCCGTCGGTCGACCGGGGCCGGGCCGGGTGACGGGGCGACGGGCGGGGCCGGTGTGCGCAGCGGCGGCAGCTCCGTGTGGTAAGAGTCGTCGTTGGGTGCCACCGGCCAGCCGCTGTCCTCCACGGCCCGGTTGCGGAGGGTGTCTTGGTCGGCGTGGAGAACGAAGTGCCGGACTGGAATGGCGTGTTGAGCAAGGCGCGCATCGCGGGCGACACCGTTCTCGGCCCCAACTCCCCGTTCCGTCTCCAATACCTTGAGCCCTACGCCGAAGCGGCCCGCACCTGGCTGCACGCCGAGGCCGAAGTCGTCGACACCACACACCTCACACCCGCCCAGGCCGCCCAACAGATCGCAGAGGCCGTCAAGAGATGAGAGCACGACCCTCCGACGCCAAACCATGCAGATGACAACAAGCCTGCCTATGTGACAACTATCCTGCGCAGACGGCTGGCGCCCATCTCCAGCCGGACGCCTTGAACTCCTCCGACAGCGGCAAGATCCCCGAGGGCAGCCCCGGATCCCGCAGCCGCAGCCGGATCAGCACCCCGTAGTCCTCCGGCTGGAGACCGGGCTCGTGACCCAGCGCGCGTCCGGGCCCGGGGCCCTCGGCGTCTACAGGGCGCGCAGCAGGAACTGGGTGGTGGTGTAGCTGGCGCCGCCGGAGCAGGTGTGGCTCTGCTGGGTGGCCGTGTACGTGAACCCGGACGGCACGGAGCAGGCCCACATGCCGGTCGCGGGCTTGCGGAGCAGGAACTGGCTGGTCGTGTAGCTCCCACCGCCGGAGCACGTGTAGCTGCTCATGACCCCGGTGTGGGTGTAGCCGGGCATGGTGGTGCAGGCCCAGAGGCCGTCGGCGGGCGGCTGGACGTAGAACTCGGTGGTCCGGTAGCTGCTGCCTCCCGAGCAGGTGTAGGAGCTGCGGGACGAGGTGTACGTGTAGCCGGACGGGACGGAGCAGGCCCAGAAGCCTGAGGTGGCCCCGGTGGCCCCTGTGGTCCCGGCTTTGGGGGCTTGGGCGATGGTCCCGGCTTCGGCGGCCGGGGCGGCGACGGCCGGGGCGGTCGCCGTGGTGAGGGCCGTGGCGAGGGCGAGGGCGGCCGTCGCCGTGGCGGCGAGCAGCGTGCGGGGCACACGGAAGGTCGTACGCGGCATGGCGGGCACTCCTGGTCGGTTCGTCCATCGGGCAGAGCCAACGGGTGGGGGGCCGACCGGGGGTCTGGCCCGTGCCCCGGCCGCCGCAGGGCGCGCGCCGGAAGACTGTCAGGGGCACGGGCACCCTGCAAGGCCGGTGCCGCGCGGTCCGCTGTCTTCCGGCCGCCACCGGCACCCCGGCCGACCTGCGGGCTGACCGGGGCGCACCGCCCTGCCAGGGCGTTCGGTACGAGTGGAACGGCGGGGTCCGCCCCCCTGGGGCCGTACGGGTCAGCCGGCCGGGGCGTTGAAGTGGACCTCCGGGTTGGCCGCCGTCGGGCCGTCGAGGAGCGGCGGCCCCAACTCCCCGTTCCGTCTCCAATACCTTGAGCCCTACGCCGAAGCGGCCCGCACCTGGCTGCACGCCGAGGCCGAAGTCGTCGACACCACAGGAAGAATGCCCAGAACGAACGTTTGGCCCGATGTACGCGGGGCCGTGATCACAGGCTGACAACGCGTGTCAGCGAGAGCATTCGGGATGAGGTCCCGCGACTGATGTGGCCGAGATTGCTCCTAAGGCCCGTCGTGAAAGTACTGGTCACACGGGTTGTTAAGGTCCAGGCATGACGCGTCTGAAGATCGAGATATCAGTCCCTGAGAGTCACGTGGAGACCGTGATCGAGGCTCTCCACGCGGCAGGCGCGGGACGAGTGGGTGGGTATACGCGGTGCTCCAGCATCTGGAAGGTGACTGGCAACTGGCAGGCCCTGCCCGGCTCACAGCCATACGACGGTGAAGTGGGCGTCGTGCAGCACAGCGAAGAGTGCCGGATCGAATCGGTCTGTGATGCGGTCCAGGCCCGTTCTGTCCAGCAGGCCGTTCGCGACGCCCATCCCTACGAGGAGGCAGTCATTCACTTTCTGCCCCTATATGAGCCGTAGGCGACAGCGGTCGGACGAACCCATCACAGCCTTTCGTTGAGTACTGCGACTGCGGCGCGTTTTGAAAGTGCTGGTCACAGCCACTCGTTGATGGCTGCGACCCTCCGTCTTCGTCGAGCAGGTCCCCTCACCGTCGGCGCCCTCACCGCTGCGCGACGAGATGCTGCGCCGCTTCGGCCGGTTCGAGGCGTACGAGGGACGCAGCCTGGACTCGCTCCACGGCGCCTACCGGCTCGGTGCACGGGTGGCGCTGCGGCGGGCCAAGCGGTCGGCCGGCGGTACACGCGGTCCGGTACACAGTCCGGGCCGCGGTTCCGGCCCCTTCAGCCGTAGCCGGTCCTGGGCCTGCCGTGGCGCCCGTGAGTTGCGGCCGACGGGCCGGATGGTCGCCGGTCGCCGGTCGCCGGTCGCTGATGCCGCCGGGGACGCCACGGCCGAGTGTGTCCGATGTCACCGCCCCTGGCCGCCAGGGGTCCCCGGGCCGGGGTCGTGCGTCCCCCGCCCGCCGTGGGGCCGGGGCAGGGCCGGACGTACCCCGCCGCCTCCGCCACCGGTCCTGACCTGCGCGGCCGCCGCGATGGACCCGGGCGATCGGCTCCACGGAGGAGCCGGCACGGCTCCGGACACTCAACCGACCGGCCGCCCGGGCGGCGAAGTGGACCATGGTCGGCGCGTGGCGAGTGCGGGACATCACCGCGGCCCGGACCGCCGGCCTCAGGACCCGCGGCGATCGGGCCCTCACCCGTTTCGCCGACGTGACCTGCGGAATCGGCTGCGGAGACCGGTTGCCGGCGGCGGTCGTCGCCTCTCGCGTCGCCGAATCACCGATTCGGGTGCGCCGGCGGCGTTCGCGTAAAGTGTGTCGGCGGTGCCGCCGGAGACGGACGGCCGGACGAGGGACGGTGCCCGCCTCTCGTACGACACCGTCCTTGGCCGGCCGGCCCCACCGGGACGCGATCGGCGAGTTGACGGGACCCGGCACCTGCTCACGTGGCAGCTTGCTCCCGCGTATCGAGAAGACAACGGGGCGACCCGTGACGGTAAAGAAGGACTTGACGTGACCGCCTCCCCCCTCGTCCCGGTTCCGATCCCCGACCGTGTCGCGGCCCTGATCGGCTCCTGCATGCCGGTCCACATCCTGCAGGCGGAGATCGACGCCGAGTGCGCCGCACGTGAGGTGGGCCTGTTCCGCGGGCCGCTGTGCGCCGAGGACCGGATGGACAGGGAGCGCGCGCTGTCCACGCTGGCCCGGGCGAACAAGGTCCTCGCCGCCTACGACCCCCGGCTCACGGTCGGACCGCGCCGCGGGCGCTGAACCGGCCGCGGAAACAGCGCCCTTCCCTCCTCGCGAGCAGTCCCGTGCCGCGGTGATGGGGCCGCCGGGACCGCCCGGGCAGCGCCACGCCGGCTCACGCGCTGTCGACGGCCTTCACGACCGGGTCCAGCTCCTGGGGCATCACGGCGATCAGGATGACCTCGTCACCGGCCTCGCACTCCACGATCCGGGATCTCGGGTTGAGCCCCAGCGCCTCCCGCGTCGAGGGCGGCCGGAGCCCCGTGCGGCGCAGACCGGCGGGCAGGGCGACCGTCCGCCCGCCCCAGGACGCCTTCCAGGTGAGCGGACCCGATGCGACGAACAGCCGCCCCGGGCGCCAGCGTGCGCCAGCGGGTCCGCCCTTGAGCATGCACCCGATCCCGGCCTCGTCCCCCGCGGCCACGCCCGAGGAGCGCTGCCGCTGCTTGCGGTGCACCAGCCAGCCGATCAGTGAGGCCAGTGCCCCCAGCAGTACGAGTTCGACCATGCCCGCATTGAAGCAGGTGCCACGGGCCGTTCCGGACGGACCTGACCGCGCGGCCGGCGATCACTCGATGAACGTGCCGTCGACGTACACCCACGCGCCCTTCTGGCGCTCGAAGTTGCTGCGCTCGTGCAGCTCGCCCCGTTTTCCGTGGTGGCGGTAGCGGGCGCGGAAGGTGACGGTGCCGCTGGTGTGGAAGGCGCTGCCGTCCGTGGTGTCGACGATCTCGAGAGACGTCCACTCCATGCCCGGGTCGAGTTCGAGGTGACGGGGGCGGGTCGACGAGTGCCAGGTGCGCAGCAGATATGCCGCGTCGTGGGCGACGAAGGCGCTGTAGCGGGAGCGCATCAGCAGCTCCGCGGTGGGCGGCCACTCCTCTCCTCCGTGGAACCGGCCGCAGCACTCGCCGTAGGTGGCGGGCAGCCCGCAGGGGCAGGGCGAATCTGCGGTGAGGGCGGGAGGGGTGGTGCCTCTGGTGCGCTTGGTTCGTCGGGACATGGCTTCATTCTCCAGCCATTGCGCGAAGGGGCGCATCTGTGGCTTCCGAGTCGCGAGGGATCTCCGTATGCTCCGGCGCCGGAAGCGAAAGTTACCGTCGGTAAGGGGCATCGGATGGATCGTTCTGGCACCTCACGACGCACCTCGCAAGGCACCCCGCAGGGCACCACACACGACACCTCGCCGAGCTCACGGACCACCGCGCGACGCGCCTCGCGCCGCACCTTCATCACCGGCGCCGCCAAGGTCACCGGAGCCGCGGCCCTGGCCGGTGCCGCCGGCACCGGCACCGCGGCCGCCGCCACCCGGCACACCACCGCCGCGCCCGCCGTCTCCGTCGCCGTGCTCGGCGGCGGCGTCGCGGGCCTGACAGCCGCTCATGAACTCGCCGAACGCGGCTTCGAGGTCACCGTCTACGAACGCCGGGCCCTGGGCGGCAAGGCCAGGAGCATGGACGTACCCGACAGCGCCAGAGGCGGCCGCAGACCGCTGCCCGCCGAGCACGGCTTCCGTTTCATCCCCGGCATCTACCACAACCTGCCGGACACCATGCGCCGCATCCCCTTCGCCGGGAACCCGAACGGCGTCTGGGACAACCTGGTCGCGCCGTCCGAGATGTCCTTCAGCCGCACGGGCCGCGAGGATTTACGCATCCCGCTCCCCTGGCCCGGCCACCGGCCGCCCGGTCTCGGCCTCGACGACATCCGCCGCGCGCTGACCGCGCTGCTGGACACGGCGCTCGGCATCCCGTTCCACGAGACCGCGTACTTCGTGAACCGCATGCTCGTCTTCCTCACCAGCTGCGACGAGCGCCGCGACCGGACCTGGGAGGCCACCCCGTGGTGGCAGTTCATCAGGGCGGACGCGATGAGCCACGACTACCGCCGCATCCTCGCCGTCGGGCTCACCCGCAACATCGTGGCGACCAAGGCGGAGGAGGCCAGCACCCGCACCGTGGCCACTCTCCTCGAGGCGTTCCTCTTCAACGGGCTCGGCCGCGGCGCCGACGGCCCCCTGGACCGGATCCTCGACGCCCCCACCAACGAGGCGTGGATCGATCCGTGGGTGGCCCATCTGACGTCGCTGGGAGTGGAGTTCAAGGTCGGCTGGACCGTGCACGAGGTGACGTACGGCTCCGGGCGCGTCCGTGCCGCCGTGGTCGAGAACCCACAGGGCGCACGCGAGTCGGTCACCGCCGACCACTACGTCTCCGCGATGCCCGTCGAGCACGCCCGGCGCACCTGGGGCCCCGCACTCCGGGCCGCGGACCCGCAGCTCGCACGCTGCGACCGGCTGCGGACCGACTGGATGACCGGCATCCAGTTCTATCTGACCGAGCGTGCCCCGCTGCTGCACGGGCACCTCAACTTCATCGACTCCCCCTGGTCCCTGACGGCCATCCAGCAGGCGGCGCACTGGCCCGGCCGCGACTTCCCCGCCGACTACGGCGACGGTGCGGCCGTCGACTGCCTGTCGGTGGACGTCTCCGAGTGGGACCGGCCCCGCATCCTCTACGGAAAGACCGCGAAGCAGTGCACCCGCGCCGAGGTCGCCAAGGAGGTGTGGGCCCAGCTGAAGGCGGCGCTCAACGACACCGGCAGGGCCGTCCTCAAGGACAGCGCGCTGCACTCCTGGTTCCTCGACCCCGGCGTCGACGGCCTCGGTACACCGAACCCCACCAACGACGACGAACTCCTCATCCACCCCGTCGGCACCTTCCACAACCGCCCGCGGGCCGCGACGTCGGTCCCGAACTTCTTCCTGGCCGGCGACTACGTCTCGGTCGACATCGACCTGGCGACGATGGAGGGCGCCAACGCCTCCGCACGGGCGGCCGTCAACGCGCTGCTGGAGCGCACCGGCTCGACCGCGCCCCGCTGCACGGTCACCCCGTTGTTCCGCGCTCCGGAGCTCGAACCCCTCAAGCGGCACGACCGCACCCGCCACCGGCTCGGTCTGCCCAACGCGCTCGACCTCGGCTGACCGGCGGCGGGCCGCCGGCGCCGAGTAGCGTGACGGGCATGAAGCTCACGATTCTCGGCGGCGGCGGGTTCCGGGTGCCTCTCGTGTACGGGGCGCTCCTCGGCGATCAGGCGGAGGGCCGGGTCACCCGCGTCACCCTGCACGACGTGGACGCGGGCCGGCTCGACGCGGTGGCCCGGGTCCTCGCCGATCAGGCGGCGCAGCAGCCCGAAGCGCCCGAGGTGGTGGTGACCCGCGATCTCGACGAGGCCGTGCGGGGCGCCGACTTCGTCTTCTCCGCGATCCGCGTCGGCGGCCTCGAGGGCCGTGCGGCGGACGAGCGGGTCGCGCTCGCCGAGGGCGTCCTCGGGCAGGAAACCGTCGGCGCGGGCGGCATCGCGTACGGACTGCGCACGGTGCCGGTGGCCGTGGACATCGCCCGCCGGATCGCCGCGCTCGCGCCCGACGCCTGGGTCATCAACTTCACCAACCCGGCCGGCCTGGTCACCGAGGCGATGAGCCGGGTTCTCGGCGACCGGGTCATCGGCATCTGCGACTCGCCGGTGGGCCTCGGCCGCCGGGTGGCGAAGGTGCTCGGCGCCGATCCGGCGACGGCATGGATCGACTACGTGGGCCTCAACCACCTCGGCTGGCTGCGCGGCCTGCGCGTCGGCGGACGCGACGAACTGCCGCGGCTGCTCGCCGACCCGAAGGCGCTGGGCTCGTTCGAGGAGGGCCGCCTCTTCGGGCCGGACTGGCTGCGGTCGCTGGGCGCCGTGCCGAACGAGTATCTGCACTACTACTACTTCAACCGTGAGACGGTCCGCGCCTATCAGGAGGCGAAGCAGACCCGGGGCGCGTTCCTCCGTGCCCAGCAGGCCGGTTTCTACGAGGAGATGGAGCGTCCCGGCACGCCCCCGCTGGCCACCTGGCACCGTACGCTCGCCGAGCGTGAGGCCACCTACATGGCCGCCAACCGGGAGGCGGCGGGCGTCGGCGAGCGGGACGAGGACGACCTGGAGTCCGGCGGGTACGAGAAGGTGGCGCTGGCCCTGATGCGCGCCGTCGCCCGCGACGAGCGCACCACGCTGATCCTCAACGTCCGCAACCGCGGCACCCTGTCCGTGCTCGACGCGGACGCCGTGATCGAGGTCCCGTGCCTCGTCGACGCGAACGGCGCGCACCCGGTGGCGGTGGACCCGCTGCCCGGCCACGCGGTCGGGCTCGTCACCGCGGTGAAAGCAGTCGAACGCGAGGTACTTGCAGCGGTGGCGAGCGGTTCCCGGGCGGGCGCGGTGAAGGCGTTCGCGCTGCATCCGCTGATCGACTCGGTGAGCGTCGCGCGCCGTCTCGTCGACGGCTACCTCGCCGAGCATCCGGGCCTCGCGTACCTGAGCCGGCCGTAGAACCGGTCACCGCGCGGGCGGGTGACCGTACCTGAGCCGGCCGTGGGAACCGTTCACCCGCGCGGAGCAGCCGACTCCTTACCGACCTGTGACGGCACGGCGCGGAACGGCCGTCCGCCGCCCTTCCCGCCGTAGCGTCGCGGACATGCGTGTACTCGTCACAGGTGGCGCGGGCTTCATCGGCTCGCAGATCGTCACGGCGCTCACCGCGCACGGCCATGACCCGGTCGTGCTCGACGCCCTCCTTCCCGCCGCCCACCCCCGGCCTCCGCGACCGCCCGACACCGACGCCGACGCCGAATGGGTCCATGCGGACGTGCGGGACCCGGCAGCGGTGGCACACGTCCTGCGCGGCGTGGACGCCGTGTGCCACCAGGCCGCGATGGTGGGCCTCGGCACGGACTTCTCCGACGCGCCCGACTACGTCAGCTGCAACGACCACGGCACGGCCGTGCTCCTCGCCGCGATGGCCCGGGCGCGGGTCGCGGACCTGGTGCTCGCCGGGTCCATGGTGGTCTACGGCGAAGGCCGCTACGACTGCCCCTCGCACGGCCGGGTGCGGCCCGGCCCGCGTGCCGCCGCCGACCTCGAAGCCGGACGCTTCGAGCCTCGGTGCCCCGAGTGCGGGGAGGAGCTGGCCCCCGGTCTCGTCGGCGAGGACGCGCCGGTCGACCCGCGCAACGTGTACGCGACGACGAAGCTGGCCCAGGAGCATCTGGCGGCGGCCTGGGCCCGGTCGACGGGCGGGCGCGCCGTCGCGCTGCGGTACCACAACGTTTACGGGCCGGGGATGCCGCGCGACACGCCCTACGCGGGCGTCGCGTCCTTCTTCCGGTCCGCGCTGGAACGAGGCGAGGCACCGCGGGTCTTCGAGGACGGCGGCCAGCGGCGGGACTTCGTACACGTGAGGGACGTGGCGGAGGCCAACGCGATCGCCCTGGAAGCGGTCCACGGCCGCGAGCCGGGCGCGCTCACCGCGTACAACACCGGCAGCGGCACACCCCACACCGTCGGCGAGATGGCGGCCGCGCTGGCCGCCGCGCACGGCGGCCCGGCGCCGGTCGTGACCGGCGAGTTCCGGCTCGGCGACGTGCGGCACATCACCGCGGACTCGGCGCGGCTGCGCGCCGAACTGGGCTGGAAGGCGCGGGTCGGCTTCGACGAGGGCATGGCCGAGTTCGCCGCGAGCGGGCTGCGGGGTGCGGCATGCTGAGCGCGGACGTCGTCCTGCCCTGTCTGGACGAGGCGGAGGCGCTGCCGTGGGTGCTCGCGCGCATCCCGACCGGCTGGCGGGCGATCGTCGTCGACAACGGCTCGACGGACGGCTCGGCCGAGATCGCCCGCGGGCTCGGCGCGCACGTCGTCCACGAGCCCCGGCGCGGCTTCGGGGCGGCGTGCCATGCGGGGCTGAGCGCGGCTCAGGCGGAGTACGTCTGCTTCTGCGACTGCGACGCGTCGCTCGACCCGGGGCTGCTGACCGGGTTCGTACGCGACATCGCCGCCGGGAACGCCGATCTGGTGCTGGGGCGGCGGCGCCCGCAGACCCGGGGTGTGTGGCCGGCGCACGCACGGGCCGGCAACGCGGTCCTCTCCCGCATGCTGCGCCGGCGCACCGGGCTGCGGCTGCACGACCTCGGCCCGCTGCGGGCGGCCCGCCGCGCCGACCTGCTGGCGCTCGACCTGACCGACCGGCGCAGCGGCTACCCGCTCCAGATGGTGGTCCGCGCCGTCGACGCGGGCCTGCGGGTGGCGGAGGTCGACGTCCCCTACCTGCCGCGGTCGGGGAAGTCGAAGGTCACCGGCACATGGCGGGGCACCTGGCAGGCCGTACGGGACATGAGCGCGGTGCTCGCCGAACAGCCCCGCCCGCGCCCCCTGGTGGACGGCGGCGCGCGATGAGCGGAACGCTGCTGGTGATCGCCAAGGCGCCGGTGCCGGGACGGGTCAAGACACGCCTCACTCCGGTCCACACGCCCAAGGAGGCGGCGGCCCTCGCCGAGGCCGCGCTGAGCGACACCCTCGACGCGGTGCTCGCCACACCCGCGCGGCGCCGTGTCCTCGTACTCGACGGCGCCCCCGGGGCATGGCTGCCGTCCGGCATCGACGTCGTGCCGCAGTGCGGGGGCGGGCTGGACGAACGGCTCGCGGCCGCGTTCGCACTGTGCGAGGGGCCCGCGCTGCTCATCGGCATGGACACGCCTCAGGTGTCCTCCGGACTCCTGGCCTGCGGACTGGAGTTGAGCCCGGGAGAGGCCGCGTTCGGTCCGGCGGACGACGGCGGCTTCTGGGCGCTGGGACTGGCGGAACCGGACGGGCGGCTGGTGCGCGGTGTGCCCATGTCGTCGCCCGGAACGGGTGCCGCGCAGCGGCAGCGGCTGGTCCGGGCCGGGCTCGCGGTGCGGGAGCTGCCGCGACTGCGGGACGTGGACACGCCGGACGACGCCCGGTGGGTCGCCGCCGGCGCGCCGGGCACGCGGTTCGCCGCGGCGCTGGCCGCCATGGCCGGGGCCCGGGCGCGATGACGGCGGCACCGGCCTGGCAGGCGGACCCGTACACCGACGCCCTGCGCACCGGTCGCGGGCCGCTCTACCTGCGGCGGACCGACGGTTGGCTGCTGCCGCTGGAGGTCGAACGCTGGTGCGCCGAACCGGACACCGCCGACGGCACGGTCCTCACCCGCAGCCACGGCGCGGTCCTGGACATCGGCTGCGGCCCCGGCCGCCTCGTCGCGGCGCTCGCCGCGCGAGGACGGACGGTGCTCGGCATCGACGTCAGCCAGGAGGCCGTGGCCCGCACGATACGCATCGGCGGCAGCGCACTGCGCCGGTCGGTCTTCGACCCTCTGCCGAGGGAGGGCTCCTGGGACACGGCACTGCTGATCGACGGCAACATCGGCATCGGCGGCGACCCGCGGGCACTCCTGTCACGTGTCGCCCAACTCGTCGCCCCGGGCGGGCTGCTGCTCGCGGAGACCGCGCCGCTGGACGTCGACGAACGCGTCCGGGTCCGCGTCTTCGACGGCGTCGCGGCCCAGGGCACGCCGTTCCCCTGGGCGCGTGTGGGCACGGAGGCGCTGCTGCGGTACGGGCGGGGGGCGGGGTGGTCCCTGCGGGACGAATGGGGGGTGGGGGCACGGCGGTTCGTGTCGCTGGGGCGGGGCGGAGCGTAGGGCGCGGGCGGGGCGGGGCCGCTGCGTGGGGCCGTTCCCCTACCCGCCCCTTCCCGAACCGGGGCTCCGCCCCGGGCCCCGGTACCTCGCTTCGCGCGGTTGCCTCCGTGCGCGACGTGGTCCCGTTCCCCCGTTACTACGAACTGTTCGGCCCCGACGGCACGCTCATCGACCCCGAGGGCCCGAACGGCGCGGCGAAGGCGATGCTCGACCAGCTGATGTGGTGGGGCTCCGTCCTGCGCGACGCGCGCCGCGACCGCCCGTACGCGGCCTGAGCCGGCCGCTGGTCCGCCACCGCCGCCTACAGGCGGACCCGAGCTGCCGGCCGTCCGTCATGCTCCGGCCCTCCTCGCACGGCTGATCGACGGTGGCGTGGATGTCGTGCACGGGCACTCCTCGCACGAGGACTCCCGGTGGCCGCGCGCGCTCCTCGACCGGATCGGTCACCGCTTCCGCCCGGGCACCGACTCCGATCCGGACGTCACGTTCGTCCTCCGGGTGTCATGACGGCGGCGGCATCGGTGTCGATGCAGGGCAAGTCGTGATGTTCACGGTCAAGATGGAGCCCTACGCAGAGGGCGCCCGTGGCCTGACGCATTCGCCTTGATCCCTACCGGAAGGTGACATCACATGAAGACACCTCAGGTCCTTACAGACCGGGGCACTTCGAGAATCGGAGTATGACTGACACGCGGACGGGGTCGGACGGAGCCGTGGTCGCCGGACCGGAGCGATCCGGCTCAGCTGCCGGACTGCGCTCCGTACGGGTCGGCCGACAACGGGCAGCGGGGCGTGGGGCGCATGCACGGCCCGTCCAGGACGCCGCGGCGGCGTCCACCCGAGAAGAACGTGCCATGCGCGGCGCTGTGTCCTCGTCGGCCGCGTGGGCACGGACCTTCCTCGCGTCCGCGGCCACCCTGTCGTTCAGCCTGCTCGACTTCTCGACGTCGGGTCTGCCCGTCTTCTCCGAGGCGTCCGGTGCCACAGCCTTCTCCGTCTCGAGGACGCTGACGGTGGTGGACTTGTTCGCCGGCGTCGCCCGCCCGCAGCTCGTGGCCACCGAGCGGGCTGGTGAGGTCTCGTGCGCCCTCTGATGACGTTCCTGGTCGCGCCGGGCGGCGCGGTGATCCTGGCGGCCTCCGTGGTCGTCATGGCCGGAGGTCGCCGTCTCGTGATCCTCGGCGGGGTGCCGCCGTTCGGCTCGCGTGCGACGCGCGGTGGAGGGCTGCCGTGAAGGGCGGGGCGGAGCGCACGGAGATCCTGCACCGGTCCCTCCGGGTGACTCTCGCCGCGGCCGCGGGCTTCTATCCCTTCCAGTACGGGCTACAGGATCCCGTACCGGCGCTGTACGCGCTGTTCGCACCGGTCGCCCTCGGACTGCTGTCCTCGATCCCCGGCTCCGGGCGGCAGCGGGCCGCGGTGATGCTGAAGGCCCTGCCGGTCGGCCTGGTGCTGGTGACACTGGGGACCGTGCTGGCGGTGCGGACCTGGGCGGCGGTGCTCGGCATGCTCGTGGTGGGCTTCCTCCTCGCCTTCGCGGCGATCGCGGGGCCGCGGTCGGCCGGAGCGGCGCCAGGACTCCAGCTCTTCTACATCCTGGCCTGCTTCCCGCCGTACGAACCGCAGACCCTGTGGCTGCGGCTGACCGGGCTCACCGTGGGCGTGGTGCTGCTGGCGCTGTGCGAGCTGTTCCTGCTGCCGCAGCCGGCGGGCCCCCCGTACCGGGTGAGCCTCGCTGAGGCCGTGGCGACCGCGGGCGACACCTTGACGGGGCGCACCCGGCTCCCGCCCGAGGCCCTGCGGGCCGCGGGCGCACGGCTGAGGCTGTCCAAGCTCCCGCCCGCGGAACGGCCCGCGGGCGCAGGACGCACGGCCCGCGGCCTGTGCCAGGCGGGTTCCACCGCCCGCCGACTGCTCGAGCAGCTTGCGCTTCTGATCGAGACGGGCGTACTGGGGAGCCTCGACCGGGACGGCGACGTCGACGGCGCACGAGGCGGCGGCCGTATCGACACGGCGACCGAGTCGCTGCTGCCGAAGATGGCGTCCCGGTGCGACGACATCGCGGCGGCTTTGCGCGCGGGCCGGGCCGACCCGGGCCCGGAGCGGATGGACGAGGCGATCGGAGGCTTCCAGCAGATGCGCATGCGGCAGGTGACGGGGCCGCCCGAGGATGTGCCGCCGGCGCCCGTGCTGCGCCGACAGGCGGCGGTACTGGCCGTCGCCGAGTCGGTGCGCATCCTTGAGATCTCCGTACGGGTCGGTCTCGACGGGCGGCGCACTCGGCCGATCGAGCCGCGGGAGCTGTTCTGGTACACGGAAGCCC
The DNA here is from genome assembly GCF_025854275.1 of Streptomyces peucetius. Taxonomy (NCBI): domain Bacteria; kingdom Bacillati; phylum Actinomycetota; class Actinomycetes; order Kitasatosporales; family Streptomycetaceae; genus Streptomyces; species Streptomyces peucetius. The sequence continues at coordinate 7,155,840 of NZ_CP107567.1, read as the reverse complement.
CCGCCGCCCGGCTCTGGCTACGCCGGGTGGCCGGCAACATGACGCTCCGTTCGGTGCAGTTCCAGAACGCCGTCCGGATCGCGCTGGCCCTCGGCGCCGCCCGGCTGGTCGCCGGATCACTCGACCTGACCCACGGCTTCTGGGTGCTGTTGGCGGTGCTGACGCTGAGCAGGACCACCGTCGGGGAGACCTGGGCGGCGATCCGCAAGGCGGTGGCGGGCAACCTCGTGGGCGCCATCGCGGCGGGCGCCCTGCTCATCGGCGTCGGACAGCACGCCGAGGCATACGCCGCGATCCTCGCACCGGGCATGCTGATCGCCTTCGCGCTCGGGCCGCTGCTGGGCATCGCGTGGGCGCAGGGGCTGTTCACCCTCGTGGTGGCAACCGCCTTCGCCCAGGTCTCTCCGGCGACCTGGCGGCTGGCCGAGGCGCGGATCGTGGACGTGGTGACCGGCAGCGCCATCGGTCTGCTGTGCGCGATGTTCGCCTGGCCGGCCGGGGCCCGGCGGGAGGTGCGCAGGACCATGGCCGGCCTGCTGCGTGAGTGCGGCCCGCTGATCCAGGGCACCGTCGCTGTGCTGACGGCCGTGCCCCCGGGCTCCGCGCCTTCCCCGTCGACGCTCCCCGTCCTGCGCCGGCTGCGTCTCGCCGAGTCCGCCTACAACCAGTTCCGCAGCGAGCCGGCGGGCAGTGCCCCCGTCACCGTGGACTGGCACGGCGTGCTCATCGCCGCCAACCAGATCCTGCTCGGTGCCCAGTGGCTGCCCCGTATCGACCAGCCCGCGACTGCCCTGCCCCCGGACGCCGCCGACCGGGCACGGGCCGGCGCACGGGCGCTGGCGGACACCACCGCCCGGCTCGCCGACCTTTGCACCGGCGAGCGGCCGCCGCCGGACGGCACTCGGCCGGTGCGCCCGGGGCCGGCCGGGCCGCCGCTGCCCGCGCTCGTCGACCTCGACCTGTGGCTGCGCAGCCTCACAGCACAGCTCTCCCGTATCGAGGACGAGTTGTGCCGCACGGATGCGGGGGGATCGCGCCCGTGGTGGTACCCCAACGGAAAAGGTTGAGCATGAGCAGGCCAAACGCGTTTGTCGTGACCGCTCCGGGCGCGGTGACCCCGTCCGGTGTCGGCAGCGGGATCGCGGACTCCGGTGCCCATGGGCGGCCGAGGCGTGGCCGCGGCAGCGGCGGTGAGGGGCCGCCACGCCCCTTCCGTCTTGACCGTCACCGGCCAACACTGGCCATCACTGGCCGTCACTGGCCGTTATCTCCCGGATAGCGCCGTTCCAGGCCGGTCGGTACGTTCTTGATCAGGTGTCCTCTCGCGTGACGGCCGCGCCCACCGCGCCCGGCCCTTCGCAAGAGCCCGAGGCAAGGAGGGCAGCATGTCCCGACCCATCGTCGTGGGAGTGGACGAATCCGACGGAAGTCTGGCGGCCGTGGACTGGGCCGCCGACGAAGCCGCGCTGCGCAGCACCGCCCTGCGGCTGGTCAACGCCACCCGGTGGGCCGAGCACCAGTTGCCGGCCATTCGGGTGTCGCACGAGGACCGGGCCGGTCAGGCGGAGGGCGTCCTCGGCGCGATGGAGGAGCGCGTCCGTGCCCGCCGGCCGGAGCTGGCCATGACCGCCGAACAGATCGAGGACTCGCCCGCGAAGGTGCTTTTGGAAGCGGCGTCCCGGGCGGCCGTGCTGGTCGTGGGGTCGCACGGACTCGGCAGCGTCGGTGGCTTCGTCATCGGCTCCGTGGGGCAGGAGGTGGTCGCCGACGCGAAACAGCCGGTGGTGCTGGTGAGACCGGACCACCGGGACGATGCGCACGCCGCACCGGGTGCGGACGGGAAGCGCGAGGTCGTCCTAGGTCTCGACGTAAACGACGCCAGGAACGAGCTCATGGAGTTCGCCTTCGACTACGCGGCACGGTGCGATGTCCCGTTGCGCATCGTGCACAGCTGGCACGACCCGTTCTTCCACCACCACCGGGCCGCCGGGGACGGGGGCTCGAACGCACAGGCGGAGGTGGCCTCGGCCCTGTCACGAGCGGTGCGCCCCTTCCGCGACAGGTTCCCGGCCGTGCAGGTGTCCGAGGAGTCGCCGACGGGGCGGCCGGCCTGGCGGCTGGTGGAGGCGGCCACGGATGCCCGCCTCGTGATCGTGGGCAGACGCCTGGCGGCCTCCGGTTCGCACATCGGCTCGGTGACCCACGCTGTGATCCACCACGCCGCTTGCCCCGTGGCCGTCGTCCCGCACCGCTGACGCGTGCAGCCGATGGCGGAGCACCCATGCCGGGCACCCTCACGCCACGGGCTTTCACCCGGCGCAGATGAGGCCGTTCGTTGGGCGCCGCGGACACGGTGCGAGCGCGACCAGTGGCAGCGCCGGGCCCGCGAGAGGCCTGCCGGGAGGCGGCGCCGTGGCGGCCCGCCGCCCAGCAGCCCCGAAGACCGTCCGCACTCACCGACACCGAGGGAGAACGACCATGACCACGGACACACCCATGCGACTGGGCATGGTCGGACTCGGCCGGATGGGCGCCAACCTGGTGCGCCGGCTGATGCGGGACGGCCACCGCTGCGTTGTCTACGACCTGGACACCGAGGCCGTCAAGGAACTGGAGAAGGAAGGGGCGACCGCCGCCTCCTCGCTCCACGACCTCGTCGACAAGCTGGAGCCGCCCAGGAACCTCTGGCTGATGCTGCCAGCCGGCGTGGTTCAGCCGACCCTGGACCAGCTGGCGGCACTGCTGGCACCCGACGACACCGTCGTCGACGGCGGCAACTCGTACTACCGCGACGACATCACCCGCGCCGGCCGGCTCGCCTCCAGCGGCATCCACTACGTGGACTGCGGCACGTCCGGTGGGGTGTGGGGTCTCGAACGCGGCTACTGCCTCATGATCGGCGGTGAGGAGGAGCCGGTGGCACGGCTGGACCCGGTCTTCCGCTCCATCGCCCCGGGCCTCGGCGACGCGGCCCCCACGCCCGGGAGGACCCGCACCGACGGGACCTCCCCTGAGGGCTATCTGCACTGCGGGCCCAGCGGCGCCGGGCACTTCGTGAAGATGGTCCACAACGGCGTCGAGTACGGGATGATGGCCGCCATCGCCGAAGGGCTCGGCATCATCAAGCACGCCGACGCGGGCCTGCGCTCCCGCGCCGTCGACGCCGAGACCGCCCCGCTGCGCGAGCCGGAGGCGTACCGGTACGAGATCGACGTGGCCGAGGTCGCCGAGGTGTGGCGGCGCGGTTCGGTCGTCGGCTCCTGGCTGGTCGACCTCGTCGCCGACGCGCTCGCCCGTTCGCCAGAGCTCGAGGCGTACACCGGCCGGGTCTCGGACTCGGGCGAGGGCCGCTGGACGGTCCTGGCGGCGGTCGACGAGAGCGTGCCGGCGCCCGTCATCAGCAACGCACTGATCCAGCGGTACGAATCGCGCGGGCTCGGGCAGTTCACCGACAAGGTGCTGTCCGCGATGCGCGGCGAGTTCGGCGGGCACGCCGAGAAGGCGGGGTGACCGTGACCAGCCGCCCACGGCCGGAGCACCCCAGTGCGGTCCCCGACGACCACGTCATCGTGCTGTTCGGAGCCACCGGCGACCTCGCCCGGCGCAAGCTGCTGCCGGGGCTGTTCCATCTCGCCCAGGCGGGACTGCTGCCGGCCCGCTACCGGATCGTCGGCTCCGCGCCCGCCCAGGTGGCGCTGAGCGGCGACGAGTTCCGCAAACGGGCCCGGGAGGCGGTCGCCGAGTTCGGCAGGTCCGGGCCACAGGGCAGGGCGTGGCAGGAGTTCGAGGAGTCGCTGTCCTTCGGGGCCGCCGACCCCGAGGACCCCGAGCCGCTGCTGGAGGCCGTGCGCGACGCCGGGCAGGCCGTCGGCGGCAGCCCCCGCCGGCTGTTCCACCTCGCAGTGCCGCCGAAGGCGTTCGCCTCCGTCGTCGAGATGCTCGGCGCGACGGGCCTCGCGGAGGGTGCGCGGATCATCGTCGAGAAGCCGTTCGGCACGGACCTGCCCTCGGCCCAGGCCCTCAATGCGACGATCCACTCCGTCTTCGACGAGTCGCGGATCTTTCGCATCGACCACTTCCTCGGCAAGGAGTCGGTGGACAACGTCCTGGCGCTGAGGTTTGCCAACGGCCTGCTGGAGCCGGTGTGGAACCGCGACCACATCAGTCATGTGCAGATCGACGTGCCGGAGAAGATCGGCATCGAGGGCCGCGCCCAGTTCTTCGAGGGGACCGGCACCTTCCGGGACATGATCGTCACCCATCTCTTCCAACTGCTCGGCTTCGTGGCGATGGAGCCCCCCACCGCTCTCGCGGCCAAGCCTCTGCGGGACGAGAAGGAGAAGGTCTTCCAGTCCATGCGGCCGCTGAACCCGGCACAAGTGGTGCGCGGCCAGTACGCGGGCTACCGCGACGAGCCCGGCGTCGACCCCCGGTCGGACACCGAAACCTTCGTCGCGCTGCGCGTCGAACTCGACAATTGGCGTTGGGCGGGCGTGCCGTTCTACCTCCGCTCCGGCAAGTCGCTCGGCGAGGCGCGGCACGTCGTGACGCTCGCCTTCCGGGAGCCCGCCCTGCGGATGTTCCCGCTCGCCGCCCGCGGCCACGGCACCCGCAGCAACGAACTGGTGATCGACTTCGACGACCCCGGCCGGATCGCCGCCCGCTTCCTGGTGAAGGCCCCCGGGCCGGCCATGCGGCTGAGCGAGGCCGAGATGGTCTTCAGCTACGCCGAGTCGTTCAACACGAGGCACGCGCTCGAGGGGTACGAGCGCCTCATTCTGGACGCGATGCTCGGCGACCAGTCTCTGTTCACCCGGTCCGACGGGATCGAACGGCTCTGGGAGGTCTCCGCCCCACTGCTGCAGAACCCGCCGCCGGTCGAGCCCTATGCCCCCGGCTCCTGGGGGCCCCAGAGCATCAACCGGCTCATCGCGCCGCACCACTGGAGTCTGCCGGACCGTCGGTGACCCGCCATGTGCAACCCGGGACCCGGCCCCCGGATGCCCGCCACCCGCAGGCGCCCGGCCTCCCGGCCTGCCCGCCCCGGACCGCCCACGCCACTCCCGCCGTCGGTGCGGCAAAGTGCCCGGCGGAGGCCGGCTGCTCCTAATGGCACCCGGCGCGTCAACCGTACGGGGTACCCGCGGTGCGGCGGGACTCGGCTCCTGCCCCCGGCGGTCGCCGTCGCCTCCTAGCCTCGACCGTATGCTGGGGCTTCCCGATCATGTGCGCACCTGTCTGTTCGACCTCGACGGCGTCCTCACCCGCACCGCGAAGGTCCACGCGGCGGCCTGGAAGGAGATGTTCGACGACTTCCTGCGGCAGCGGGCCGACCGCGAAGGGGCGGCGTTCGTGCCGTTCGACGCCGTGCGCGACTACGACGAGTACGTCGACGGCCGACCGCGCGAGGACGGCGTCCGCACCTTCCTCGCCTCCCGTGGTGTCGAGCTGCCCGAGGGCGCACCCGACGACCCGCCGGGCCGGGAGACAGTCAACGGCCTGGGCTCCCGCAAGAACGACCTCGTACTCCGCAGAATCCGCGAAGACGGCGTGGAGGCGTACGAGGGCTCCGTGACCTATGTCAACGCCGTTCGCGACGCCGGCATGCGCACCGCGGTCGTCTCGTCCAGCGCCAACTGCCGGGATGTGCTCGCCGCTGCCGGCATCGAGAACCTGTTCGACGAACGCGTCGACGGAGTCGTCGCACACGAGCAGCGCCTCCACGGCAAGCCCGCACCCGACACCTATCTGGCCGCCGCCCGCGCCCTGGGCGTCGCGCCGGGGGACGCGGCCGTGTTCGAGGACGCCCTCGCCGGTGTGGAGGCGGGCCGGGCCGGGCGGTTCGGCCTCGTCGTGGGCGTCGACCGCACCGGTCAGGCCGCCGAGCTGCGGCGGCACGGGGCGGATGTCGTAGTGAACGACCTCGCCGAACTGATGGAGTCACGATGATCAGCCACTCCGGTTACACGGTCGAGCCGTGGTCCCTGCGCGAGACCGGGCTCGACCTCGACGTCCTCTCCCAGAGCGAATCCGTCTTCGCCCTCGCCAACGGCCACATCGGCTGGCGCGGCAACCTCGACGAGGGCGAGCCCCACGGACTGCCCGGCGCCTATCTCAACGGAGTCCACGAACTCCATCCCCTCCCGTACGCCGAGGCCGGGTACGGCTATCCGGAGTCCGGCCAGACCATGATCAACGTCACCGACGGGAAGATCGTCAGACTGCTGGTGGACGACCATCCCTGCGACCTGCGTTATGGCGAACTCACCTCCCACGAGCGGGTACTGGACTTCCGCTCCGGCCTCCTGCGGCGCACCGCGGAGTGGACCTCGCCGGCCGGCCGGTCCGTCCGCATCACCTCCGAGAGGCTGGTGTCCTTCACCCAGCGTGCCATCGCCGCGATCGCCTACGAGGTGGAGCCACTGGACGGGACCGTCTCCCTGGCGGTCCAGTCCGAACTCGTCGCGAACGAGCAGATGCCCCACGACACCGGCGACCCCCGGGTCGCCGCGGCCGTCGACTCACCGCTGGAGCCCGAGGAGGACTTCGCCCAGGACACCCGGCTGCGCCTGGTGCACCGCACCAGGCGCAGCGGACTGCGGGTGGGCGCCGCCGCGGACCACCTGGTCGACGGCCCGGCCGGCACGTCCTGGTCCGCCGAGAGCGAGCCGGACGTCAGCAGGCTCACGGTCACCTGCACCCTCCGGCCCGGAGAGCGGCTGCGGCTGGTCAAGTTCGTCGGGTACGGCTGGTCCGGCCAGCGCTCGCTTCCGGCCGTGCACGACCAGGTCGACGCGGCGGTCGCCACCGCCCGCAGCACGGGCTGGGAGGGGCTGCTCGCCGAACAGCGAGCCTTTCTGGACCACTTCTGGTCCTGCGCGGACGTCGAGGTGGACGGCGACGCCCAGATCCAGCAGGCCGTGCGCTTCTCGCTGTTCCACGTGCTCCAGGCCGCGGCCCGCGGCGAGGAGCGCGCGATCCCCGCCAAGGGCCTCACGGGGACGGGGTACGACGGGCACTCCTTCTGGGACGTGGAGTCCTTCGTTCTGCCCATGCTCACCTACACCGCTCCGCAGGCGGTCGCCCCGGTGCTGCGCTGGCGGCACTCCACCCTGGCCGCGGCGCGGGAGCGGGCCCGGCAGCTGGGGCTGGCGGGAGCGGCGTTCCCGTGGCGGACCATCAACGGCGCCGAGTGCTCGGCCTACTGGCCCGCCGGCACGGCCGCCTTCCACGTCAACGCGGACATCGCCTTCGCCGTGGCGCGGTACGTGGAGACGACCGGCGACGAGGCGTTCGAACGAGGCCCCGGGCTGGAACTACTGGTGGAGACCGCCCGGCTCTGGCACTCGCTCGGCCACCACGACCCGGAAGGCGTCTTCCACATCGACGGAGTCACGGGTCCCGACGAGTACAGCGCCATCGCGCGGGACAACCTCTACACCAACCTGATGGCGCGGCGGAACCTGCTGGCCGCGGCGGACACGGCCGCACGCCACGCGGACCGGGCCGAGGAACTCGGCGTCGACGACGAGGAGACCGCCGCCTGGCGGGACGCCGCCGCCCGGATCGCCACGCCGTACAACGCGGCGCTCGGCGTGCACGAGCAGTCGGCCGGTTTCACCGGCTTCCAGCACTGGGACTTCGCGAACACCTCGTCCGAGCAGTACCCGCTGCTGCTCCACTTCCCCTACTTCGACCTCTACCGCAAGCAGGTGGTCAAGCAGGCCGACCTGGTCTTCGCCATGGTGACCTGCGGGGACGACTTCACGCCTGACGAGAAGGCACGCAACTTCGCCTATTACGAGCCGCTGACCGTGCGGGACTCGTCACTCTCGGCCTGCTGCCAGGCCGTGATGGCCGCGGAGACCGGGCACATGCGGCTCGCTTACGCCTATCTGGGCGAGGCGGCCCTGATGGACCTGGAGAACCTGGAGCACAACACCCGCGACGGGCTGCACATCGCTTCCCTCGCCGGCACGTGGATGGCCCTGGTGAACGGTCTCGGCGGCATGCGCCGGCACGAGGGCAAGGACGGCACGGCGGGCACGCTGGAGTTCTCGCCCCGGCTGCCGGAGCGGCTGACCGGTCTGCGGTTCACGGTGCTCGTGCAGGGGCGCAGGCTGCGGGTGGACATCCGCCGCCAGTCGGCGCGCTACACCATGGAGGGAGGGAACCCGCTGCGGATCCTGCACCACGGCGAGCCGCTCACCGTGTCCGCGGACCGGCCGGTGGAGCGTGCCGTACCGCCTGCGCCGGTGCTGCCCGAACCGCAGCAGCCCAAGGGCCGCCGCCCGGCCGATCGCACGCCCGCCGGGACTCCGGCCGACGACGGTGCGGCCGGCTGACGCCCGCAGTGACCGATCGGCCGGTTGGGCTCGATGAACCCGCCGACTGATCACGACATCACAGGCCCTGATGCCCTCCGCCTGTCCTGGTGCGTCGCGCCCGTCTGCCTCGCAGCCACCGCCACGCCAGGGCGGCACCGGTCACGGCGGCCACCGCGGCGAGCGACAGCAGCCAGTTGTGCGGGTAGTCCAGGGGCAGCACGGAGGGGTTGCCCGGGGTGCCCGGGGCGAGGAGGACCGGGAGGGCGATCGCCGTCAGGCAGCCGGCGGTGACGAGGGCGCCGCGCAGCAGGCCGCGGGCCGGCAGCAGGGCCAGGAGCAGGCCGGCGGCGAGAACCAGCGGTGCGACGAGGAGGTCATGGAGGACGACTGCGCCGGCCAGCCACAGGGCGACGTCCTTGAACTGCCCGCCGGCAACGAGGAGGGCCAGGCCGATGCTCATCAGGGCGACGCCGGCAGCGCCCAGCGCGATCCGCATCACATGACCTCCATCCCGCTGACCCACTTCGTCTGCCACACGCCCGGCCGGTTGGGGGCGATGATCCGGGCGGGGTAGCCGTGGTCGAGGGAGAGGACCTCGCCGTTCAGGCGGAGCGCGAGGAGAGTGAGCGGGTCGTCGGTGTAGCCGCCGCCCATCTCCATCACCCGGTAGGCGCCGCGCCGTTCCGCGGACACCACCCGCAGTGCGCTGCCGGGCGGCGCGCCGGCGCGTTCGAGCAGGTCACGGACGCGTACGCCGGTCCATCGTGCGGACTTGCTCCAGCCTTCGACGCAGGCGATGGGCAGGGTCACAGTGTGCTGCGGGAGGGCGGCGAGCTGGTCGAGGGTGAGGGTGTACGGGCGGGGGCCGGTGACGGTGAGCCGCCAGTCGGCGACGGTGGACCGGCTGACGTGGGCCGCCGCGGCCGTGCGGTTGACGGGCAGGCCCTGCGGGCCGTGGTCGGGATGGCGGGGCGCGAGCAGGTCGAGCCGCCGCAGCGGTGTGAGCGACTGGCCGACGGTCGTCAGGGTCACCGCGCCGACGGCCGCCGCGACCCCGGCGAGCAGGGAACGCCGGTCGGGCCCGTCCTCGGCCGGGAGTTCCAGCGTCCCGGGCGAGCGCCTGCCCCAGTGGGCCCTGATCTGCGGGTACTTGACGGCGATGTGCAGCACGAGCGCGCCCAGGAGCAGCCAGGCGACCGCGAAGTGCACGGGGACGAAGGAGAACGGCCACGGATACCACTGGACGGTGTTCAGCAGGCCCGTGCCGAGCTGGAAGACGGCCGCCGCCACGAGCACGGCCACCGAGAGCCGTTCCAGGGCGTGCCGCAGTGACCGCAGCGCGGGCCACACGAACAGCTTCGGGTAGACGGCCCACAGCTTCGCCAGCAGCAGCGGTACTGCCGCGATGCCGCTTGCGACGTGCAGCCCCTGGGTGACCCGGTAGCCCCAGGAGGGGCGGCTGGGCAGTATGCCGGCGAGCCAGTCCGGCGGCCGCTGCACGTAGTGGCTGAGCACGCCGGTCAGGAAGCACACGACGATCGCCGCGCCGAGCCACCGGCCGACGGCGGTGGCGGTGCGGGCGTCGTGGAGCCGGCCTGCGAACGTCGGCGGCCGAAGGGTGAGCGGCGGTACGCCCCTGCTGATCCTCATGTCTTCCATGAGAACCCCGTCAGCCACCCGAAGGAGGGATCCGACACCTTACGGAACGCGGACGTCGGGAGGCGGCTGCGCCGTTCGGGCCGGTTCGGCTGCCAGGCTGGGCGCCGTGATCAACATGCGCTCACTCACGGCCGGCGTTCTCGTCGCCGGCCTGGCCTCCGTGCTCGCCGTGACCGTACGCAAGGACGGCTACATCACCGATCCCGGCGGCCTGGCCTGGTGGTACGCCGTCTGCTGGATCCTGTTCGCCGCGGCGGCCCTCGCGGTGCGCCGGGCGCCGGTGCGGCACGCGGTGCTGCTGATCGTCGCGGGCGGCATCGCGGTCGCCGCGACCGGGCTGCTCGCCCCGCCGCGTACCAGCACCGACTCGTACCGCTATGCCTGGGACGGCAGGGTGCAGGCAGCGGGGATCTCGCCGTACGACCATCCGCCGGCCGATCCGGAGCTGGCTGATCTGCGGGACGACTGGCTCTTCCCGACCGGTGCGGAGTGCGAGATGCCGGAGCGGGCGCGGATCGCCGGGCCCAAGGGCGAGGTGCACTGCACCCGGATCAACCGGCCGGGTGTCCACACGATCTATCCGCCGTTCGCGGAGGGCTACTTCCTGCTGGTGCACGCCGTCTCGCCGGACGACGCGCGGCACAAGGCGCTGCAGACCGGCGGTGCACTGATCGCCGTCGGTACGACGGTCGCGCTGGTGCTCGTGCTGCGGCGGCGAGGCGATCCGCGGACGGCGGTGTACTGGGCGTGGTGTCCCGCCGTTCCGCTGGAGGCGGTGAACAACGCGCACGTCGATGTGCTCGGGGTGCTGCTGGCGGTCGTGGGGCTCGCGGTGGTGGTCCGCCGGCGTGTGGAGGGCGGGGTGCTCCTCGGCGCGGCGGTCGCGACGAAGCTGCTGCCGGCGGTGGTGCTGCCGGGCGCGCTGGCGGGAGTGCGGCGGTGGCGGGACGCGGCGGCGGTCCTGGTGCCGGCGGCGGCCCTCGTGGCGCTGTCGTACCTGCCGTACGTCCTGCTGTCGAACAGTTCCGTGCTCGGCTATCTGAGCGGCTACACCGAGGAGGAGGGCTACGACGACCCGTCCGCCCGCAACCGGTACGCGCTGCTGCGGCTGGTGCTGCCGGACTCGTGGGCGCTGCCCGCGGTGGTGGTCGTGACCGTGGTGGTCGTCGGGTACGTGCTGCGGCGCGGCGACCCCGAGCGCCCGTGGAGCGGGGCGCTGCCGGTGACGGGTACGGCCTTCCTGCTGTTGACTCCCGGCTACTCCTGGTACGCGCTGCTGCTGGTGGCGCTGGTGGCGCTCGACGGCAGGTGGGAGTGGCTGGGTGTCGCGGCGGCCGGTGCGGCGAAGTACGTGACGGTGCATCTGGACGCCGACGGGGAGACGATCGGCACGACCGCGTACGCCCTCGCGGCCGTGGCGGTGCTCGTCGGGTGGGTGCTGCGGCGGTGGCGCGGCGGGCAGGCGGCGGCCGGGCCGCCGGCGGATGAGGGCGCGTTGCGGCCGGTGGCAGGCAAGCATCAGGATCGACTTCTCCCCCTCGTGAACGAGGGGGATTCTCAGGGCTCGCGCCGTGGGGGTTTCTGCTTCGTCGCCGACTGCCCGCCCGGAGTACTCCGTTGAGGTCTTACACCAGCTCCACAGACAGACACCGCCAGCCCGGCGGCCAGAAGGTTCTTCGCCGCGTTCACATCCCGGTCGTGGGTTGTGCCGCAACTGTCGCACGTCCAGGTACGGACGTTCAGCGGCATCGCCTCGGCGAGGGTGCCGCAGGTGGAGCACAGCTTGGAGGAGGGGAACCAGCGGTCGACCGCGATCACGTCGCGGCCGTACCACTGGCCCTTGTACTCCAGCATCGAGCGGAACTCGCGCCACGCCGCATCACTGATGGCGCGGGCGAGCTTGCCGTTCTTCACCATGTTCCGAACGGTCAGATCCTCGATCACGACCACTTGGTTTTCGTGGACGAGTCGAGTGGACAGCTTGTGCAGCAGGTCACGGCGCCGGTCGGCGATCCGGGCGTGGATACGGGCGACCTTGCGGCGGGCCTTGGCCCGGTTCGCTCCGTCGCCCCTGGCCTTGCGGGCAAGGTTCCGCTGAGCCTTCGCAAGCCGGGCACGGTCGCGACGTTCGTGCCTCGGGTTGGTGACCTTCTCCCCGGTCGACAGCGTCAGCAGGTGGTCCAGGCCGACATCCACACCGACCGCCTGATCGGTGGGAGGAGGGTCTTGACGGACGGGTCCTCGCACAGCAGGGACACGAACCAGCGCCCGGCCGCGTCCTGGGACACGGTCACCGTCGAGGGCTTGGCACCCTCGGGCAGGGGACGGGACCACACAACCGCCAGGGGCTCGCTCATCTTCGCAAGGGTCAGCCGACCGTCGCGGAAACGGAAGGCGCTGGTGGTGTACTCGGCGGACTTGCGGGACTTCTTACGGGACTTGAAGCGCGGGTATTTCGCCCGCTTGCCGAAGAAGTTGGTGAACGCCACTTGAAGGTGCCGAGGCGCCTGCTGGAGCGGAACCGACGACACCTCGTTCAGGTACGCCAGTTCATCGGTCTTCTTCCACGCCGTCAGCATCGCCGCCGTGGCGTTGCAGTTGACCCGCTCCTGGCGCGCCCACGCCTCCGTACGAGCCGCGAGCGCCATGTTGTAGACCTTCCTCACGCAACCGAAGGTGCGCGACAGCTCCGCCGCCTGCGCATCCGTTGGAAAGAAGCGGTACTTGAACGCCCGCTTCACGTGAGTGGCACAGCTCACAAACTATCACGCCAACTTGTGACCTACCGCGAGAAGTCGGCGGTGGATGTCGGGGACGTCGTACGACGCGATCGACGCCGTGGCCGCCGACCTCGCCGGTCTGATCAGCGAGGGACACGACGACGACTGCGTGCGGCCCTGGCCGACGCGCTGCCGCCGGCGACGACGACGACGCTGACGCGGGTGTGCCGCCTCGACACCCGGATCGGGCAGGCGTTCGCGGCGGCCGCCGTCCGCGCGGACCGTGAACTGTGCGGCGGCCGGGCCGGGTTGGTCGCCTCGCACGGGCAGACCGTGTACCACTGGGCCGAGGACGGCCGGGTGCACGACACGCTGCAGCTGGGGCAGCCGGCGTGGATCGCGGAGGCGACGGGCCGGCCGGTCGTGTCCGACTTCCGGCCGCGGGACGTCGCGGCGGGCGGACAGGGCGCCCCGCTGGTGAGCCTGGTGATGTGTTGTGGCTGCGCGGCAGGCCGGGCGTACCCGTGGCGCTCAATCTGGGCGGGATCGCCAATGTGACCGTGGCGGGCGACGCCTGCCGGTCCGGTCGCCTTCGACACGGGTCCGGCGAACGCCTTGGTGGACGCGGCGGTCGTGGAGTCGACCGGCGGCCGGCGGGCGTACGACGAGGACGGTGCGACGGCGGCGGCGGGCCGGGTGCACGAGCCGCTGCTGAGGCGGCTGCTGGCGGAGCCGTACTACCGGCTGCCGCCGCCGAAGACCACCGGCAAGGAGCTGTTCCACACCGGGTATCTGCGTGCCGCGCTGGCCGGTTTCGGTGCTCTGCCGCACGAGGACGTGGTCGCCACGCTCACCCGGCTGACCGCGCGGACCGTCGCGGACGCGCTGCGGCCGCTGGGGGCGACGCCTTCGCCGTGCTGGGCTTTCTGACCGTTCACGGCGTCGCGGGCACGGTGCCCGCGTGCACAGGGGCCCGCGCGGCACGTGTCCTCGGGTCCATCACCCCCGGCAACCGTCCCCTGCGACTTCCCTCTCCCGCGGAGCACTTGGTCAACTCCCTCGTCTTTACGCAGCGTTGATGACACCCGTACGCTGCATCACCATGACCTCAGCCGGTTCCTCTGGCCGCCGGGCGGCGCTGCTGACCACCGCGGGTGCTGTCCTTGTCGCGTTCGCGCTGGGCACGGCCGCGCCGGACGCCCATGCCGGGCCCCCGGTGACCGACGGGGCGAGGGTCGTGCCGGTGCAGTCCACGGGGCCGGCCGACAAGCGCTTCAACCTGGTGGTACTCGGCGACGGGTACACGGCACAGGAGATGCCCGCCTTCCGGGCGGACGTCGAGAAGCACATGAACGTGCTCTGGTCGACGGAGCCGTTCGCGTCGTACCGGTCGTACATCAATGTGTGGGCCGTCGAGCTGCCGTCCGCCGAATCCGGTGTGGACTGCGACCCCTCGCTGGACGCGCCGCGCCGCGACACCCCGCTCGGCATGGGGTTCTGGGGCGGCTGTAACGCGAACAGCGTGCAGCGGCTGCTCACCGTCGACAGCGGCGCGGCGACCGCGCTGGCCGACCTGGTGCCGGGCACCGCGAGCGCCAACCGCCAGATCGTGGCGCTCGCCAACAGCGACACGTACGGCGGCGCGGGCGGCACGTACGCCACCGCGTCGGGCGGCAACGCGCTGTCGTCGCTGATCACACCGCACGAGATCGGGCACTCGCTGGGCAGGCTGCAGGACGAGTACGACTACTACGCGCGCGGTGTCCCGGGCGGTGCGTACGAGGGCGGTGAACCGGCCTCCGCACACCACACGCTGCTCACCGAGGACCAGATGCGGCAGCAGCGCGCCAAGTGGTGGCGCTGGCTGGGCGAGGAGTCCGTGGCGGGCGGGCCCATCGGCGCTCACGAGGGCGGGCTGTACAGCACGAAAGGCGTGTGGCGGCCCAGCAGGCACTCGATGATGAAGACGCTCGGCTACCCCTTCGACCAGGTCCAGCGCGAGATCATGGTGCAGAGGATCTCGGCCAAGGTGAACATCGTCGCGGACCACGCCCCGAACACCGCCGCCGTCGGCGCCGACCGGACCGTGTGGGTGGAGACCCTGCACCCGGTGGCGGGCGAACTGGACGTCGTGTGGCGGCTGGACGGCAAGCGGCTGCGCGCGGTGGGCGACGCCCGCACGGTGGATCTGCGCCGGATCGGCATGCGGCCCGGCACGCACACGCTGACGGCCACCGTCACGGACCCCACGCCGTTCGTGCGCGACCCGGCGATCCGGGAGTCCGAGGCGCTGACCCGCACGGTGACGTGGACGGTGGACACCTCGCTGACCACTCCCCCGGACACGGTGGAGCCCGCGTTCACCGGTCACACGCCGACCGGCGCGCCGGTCGGCGCCGCCTCCGTCGTCCATGCCGACACCACCCATCCGGCGGGCCGCCGGGTCGCGGTGCGCTGGGCGCTCGACGGCCGTCCGGTGGCCAACCCGGGCAACGACCGGGACCTGGACCTGGGCGCGCTGAGGCTGCGGCCCGGCAGTCACCGGCTGACGGCCCGTATCCCGGGCACGGCGGCCGAACTCGCCTGGACGGTGGACGCGTCCCCCGCCGTGAGCACGTACGAACTGTCAGAGCCGCTGCGCACGGTCCGCCGTCCGGGCCGGCCGGTGGAGTACGTGTACGACGGCCCGTTCACGATGCGTCTGACCGCCCGCGACGACCACGAGGGCCATGTTGTGAGCGAGTTCCGTGTCGACGGCGACGGCTGGCAGACGTACTACGGCTGGCCCACCGACGCCGACGCGCCGTACCGCTTCACACCGGAGGGCACGGTCATCGACGACCTGGTGTACGGCAAGCTGGGCACGCCCCGCGTGGTTCCCTGGGACGACGCGACGCCCGACTACGGCACCCACACAGTCGAGTACCGGACGGTCGACTCCGCCGGGAACGTGTCCGCCGGGAAGAGTTTCCTGGTGACGCTGCTGCCCCCGCGGCAGCAGCTCAGCTGACCAGGAAGTCCGCCTTGCCGGACTTCGCTCCCTCTATGAACGCCTCGATCTCCCCCGGGGTGTAGATCAGGGCGGGGCCTTCGGGGTCGGCGGACTGGCGCACCGCCACCCGGCCGTCGGCCAGCTTCATGGTCTCGACGCAGTTGCCGCCGTTGCCGCCGCTCCAGGGTTTGTGCCAGCCGTCCTCGCCGAGCTCGGCGGCCGGCATCCCGTTGTATATGCGGTCCATTCACAGCTCCTTGCGGAGATCGTCGAGGATCTCCCTCGTGCGTTGTGCCGACGCGGCCTGTGCCGCCATGCGGTCCATGACCTCGAGGTGCGTGGCGACCTCGGGGCGCGCGTCGAGGTAGACGGCGCCGGTCAGGTATTCGCTGTAGACCATGTCCGGGAGCTCGGGCACGGCGAACCGGAAGAGGACGAACGGCCCGTACGTCCCGGGGTGGTGGCCTGCCGCGAACTCCGCGACCTGCAGGGTCACGTTCGGCAGCCTGGCGCCCTCGAGCAGCTTCTCGACCTGGCCCTTCATCACGCCCGGTGCCCCGACGGGACGGCGCAGGACCGTCTCGTCCATGACCACCCAGAGGCGGGGGGCGTCCGGCCGGGTCAGCAGGGACTGGCGCTCCATGCGCAGCGACACATGCCGCTCGACGTCCTCGGGGTCGGTGTGGCCGATGGCTCCGCCGAGCATGATCGCTCTGGCGTAGTCCTCCGTCTGGAGCAGTCCGGGCACGAAGTGCGGTTCATACGCACGGATGAGACTCGCGGCGCCCTCCAGGCTGACGTACATGCTGAACCAGTGGGGCAGGACGTCGTGGAAACGCTGCCACCAGCCGGGCTTGTTGGCCTCCTCGGCCAGTTCCACGAAGCCGCGGGCCTCCTCGTCGCCGATCCCGTAGGCGCCGAGGAGCAGTTGCACGTACGGGATCTTCAGCGCGACCTCGGCGGTCTCCATCCTGCGGATGGTGCCGGGGGCGACGCGGAGCACCTTCGCGGCTTCCTCGCGCTTGAGACCGGCGCGTTCCCGCAGATCCTGCAGGCGCTTGCCGAGAACGACCTGACCCACGGTGGGGGCGGACCGCGGTTCACTCACTTCGAGACCTCCCCACGTGCTGTTGGTGCGAGCAGTGTGCCACGGCACCCGGACGATGAATATGCCCACTCTGCATTTTTCAGAGTGGGGGTTGCCAAGGTGATGGTTGCAGCGGGAGAGTGGTCGTGTGAACCGTGACGCGCTCGCCCCCGAGCTCCTGGCCCCCTGCGCGGGGACCGATCTCACCCGGTACGCCTTCGAGTTGCCGGCGCGCGTCGAACATGTCTCGCGGGCGAGAAAGCTGGTCTCCGCACGGCTGACGGCCCGGGGCGTCGACGGGGACCCGCACGAGACGGCACTGCTGGTCGTCTCCGAGCTGTTCACCAACGCCATCGTGCACACCGACGGCCGTCTGGTCGCCTGCGAACTCCACCTCGGAGCCGACCGGTTGCGAATCACCGTCCAGGACCAGGGCTGCGCGGCCACCGGTCCGCGCGTCTGCCACGGGGCAGAGGGCGAGCGCGGACGCGGTCTGCTGCTCGTCGAGGCGGTGAGCTGCGCATGGGGCACGTACGACGCCGCGCCGGGAACCGGCCGCGTCGTATGGGCGGAACTGCCGTACGCGCCACGGCCGCCGTTCGGCGACGGACCGCCGGCGGCGGAGCTGCTGTGCTGAGGAACCTGGCGCCGCTCCGCTCCCGGGGCGTACGCCACGACCACGCCGACCACCTCACCCGGCTCGACGTCCCAGCCGTCCTCCGCGCCGATCTCGGGTGCGACGCGGTCGGCGTGCCCGCGCGTCACGGATTCCGCCTGCTCGGCAGACTGCAGAGCACCGGCTGCGTCTTCGCCGACGGCGCGTGGTGGTGGTGGATCGTCCCGGCCGGCTCCGACCTGGACCTGACATGGCCGTTCCCCTCCCACTACGCCCCCGGGGCCAGGGTGCCCGCGACCGACGCCCGGCTCATCCGCCGGCCGACGGGCCCGAGCCCCTATACGCCACCCATTCCGCTTTACCTGATGGTGTGTCAGATCACCGGCACGACGCCGCGGTGGCCCGCGGTGGCGGGCGGGCCGGCCAGGGGATGAACTGATCCCACCGGACCACGAGGACAACCACCGGGATAGGCTTCTGCGCATGTCAGAAGCGAACACAGGCCCCGAACGGCAGGGCCTCACACCGCGCCAGGCCCGCGGCGTGCGGATAGCACTCTCGTCCGCGATCATGCTCGCGGTGGCCGCCACGCTGGTGCTGCGGCTGGGCAGCACGCACTCGGTGCTCACCGTCGGCTTCTACGGCATCGCACTGATCCTCTCCGGCACGGCCCTCGTCCTCAGCCGCGCCGGACGCACCCGGTGGGCCACCCTGGTCCTCGGCACCGGCGTTGCGGTGGCGGTCGTGGCGGAGTGGGCCGTCGCCTCGATGGACTGACCCGACGGGGCCGGCCGTCACCGGGCCGTCGACACCAGACCGTCAGCACCGGGTTCGTCGACAGCGGGCCCGTCGACACCAGGCCGTCAGCACCGGGTTCGTCGGTACCGGGCCCGTCGGGCTCCGCCCGGAACCGCTCCGCGGCAAACCAGCCCGGCCGGGCACATCCAGCCCCGCCGGCGATTGCGGCGCGGGGTTCGGGGCGGAGCCCCGACGAGACGGGCAAGTTCCAGCCATGCCGGCGATTGAGGCGCGCGGGCCCGGGGGCGGAGCCCCCGGGAAAGACAAGGGACACGCGCCCCGTCAGCCGCCGGAGACGGCTCGCAGGTGGCCCCTGCCACGGCCCACGCCCGGCGCACCGGCCGACCGGTTCTCGCGAAGGGCCAGCGTCATCCGCGTATACCCCTGGTCCTGCAGCGTCACCGGGGTCTCGTCGATGATCCGGCAGTCCGTGCGGCCCCAGCGCGGATCGGGGTGGTTCACCGGCCGGACGGCTCCGTCGTGATGGATCGCCGCGGCTCCCACCGCGCTCATCCAGTGCGGCAGCCCGCACCGGTAGGCGGCGTCCATGATCGGGTCGTCGGCGATGTCGTCACGAATGGCCTGAAGCGCACCGTCGTCGCCGTGCTTGTCGAGCGCCGCGGCGAGCTGGGCCATCAACGGCAGGCACCAGCTGGTCTCGTGCTCACCGAGCACCGTCCGGGCCTCGGGGTGGAAGAGCACGAACCGCAGGAAGTTCCGGTCCGGCATGGCCGTGGGGTGCGGGCCGATGTCACGGAAGAGGGCGTCGAAGGCCGGGTTGGTGTGCACGACGTCCCAGTGCCGGTCGAAGAGGACCGACGGCAGCGGCACCGTGTCCATCACCGCGGCGTAGTCCCGGAGGTAGGACTGCGTCTCGGGGTCCTGGGGCCCGTCCGGCCGTACCGGCGGCTGCTGATCCGGCGGACGCACGGGCACCGGCGGCGGCACGGGGACGGCGGGCCGGTGCGGGTCGGGCCGGCGCACCGGCCGTGAGGGCGGCACCGGGCCCGACGGCCTGACGGGCGTGTGCCCGCCGAAGGCGCCACCGGCCGCGACGGGCGCTTCGGGGTCGGCGGCGAGGCGCAGCAGCCGGCCGCCCTGCTGGTCGTTCAGCTCCAGGGCGTCGACGAGGGCGCACAGCGTGTCCTCCGGCCAGTCACGGCCGGGCGTGCGCTCCCAGGTGGCGTAGGTGTAGGCGGTGATGCCCAGGCGGGCCGCGACCTCCTCGAGGCTGAGTCCGAGTTCCTCGCGGCGGCGTCTGAGGGCGTCACCGAGCCGCTTCGTGCGGGCCGCGGCCCGAGCAGTGCCGGCGGCGCTCGGGCGTCCGCGGACACCCCGGCGCCCGACGCCCACCTCGTGTGTCATCGAGAACGCCACCCTTCTCGGCGCTCGTCGCAAGTCCCGCTGCGACAGCACCCTTTGGATCTTCACACCGCGTGGCGATCCTGCTACCGCGAACAAGGGGATGTCAACTATCGTGGCATTTCACGGCGCTGAGCGCTCAATTCGCGCCACAGCTGTGGCAAGACCTTGGCTGCCACGACAGGAATAGGGTTAACTTCCGGCAGCCTCACAGGATGCGGGGCTGCCTCGCGTGATCTAGGAGACCTACTGGTGACAGACGGCTTCTCGGTTCCGGGTCCAACGGCCACAGGCCCTTTGGCGGCATCACTTGCCCGGGTCACCGAACTCGCGGACAAGCTCGGAATGAGCCACGGCGAGGTTCTCGACGTCCAGAAGCTCTCCGAGGCGTCCGGCGTTCCCGCCGATGTCGTGCGCGCCCTCCTCGACGGGCGCCCGGCGGGCGAACCCGACCTCCAGGCACGCTTTCTGCAACGCTTCGACCTGCTGCGACGTACCCGGCTCAAGGCCAACGGCCGCCGGTACACCCAGCAGGAGATAGCCGACGGGGCAGGGATGTCCCGCCAGCAGGCGGGCGCGCTCATCAACGGCGACCGCCGGCCGACGATGGAGCACTGTGACGCGATCCAGCGCTTCTTCAAGGTGCACGCCGGCTTCCTCACCGCCGACGACGCCGACGCGCTCGACGGCGCCCTCCGGCGCACCGAGCAGCGCCTGCTCCAGGACTACGCGGGCGACGCCGGCGACCCGCTGGAGCGGCTGCTCCAGGACCACGGCGTACGCGGCATCGCCTGGCGGGCGGCGCAACTGCCCAGCGACAAGCACCGGGACAAGGTGACCGAATGGCTCGACATGCTCCTGGAGAGCGTGAAGCCCGCTCCGGACACTCGCACAGAGCCCTGATTTCCGGACAGGCTTGGATTTGGACGTGTCTGTGAAGGTTCTGACGGGGAGAGGAGAGCGGTGAGCATAGGCAAAGAGATGCGCAGACTGTGCGGCGAGCTGGTCGGCGGAATCGATCTCCCCGCCCCCGCAGAGCCCGCCGACCTCTACTCCGCCCTGTGCAAGGGCATGAGCAAACACCGTGGCAGGCCGGTGCGTTACCGCACGGCGTCCTTCCCGCCGGGCACCGCCAGCGGACTGTGGCTCGACATGGCCGAGCAGGACCTCGTCGTCATCGAGGAGCGCACGGCGCCCGACCACCAACTGGTGATTCTCGGCCACGAGCTGTGGCACATGAAGGCAGGTCACTGCAGCCACCATGTCGAGGGCGCGGCCGTGGCCGCACGGCTGCTGTCCGACGAGGCCGATCTGCAGGCGACCGTCCTGAAGGTGGCGGCGCGCACCCGCTTCGACCAGGCGGAGGAGAACGAGGCCGAGAGCTTCGGCCTGCTGCTCGGCAGCAAGTGCCGTGCCTGGCTCGCCGGTTCGAACGGCCGTGGGCCCGTCCGCCGCGAAGGCCTCGCCGGTCGTATCGAGGCGTCCCTGGGCTACCGCGGGCCACAGGGCTGAGGCGTGAACGGACCGGACTACTACATCCCCGCCGCCGCACTGGGAATCGCACTCGCGTTCAAAATACCGGGGATGAGGCGGGACTGGCGCGACCCGCTGCTCCGGTCCGTGTGCGCCCTGCTGATCCTCGGCGCGTCCACGTTCTTCTTCGCCGCGCCGCCCACCATCGCCGAGGTGAACCGCATCACCGGCGTGCCCAACTTCTCGGCGCCGCTGGTCTACTGCATCCTGTCCGCGTTCAGCGCCTCCTGCCTCGTGCTCCTCGTCAACTGGCGCGGCGGACCGCCGGAGGAGACCCGGCGGATCTCGCTGCGCTGGATGGCCGCGTACAGCGTGGTCGTGGTGGCGCTCGTCGTCCTCTTCCTGCTGGGCGACGCCCCCGTGGAGCGGCTGCGGGACCTGGACACGTACTACGCCAGGACGCCCTACATCCGCGAGATGATCGCGCTCTACCTCGCTGCCCACAGCGTCGCCGCGGTGGGCATGACCGTGCTGTGCTGGCGCTGGTCGCTGAAGGTGAGCGGCTGGCTCCGCGGCGGCCTGGTCATCATCGTCGTCGGATCGCTGTTCAATCTCGCGTACGGAGTCACCAAGTCGTCCGCCGTCACCGCACGCTGGGCGGGACACGACTGGGACCACCTCTCCACACTGGCCGCACCGCCGCTGGCCTCGGCCGGCGCGCTGCTGAGCGCCGCCGGCTTCATCCTGCCCCTCGTCGGACAGCGCCTGTCCGACAGCTGGCACGCCTGGGCGGTCTACCGCCGCCTCGGCACGCTCTGGCGCGAACTGCGCTCCATCGCGCCGCAGGGCACGCCCTCGGTACGCATCTCGCTGTTCTCGCCGGCCGAACTGCGCGTCATCCAGCGGGAGTCCGACATCCACGACGGGATGCTGCAGCTGGACCCGTACTTCGACCACGCGCTGCGTGAGGAGTCCTACGCCGAGGCGCTCGCCGGCGGAGCCGATCCCCGGCAGGCCCACGCGGTGGCGGACGCCGCGATGGTGGCCGCCGCCCTGCGGGCCCGGGCGGCCGACCCCGAGGGGCAGATCGTCAGGTCTGCCGAGGCCTACACATCCGTGGCAGCCGCGGGACCGCGCGACCTCGTGCGCATGTCCCTCGCGCTGCGTCATTCACCCGTCGTCGAAGCAGCGCGCATGCGTTCGGCCAGGTCAGAGAGCAGCACCCTATGAGCAGCGATCCCTTGAGAACCCGCCTGAACCCGGGCCGCAGAGCCGTCGTGATCGGCGGCGGCCTGGCCGGCATGCTGGCGGCCGAGGTCCTCGGCGCGTACGTGGACGAGGTCACCGTCGTCGAGCGTGACGTCCTGCCCGACGGGCCCCGCTCGCGCAAGAGCCTCCCCCAGGCCCACCACGCGCATCTGCTGTGGTCCGGCGGGGCACGGGCGATCGAGTCGCTGATGCCCGGCACCACGGCACGCTGGCTCGCCGCGGGCGCCCGCCGGATCCCGTTGCCCACGGGGCTGGTGTCGATGTCGTCGCAGGGCTGGTTCCGCCGCTTCCCCGAGATGCAGTTCCTCGTCGCGTGCAGCCGGGACCTGCTCGACTGGGTCGTACGGGAGCAGGTGCTCGCCGGCTCCCCGGTCACGCTCCTCGAACGTACCGAACTGCTGGGCCTCGAAGGCCCCGCCGGGCGGGTCGACGGTGTACGGGTGCGCAGCGACGCGGAGGGCGAGCGGGTCCTCCCGGCGGATCTCGTCGTCGATGCGAGCGGCCGCGGCTCACGTGCCCCCGAATGGCTGCGGGCCCTGGGCGTGGACGAGGTGCGCGAGGAGAAGGTCGACTCGGGCCTCGCGTACGCGAGCAGGATCTTCCGGGCGCCCGAGGGCTCGGACGACTACCCGGTCGTCAACGTCCAGGCCGACGCGCGCGAGCCGCGGCCCGGCTGCACCGCGACGATCGTGCCCATCGAGGGCAGACGGTGGCTGGTGACGCTGTCCGGTACGCGCGGCGGCCAGCCGACCAACGCCGCCGACGAGTTCGAGGACTTCGCCCGCTCCGTGCGGCACCCGGTCGTCGCGGACCTCATCGCCCACGCCGAACCGCTGACGGACGTCGTCGTCTCCCGCAGCACCGTCAACCGCCGGCGCTACTACGAGAAGATCCGCGACTGGCCGGAGGGCTTCGTCGCGCTCGGCGACTCGGTCGCCACGTACAACCCCGTCTACGGGCACGGCATGTCGGTCGCCGCGCAGGGCGTCCTCGCACTGCGGCAGGCCCTGGCGGCCGCGCGGGACGCGGCCTCCCCGGGCCTCGGCCGCCGCGTCCAGCGGGCGGTCGCCGGCCCGGTCGCCACGGCCTGGGACCTGGCCACCGGGCAGGACATCCTCTACCCCGGCGCGATCGGCAAGGACCCCGGACCCGCGGCCCGGCTCCTGCGAAGCTACGTCGACCGGCTGATGCTCACGGCCACGGGCCGGCCCCTGGTCGCCAAGGCACTGTTCGACGTGATGACGCTGTCCGCGCCGACTGCTTCGCTCGTCAGGCCGGAGATCGCCCTCGCGGTGCTGCGCGGCCCGAAGCTGCCGCCCCTGCCCGGCCCGCCGCTGAGCGACGGCGAACTGCGCACCGCGAAGACCCCCCACGACGAACGCGAGACGGACCCGGCGGGCGCGTGATGCGGGCGCACGCCTGCGTCTCCGCTGTGCGGGGCCTGTTCGCCCCACCGCGCCCCTTCCCGTAACCGGAGGCTCCGCCCCCGGGGCCCCCGCGCCTCAATCGCCGACGGGGCCGGGTACGGCCGGACCCGTCGGGGCTCCGCCCCACCGCACCTCCTGCGCCTAAATCGCCGGCGGGGCTGAAGTCGCCGGCCCGGTCGGGGCTGCGCCCCAAACCCCCGCGCCTCAAACGCCGGCAAGGCTTGACGTGCCCGGCGAGCCGGGTGCCGCGCAGCCGCACATCCAGCCCGGCTCGGGGGCACTCCCCCTACGCCTGGCGGCCGGGGAGGCACCCCCACCCACGGCCGCCAGGCCGTAGGGGGAGATCGTGGCCCCCACGCGAAGCGCGTACCGGGGCACGGGGGGCGGAGCCCCGAACACCCCGCAGGGCGGCACAGGTGGGCGAATCCAGCGCGCCGCCCAGAGGGCGGACCGGGGCCCGGACGGAGCCCCGAAACCCCTCGGAGGGCGACACCGCTCGGGCGAAGCCCGCGCACCGCCCAGAGGGCGGACCGGGGCTCGGAGCGGAGCCCCGGTTTCGGGAAGGGGCGGGGAGGGGACAAGCCCGCCGCAGGCGCCGCCCGCCCGCACCACCGCGACGCCGTCCCCCGCCGCGGGACGTGCCCCGGTTCGGGAAGCCGCAGCGATGCGGCCCGACGCCATCCCATAGGCTCGGCGGCAATATGAACGGCAATCAATCAGGCAGCGCCCGCACGCCCGCGGAGGCCCGACGCGCCCCCCTGGGCACGAAGGCCGACCGCGAGACGGTGCGCCGGCACAATCTCAGCCTGGTGCTGCGGGCGGTCCACGACCAGGTCGAGGCCACGCGCGCCGGCGTCGCCGCCCGCGTGGGGCTGACCCGTGCCGCCGTCTCCTCCCTGGTCGAGCAGCTGCTCGAAAGCGGCTTCCTGTCCGAGTCGGGCAAGACGTTCAGCGGCCAGGCCGGCCGCCCGGGTACGGTGCTGAAGATCGCCCGCACGGGAGTCGCGGGCATCGGCGTCGAGATCAACGTCGACTATGTGTCGGTGTGTGTCGTCGACCTCGCCGGCACCGACCGGGTGCGGCTCGTGGAGCATCTGGACAACCGGGGCGCCGCACCGGCCGAGGTGTTCGGCCGGGCCGCGCGGATCGCGGCCCGGGCGCTCGGGTCGGCCGCGGAGCAGGAGCTGTGGCCGGTCGGCGCGGAGCTGGCCCTGCCGGGCCTGGTCTCCGGCGGTTCGGTCCTCCAGGCGCCGAACCTCGGCTGGACGGCCGTCCCCGCCGAGGCGCCGTTCGAGCGGGCACTGGCCGCGCTGCGGCCCGAGGAGCCGGCGCTGCCGGTGCGTTCGGAGAACGAGGCGAACCTGGCGGCGCTGGCCGAGTTGTGGTTCGGCGGCCTCGGGGACGTACGGAGCTTCCTGTACCTGACGGGTGAGATCGGGGTCGGCGGCGCGCTGGTGCTGGGCGGCGAACTGCTGCGCGGTGCGAACGGGTTCGCGGGCGAGATCGGCCATGTGTCCGTCTCCGACGACGGCCCCCGCTGCCGCTGCGGATCACGCGGCTGCCTGGAGCAGTACGCGGGCCAGTCGGCGTTGCTGCGGGCGGCCGGCCTCGACGAGCTCTCCGGCGCCTCCGGCGTGGCCGAGCTGGAACGCCGTGCCCGCGAGGGTGACTCCGCCGCGCTGGCGGCGCTGGCCGGGGCCGGGCGTGCGCTGGGCCGTGCCCTGTCCGGTGCGGTGAATCTCTTCGACCCGGACGCGGTCGTGCTCGGCGGCATCTACCGTCCGCTGCTGCCGTGGCTGGCCCCGCCGGTGGGCGCGGAGTTGGAGACACGTGTGGTCTCCGGTCTCTGGCCGGCGGCGGGCTCCCGGGTGCGCGCGTCCTCCCCGGCCGCCGACGCGGCGCGCGGTGCGGCGGCCCTCGTCGTCCAGGACGTGCTCACGGACCCGGTGGCCTACGCGCCGCGCGCCGCGCACTGACCCCGCGGGACCTCCGTCGGCGCGTACGCACGGTCACGCGGTCACGCGAAGGGGCCGCGGGCGTCGCCCGCCCCGCGCCGGCCCAACCGCGCCCCGTCGGCTCAACTCGCGCCTCGCGGACCGCCCCACTGGCTCAACTCCACAGCCACCCGCGCCCCGCGGACCGCCGCAGCCACTCCTCCTCAACCCACCCGCGCCCCGCGGACCGCCGCAGCCACTCCTCCTCAACCCACCCGCGCCTCGCTCGCCCGCTCCACCGCGGCGGACACCCGCTCCCACGTCTCCATGTCGCGCTCCACCGCCGGCAGCTCCGTCCCCGCCGCCGCTCCCCAGCCGGCGGCCAGGGCCACCGCGTCGTGCCCGGTCGCCGCGGCAGCGGCGAGTGCCGCCGCGCCCAGGGACACGAGTTCGCCGCTGGACGGGATGAGGAGCGGGCGGCCCGAGAGACGGCGGACGGTCTCGACCCAGTGGCGGCCGTTCGCCCCGCCGCCGACGAGCCGGAGCGGGCGGGCCGCCGTGTCCGGTGCGGCCGGGTCCTGGCCGCAGGCGCGCAGCACTTCGTCGAGGGCGCGCAGCACGGTCACGGCGGCGCCCTCGTAGGCCGCGCCGAGGATCTGCTGACGGGTCGTCGAGTGCCGGAGTCCGGTGAGCAGGCCGGAGGCACCCGGCAGGTCCGGGGTGCGTTCGCCGTCGAGGTACGGCAGCAGGACCACCTCGCCGCCCGCCTCTGCGGCCTCCCGGTCCAGGCCCAGCAGGGACGCGACCTTGTCGACGGCGAGCGTGCAGTTGAGGGTGCAGGCGAGCGGCAGGTACGTGCCGTCCGCCGCCGCGAACCCGGCGAGCGCGGCGGAGGCGGGTCGGGTACGGGTCGCGGCGAACACCGTCCCGGACGTGCCGAGGCTGAGCACCGGATGGTCGAGCAGTCCCGCCCCGCCGAGGCCGAGTCCGACCGCCGCGGCCATGTTGTCGCCCGTTCCGGCGGCGACGGCGATCCCGGCGGGCAGTCCGAGCCGCCCGGCGGCAGCGGCGGTGAGCGAGCCGACGCGCGCGCCGCCGGTGGGGGCGACGGGCGGCAGCAGTGCGGCGTCGAGGCCGACGAGGTCCAGCAGCTCGGGGTCGTAGGCGCCGGTCGCGGTCGAGTACCAGCAGGTGCCCGACGCGTCGCCGGGGTCGGTGGCGGCGACGCCCGCGAGGCGTTCGGTGAGGAAGTCGTGCGGCAGACGCACCGCCGCGGCGGCGGCCGCGGCGGCGGGGTCGTTCTCCCGGAGCCACTGCCACTTGGCGGCCGTCATGGAGGCGACGGGCACGGAGCCGGTGCGGGCGGTCCAGGCGTCGGGGCCGCCGAGCGCCTCGGTCAGTGCGGCGGCCTGCGGGGCGGAGCGGGTGTCGTTCCACAGCAGTGCCGGCCGCAGGGGCGCACCGGCGCGGTCGAGGACGACGAGCCCGTGCTGCTGTCCGGCGACCGCGATGCCGGTGACGGCGGTCGCCCTGACGCCGAGTCCGTCCAGTTCCTTGAGGCCGGCGGAGACGGCCTCGGCGAGCGCCGCCCACCACACCTCGGGGTCGGTCTCCCGCGCGCCCGCCTCGCCGGTCACCCGGTGGGGTGCCCTGCCGACGGCGAGGAGCTGCCCGGTCGCGGCGTCGGTGAACGCCGCCTTTGTGGACTGAGTGGAGCTGTCCACCCCGATGACGACCGCGTTCGCAGGCATTGCCGCACCTCTCCGTCAGCCTCGTGCGCGGCCATTAGGCCGAGCTGGGAACAAATTACGTCACGCGCCCGCGCGACAACAGGCCCAGGAGGGCTTCTGTCATCCAGGGTATCCGTGCATTATTAGTAAGGTCGGAAAACAAACCAGTGATCCAAGGCGGACATGGCCATGACGGAACGCTTCACCCCCACCCCCGAGGACAAGTTCAGCTTCGGCCTCTGGACGGTCGGCTGGCAGGGCAGGGACCCGTTCGGGGACGCGACCCGGCCGCACCTGGACCCTGCTGAGTCCGTCCGGCGGCTCGCCGGTCTCGGCGCCTACGGTGTGACCTTCCACGACGACGACCTGATCCCCTTCGGGGCGAGCGCCGGCGAGCGGGAGTCGCACATCAAGCGCTTCCGGCAGGCGCTGGACGCCACCGGCCTCGTCGTGCCGATGGCCACGACCAATCTCTTCACCCACCCCGTCTTCAAGGACGGCGGCTTCACCGCCAACGACCGCGACGTGCGCCGGTACGCGCTGCGCAAGACCATCCGCAACATCGATCTGGCCGCCGAGCTGGGCGCCGAGACGTATGTCGCCTGGGGCGGCCGCGAGGGAGCGGAGTCGGGCGCCGCGAAGGACGTGCGGGTCGCGCTGGACCGGATGAAGGAAGCCTTCGACCTGCTGGGCGAGTACGTCACCGAGCAGGGCTACGACCTGCGGTTCGCCATCGAGCCGAAGCCGAACGAGCCGCGCGGCGACATCCTCCTCCCGACGGTCGGCCACGCGCTGGCGTTCATCGAGCGGCTGGAGCGGCCGGAGCTCTACGGCGTCAACCCGGAGGTCGGCCACGAGCAGATGGCGGGCCTCAACTTCCCGCACTCCGTCGCACAGGCGCTGTGGGCGGGCAAGCTCTTCCACATCGACCTGAACGGGCAGAGCGGCATCAAGTACGACCAGGACCTGCGCTTCGGCGCCGGTGATCTGCGCTCCGCGTTCTGGCTGGTCGACCTGTTGGAGACGGCCGGGTACGCGGGCCCGCGGCACTTCGACTTCAAGCCGCCGCGGACCGAGGACTTCGACGGCGTGTGGGAGTCGGCGGCGGGCTGCATGCGCAACTACCTGATCCTCAAGGAGCGTGCCGCGGCGTTCCGGGCGGACCCCGAGGTGCAGGAGGCGCTGCGGGCCTCACGCCTGGACGAACTGGCGCGTCCGACGGCCGGGGACGGTCTGGCCGCGCTGCTGGCGGACCGGTCCGCGTTCGAGGAGTTCGACGTGGACGCCGCGGCCGAGCGCGGAATGGCGTTCGAGCGCCTCGACCAGCTGGCGATGGACCACCTGCTCGGCGCGCGCTGAGCGGTCCTCTCGCGGCGGGGCCGCTCCGACGTGGTCGGGGCGGCTCCTCTCCGACGTGGTCGGAGCGGCTCGACGGCACATGCCCGGCGGCCTCTGGCCGGACGGGCAAGGCGATCCCCGGCCGGACGGCCTCAGGCGGTCACTGGCTGGGTGTACCCGGCATCCTCTCGCCGGGGCGGGCCGGACGGCCCGTGGCCGGACAGGCCGGGCGGTCCCTGGCCGGACGGTCCAGGCCGTCCCTGGCCGGGAAGACCCGACGGCCCGTGGCCGGTACGGGGCCAGCGCCCCGTAGCGCCGGGCCGCTCCGGCGGAGTCACAGATACGGGTCGAGCGCGTGCATCGGGTCGCGCACGACCGGCGGCGGCGTTCCGTGGAGCGCGATCTCCGCGAGCACCGCGCTGCCCCGCTCCATCCGGTGGGTCACGGTTCGCGTCGCGTAGGCGTCGACCAGGCGCAGCCCACGCCCGCAGGGGACGTCCGCGTCGAGCGGTTCCTGCCGGCGGCTCACCCGGTGTTTCCAGCAGCCTCCGTCCATGACCTCGACCGTCAGCGCGTCCTCACGGACGCTGATCACCGTGGACACCCAGGGGCTGCCGCTGTGCAGCACCACATTGGTGACCAGTTCGGTGACGATGACGGACAGTGCCTCGTCGAAGTGCTCGGCCAGCCGCCATCGGCGTGCGGCTGCCCGGGCGAAGCGCCGTAGTGCGCGCGCGGCCTCCGGCGAAGCCGGCATGGCGCAGTGGGCCAGGCTTCGCAGCGTGGAGGTGGGCCCGGCCCGCCGGGGGGCGGGGCTCGGGGCACGTTCTATGGCAATCACTTGGGCTCCTGTTCGGTCGGGCGGTGTCGCCCTGACTCAGGTCCAGCGGCCGCGAGCGTTGGTCTCACCGGGCCGTCGAAAGCCATGCAGATCTTCTGCGGCACCTCAACATTCGTATTCGGACACCTCGCGTTCAATCAGGGACACTGAAACCCGTATACGCAAAGAATCGAAATGCCTGGGAAACACCTAGGAGAGTGATTCGGTGGACACGTCGAGTGACGAGGCGGCGGACCGATGGCTGCAGCGGGCACTGTCCGCGCCACCCGCTCGAAGGTCCGGTCCGGGCGGTCCCGCGCTGCTGCTGGTCGAGGGGGCGGCGGGGACGGGCAAGACCCGGCTGGCGAGCCGGCTCGTCGCGACCGCCGTGAACCAGTCCGTACACAGCGTGACCGTCTCGTTCTCGTCGTACGGAGTCACGGTCTGCCGCCCCCAGGCCGCCGCGGCGCCGCCGGCCACGGGCGGCGCGCGGGCGCGCCGTGCGGCGGCGCCGGCCTCCTCCGCCGCCACGGATCCGCGGGCCGCGCAGGCCGATGATCCACGCGCGTCCGATCCGCACGCCGCCGACGAGCGTGCCCTCGACGAGCGTGCCACCGACGAGCGGCCCGCCGGTCCCCAGCCCGCCGGTCCGCAGCCCGCCCATCCGCGGACGACAGCTCCGCCGGCCACGGACGCGCGGGCCGCCGGGCTGTCCGCCGCCCTCGCCCCGCTGCTCGAACGGGGCGAAAGGGGCGAGCGGTTCCTCCTCGTCGCGGAGGACGCCCACCGTGCCGACGGCGCCGCGCTCGATCTGCTGCGCAGGCTCGTGGACCGGCCGCCGGACGGGCTCACCGCCGTCGTGACGTACCGCCCCGAAGAGCTGCCGGAGCCCGGTCTGGCGCTCGGCAGGGGCGCCCACTTCCCCGCGTGCCTCACGGTCCTGCGGCTGCGGCTCGCCCCGCTCGACGCCGGGCAGGTCCGTGCGCTGGTGGCCGATGGGCTGGGTGAGAGCCGCTGCCCCTCGGACCTGATCACGCGGATCGTCGAACGCTCCGGCGGAGTGCCGCAGGTCGTCGCCGATGTCGTCGGGCTGCTGAGCGAGTCGGGCGACGGCCGGGAGCGCTTCTCGGTCAGGGACCTGGACGCGGCGGGCGTGCCGCCCCGCCTCGCGGAACTGGCCCTCGGCCGGACCGCGGCACTGCGGGAGCGCATACGGCCCGTCGCCTGGGCCGCCGCCGTGCTCGACGAGCCGGTGGAGAGCGAGGAACTGTCCGCCGTGGCCGGCCTGACCGTCGAGGAGGGACGGGACGCCCTCGTCGACGCGCTGCGCGCGGGTGTGCTGCGGGAGGACGGCGAGGGGCGGTACGGGTTCTTCGTCCCGATGGCGGCGGCGGCCGTGTACGGGCAGGTTCCCGGCCCGGTCCGGCGGGAGATGCACCGCAGGGCCGCCGCCGCGCTCGGCCGCCGGCATCCGGTGCCGTGGGTGCCACTGGCCCGGCACCGCCGCCACGGCGGCCAGGTGAAGGCGTGGCTGCGGGCCGTCGAGCACGCGGCGCTGCAGTGCGCGGCCGAGGGCGATCACCAGGCCGCGATCGACCTTCTCGAGCGGACCCTGTCCCGTCCCACGGTGCCGCTCGCCGCCCGGGCCAGGCTCGCGCCGCTGCTGGCGCACAGTGCGGTACTGGGACTGCGCAGCGACCAGACGGTGACGGTGCTGCGGCAGATTCTCGACGAGCAGTCCCTGCCCGCCGCCGTGCGCGGCCAGATCCGGCTCGACCTGGGGCTGCTGCTCTGCAACCAGGCGGTCGCCGGCATGCAGGGCTGGCTGGAGCTCCAGCAGGCGGTGGAGGAGCTGCAGGAACGCCCGCTGATGGCGGCCAGGGCCATGGCGGCGCTGGCCATGCCCCTGCTGTCGACGGTCCCGCTGGAACGGAACATGTACTGGCTGGAGCGCGCGGAGAAGGCCGGCGCGGACAGCGGCAACGAGGAGGCGGCCACGGCGGTCGCCGCCAACCGGGCCGGCACGCTGATGTACATCGGGGATCCGGGGGCCTGGCAGGTGCTGGAGCAGCTGCCGAGGGAGACGGAGGACCCCGCCTGCCGTCAGCACGTCGCCCGTGGCCTGTGCAACGCGGCGGACGGCGCGCTCTGGCTCGGCCAGCTCGGCCCCGCGCGCGAGCTGCTCGCCGAAGGTGTGGAACTGGCGACCCGCAGCGGGGCCTCGTACGTCGAACAGGGCGCCCGGGGCACCCTGCTGCTGCTCGACTGGGCCGAGGGCAACTGGTCCGAACTGCCCGCCCGGGCACGCGCGTTCGTGGCGGAGGCCGACACCATGCCGGGCCAGGGCGTCGACGGCCGCACGGTGCTGGGGCTGATGGCACTGTCGAGGGGCGAGTGGCAGCAGGCGACGGCATGGCTGGCCGGTGAGGGCACGCGGGAGACGAACGGCTCCGCCGTACCGCATGTGGCCACCGCCTCGGGTGCGCTGATCCGTATGGCGCTGGTCCGCGACGACGTCGAGTCCGCCGTGGCGGAGGCGTCGATGGCATGGGACAGGATCAGGGACAAGGGCGTCTGGGTGTGGGCTGCCGAACTCGCGCCCTGGGCGGTCGACGCGACGCTGCGCGCCGGCCGGCGGGACACGGCGCACGGCATGGTCCTCGAGTACGAGGTGGGGCTCGAGGGGCGGCAGGCGCCCGCGTCGTCGGCGGCGCTGAACTGGTGCCGCGCGCTGCTCGCCGAGGCGGACGGCGACCAGCGGGAGGCCGCTGAGCTGTACCGCCGCGCGGCCATCCGCTACGCGGGCCTCCCGCGCCCGTACGCGACGGTCCTGGCCACCGAGGGGGCCGCCCGCTGCCGGTTGGCGGCGGGGACCGACACGGCTGCCGCTGTCGCCGAACTGAGCTCGTGCGTCGAGCAGTTGACCGAGCTGGGCGCGGTCTGGGACGCCGCCCGCATCCGGGCCGAGCTGCGGTCGCACCAGCCCTCCGAGGAGCAACGGCCGCGCGGCCGTCCCAGCTACGGGGACCAACTGTCGCCGCGCGAGCAGGAGGTGGCCGACCTTGCGGCGACCGGCCTCACCAACCGGGAGA
Organism: Streptomyces peucetius; assembly: GCF_025854275.1. NCBI lineage: Bacteria > Bacillati > Actinomycetota > Actinomycetes > Kitasatosporales > Streptomycetaceae > Streptomyces > Streptomyces peucetius. Next base: position 7,123,196 of record NZ_CP107567.1, on the reverse strand, counting down.
TCGCGGCGACGCTGCATCTGTCGCCGCGTACGGTGGAGCAGCACGTGTCCAGGGCCCGGCGGAAGCTGGAGTCGCAGTCACGGCAGAGTCTTGCGCGCACCCGCTCCCCGCGCCCGGAGTGACCCGGCGGGAGGGTGCGGGGCAGGGGCGGGGCGGTGGTCGTCCGCACCGGCTGGTTGTTTGCGTATAGGTACATCTCCGGTTCCGGATAGGCGGCGCCCCTCCGGCGGCCCTAACTTCCCTCTCGTGCCCGGGACAGCCGGGATGCCGACCGATCACGGCTCAACCCCACATACGGCCGTGATCGTGAAGCCATGGGAGTCCCGGTCCCGGGCACCGCAGCGAGGCCGCGCTCACGTCGCGCTCATCAGGCCGTCAGCAGTACCCCGGCGTACGACACACCCGCGACCACCAGCCACGCGACCAGTCCGAGGGCGGCCACACGGCCGCCGGTGCGGGCGAGCGAGGGCAGGTGGACGGCGCTGCCGAGCCCGAACAGGGCGGTGGCCAGCAGCAGTTCCTGCGCGATGCGGGCGGCGTCCAGCGCGGCGGCGGGCAGCAGCCCGGTGCTGCGCACGGCCACCGCGGCGAGGAAGCCGACGACGAACAGCGGCACGAGCGGGGTCCGCCCGCGCCCGGCGCCGTGGGACCCTGCCGTCTCGCTGCGCCTGCGCCGTACGGACAGCGCCACGACGGCGACCAGCGGGGCGAGCAGCGCCACCCGCATCAGCTTCACCAGCACGGCCTCGCCGAGCGCCGGGCCGCCGGCGGTCTGCGCTGTGGCGACGACCTGGCCGACGTCGTGCACGCTGGCCCCGGCCCACCGGCCGAACTCGGCGTCGCCAAGCCCCAACGGCCCCTGGAGCAGCGGAAGCACCGCGATGGCGAGCGTCCCGCAGAGGGTCACCAGCGCCACGGCGGTGGCCGCGTCCCGCTCGTCGCTGTCCGTCGCCTCGCTCACCGCCCCGATCGCCGAGGCACCGCAGATCGCGTACCCGGTGGCCACGAGCAGCGGCTGGTCCCCCGGCAGGCCCAGCCGCCGCCCGAGCCACCAGGTCCCGAGCAGCGTGGCCGTCACGACGACCAGCACCATGGCCACGGTCGCCCACCCCAGGCGGCGTACGTCGTCGAGGCCGAGTTGCAGCCCGAGGAGCACGATCCCGACGCGCATCAGCCGCTTCGCGGCGTACGACAGCCCCGGCCGCGCCGCTCCCCGTACGGTCGCCCGCAGACGGGGCAGATGGGCGGCGACGACACCGAACACGACGGCGGCGGTGAGCATGGGAACGGCGGGCAGCAGCCGGTGCACGGACCAGGCGAGGGCGACTCCGGCCACCGCGAGCACGAGCCCGTGGCGCCGGGTGCGCCGCGGGCCGCTGCGGCGGACCGCGGCGGCCGGACGCTCCCGCAGGAGCGCCATCAGCGGTCGGCCGGCAGGTCGTAGACCCGCCGGACGCTGGTGCCGAGGCGGGATATGTCCGCCCCGTAGACGTGCAGGGATATCGCCGCCGAGGGGCCGGCGTTCCACACCCGGTGGATGTCCCCGGGCGGCGCGAAGCCGCAGAACTCGCCCTGTGCGTTGACCACGTCCGCGGTGGCGACGAGCCGCGCGGTGCCGTCCGCGCCGGCGGCGGGGACCAGCCGGTAGCGCCGCTCGCGCTCCTGGCCCTCGTGGACGCCCGTGGTGCACCAGGAGACGTGGTCGTGCACGGACGTCCCCTGGCCGGGCAGCCAGACGAGCGCGACGACGGAGAAGCTGCCGTCGTGCTCGGCGTGCAGGAGGTGCTGGCGGTAGCGGGCGGGATCGCTCTCGCGCTGCTCGGCGGTGAGCAGGTCTGCGGCGCCGAGGTGCGGTGCGAGGCGCTCGCCGACCAGATACGCCGTCAGGTCGGGCGGCAGACCGCGCCCGACGGCCTCGCGGACGTCGGCGATCAGGGCGTCGAGACGTTCGGTGGTGCGGGCGGCGGTGAAGGCGCCCGGAGCGATGGAGGCCTGTGTCATACGGGCAGCGTCGGACCGGCGGAACCATGACGTCCAACGACGTTCTCTTCGCACGTCCCAAGCGGCGCTTATGGATACGGGCCGGTCCGGGGCGAGGGTCCGGGCGGTGCGGATCGGACGATGCGGATCGGGCGGTGCGAGCGGTGCGGTGCGAGCGGTGCGGTGCGAGCGGTGCGGTGCGAGCGGTGCGGGTCGGTCCGGTCCGGTGCGGGGGTGCGGTGCCGGCTCAGCAGCCGGTCTTGTTCGCGGCGACCGTCCTCAGCTCGTCGAGCACGAGCGCCGTGGCGGGAACGCGCAGGTGCTCCCGCAGCACGTACGCGGAGATCTTGCGCCGAGAGGCGGGCTGGAGCGGGCGCCCGGCCACCTTCGCGTGGCGCATGAAGTTCAGTACGAGCGCCGGGATCATGGCGACCCCGAGCCCTTCCGCGACCAGGCTCTGCACGGCGAGGTTGTCGTCGGTCATGAAGGCGATGTCCGGCACGAAGCCCGCCTCCGCGCACTCGTGCAGGAGGTTGGCGCGGCAGCGCGGGCAGCCCGCTATCCAGCGCTCGCCCGCGAGGTCGGTGAGCCGTAGGACCCGCCGGCGGGCCAGCTGGTGCCCGGCGGGCAGCAGGACGGTCAACTGGTCCTCGAGGAGCGGTATCTCCACCAGGTCATCGGGAACCTGCTCGTGCAGACCGGGGTAGGTGAAGGCGAGCGAGACGTCGCACTCGCCGCGCGCCAGGCGCCGCAGCGACTCGGGCGGCTCGTTCTCCAGCAGATCGACGCGGATGGCCGGGTGGGCGGCCGTCAGCCGGGCCAGCGTCTCGGGCACGAGGGTGGAGTTGGCGCTCGGGAAGGCGCAGACGCGGACCCGGCCGGCCCGCAGCCGGGTGAGCGCGTTCATCTGCTCCTGGGCGGCCGACATGGAGTCGAGGATGGCCGTCGCGTGCCTGGCCAGCGCCTCCCCCGCCTCGGTGAGCCGCATCCCGCGGCCCACCCGGACGAACAGGGGTGTGCCGACGTCCCGTTCGAGGGCCTTCATCTGCTGGGTGATCGCCGGCTGGGTGTAGCCCAGGGCGCGGGCGGCGGCCGAGTACGAACCGGTCCTGACCACCTCATGGAACGTCATGATGTGCCGGGAATCGAACACCGGTGCATCATAAGCGAAATTTGGGGGCCGGTGGAGGTACTCCCCTGCCCTGCCCGGCTTCTCCCGGCCTCCCCTCGCCCGACCGGACGGAACGGCCCCGGTCTACGGCTTCCGGGCCACCGCGCCGTACAGCGAGATCACGGCGTCCTCGTCGACGGTCTCGTCGACACCGAGTTCGGGGTGCCAGTCGGTCAGCTGGACGATCCCGGGCTCCACGGTCTCCAGGCCGTCGAAGAACCGGGCGATCTCGGCCCGCGTCCGCGGCGCGAGAGTGACACCCCCTGCCGCGTACATGGCCACACCCCGCTGCACGGCCACGGGGTCGAAGTCGGCGGTGAGCTGCGACAGGACGAGGTAACTGCCGGACGGGAGCGCGTCGACGAGGCGGGCCACCAGGTCGTGGGGCGCGTCGTCGTCCCCGAGGAAGTGCGTCAGCGCCACCAGGGACAGGGCGACCGGACGCGTGAAGTCAAGGCTCTCGCGGGCCTGCGCGAGGATGCGGCCTGTGTCGCGCACGTCGGCCTGCACATAGTCGGTGACGCCCTCGGGAGTGCTGCGCAGCAGGGCCTCCGCGTGCGTCAGCACGATCGGGTCGTTGTCGGTGTAGACGACGCGGCACTCGGGGGCGACGGCCTGGGCCACCTGGTGCAGATTGGGCTCGGTGGGGATGCCGGTGCCGATGTCGAGGTACTGGCGGACACCGGCCTCGCGGGCGAGCCAGCGGGTGACGCGCTGCATGAACCAGCGGTTGGTCCTGGCCACATGCTTGGCCGTACCGTCCACGCCCATGATGTGCCGGCCGAGTTCCTCGTCGACCGGGTAGTTGTCCTTGCCGCCGAGGAACCAGTCGTAGACCCGGGCCGGGTGCGGCCTGGTCGTGTCGATCGGCGTGGCGGCCGGCTCGGTCCCGGTCATGCGAGGCTCCCTGGATGCTCGACGTCCGGTCTCTGCGGTGCGGACGATCCCGTGATCTTCTCAGGGGGGACCGGACGCGGCAAGCAACTGATGCCGGAGGCAAGGCAGTTCAGCCACCGCCGCGCCGCAGGGCGCCGGTTCGGGCCGCGGCACGATCCGGGGTTCAGGCCGCGGGCACGGTCCCGGGGTTCAGGCGGGGGGCCGGGCCGTCCCGGTGTCCAGGGCGGCGCAGAGCCAGTCGTGGGCGGCGCCCGCCGTCGGCTCCGACGCGCCCCGGACCTCGGCGGTGAGGTCCCAGTAGCGGTCGATCCGCGGGTCCTGCGTGAGCTGCCCGCTGAGGCCGCGGCGGAACGCGGGGGTGTCGCGGGCGCCGCACGCGTGGGCGTAGGCGGAGACGAAGCAGTCCAGCGCTTCGCCCTCGTGCGGTGACCGCCGCGACCGCAACTCCGCCGACGCCAGCGCGTAGGCCTCGACGAGCCCGTCGTAGAGCACCGCGGGGCGGAAGCCGGCCTCCGGCCGGTGTGCGGCGGGCTGGCAGGGTCCGGTGCCCGAGCAGTCGCCGGAGGTGAGGGCGTGCAACCGGGCGAAGGCCAGTACCTGCTCCGGAGCCGGGTCGGCGGGAGGCTGCGGGACCGCCGCTTCGACGATCGCGGAGACCAGCCGGGACGGGAGCCGTGCGGGCAGCAGCCAGCGCCGCCAGAAGCGGGCCACCGGGGCGGTGCTCGGCGGGGCGGAGACCGCGCCGATCAGGCGCAGCCGTTCGACACGCTCCTGCGGGGCGCAGTCCTGGACGAGCTGGAGGGCGGCCTCCCGCCAGCGCAGTGCGGCCAGTCGGGAGCCGACCTCCCGCAGCTGCTTCGCCACGACGTCCTCCAGCGCGTCCTCCTCGTCGAGGACCCGGCCCACGTCCGGGACGGGCAGGTCGAGGGTGCGCAGCGAACGGATCAGCCGGAGCCGGTCGACCGCCTCGTGGCCGTAGCGGCGGTGTCCTCCACTGCTGCGGGCGGCTTCGGGAAGCAGGCCCCGGTCGGAGTAGAAGCGGACCGTCTTGACGGTGACGCCGGCCTGCTCGGCGAGTTCTCCGATGCTCCACATGCCGTCGGGCGAGGCCGTGCCGAAAGGCGGCACGACATCACGCAGAGAGCCGTCGTCGGACAAGGCTTGAACCTCCCTCAGGGGGAGTTCCTACCGTACCTGCCACGGCGGACGGCCTCTGCGGCCAACCGCGGGGACCGAGGTGTGCGAGGAGACTTTCATGACGGCATTCATCCTGGTGTCGGGCACGTTCACCGGTGACCGGGTCTGGCAGGAGGTGGCTGATCAGCTGCGGAAGTCGGGGGCACGGACGTATCCGGTGACGCTCACCGGCATGGGCGACCGCCGGCACCTGGCGGGCGCCGACACGGATCTGGAGACGCACATCGAGGACGTGGTGCGGCTGATCGACGAGGTGGACACGCCCAAGGTGGTGATCGTCGGTCACGACTACGGCATCCATCCGGTGCTCGGGGCCGCCGGCCGGCGCGCGGAGCGGATCGCCCGGATCGTCCATCTGGACGCGGGCATGCCGCAGGACGGCGAGCCGGCCCTCCATTCGGTGACCGACCCGGCGGTCCGCGACCGCCTGTCGCAGTCCGTCGCCGGCCCCGACGACGACTGGCGCATCCCGCCGCCGGCGGCCGACGGATGGCAGCGCTGGGGCAGCACCGCCGGTCTTTCCGAAGAGGCGCTGGCCCGGCTCTCCGAACTTGCCGCGCCGCAGCCGCGGGCCACCCTCACCCAGCCGCTCCGGCTGACCGACGCGGTGTTGGAGCTGCCGTCGACGGGAGTCCTGTGCACGGCGAACGGGTCGAGCATCGCCATGGTCGAGGCACTGGTGGGACTGGGCGATCCCCGCCTGGAGGCCCTGACGGACCCGCGGGTGACGTTCTTCGAACTCCACACCGGCCACTGGCCGATGCTTTCCTCCCCCGGCGAACTGGCCGAGGTGCTGCTCCGGGCGGCCGCCGACGAGGGGCACCGTCTGACCGGGACGGCCGGCGAACCGCCCGCGCATCTGCGCCCGTTCCTGCTGGACGTGCCCGAGCGGCGCCGCGAGCGGCTGGGAAAGGTCGACCTCCACCTGCCGGACGCCGACGGGCCGCGACCGGCCGTGGTCCTCGTCCACGGCGGTCCCGTACCGGCCGAGGTGCGTCCGACACCACGTGACTGGCCTGGCCTCGTCGGCTGCGCCCAGTACCTGGCGAGCCTGGGCGCGGTCGGCGTGACCCTGGACCACGGGCTGCACAGCCTCGCCGACTACGGCCGTGCCGCCGAGGACGTCGCGGCGGCGGTCGACCTCGTACGAGCCGATCCGCGCGTCGACGGGGAGCGCGTCGCGATCTGGTTCTTCTCCGCCGGCGGACTGCTGTCCGCGGCGTACCTGGCGTCGCCTCCGGCGTGGCTGCGGTGCGTGGCCGTGACCTACCCCGTCCTTGCGCCGCTGCCGAGCTGGGGAATCTCCGACGAGCGCCTGCGGCCCGCGACCGCCGTGCGGTCCGCGGGACGGCTGCCGGTCGTGCTGACCCGGGTGGAACTGGAGATGGCGGAGATCGCGGTCACGGTGGAGGAGTTCCTGACGGCCGCCGAGCAGTGCGGGGCCGACGTCGAGATCGTCGACGTACCGGGCGGCCACCACGGGTTCGAGACGATCGATCACACCGAACCGGCACGCGAGGCGGTGACCCGGGCGGTGGCCTCCGTGCTGGGGCATCTGCGGGGCTGAGAGGCGCCCGCAGGTCGGCGGCGGCACGCGAGGCGGCCGCCGCCGACCTGCGGCGCGGCGTCACGGCACCGGCGCACCGGCACTGGCAGCGGCTGATCGAGGCGGCACCCCGGCTGGTGAGGCGGCGTGCCTGATGCGCGTGTCGCCGACCGATGAGTTCTCGTCGCTGTGGCGGTCCTTCTTCACGTCCGTCCAGCGCGAGAAGGTGGCCCCATGCTGCACAAACTTTTGAGCCGGCACGTCGACAACGGCTCGGTGCCGGGTGCGGTGGCTCTCGTCGGCCGCGGTGATCAGGTGGACGTGGCGGCCGTCGGCCACGTCGACGTGGCGGGCACGGCCCCGATGGTGAGGGACTCGATCTTCCGTATCGCCTCCATCACCAAGCCCGTCGTCGCCGCGGCGGTCATGATGCTCGTCGAGGACGGCAGGATCGCGCTGGACGACCCGGTCGGCACCTGGCTGCCGGAGCTGGCGTCGCCGATGGTCGTCCGTACGCCGGAGAGTCCCGTGGACGACGTGGTGCCGGCGGTGCGGCCGATCACCGTGTTCGACCTGCTGACCTCCCGCGCCGGACACGGCTTCCCCTCCGACTTCTCCCTGCCGGCGGTCGCGCCGTTGGTCAGCGAGCTGAAGCAGGGCCCGCCGCAGCCCCGGAGCGTCCCGGCGCCGGACGCCTGGATGGCGGCACTGTCCCGGATCCCGCTGCTGCACCAGCCGGGCGAGGCCTGGCTGTACAACATCTGCTCCGACATCCAGGGCATGCTCGTCGCCCGGGCCTCCGGCCTTCCCCTGCCCGACTTCCTCGCGGAGCGCCTCTTCGAACCGCTCGGCATGACCGACACGGCCTTCCACGTCCCTCGCGCCAAGCTGGACCGGTTCACCAGTTACTACGTGCCCGGCCCTGCGGGCACGCCCGAGTTGGCGGACGCCCCGGACGGCCAGTGGAGCACCCCGCCCGCGTTCCCGTCCGGAGCGGGCGGTCTCGTGTCGACCGTCGACGACTACCACGCCTTCGCGCGCATGCTCCTCGCCGAGGGGACCGCGGGCGGCGGCCGACGCCTGCTCACCCCGGAGTCGGTACGGCGCATGACCACCAACTACTTGACCCCGGCCCAGCGCAAGGCCGGCGGCCTGTTCCTGGAGGGAATGGGCTGGGGCTTCGGCGGCGCCGTCGACATCGAGGCGGTCGAGCCGTGGAGCGTCCCCGGCCGCTACGGCTGGGTCGGCGGCACCGGCACCGCCGCGCACATCACGCCGTCCACGGGCGCGGTCACCATCCTGCTCACCCAACTGCAGATGTCGAGCCCGTCGTTCCCCGAGCCGATGCGGGACCTCTGGCGGTACGCGGCGGACGCGTGACCCCGCCCACGCGCGGCCACCGCAGAGGCCGGCGGGAGGCGCGTACCCGGCCGACGCCTGCTCGGGCGCCGGCACCGAAATCCGAGTGCGATCAGGGCCCGCTCTGCCGCACACTCTCCGGGTGATCGTTTTACAGCCCGTCCTGGAGACGTACGCACCCGCCGGTTTCGATCTGTGGCCGGTGGCCGACCCTGGGCCGCACGGCTTCCTGCCGCTGAACGGCGCGCTCGACCCCGCTCAGGTCGGCACGGCGGTGATGCGGATCGCCGCGTGCAACGACGTCGACCCGGACCACGACTACCGCCCGTCCCGTCCCGTCGATCCCCTCGGAAGCTTTCTGCACGGACTGCTCACCATGGCCCCGCTCTTCGCGCCCGGCGGGCTGCGGGTCACCGACACAGTCAACGGCGCGACGCTGGTGCCCGGCTGCTGCAACGGGCTGGAGGACTGGCGCGAATGGTTCGACGCGGTCGACGGCCACAGCGGAGGTGACGGTGCCGGGGGCCGGGGCTGGTTCGGTCACGACCCGACCCCGATGCTCGAACGCGCAGGGGACGCTGTCCGGTTGACGGTCGACGCGGAGCAGGACGACAGCCCGGTCATCGAACTGCCCGTCCCCGAACTGCGCCGCCTGCTCAACGGCGCCGAGCGCGACCTGGCCTGCTTCCTCCGACTGGCCGCCGACTGGGCGGCTGCCCATCTCCCCGACCACGCGGCCCCCGTCACCGCCGCCCTGGCCCGCGCACTGGACATGCCGGTGCCGACGCCGGCCGGAACACCGCAGCACCAGAGGTCTTCCGTCTGAGTCGGGCCGGATCAGTGAGCGGGGCGCCCGGTGCCGTGCATCGCGAGTCCGGAGGAAGGAGCCCAGGAGCCCGCGCTGCGGCCTGCGCCCCGGACGATCACGACGGGCGGCCGATCCTAGAGTGCGAGCTTGAACCCTTCATGGCTGGGGGAGAAACCCAACGCGGCATAGAAGCGGTGCGCGTCCTCGCGCTGCTTGTTGCTGGTCAGCTGGACGAGCGCGCATCCCCGCTCGCGGGCGCGGGAGACCGCGCGCTCCATCAGGGTCCGGCCCAGCCCGCCGCCGCGCCGGTCCGCGCGGATCCGTACCGCCTCGATCAGAGCCCGCTCGGCACCGCCTTTGCCGAGCCCGGGGATGTACGTCACCTGCAGGCAGCCCACCACCGTGCCGCCGTTCCCCCGGCCGTCGGCGTCTTCGACCAGAGCCAGCATCTCGTTGCGCGGGTCGGCGTCGATCGCCGCGAAGGCCCGCTCGTACGCCTCCGTGACCGCGACCGTCGCCGGGTCCACCACGCGCTCCTCGTCCGCGAGCAGGGCGAGCACCGCCCGCAGGTCGGCGCGGGCCGCGGGGCGCAGCGTGAGAGCGGCGGACATGGAATCAGGACCGGCAGACATGCCACAGACCCTAACCACACCCTCTCCCCCTCCGGGTCCCCGGGCGGCGGGCGAACACCGCTCCTCCGTGCCCCCGGCCGGCCGCCTGTCCGCGCAGGACGCTCCCGCACGGACAGACCTGCCGGCCTCAGCGGTCCCGGCTCTGGTCACGCCTCTGGCGCTGGCCCCCTTCCCGGCGGTCGTCCCGCCCCTGGTGCCGGTCGTGTTCCCGGCCCTCGCCCCGGTCCTGTTCCGCTCCCCCGTCCCGCGCCCGGTGGGGGTCGGCCTCCCGCTCCGGCGCCTCGGCGACGCGCTTGATCCTGGCCAGCCGCCGGTCCCAGTCGGCCGCGAGTGCGGCCATCCACCGTGCCGTCAGGTTCAGCGCCGCAGGCCGTACCGCGAACCGCACCTCGCGCCCCACCCGGTCGCCGGAGACCAGACCGGCGGCATCCAGGACGGCGAGGTGCTTGACGACCGCCTGCCGGGAGACGGGAAGCCGTTCGGCGAGCTTCGTCGCGGTGAGTTCGCCCTGCGCGGCGAGTACGTCGAGCAGTCGGCGTCGCGTCGGGTCGGCGAGCGCGGCCAGGACGCTGTCGACGTCCTCGGCCGCCGCGTCGCGCCGCTGCTCGTCCGTCACGCGGACGGCTGTTCCGCGCGCTTCCTGAGCGCGTCGAGCACCTGCGGCCAGCCGCCGGAGTTGTCCTCCATCGCCTTGCCGCGCAGTTCCTCGGACCCGGCCAGCGCCGCGAATCCGCTCTCGACGACGCGCAGCCGCGTCTTGTCGCCCTCCGCGGTCAGCGTGAACTCGACGAGGGTGCTGTTGTCCTCGCGCAGTTCCTCTCCCGGGAAGGCGCTGGCCCAGCGATAGGCCAGGTAGGCAGGCGGCTCGACCTTCTCCACGCGCACCGGGAAGTCGCCGTACTCGGCGTTCTTCGCCACCATCGACGCGCCTTCCTCCGCCACCGCGCCCGACAGGGCCGCCGTGTCGTCCACCCAGAACCCGGGTGCGGCCACCAGCGACCAGACCCGCTCCAGAGGGGCGGCGATCAGGGTTTCGCGTTCGATCCGGTCCTCGCTCATGAGGGGCTCCTTCGTCCGTCACCATTGAGTGCAACTCCAGAGTTGCATATCACTGAACACACCCGCAACCCGTGAGTTGCACATAGACCTGGCCGGGCGCTGGGCGAGCCGCCGAGCACAGGGCCGGGCGGTTCAGGCGGTTCAGGCGGTTCAGGCGGTTCAGGCGGTTCAGGCGGTTCAGGCGGACCCTGCCAGTGCGGCGGTGAACGCGACGTCCGACGCGCGAACGGTGGTCTCGACACCGCCGCCCCCGAGGGCCCATGCGACGACACGCGAGACTGTGGCCGCCGGTATCCGGTCGCTGATCCCCGGCGCCGCGGGGATGTCCTGCGTCGCGTGCGCGTCGTACGGCAGCACGACCCGGTACCCGCGCGCCGCAGCCGTACGGGCGGTCGCCTGGACACACATCTCCGACATCACACCGCAGACGGCGAGCGCCTTCACCCCCGAAGCGGCGAGCAGGTCACCCAGCGGCGTCCCTTCGAAGCCGTCGTCCCGGGGCTTGCGGACGACAACCTCTGCGGGGCCGGCCTCGACGGCGTGGTGGAGCTCCCAGCCAGGCGTGTGCGGCTCGTCGTCCGACCCCGGGGCCCCGTCGTTCTGCAGGTGGACGACGAGCGCCCCGCTCCGCCGCGCCCGCGCGATCAGGTCCGTCGTCCGCTCCACGAGCCGGGCCGCGTCCGGCACCGCCCCGCCACCAGTGACGAAGGCCGACTGGACGTCCACCACGATCAGCGCCTCTGCGGCAGGTGTGTCATCGCAAATGCCGCCATCATGACGTCGGGCCGGGCACACCCTCCACGTCTCTCGAATCCGCAACCGCAACCGGCACCGGCACCGGCACCGGCAACAAGGCTTCTGCGCCCTATCGTTGGGTCACCGACATCTCCGTCCTGCCTCAGGCGCGGTCCGCCCGGGACGCCTGCATCGACACGACGCGCCCGCCGGCGAACACAGCGGTACAGGTCGCCGCCCTCGTGCGGCCGGAGCTGCTGGTCGAGGTGGAGGCTTTTGCCGTCATCCCCTGGTGACGTGACGGCACTTGGCGGGGCCGCCGGCCGGCGGCCCGGGCGCGCTCACGCCTCGCGCGCCGTTTCCATGCCACGCAACACCATGGCGAGGCCTTCGAAGAACTCCCGGTCCGCGCCGACGTTGCCTGCGTACCGGGCGGTCTCGGTCATGAGCGGGTAGGCGGACGGCGGCAGTTCGGTGATGGCGCGCGTGCCCGCGCCGGACAAGGGGCCGAGGTGCTCCAGCTGGATCGCCCCGATGACGTAGCTGAGCAGACCCCGCAGGGCGACGACCCGCCGTTCGCCGTCGATGCCCGCCTCCGTGAGGACGGTGAGCACCGTCTCCGACCAGCGCAGCCCGCTGGGCGTCCGATGCCGGTGGGCGAGCGTCAGAGGCACGACGGCCGGGTGGGCGCTCATGGCGTCCCGCAGGCGCCGCACCATGGTCTCGACCCGCTCGCGCCATGGCGCGTCGGGATCCGGGGCCCGGGTGTCGACGGTGCTGTGCACGAGCTCGACGACGAGCTGCTCGAGTTCCTCCCGGTCGTCCACGTACCGGTAGAGCGCCATGGTGCTCATGCCGAGTTCCTTCGCGACGGCACGCATCGACAGTCCGGCGAGCCCGTCGCGGTCGATGACGGCGAGGGCGGCGGAGGCCAGCTGGGCGTGGGTGAGTGAACGGGGGCGCGGCATGACGGTTGACAGCGTACGGGATACGCCTACGCTTGTAGGCGTACGTCGTACACTCACCGGTCGCACCAACGGGAGGACCGCCCATGCGCATGCCCCGCACGACGACGAGGCCCGGCGACACCGTCTCCGCGCGTCGTCTCACGGCCGTCTCCGGCGCCGAGGTGGAGCTTCCCGCCCCGGACCGGCTGGTCCACCTCCAGTTCCGGCGGTTCGCGGGCTGCCCTGTCTGCAACCTGCATCTGCGGTCGGTGGTGCGCAGACACGACGAGATCGAGGCCGCCGGGATCCGTGAGGTGGTGGTGTTCCATTCGCCCGCCGAGGAGTTGCGCCGGCACGTCGAGGACCTGCCGTTCGCCGTCGTCGCGGACCCCGCCAAACGGCTCTACGCCCAGTTCGGAGTGGAGTCCACGCCGCGCGCACTGCTCAGCCCGCGGGCCTGGTGGCCGATCGTCCGGGCGGTGACGAGCGGCCTGCGGCACGTCCTGCGCGGCCGCGAACGTCTCCCCTCACGCACACCGAACGGCGGCCGGCTCGGCCTGCCCGCGGACTTCCTGATCGCGAGCGAGGGCCGCGTGCTCGCCGCCAAGTACGGCGAGCACGTCTACGACCAATGGCCGGTCGACGAACTCCTCCGCCTGGCGGCCACCGCCTCGCCCTCGGCCACCCCGGCGGAACGCCCCGCTCCCGGCGCCACCGACCCCGGCACCACCGAGCACGAGCCGGCCACCGGGCCGGGCGGCCGCTCATGACATGACGCGAGTGACGAACTCCCCGCCGCTGGGCCGCATCCGTGCCTCATCCGTGAAGAACGGTGCTGGTCGACCTCGTGAAAAGCCCGGCGGCGAGTACCACGTCGAGTGGACGGTCGACCGGGAGCTCGACTGGGGACGGAAAAAGGAACGTCACACATGCAGGGTGGGCCGGTAGATGAGTTCTTGGATGTGGCCGTCGAGCGTCCGGTGCTCGATCAACTCGAGGTCGAAGTCGGCCGCACCCTGGAAGATCGGATCCAGCCCGGTCCGGCCGGTGATCGCGGGGAACAGCGTCACCTGGACGCGGTCGACCAGGCCGGCGGCCATCAGCGCCCGGTTCATCGACAGGCTGCCGTGCGAGCGCAACGGCACCTCGGACTCCTCCTTGAGCCGAGCGACGACGTCGACGGCGTCGCCGCTCACGACCTTCGCATCCGGCCAGTCGAGGGATCCCTCCAATGTGGTCGACACCACCGTTGCCGGCAGGCCCCTCATCCGTGTGACCCATGGGTCACGCACTTCGGACTCCTCGGTGCTCGCAGCCAGCATCCGCGCGAACGCCCGATACGTGTTGGCTCCGAAGACCATCCGCTGCTCCTCGCGGTACAGGGCGAGGCGGTGATCGAGGAGCTCGGGGCCCTGCTTGCCCCAGTAGCCGGTCCAGTTGCCGCCGGCGGCGCCGAAGCCGTCGAGACTGGAAAAGACATCGAAGGTGTAGGTAGCGGTCATGCTGCTCTCCTCGAGTGCGGTGGATCGCGTATCGGGGACAAAGCCAAGAAGACAGTAAGCACCGCTGGTCGCTCGGATCGCGCGACACGTGGTCGCACTCGAACGGAATCGACCCTCGACCTGGTCAAGGGCCCTGAGCATCAGCACCCTGCAGTTCTACGACCGTGCCGGTGTGCTGGTCCCTGCCTGGATGGACCCGGTGACCGGCCACCGCTGACACGCCCTGGCACCTCGCAGAGGCGCGGCTGCCGGCTCGTACTCGCACGGATGGGTCCGCGCCGGTCAGTGGGCGGTGTCCAGCACCTCGTGGAGAGTCTGCGCGAACTCGGCAGGCGCGCCGTGCTGTCCGTACTTGCCGCCCAAGTAGCCGCCGTGGTCGCTGGGGAAGACCACCAGCTCGGTGCCGAGTCCGGCTGCGATCTCCGTGGCCGCGCGGGCGCAGAACTCGCCCTCAGACTCCATGCCCGCGGCGACGACGATGCGCGTGGAGGCGGCGCGCAGGGCGCTGAAGTCGGGCTGGTAGGAGGTGCAGCCACGCATGTTCTGGCCCAGCAGCGGGTCGTCGCGGGAGCCGTCGTCGTCGGTCGGCAGTCCGAAGGCGGCGGGGTCGGGGGCGGGCTCGTCCGCCCAGTTGTCCGGGAAGGGGCCCTTGCGACTGACGATCGAGATGAACTTCGCCATCGCGGGCCCCGTGCCGTCGCGCAGATACGTGGCGTGGATGTCGGCGCAGATTGCCAACGCCGCTTCCCGGTCCGGCAGAACGGGCGCCGCCGGCGGCTCGTGTGCGACGAGCGTCCGTACCAGGTCCGGGTGACGCGTCACCAGGGCGAGCGCGTTGACGGCACCGCCGCTGCTCGCGAACATGTCCACCGAGCCGGCCCCGAGATCCTCGATCACCCGCCGCAGATCGTCGGCGTGCTCCTCGGGCAGGGTCTCCGCCGCCCCGTCCGTCCGGACACTCCGGCCGGCGCCTCGCGGGTCGTAGGTGACCACGGTCCGGTCCGTGAAGTGCGACGCCAGCGTGGCGAACCCGGCGGCGTCCATCGGTGACCCGACCAGGAGCAGGGCGGGCTCGCCGGCACCCCCGCCCGCGGTCGGGCCGCTCCGCACGTCGTACCGGATCGTGGCACCGGTCGTGTCCAGCGTGCGGGTCTCGAACTCGGTCATGGTCGTCTCCTCATGTCTGTGCCGTCAGAAGAGCAGACCGGTGACGTCGCCGGAACTCATCGCCGCCCACGGCAGCGCCGGCAACGCGCCGATGGCACGCCCGATGTGCCCCCGGACGTCACCCTCGACGGTCGCCCGGCCCCTTCGTCTCCCTGTCCCGCAACGTGTAACCCCCGTCGACGACCGCCATGTCGGCGGCGGGCGCCATGCACCGGGTCAGCAGCGGCGCACCCCTCGCCGTCGCGCCGGACAGCCCGACACGGGCCTCTTTGTCCCTCGGAACGTAGAAGCTCAGACCCATGCGTGTGCCGGGATCCAGGTGCGTCTGCCACAGGTGGTCCGCGCTGGTACGGACGAGCCGGCCGGTCACGGTGGCGGTGGGCCCGCCGGTGGTCAGGCAGTCGACCTCGAAGTCGCCCCAGTAGTCACGGCCGTCGATGGCGTGGGAGATGCGGAACGTACCCCAGGAGCGCGTGGGGATGCTGCCCACGGCGTAGGTCGATCGGGCGTCGACAGTGACTCGCACCGCCTCCTCGGCGACCTCGTAACCCAGCCGTGCTTCCCCCTCGAGGACTGAGGTGCGGGCAACGGCCGCCTGGGCGGCGGGGGCTGCTCCGGGCACGAGCGCGGCGACCGCGGCAGGGGGACGTGCGGCCAGCGGGGCGGAGGCGGGTGCCGCGACGGCAACGGGTGCGGCCACGGCGGCCACGAGGGCGACAACGGCAGCGGTGCGCAGGGTCTGCTTCAACATGGTGATGCTCCGATCCGGGCGTGTGAAGACCAACCCGTCGATCGTCCCGGGCGATCCCGGGCCCACGCGTCGTTCCCGGGTCGCGGCCGCCTCCGCCGCACGGGCGAGACGGCTGGTGCCGCCGCGCACCCGGCCTCCCCTACCGGGACGGGCGAAAGCGCCAGGTGATGTACGCCTGCCGGCCCGTCACCTCGAGGCGGAGGCGGTCGGTCACCCGACCCGCCCACTGCGCGCAGCCCTCCGTCCGGAAGTGCTCCCCCTGTGGGAAGGTCACCCGGCCCGGCACCGCGGTCGTCAGGAGCGGCGCAGGCTCGGCCGTGACCGTCGTGTCACGGCCGGCGCCGGCGCCGCCTTCGCGGTCCCGGTCGCCGTCGCGGTGGGCGTTGGCACGGCGGCCCCGGTGTCCGTGCCCGCCTCCACCTCGCCGCTGCCGCAGATCCCTACGGCGGCGACAAGGGCGCCGGCAATCAGGGCGGCGAACGCCGTACCGCCGTGCGTCAGCCACGCCTTGGCGCGGGACGGCCTCTTCCGCAGGTGGGCGGGCGGCAGCGGGGGCGGGCCGTACGGCCACTGGCCCTCGGACCAAACCGGTCGGTGGGGCTGATGGGGGTTCCTCACGACACTTCTCCTGTCCCAGCAAAAAACGCGGGACACCGCCCCAACGAATACCCCTCAAGGTAAGTATTATCGCGAAAGCCATGCCAACAGATTCACTCTCTCGATGAGAGATCGCCGCCTGCCCTCTGTGCAGACCCGTTCCGACCAGGCCGCCACCCGAGGCGAGCAACGACGCCACAGCACCCTCCGCCGCACTCACTCCGTCACTCTGAGTTCGTTTACAACGCCAACACACGCGCTCCACTCACTTTCCCGAACCCACCGTGTACCGTGAGGACCATGAAGGATGACGCCGTGCGGCCCCCCACAGAGCCCCTCGTCACCGCAGCTGAGATCGCCCGGCTCGCGGGAGTCACGCGTGCCGCTGTGTCCAATTGGCGCAGGCGTCACGGGAACTTCCCGGCGCCCGCCGCCGGGAGCTCGAGCAGCCCGCTCTTCTCACTGACCGAGGTCCGGGCCTGGCTCGAACAGCAGCGCAAGGGGCAGGAGCTGTCCGCCGAGGTCCGACTGTGGGAGTTCCTGAGAGGCGCGCACGGTGAAGACGTGATCCGGGGGCTCACCACGGTCGCGGAGATCCTCAGCGACGAAGACGACACGAGTCGAGCCGAAAGCGATCCCGCCCTCGACGCGCTCATCGACGAGCTGACCGCCGGCATGTCACCGGCGGACCTGCTGACCGACCTCACAGCACGCTATATCGAAGCCTCCGGCCGGGCCGGGTCGGACGGGATCACCTCACCGCAACTCATCCGGGCCATTCAGCATTTCGCGGGTGATCAGCAGGGAACCGTCTTCGATCCGGCCTGCGGTATCGGTTCGCTGCTGTTCGCCTTCGGGCCCCGCGCGCGTGCGCTCGTCGGTCAGGACATCGACCCGGTCAACGCCCGCTATGCGGCCCTGCGTGCCGGCCTGACCGGCATCCTCGACGTCACTGTCAGCACGGGCGACTCCCTGCGCGCGGACGCACACCGCGGCCTGAAGGCGGACCTCGTGGTGTGCGAGCCGCCCGTCGGTGTGGCCGACTGGGGCCGGGAGGACCTTCTGCTGGACCCGCGCTGGGAATTCGGTGTCCCTTCGCGTGCCGAGAGTGAACTGGCCTGGCTTCAGCACTGCTACTTCCACACCGCCCCCGGCGGCGTGGTGGTCATGGTGATGCCGGCCTCCGTGGCGTATCGCAAGGCGGGTCGCCGTATCCGTGCCGAGATCGTGCGCCGGGGACTCCTCACCCACGTCGTCGCTCTGCCGCCGGGCCTGGCCGCAGCACACGCGCTGTCGGTCCACCTGTGGCTGCTCAAGCGGCCCACGGGCTCCGACACCGGTGCCGGCACCGACTTCGTGCGCATGACGGATCTCACCGAGAACGATCCCTCGGAGCCGTTCGAACCACGTGCCGACCAGAGCGCCGAGGTGTCACGGATCGATCTGCTCGACGACACGGTCGATCTGACGCCGACCGCGCACATCGCCGCAAGGCTCACCGATTTCGCCGCCGAGTACGCGGCCACCCGGCGCGCGATCGGCGAGCAACTGGCCGTGCTGAGTGATCTTCTCCCCGTCCTCGAGGCCGGAGCTACCGGCACCTTGCAGGATGGCGCCACGGTCAGCCTCTCCGACCTGGCGCGCGCCGGGCTGATCGAGACGTCCGCGGACTCTGCGGTGTCGACCAGCGAGCAACTCGACACCGACTATCTCAACGGGTTTCTCAGGAGCGCCGCCAACAACCGGCGCTCGACCAGCGCCAGCGGAACGTTTCGCACGGACGCCCGAGGAGCACGCATCCCACAGATGGGCATCGACGAGCAACGCCGTTACGGGGCCGCTTTCCGCGCGCTCTCGGAGTTCGAGGAGCATGTGAAGAAGCTCGCCGAGCTCAGCGAGCGTGCCGCGTCCCTGGCACGCGACGGCCTCACGGGCGGTGCGCTGGCACCGCCACCGGCGGACGGATGACCGAGGCGCCGGGCCTCACGCCGGCAGGAACGGGCTCGCGGAACCGCTCCACGACACGTGCAGAGCTTCCCGTGCCCTGGTGCAGGCCACGAACAGCACGCACCGCTCCCGCAGCATGTCCGACTCGTGCTGCAGCCGGTCGACCTCGGTCGGGGTGATCTCGCGCGCGAACGGAACGGCTCCGGCGGTCACTCCCACCACTGCGACGCAACGGAACTCGAGCCCTTTCATGGCGTGCATCGTCGCCAGTCGCACGCCGTCGGCGTCCGCGGGCGGACTGTCCTTGACCTTCACCATGGGAACGCCGGCAGCGTCCAAACGGTCGCGCACCTTGTCCAGCAGCACGTTGAACCTCGCGCACACCGCGATCTCGGCCGGCCGGATCCCCTGCTCGATCCATTCCTGCACCCGCTCGACCAGCGCGGTCACCTCTGCCTGCTCGGACGGGTGTCCGTCGACGTGCGGCCTGCGACCGTGCAGCAGCGACCGGTAGCCGCTCAGGCTGTCGCCGCCGTCACCGCCGAGGTCGTCGACCGGCACGTCGGCGAGGATGCGGGTCGACCACAGAAGGATCTCCTCCGTACTGCGGTAGTTGACTCGCAGTCGGCTGGAGCGGCCGGTCACGGAGATTCCCAGCGAACCGAGTGAAACCCTCGAGTCGTAGATCCTCTGGTGCGGGTCGCCGGTGATGAACAGGTCGTCGGGCCCCGCCTCGGCCGCTGCCCTCAGTACACGCCACTGGGCAGGATGCAGGTCCTGCGCCTCGTCGACGACGATGTGGGCGTAACCGTGAACGGACCGGTCGGCACGATCCAGCAGGCGTGCCGCCTCGTCGCACACCTGGAGGTGGGTGCTGTCCCCCTTCTCCGCCAGCGCGGAGTGGAAGGACTCGACCCCCCTCCAGAGTTGTGCCCGCTTCAGCGGTCCGAGCGCCGTGCCACGGCCCTTGCGTGTGGCGGCCAGGTACTCCTCTGCCGACCGCACGCCCTGAGCGAGGATCACATGCCGGTACTCCTGTGCCAGGAACTGCTCGGTCCACGGCAGACCGAGCTGCTTGCCCACTTTCTGCCAGATCCGGCGCTCTTCCTGGTCACCGATGGGGGACGGTGACCGCCCGCCGAGTTGCCGGACGATCCGGTGGGCGTAGGCGTTGACGGTGGTCACATCCACCCGTGCCAGCTGCGCCTCGTCGTCCAGGAGCAGCGCCAGGTTCTCCCTCAGAGCGGCGGCCAGCGCGTTCGTGTAGGTGGTGAGGAGT
Organism: Streptomyces peucetius; assembly: GCF_025854275.1. Classification (NCBI taxonomy): domain Bacteria; kingdom Bacillati; phylum Actinomycetota; class Actinomycetes; order Kitasatosporales; family Streptomycetaceae; genus Streptomyces; species Streptomyces peucetius. The sequence continues at coordinate 7,103,622 of NZ_CP107567.1, read as the reverse complement.
ACCCGTGAATCGGGCGAGCGTGACAGCAGGTGCTTGACCCGGTGCAGCGCGACGACGGTCTTGCCGGTGCCCGGCCCACCCGAGACCTGTGCCGGGCCGTTGTACGAGACCCGGTAGGCGAGTCGCCGCTGCGACGGATGGAGGAAGACCCGCCAGGCGGCGAAGGGCTTCTCCAGGATGTCCGCGAGTTCGTCGGGTTCGGTGATCAGTGTGATCCGGCTGCTGGTGTTGGCGATGGCGGTGGCCAGGTCCTCGGTCGGCTCGGCCGTTGCCTGCGCCGGACGCCGGACGGCGACGACGTCGCGGTAGACCTCGGCGGGCTTGAACCCCTCGGCAAGGAACGTTAGTACCTCGAACTGGTCCTCGGGCAGCAGTGTCCCGAACGCGTCCAGCTGAGGCCGGTCGATGATGGTGCGCACGGCCTTGAGCACTTGGTCGTCGATGCCGAGGTCCCGTAGGACGCTGTCCTTGTACTGCGCGAACAACAGCGCCGGCGCCGCGCTCGCCGCCTTCTCCAGCGCCGGGGTGAGCTGCTCGATGGCGGCGACGTTGCGCACCTCGAGTCCGCGGGTTGCAATGTTGACGGTGTAGAGGCGCTTCGCCGCCCAGGTGTACGCGTCGTCGTGCGGCACGACGTTCAGCAGCAGGAAGGTGTCACTGCCGTCGTCGGGGGCGAGGACGACTCCGCGCCAGAAGTCGTTGATGCGGATGGTCCGCATCCTGGGGTCGCGCGCCTTGTCGACCGACTCCAGGTGGAGCCCCTTGTCGGCGTGCAGTTCGGCGACGCTCAGCTTCTGGAACTTGTCCATCGCCTTGCGCACACCGGCTTTGACGTGCTTCTCCAGGGCGTCGAAGCTTTCCCAGAACGTGTTCGCCAAGGCGAGCTGAGGCACGGAACGGACTCCTTTGCGCCGCTGGAGCATGAATGAAGATCATACGGGGGTGGTCCCGGCCAGCCGCCCTGCGAGGGCCTGCACCTGGGCCAGGAGCACCGTCGGCGACTGGTCCAGATCCAGCGCGTGCTGGTGGATGGTGATGCCGGCGTTGCGGATCCGGTGTGACGCGTGCCCGACGTTGCCCTTGGCGTAGACAAGATGCCCCTCGAACAGGCCGAGCGCGGTGCAGTAGGCCAGCATCTGGTACAGGTCGGCGTCGGGGAACCCTTGGGGCCTCTCCGCCTTGTACTTGGCGTCGACGACCGCGCGGGGCGTACCGTCATCGGCGTACCAGACGAGGTCCGGGCGCATGCGGACGGCGGCGTCCCGGTCTAGATGCACGCCGCGGGCCTGGAGTTCACCGCGGCCACCGTAAGGGACGAGGGCTTCACGCAGCGCGGTGCAGACGAAGTCCTCGAACAGCTTGTTCATGTCGAAGAGGTAACCGTCGATGTGCAGCCCGCCCGCGCCGTGCTCGGCCGAGGCATCGCGCAGGAGGCTCTCGGCCAGGCGGAGTGCGTGGTGGTAGCGCGTATTGAGGCGGGTGGCGCGCCAGGAGGGCAGAGGACGTCCGCTTACGTGACAGGCGACGTCCGCCAGTCGCGCCCGATGGTGCGCGAGACGCCGGCGCACATCTGCAGGAATTTCTGGTAGACGCATCAGGCGTTCCACAGCGGCTCGCAGGATGCGGTTCTCGGCGATGTCGGTGGTGTACTCGTCGTGCACGATCTCCGCGGGAAGCGTACTGCCGAAGCGGCGCCGTATCTGATCGGCCTCCCTGATGCGGCCGCGTACGACGAAGGCGCTCTCCTCGATGGTGCGATAGCCCTGGACGAGCCCTTGTGCGAGCGCTCGTGCCGTCTGCCGTTCGAAGGCGTGCGCGAACGCGGGGAGGACCCCGGAGTGTTCGGCGACGTCCACCGGGTCGCCCTCGGGTGCCAGATTCGGAGAGAGCGCGTAACCGAGGAGGAAGAACAGCCGGGCGATCGGCACCTTGGGTGCGATGCGCAGGGTGACGGGCCCGGCTCCGGGGGCGGTCAGGGTCAGCGCGCCTACCTTGCTGCCGGCGCGCAGCCGCCAGTGCCCGGCGAGGTACGGGTCGGGACTGGCATCGACCACGCCGGAGGCGGCGAGCGCCCGGCCGACGGCGTCCGCCAAGCGGTGCGGCTCGGGCGGTGCGTGCTCGACGAGATCGATGGTGGTCACGCCCCGGACTCCAACTGCTTGCGAAGGGCCTCGAGTCCGTAGCGTGCCCTGACGTCGATGCCGTCGCCGTAGTGGTGCTCCTCCAGCAACGGCAGGACCTTCGTGCGCCACGTCCGCTCCAGGCCCCCGTCCCGGTACACCCCCTTCTTCATGAGGTACGACGGTCCGATGCGGAAGTCCGGGTCGTCGATGCGTGCGTTCAGGGCGTCGAGCAGGTCGGCGGGCTCGGCGCCCAGTTTCCGGTCGGCGAGCCAACGACGCAGCAATCCGTTGGTCGGCTCCGCGCGCGGGGAGAGTTCGACGAACGCGAAACGGCGGCGCATGGCGGCATCGACGAGCGCGATGGAGCGGTCGGCGGTGTTCATGGTGCCGATGACGAAAAGGTTCGGTGGCAGCGCGAAATCGTCCCCGGAGTAGGTCAGACGCACGGACTTGTTGCGGTACTCCAGCAGGAAGTACAGCTCGCCGAAGACCTTCGCCAGGTTGGCCCGGTTGAGCTCGTCGATGATCAGGAAGTGCGGGATGTGCCGGTTGCCCTCGCGGGACGCGAGGTCGGCGAGCTCACGCAGCGGCCCGGCAGTGAGTCGGAACGCCACCTCCCGCGTCTCGGGATCCTCTCGGGGCCGGAAGCCCTCGAAGAAGTCCTCGTACGAGTAGGAGGGGTGAAACTGCACAAGCTTCACCTGCTCGGGACCGCTTCCGAGGAACTCGGCGAGCTTGAGCGCGAGGTAGGTCTTCCCGGTCCCGGGCGGCCCGTACAGGACGAGCTGACGCTCGTCCCAGAGCAGGTCGCGCACCTCTCGCAGCCACGCCACGTCGTGCACAAGGAGCTCGTCGGCGAGCTCCTGGCCGGGCTCGGGCAGCTCCAGCTCCCGGCGGCGTTCGGTGATAGCGGCGATCTCGGCGCTCGCGTCGGCGTCGGCGGTCGCCTCGGCCTCGATGGCCAGCTCGGCGTCGGAGAGCCCGAGCCCTTCGAGCAACGGTTTGACGACGGTCAGGTCGACCACGTCATGCTGCACGGACAGCTTCTGCTGGAGCTCCTCCGGGAGCTCCTCGTACGGATAGCCGGCAGCCTGCCACTCGACCGGGCGCCGCAGATTGGACCGGCCGTCGTCGGAGGCGATCTGTTCGACGGAGCCGGTGATCTCACCGACATGGAGCCGCCCGGCGGAGATCGTGCACACCACGTCGCCCGGCCTCATTCGGGAGACGAAGGCATGCAGTTCCTCGACGAGCTCCCGTTTCTGGTTGTACGTGGCGGCGGCGTCGTAATCCTCCTCCACCATGGCGCGGAGCCGGTCCTTCGCCATACCGGGCTCGACACCCTGCCGCAACCGGCCGGCCGGGACGGAAACCTGCTGCGCAGGCAGCCACATGCGCTGCACCAGGTCGACTCCGGAGACGTTGGAGCCACGCACCAGCCATGCCCTGTTGGGGCCCCACCACGCGTTGCTGAGGAAGTCGGCCAGCGGATGCCCGTCGGCGGTCTTCCACTCCACCCAGCCGTTGGCGCTGCGACCGACAAGGATCTCCGCGGCGGCCGAAGGCGAGTTGCACTCGATGTCGCGGACCGTCTCCAGCCACCCGGGCCAAGTCGTCGACTCCGTGATCAACCCCTCCGCGATCAGTGACTCGCGAAGGCGGTGCGACGACTGCATACGGCCAGGAAAGGAGGGGACGACCTCGGGCCTGGCCGGAGCGCCCGCCAGGACGACGAACTTCTGGCTTCCGTTCGTCCCCTTCTCGGCCAGCAGGCGGCCACGTGCCTGCGGCCCCCCGCCCGGCAACCGCAGCAGGAACTCCGGGTACTGCACGCGCTCGGGAGCCCCGCCCGGCTGCTCGCTCACACTCACTCCTCAACCATCACGTTCTACGGACCCTACCGGCGCGCGCTGCGGCTACGCCCGCACCTTGGCCAGGGCACGCTCGGTGAGCGACAGCGCCAGCTTCATCGCGCTCTCGCTGCGCAGCGGGCAGTTCACCACGTACTGATGGCCGTCGCGCACGTCCCGGAAGCCGATGTGGGGGTCGTCGTCCAGATCTGTCACATCTTCCTCGGTGAGCCGCAGAGTGAGCCCGCCGTTCGTCGCCTTCACGTAGACGACAGCCCCGTACCGCTGGGGCTTGGGCCCTGCGTCCCGCACCATGATGTAGTCGGTGAGGCCGTCGTGCGTGCGCTCCGACACCCCCGGCCCGATCTCGACATCGCCCAACGCCACCGCGCTGCGCAGGTAGTCGAGCACGCGTGTCGCGATACTCGTCGTCCGCGCCCGGTCGTGCACCAGCCGCTCGATGTCGGGCCAAGCAATGTCCGTCTCGACGTGAACGGACTCGACGACGGTCTCCTCGGCCACGACACCCTCGACGCCAACTGCCCCGCCCCTTCCTTGACCGGTGAGCTGCAGGTACTCGGCGATCTCTCGCGGCGTTCCCTCGATGATGCGCATACGCCCCTCCACTGCTCGCGTCCAGGCACGCAAGTGCGTCGGCCTCACACGACGTCCTCACGGGGTCGGCATCGGCCAACCTGAACTCAGGAAACACCCGTTTACATCGCCAACGCAACACTCTAGTCGCGACTCCTCGCACCCGTGTACAGTCTGCGCTGCGAATCCGCTTTCCGGGACGGCGGCCGCCCGCGTCCCGGCCCGAGCCGCCACCGCAGTGCGACGCCGGGAACCTCTGCTCGCTCTCTCTTCAGCCGCCGGTCACTCGACCGCACACCAGAAACGGACTTCCTGTGAGTGCTGCCGGCTCCGGTGGACGAGTCCAGCCGCCCCGCCCCGGCGATCCGTCCCGCATCGGCCGGTTCCGGATCACCGGTCGTCTGGGGGTCGGTGGCATGGGCACCGTCTACGCAGGTCTGACGCCCGACGGACACCGGGTCGCGGTCAAGGTCGTGCACCAAGCGCAGTGCGAGAACCCCGAGTTCCTCGCCCGCTTCCGACGCGAGGTCCTGCTCTCGGCCCGGGTGCAGGGTCCTTGTCTTCTCCCTCTCCTGGCAGCCGACACCGAGGCCGACCCCCCGTGGCTGGCGACCGAGTACGCCCCTGGCCCCTCTCTCGGCCGTCATCTGGCCGAGCACGGCCCGCTCACCGGTGGCACCCTCTACGCCTTCGCCACCGGTACCGCTCAAGCGCTGGCCGCCATCCATGCCGCCGGCGTCGTTCACCGGGACGTGAAGCCCCAGAACGTCATCCTCGCCCCCGCCGGCCCACGGCTCCTGGACTTCGGTATCGCCCACGCCGTCGACGGCACCAGCGTCACCCGCACCGGCGTCATGACAGGCACGCCAGGCTGGATCAGCCCTGAGCACTATCGCAGCGGCACCGCGGGCTCGGAAGGCGACATGTTCGCGTGGGGTGCGCTCATCGCCTACGCCGCCACCGGCCGCCTGCCGTTCGGCGGTGGGGCCCCGGACGTCGTGGCCTTCCGTGTCATGTCGGGCGACCCCGATCTCGAAGGGATACCCGCCGACCTGCGAGCGATCGTCACCGAGGCACTGTCCAAGGAGCCCGCCGACCGCATAACCGCATCCTCGGCGGAAGAGAGGTGCTCACACCTCCTCGCATCCCAGGCCACGCAGGTCCTCGCGGACGGAGTCGGACTCGAGCCGACGCGTGTCGGTGAACTGGTCGCGGCACAGTGGGAGATGCCTGACCTGGACGATCCCGCGTGGCACTTCCCCCGGCCTTTCCACCGAAGGCGCACCGTCGTGTCCGTTCTCATCGCCGCGGTCGTCGTCGGCGGCATCACGGGTGGTGCCCTGGCCTTTCCGTCAGGTCTCGCGAAGAGTACCGCCGGCGCCTCCGCCGACAGCCGCACCACCACCGAGGACCCGGTCGTCCCGTCCGCCGTCCCCACGCAAACCGGCCCGGCCGAATCCGACGATGGTAGGAACGAACGGCCGGTCGATCCACGCACCGTGGATGTCCCTCACGACCCGCTGGCCGGAGTGCTCGATCCCGCTTTCACACGTGTGGAGGAGAACCAGCCGCACACCTCGGAATGGAGGGCCAGCACGTCCGCGAGGAGCCCGGAGGAGAAGGAGGCCGCCCAGCAGATCCGCAGCCTGGTGACGTCGATGCTCGCAACCAAGGGCATGGACTACATGGATGCCACTGTCACCTTCAACAAGCGTGCGCAGACTGTGATGGTCACCGGCGGCCCCGTACCCCAGTTGCCCCTCGAAAACCAGGAGGTGTTCCGCAGGGCAGGCGAAATGGCGGCGTGCACGGTACTGGCGCGCCGCCTCGAGGAGAGCCCCACCACATGGCTGTACGGTCGCTATTACGTGCTGTGGAAGGACGCCGAGGTGCAGTTCGACCCGCCGTTCCTCGGATTCGGGCGGGCCACCGGGGGTTGCTTCACCGAGATCGCCGGCCAATGGCACGGCTCTGAGGCCGGCCTGACCACCGCGGGTATACCGAGCAGCGACCAAGCCGAGATACGTGTCGCTGATGCCACGGTCAAGGCGGTGACCGCTGCATGGAACAAGCGTGCCGCCGAAGGACACGGCCTCGACCCCTTCACCTCCGGTGACGTCACCCTGGGCTTCGACCCCGTCGAGAACGCCGCGTACGTGTGGGCCTGGGACAGCTCCGGCAGCCTCGTCGGACGGGCCCAGCAGTCACACCTCCTGAGCATCGTCTCCAAGACCGGCTGCAGGAAGTTCATGACGGAATTCGGCAGCAACGAGAAGTGGAACTACACGCGCTGGTCCGTTGCCGTCTACCGGACGGACGACGGAATGCCCGTGATCGTCGGTTCGGGCAGCTGCGCATCGACCGGGACACGTTGACACACATCACGAAGCGGAGCACCCATGAACGGCAGACCCGTCGTGGCCGCCACGGTTCTGGTGGCCCTCGGTCTCACCGGCTGCGCAGGCTCCGGCTCCGCAGCCAAGGCAACGCCGAGCACCCCGGTCACCGAGACATCGGCACCGTCGCCGTCCCCGCCCGCCGCCACTCAGGCAGCAGACGACCAGGCAGCCGAAGACGCCCGGCGCGAGTTCGAAGCAGCCCTCGCGGACATCGACGATGCCTTGGGAGAGACACTGTGAGTCCACCCGGGCACGTACGAGGTGACGGACGACGCTCCGGACTACGAGGACGCCCTCGATTCGCTCGACGACGAGTTCCTCGTTCCCGGCACCTACACGGCCAAGGGTCCGGCCGACGTCTCCGGCGGCTGCTACTGGGCCCGAATGAGCGACGCCTCGGGAGACAGCGGTTCCGTCCTCACCAACGACATGACCGAGGGGCGGGCCCTCGTGACGTTGAACGAGGGCGAGTTCTTCACCACCTCGGGCTGCAAGCCATGGACGGCGCAGGTGAATTGAATGCGCCAATGCCGGGCTTCCGATGCCTGCTTACAGCCGGCAATTCCCATCATCTACGGAGGTTGATCGCCGATCATGATGCTCGTGAGCGGTCTCCTGTTGGAACGCGGTGCCACCCTGCCCCGGAAATCGGGCACGACATGCAGCGGTGTGGCGGCGACCGGTACAGCAACGGAGTGGACACTGCAGCTGTCAGGCCGCCCGGCGCTGGTGGTTCACGACACCCGGTGGAACAACGAGGAGCGTGACTTGGTGCTCTACCAGCCTGCTGTGGTCCCCGCCATTCCCGCGGCCCTGTCGAACCTGCACAACCGGCTGCGCGTGGGCATCGCTCGCCCGTCGGGCACAGCCGCCCTGCGGATCATGGCCTATACCGTCTGGGTGGACGGGGAGCGGCCCCGGATCAAGAAATCCTTCACCACGGCGGAACTGGCCGACCGCTTCGGCCACGAGCAGCTGCGGTCCCTCGCAGCCCGGCGAGGCGTCTCCGTGCGCGCGGAGTCCGGCAGCCTCGAGGGCCATGCCTGCGACCTCAAGGCTCCACAGGAAGACGAGAGGTTCCGGCACGCCGTGCACTTCCCGGCCGAGGACGACGAGACACCCGTGATCGCCTTCGCGCACCTCAGGGTGATCCCCGTTCTCCGTCACGTGCGCTGGTTGAGCCCCGCCGCGGCATGACGTCGCTCAACGCTCGGTGACGAGGGCGCGGTAGGCGGCGCAAGTGTCGCCCAGACGGTCTTGCGGGCCGGCGGCTCCGGACTGATGTCGACGCCCCAGTCGTCCGCGAGCGCGTCGACGATCAGCAGGCCGCGTCCACTCTCCTGCTCGGCCTCCGGCGCCGTCGCAGTGCCGGGAATCCGCTCGGCGCGTACGTCGGTGACCTCGATCCGCAGGATGCCGGCACTGTCGAGGGCGAGGTAGAGCCGGAAGTCACGTCCAGGTACGCGGCCGTGCTGGGCCGCGTTGGCGGCGAGCTCCGCGACGATGTGCTCGGCGTCCTCGGACGGCACCTGCCAGTCGGCGAGTTGGCGTCCCGTCAGTCGGCGAGCGAGGCGTGCTCCGCGCCGTGTAGGCGAAAGCAGCACGGTGAAACGGCGGCCGTCGGGGGCGGGACGTTCGGGCTGCTGCGGGGTGACGAGCTGATGATGAGATGCGTTCATGTCACTCAGCGTGGCGGGGCGCACACGCGGCTGACCAGCCGGGCAGTCGGTACGGCGACGGCCTGTACGGAAGGCCGCCACCCTCAGTACCGCCCGTCGTGCGTGGCGAAACGCGCGATCGCTCGAAGCCCAGAGCGCCCCTCCCGCGAAGATCCGTATCCTGAGGACCGTCCGGCACTTGACCATCGGTTGCGCATCGGAGGCACACCCGTTGACCACGGACCTCAGCTCCGTCACCGGCGTCCGGCAGGCAATGGCCGTCGTGGTGCCCGTGCGGCTGACCGCTCCGCCCGACTGGCCGACCGGGCCGATACCGTTCGACCTCGGCTCCCGCCGCACGGACACGGCCACCCGGCAGACGTACTTCACCCCGGCCGCCGCCCGAGCCCTCTACGGCACTCCGGAACGGCCCTGTCGCTGGCACCGGTTCATGGAGATGCGACACCAGTCGCTGCACCTGCGCGGAATCGAGTTACTGCGTACCGCCACAGCTCGGCACCCCCACCTCGCCCTCGCCGTACTGCACTTCGATGTCGAGGGACCTGCCCTGCTGGAGACGCTGCGCGCCATCGGCCACCGCAGCCCCGCCGCCCCCGACCCGCTCGACGGGCCGCTCTCCCCCGCTGTGCTGCTCGAGGGTGTCGCCCAGCCACGCGGCGCCACGGCCCCGTTCGCCATCGCCCGCCCGTACACGGTCGCCTTCCTCACCCCCGACGCGCACCATACGCCCGCTCTGCGTCAGGACGGCCGGCTGCCGGAGACGGCAGACCGATGGCTCTGGCACCTCGCCTCGCGCTCCACGGACGCCGACTTCCCCACACCACTCGAACAGTGGCCCGATCGCACAGCGCACGCCCTGCGGATATCCGCCGACTGGAGCGCCCTGGTGCTGCGCCACGGTGCCGCGTTCCTCGGGCACCGCGCCGACCCCGGCGACGGCGACTTCTACGGCTTCGCACAACTTCACTGCCGCACCGTCTACCTGGACGCCCTCCTCCTCGGTACTGTCCAGCGCGACCACATCGACGAGCTCACGGACGGGCTCTCGGGTGTCTTCGACGGCCCGAAACTCGCGCGCCGGGTGTCCGCCCTCGAGCGCCACATCGCCGCCTTCCGCAGCACCTACTGGCGCCAACACCTCACCGCCCACGGCCCCGCAAACGAACTGCTGCTGAGCTTCCAGGCCCAGCACCGCCTGCCCGAGCGTTTCAGCGAGATCCTCGCCGAAGCTGCCGATTACGCGCGGCTCGTCCAGACCCAGGAGAGTCAGCAGATCGCCGGTGCCCTCGGTGTCCTCACCATCCTGGGACTGCCCGTGGGCACGGCGCTGAGCGTTCTCCAAGTGCTCGGCGTTAAAGGCGCGACCGCCGTCGTCGCCGCGCTCGTTGCCGCCTTGGCCGCCACCGCCCTGGTCCTCACCACACGTTACGGACGTCTTGTGCTGTCCTCCCTGCGCGGCAGGGACTCGAGCGACATTCGCTGATCGCCCTCACGGCAGGACGACGTATCGTCGGCACAGCGACCGGATACTGCCTGTACCCGGCCTTGATCACGCTGTTAGGTTTCTGTCCGCGGACCTGAGAGAAGAGGATGCGGGCACGGGGTGACGGGCAACGAGGGGGAGCCGCTCCGGCTGTACAGAAAGGCTCTGAGGTACGCCCAATCGGACCCCGAGGTCTTCCTCGGCACGGCGAGGAGAGCAGCGGAGTCGATCCTGTTGGACATCGCCATTCGCGAGGCCATCGGCTCGAAGCCGACGCTCGAGTCCCTGCTGACCGTGCTGTCGGCGAAGAATCTGGTGCCTCCCAAGGTCGTTCTGGCCGTGCGTACGATCCAGAACTACGGCAACTACGGCAGTCATGCGCAGGATTCACCGACCGAGGAGATCTCCGCCGAGGACGTCCGGCCGTGTCTCAACGCCCTGACCCAACTGGCGGTCTGGTACGGGCAGACCAGCCGATCCCTCGAAGAGGACGCCGTCCGGCACGAACTCTCCGACCGCCGGCGCGGTACCGGCACGACCCGCCTCGCCGACTCGACCCTGATCGTGGTGAAGGCCGTACTGCTCGCCTGCGGCCTGGAGCGGACGCTGGCGCAGCGCGGCCACCATGTGGTGCCGGTCCAGCTCCCCTGGTCGGACAATCTCGTGCGGGACGTCTCTGCCCGGCTTCTCGACGCAGCGGTGTACAACGAGCAGCGTGTGCTGCACCTTCTGGAGACGGATCAGACCATCCGCGACCAGGTGGTGCCCGTGGGACGGGTGGGCTATTCGATGGGCGGCCGTAACTTCTATCTGCTGGGCGCCCGTGCCGGCCGGTGGGGCGGCGTGACGGCGAAGGAGTTCCTGGCCGATCCGGCAGGTGCGCAGATCGCGGTGCCCAAGCACAGCGACATGTTCGCCAACCTGCTCTCGGCCCTGTCGACCGACGAGGCGGGTCTGGCGGACATGGGCGTAACGGTCCTCGACGTACCGCACCATCTCGGCCTGGAGTTGTTCCATCTGAACAGGGACGTCCTGGCGGTCGGCGGCCAGAACCTGCGTATGCACGCGCAGGAGGACGACGCGTACTTCGAGCTGCTCAACTCCGACATGCTCCCCGCCCGGACCCAGACGCGACTGCGTTCCGCCGCCGCGAACGTGTTCATCGCGAACCGGGCATGGCTGGAGGAGCTGGACATGCGTCCCGGAGAGTTGTATCGGGAGCTGATGCGGTCGTTCCACGAGTGCGGTTCGGACGACGAGACGTACGAGCGTCTGGTGCGCGAGTTGGTGACCCATGCCTCGTTCCCGCCGGAGAGCGTCCCGGAGAGTCGCGAACGGCTGGTGCGTCACGTGCTGTTCGAAAGCTACCGCTGGGGGCGGCCGTGACCGGGCAGCCGAAGCGTGTGCTCGTCGTGGGCGGTGTGAACTTCGACGTCATCGCCCAGGCCGACCGTCTGCCGGCGGAACACGAGAAGCTGCGGGGCAAAGAGTGCCGTGTGCTGCCGGGAGGCGCGGCATCGAACACGGCGGTCGGGCTCGTGCGTCAGGGGTGCTCCGCCCGGCTGGTGTCCGCCGTGGGTGACGACGCCGCCGGCGCGATGTGCCTGGAGGTGCTGCGTGCGAAAGGTGTCGACACGTCACTCGTGCAGGTGCAGACGGGATCACTGACGAGCATGGCCGTCGTCCTGTCGTCAGGCGGCGGCAAGCGGATGCTGACGTTCGCGGGCGCAGACCGTGGTCTCGCCTTCGACGCCGTCACGGACGACGACATACGCGGATCGGATCACGTACACGTCGTGGGCGAGCCCACCCCTTCGCTCGCACGGGTCGTCGACCTCGCGCACCGGGCCGGACGCAGTGTCTCCGTCGAGTGGAACGGCAGGGACATGCGCTCACTCGCGCGTGGAGCGTCGCTCAACTTCATGAACGCCGATGAGGCTGCCCGCCTGCCGTACGCCCGCGGCGCACCCGACACAGCCGGGACGGCGCTACGCATCGCTGAAGCGGTCGCGGGTGATGTGATAGTGACCATGGGCGCCGAGGGCGCCGTGTGGGCCACTGCCGACGGGGAACTGATCCACGAGCCGACCGTCCCCGTGCAACCCGTGGACAGGACGGGCGGAGGCGACGCGTTCGACGCAGGCGTCGTCGCGGGGTGGCTGCACGGCGAGTCCCCGGCGGCCTGCATGCGGCGCGGACTGGACGCGGCGCTGCACGTGATCAAGAAAATAGGAGCTCACCCGTGACGAGATGGCTCGGTGTCGCACTGCTTCCACGAGCGGACCATCTGCGTGCCGCCGTACAACTGCAGCGGGACATAGGCGGTGAGACCGCTCTGCAACCTCCCCTGCATCCGGACGGCAACCTGCCCCATGTCACCGTCTTCCAGGGCCCGTTCGCGGGCTCGCTCGATCCGGCGCAGGCGCTGGAGTCGATCGGTGGGTCGGCGGCCGGAGGCGGACTGCGGGGCGAGGTGTCGCTGTCCAGCACGGGCGTGGTCTACCAGCCGATCGGCTGGCTGTTCCTCTCCCTGGAGCGTCCGCCACGGCTCGAAGCACTGCAGAAGGCCGCACTGGCGGCACTGGACCCGCACCTCGACCGGGCGGCCTTCGACGGCGACAAGGACGTCTCCCGCTTCACGGAGAACGAGCGGACCAGCTACGAGCGTTACGGCTACCGCTACACGGGGGACGCCTACGCCCCGCACATCACGCTGGGCCGTGCCGAGGAGGAAACCGCCCTGGAGCTGGTCCGCACCGCGCAGGACCGGGTCGCTCTGCCCAAGGAGTGGGTCTTCGACCGGCTCAGTTTCTACGTCATGGGGCAGCACGGCGCCCACGCCGAGACGCTGCTGGAACTCCCTCTGGTCCCGGCGTGATTGACTTGAGCGGCAAGCTGCTGCCCGTCGCCGAGGAGGCAGTCGACGCTGCGGTCGACTGGCTGTCGACGGCGGGCCGGGAATGGTCCACCGCACGCTTCAAAGCGTCGGGCGAGGAGGTGACGGCGGCCGACGTCGAGGTGGAAGCCCGGGTGACGCAGGTGCTGGCGGCACGTACACCGGACATCCCGGTCGTCGGTGAGGAATCGTCGGCGGCGGGGCAGCCACTGCCACTGCCCGCGCGGTGCTGGCTGCTGGACCCGATCGACGGCACGATGAACTTCGCGCGGGGCGGGCCGATGTACGCCGTATCGCTCGCCTACGTGCAGGACGGCGAACCGCTGGTGGGCGTGGTGCACGCCCCCGCTCTCGGCCGGCGCTGGACGACACCGCTCCCGAAGGCACCCGTACCCTCGGCCGACGACCTGGCCCGCGCTGTCGTGGGCGTCTCCGGCACCGGCTCGGCCCACGGCGGGCCCCGCCGGTTCCTCGACCGCGTCCAGGACGAGGCCTACCGGGTCCGGATGCAGGGCTCCATGGCCCTCGACCTGGTGGGCGTGGCGGAGGGCTGGCTCGACGCATGCGTGTGCATCGCGCCCAAGCCATGGGACGTCGCGGCGGGAGTGGCGCTCTGCCGGGACCGGGGCCGGGCGGTGCTCGACGCGGACGGGCGCGCGTTCTCGTTCAACTCGCCGGTGCTGGTGGCAGGTGCGGTAGACGTGGCGCATGCACTGGCCGGGCTGTGGACCACCACGGCATTGACGTGCCCATAGCTCGATTGCGCCAGCAATATGCCCCATGTGATCATTCTTGGCATGAACACGGGTGGGGGTGGCGTGCATCAATCCAGCGGCCTGCAGATGCTGGCGGATCAGGCGCGGCGAGAAGCGGCTACGAGCATGTCGGATGGCGAGAAGATTGCTGCGGCGCGAGCGACGCGCCTGTACTTCCAACGGCCCGACCAGCCGGGTTTCTTGGTCTGCGAAACTGAGCTGGGGCCAGTGGTGCCTCTGTTCACGTCGGTGAAGCACCTGGCCCTCTTCGCCGGTGCGTGTGCATGGGCGTTCACCACCGCCGGCGACATCGCAGAGCTCCTCCCCGAAGGCGTCCGGGCCCTGGTGGACCCCCTCAGTGAGCAACCGTTCCTGCTGGATGTGGACGCGCTGCTGGAACCGGCGGCCGCCCGCGACCGGAACCGACAAGACATCCAGGGGGACCTGCGCCTTGACGAGTCATGACGCCATGCACGGACGCCAAAGTGGTGACGGTATGAAGCCCGGCGAGGGTTACAGGATCGAGTGGACCTCGGTGCGGAAGATGATCGACCCTTTGGAAGAGTCGGTCGTCGCCGCTCGCAATGTCAAGGACCACAGGGACAGGCTGGCCGCGCATCTCCAGGGCAACGCAACGTTCGAGATCCTGGACTCCGGAAAAGGCTTCCTGACGGCCTGGGGCTTTGGCATGGGCCAAGTCGCCGACCACGCCACCGAGGTCGCTGCGCGCCTCCATGAGGTGATCGCCGCCTACATGCTGGCGGAGTTGCTGGGCGTCCAGAACTTCTCCCCCACAGCGGACAACATCTCCAAACTGCCCATCGGCGATTTCGGCAAGTGGACATGGGACAACGTCGGGAAGCCCACGTTCGACCCTCCGAAGCAGTTCCTCCAGGAGGAATGGCCGCCAGACCCCACAGAGGTGAGCGCATAATGCTGGACGACAGGCCGGCACCGGAGCGGATACCGGCCGGCTGTACGCCGAAGGACCTGATCTACGGCGATCCGGACAAGGTCGACGACCTGGTCATCGAACTGCGCGCCTACGCCGGAGCCTTCTACGACGGGCGTGATCAGCTGCAAGTGCTGTCGCTCAAGGAGTGGGCAGGCGAAGGGGCGAGCGCCTTCGAGGAGGCGATCGAGAGTCTGCCCAAGGAGCTCAGCTCGGCCAACAAGCACTTCCTCCTCGCGGCCTCCGCCCTCGATGCATACGCTGACAAACTTCGCTCTGTGCAGAAGCGCTGCACCCCGATAATTGAGGGCGCTGACGAGGCTCGGGCGACATCCAAGCGTCACTGGGAGGACGTCGAGGCGTACAACCCTGCCGTGGAGCGCAGCGACGATCCACTGCCCGAGCGCCCGCCGGAGAGCGACCCCGGCGCCGTTGCCATGACCAAGTGCATAGAACGGCTCGACAAGCTTATTGAAGAGCTCCAAACAGTCGTCGCCGACTCACAGCGCAAACTGAACAAGAGCGCCAAGGACGCACCGGACAAGCCCAAGGGGTTGGCGGCTGCGAAGGAGAAGGGAGGCGACTTCTGGGGTGGCTTCACGGACGGCGTGGACAACCTCTTCGGCATCGTGGAACCGCTGGCCGACGGTGACGTCAACGGCTTCGCCATGCAACTTGCCGGCATGGCCGATGGGGCGGCCTACGCTGTGCAGAACCCGAAGGAGTTCGCCAAGGCCGTCGCGAACTGGGACGAGTGGTCGCGAAACCCATGGCGGGCCGCCGGACAACTAACCCCTGACCTGCTGTTGGCCCTCGCCACAGGCGGTGGCGGCGCAGTGGTGCGCGGCGGCAGCGCGGCCAGAAGTGCTCTGAAACGTCTGACTGATCGCCAGAACGCCCTTGGCCGCGACGGAAGCGCCGGTGACCGGGCAGACGGCGAACCGGGGAAGCATGACAAGTGCGGTAGTGAGAAATGCACTACCGGCGAGCCGATCGACGTAGCAACCGGCGAAATGGTCATCCTCGCCACCGACGTCTCCCTCCCTGGGGCCCTTCCCCTCGTTCTCGAACGCAGCTACGTTTCCGGGCACACATGCGGAGGCTGGTTCGGCCGCACGTGGGCCGCCACCCTCGACCAACGACTCGAAATGGACGACAAGGGCGTCGTCTACATCGCCGACGACGGCATGCTGCTGCGGTATCCCATTCCTCGCCCCGATATGGAGACCCTCCCCATCAGCGGCCCGCACTGGCCGTTGAACTGGGACGGCGAGCCCGGCGGCGCGATGACGATCCACATGCCGGAGCGTGACCGGACCCTCCACTTCGCGCCTCTGCCCGTGGCTGAGGCGACCGAACTCGCTCTCCACGCCATCACCGACCGCAACGAACACCGCATCACCGTCGGATACAGCCCTGAAGGGCTTCCCGTAGAGATCGCCCACTCCGGCGGATACCGCATCGCCATCGACACCGATCCCGCCCAGATGCGTGTCACCGGCCTGCGACTCCTCGGCTCTGGAACGGGCACGAGGGAGCAGGGTGTATCGCTGGCCACCTTCGTCTACAACGCAGTAGGTGACCTCACAGAGGTCGTCAACTCCACCGGTGAGGCCCTGCGCTACACGTACGACGCCGAACACCGAATCACCGCGTGGACCGACCGCAACGGTACCAAGTTCGGCTACGTCTACGACCGGCGCGGGCGCGTCCTGCGGACCGTCGGCTCGGACGGCATGATGACCGGCCGCCTTCACTACGATGATGCGGCCCGCACCACGGTCTACACCGACTCCCTCGGTCACAGGACCACCTACGTCTACAACGAGGCGTACAAAGTGGTTGCAGTGACAGACCCTCTCGGCAACACCACCCACACGGAGTGGGACAAGACCAACCGGCTGCGTCTCGCCGTGACCGACCCGCTCGGCAACACAACACGCTACGCGTACGACGACTCCGGTCGACTCCAGCGCGCGGAACGCCCGGATGGCACGACGGGGTCTGCCAAGTACAACGAACTGGCCCTGCCGGTAGAGGTACGGGAGCCGGACGGCGCCCTCTGGCGATACACGTACGACACACGCGGGAATCGCACTTCAGCCACCGACCCTGCGGGCGCCCTGACCCAATACGCGTACGACGACCACGGCCATTTGAGCGCCGTCACCGACGCACTGGGGCACACCACCGTCATCGCCACCGACGAGACGGGTCTTCCCATGGCGGTCACCGACCCCTTCGGCAACACTACGTCTGTTCGCCGCGGCCCGCACGGGCGTATCACGGCGATGACTGACCCCCTCGGGAACACCACCAGGCAGGGATGGACCATCGACGGCAGGCCCGCCTGGCGCGAGCGTCCGGACGGCACGCGCGAGACGTGGGCGTGGGACGGGGAGGGCAACCTCGTCGCACACACAGACTTCGCCGGCAACACCTCACGGCACACCCACACCCACTTCGACCTGCCCGCCACCCGTACCGACGCGGACGGCGCGCGCTACGCCTTCTCGTACGACACCGAGCTACGGCTGAAGCAGGTGACCAACCCTCAGGGCCTGACGTGGAGCTACGAGTACGACCCTGCCGGCCGTCTGACATCCGAAACCGACTTCAACGGCCGATCCCTCGCCTACACCTACGACGCAGCAGGGCGACTGTCCTCCCGAACCAACGGGGCGGGCGAAACACTCCGTTTCACTCGTGACGCACTCGGCCGGACGGTGACCACGCGCGCCGACGACGGCACGGAAACCGTCCACGCCTACGACCCTGCGGGCCGCCTGATCCATGCCGCCAATCCCGACGTGGACCTTCACCGCGAGTACGACGCCGTCGGCCGCCTCGTCGCCGAGTCGGTCGGCGGCCGCACCAGCCTTTACACACTGGACCCACGAGGCCACCGCATCTCGCGCCGCACGCCTGCCGGCACCCTGTCCGAATGGGCCTATGACGCCGAAGGCCGCCCCACCCGACTGACAGCTACCGGACACAGGCTGGACTTCGAGTACGACGCAGCCGGCCGCGAGACCTCTCGCTCCTTCGGCGACGGCATCAGCCTTGTGCAGATCTGGGACTCCGTCGACCGCCTCACGGTACAGTCGCTCACCCGCGGTCCGGAGGCCGGCGAAGATCTCCTCCAACACCGTACCTACGCCTACCGTGCAGACAACCACGTCACCGAGATCCGGGAACTGACCACCGGCACCCGACGCTACGACCTCGATCCGACCGGTCGGATCACCGCCGTCCACGCGCACGGCTGGACCGAGAAGTACGCCTACGACGACCTCGGCAACCTCGCACACGCCACCGCCCCGCACCACCCCTCCACCGGCGACCGTGATTTCGGCGGAACCCTGATCCGCCGGGCCGGGCGTACGGTGTACGAACACGATGCCCAAGGCCGCCTCGTCCGCCGCACGCGCAAGCTGCTGAACGGGCAGCAGCGCACGTGGACCTTCGCGTGGAACTCGGAAGACCGCCTCACCGACGCGACCACACCCGACGGCGACCACTGGCAGTACATCTACGACCCGCTGGGCCGCCGTACTGCCAAACACCGCCGGGCAGACGACGGCACGATCACGGAGCGCATCACATTCACCTGGGACGGCACCCGGCTCGTCGAGCAGACCACGATGGAGGGGCGTACAACTACCTGGGACTACGCCCCAGGCACTCATCGTCCTCTGGCCCAAGTAGACCGTGACGCCCCGACGGAATGCGAAGCGCGCTTCCACGCGGTGATCACGGACGTCGTCGGGACCCCCACGGAGCTGGTGACACCGGACGGACGCATAGCCTGGCAACAACGCACCACCGTATGGGGCACCCGCCTGCCGGCACCGCCCGGCTCGTCGTCGGCCGACTGCCCTATCCGTTTTCCGGGCCAGTACCGCGACTCGGAAACCGACCTCAACTACAACTACTTCCGCTATTACGACGACGAAGTCGCCGCCTATCTCTCAGCCGATCCGCTGGGCTTGAGTGCCGCACCCAACCATCATGCGTTCGTGCCCAACCCGTTCGGCTGGTTGGACCCACTCGGACTGAAATGCCTCGACCCCGACGACCAGGTTCGTCATGATTCCGCTCGCGAGACGGCCGTCGACGGCGACGGCAATATGATGGGAGAGGAAGACAGCCCCGGGGTCAGAATGATCGATGACGTGCAGCTGGAGAGGATCCGCCTGGATCTGCATGCCAAACTGGGCGAGCCCGATGTCAAGACCACGCCGAAGGGAAACATCGAGGTGTGGCAGTTGTCGGACGACCCGAAGGCGACCGTCACCTATCGACCGTTCAGCAAATCCGGTGGAGCAACCATCGACTACAACGGCGTGGACGGCCTGGACATGAAACGCTTCCACATACCGCAACACGGGGACTGATTCATGGTGAACCAGGATGCATACCGCCGCGAGCTGGATTATTTGGCCCAGTACGCCGAGGACGACTGGCTGGGATTCTCTGTCATCAGCGGCTCCGTAGGCACCCTCCTCGGGCGCGGCGCGTCGTTCCAGGAGCAGCTGGCGTTGCTCCTACGGATCGTCGGCGACTTGTACGACGCAGGAGCACGAGCCGGCGATCTGACGGAGTCGACGAAGGACCCCTTTGCGCCCTGGCCAGGGGACAAAACTCAGGTTCTGGCGCGAATCACAGCAGATGTCGAGGAGCATTCCCGCCTGCCCGACTCCGGTGACATCTGCTGGTTCACGGTGCCGTGATGACGACCTGACCACGACAGGGGATCGCCCGGACAGGTGTGGAGGTCACTGCGGCCGACCTCGCGCCGACGGGGTGCGGGTGATCAGCAGAGCGAGGCCCGCGGCGGCGATGGTCAGCAGGCAGGACAAGGAGACCCGGCGCGGGCGTCGTCGTCCCACGGTCCCGAAAGCCGGGCGGTAAGCGCGGTCCGGCAGAACCACCCCGCGACGACGTGAAGACCCACCAGCGGCACACCGAGGACCCACGGCAGACATACCCGTATGTCCGGTTCGGTGCCCATTGTGTGTCTACAGTCCGTCCAAGGCTTCGATGTGCCTGCGCATCTCCGCCAGAATGCCGTCGCCATCGCCCTCTGCCGGCACAGGCCACGGCTCTTGTTCTCCGTTCGCCATCGCGAGACTGCTGGAGAAACGGACGAGGTGCGGCGCGGGTGCGAAGGAGTCGCGGAGCCACTGGGCGAAGACGGCGGCCTCGTCGGCGGTCACGTCGGTGAGCGTGATGTACGCGTAGTCCGGCGCTTCCATCGCCGCGGTGCCGTCGATCCACACGTCAGGTGCGAGTTCGATCTCGAAGTCGAGCACCTTGATGTGGTGGATGCCGGAGGTCCGGTATTCCACGGTGGGCTCGGGGAACGCCTGTCGCAGGGCCCGCTCGAGGGACAGGAGTGTGGACTGCCAGGCGTCCTTGGCCTCCGCAGGCGGGTAGAAGGCGAAGTTGGTGCGGATGTTTCGTTCGGTCGGCACTGTGTTCCTTCGTGTCACGGCACGTATCGCGTTGAACCGGGCGTACCCGTCATGGCCATCATGGACTGCCAGTAGGCTGCGTTGTCGCGGCCGTTGGTGACGATCTCCAAACCACGTATCTCGCTGTTCGCCGGGTTGGCCATGGCTTGCTTGTACCGGACGAGTTCCTTCTCGTCACCGGCGTACATGGAGTCCACGACAGGGTCCCAAGCGATCTTTCCCTTGTCGTTGACCCTCACTGGCTTGGTCAGCGTGTCTTCAACTCTGTCCAGGGACCTGAAACTCTTCTTTTTGCAGTCCGGGTCCCGTACGTGCTTCGCCTCGACGAGGTGGCCGTCGGCCGGACGTACGCCGTCCACCATCAGCCCACGCTTTCGGCCCGCCAGCGGGACCTCACGTTCGGGGTAGCCCGCGATGCGCAGCTGGTAGGCGTTGTCCGGGCTGTGCGGTCCGCCGCCGCCGGCCAGTCCGCCCGGTGTGAGCGAGTTCGCCCAGGCGCGGAACTGCTGCTGCTCCGAGGCGTTGAGCAGACGGCTGGTGCCCGGAGCGGGCGGTATCGGGTCGGCGAAGGGTATTGCCGGGTCAACGGGATTGACGGTGGGGAGCAGCGCGGGGGCGCTCCCTGTGAAGGCCGCCAGTCGGATCGGCACCGGTATGGGAAGGCGGATGGGAGGGGGCAAGAACGGCACGCTTGGAAGGCCGGGAGGGGTCGGGCCGTCGGGCTGCGGCAGCTTGACACGCTCGGCCGAGGAATCCAGCGCATGCGCCACGTTCCCCAGGTCCTGTATCCACGGGTCGCTGAGCACCGCGTCGCGCAGCCCTCCGTCGTACCCGTTCGCGCCGAACATCGGCTGGTCCCAAGGCATGTCGACGGTGAACAGGTCGTTCTGGTGGTGCTGGATCTTCTCCTTGGCCGCCTCGACGTGGTCCGCGTACCGGTCGCATGCCTTTGCCAGCTGAGAACAGGCGGCGACCAGATTGGTCACCAGCGGCTCGTCGACCTCCGCCTTCGCCGGAGGACAGGTGAGACCGACGAAGTGCTTCACGTAGGCGCGGAAGGCGTCGGCGGCCTCACCGGAGTGGGCCTTCCCGGCGGTGCCGGAATAGGTCTGCGCGTCTTCCAGGAAACGCTGCATCAGAGTGCCGGCCTGGCGCCAGGACCCGGCGACGTCCCGGATCTTCTCCTGCGAGCCCCGGAACCGGTCGCTCCTTCCCATGGGGGCGTACTGGTCGTGCCAGGCCGTCTCGCCGACCACCTCGGGGAGCTCGCGGCCGAGCCCCAGATAGTTCTCGGTGCAGTCGGCCCCCGGGTCGCCCATCCCTACGGTCAGGTCGACCTGCTTCCCCAGGAATTGGGACACCAGCTTGCTCTCCTGGGACATGAACTCGCGCGCGGTGCGCATGAGGCCGCGGCTCGTTTCCCCAAGGACATAGGAGCTGAATCCCATCTGATTCAAAGTGGCTGAGGCAGCGGACACGTACACCTTGGCGAACGCCCGCCCCGCGTCGTCGTCACCGGCCATGCCATGCTGCCGTGCGAGCTCGTGCCCGAGCGCGATGGCGGTGTCGCGGGCACCGCGCATGGACTCGATGAGTCCCATGGAGCCGCGGATCATTCCTTCGGCAATGAACTTCAGGTCAGGTGCGAGCCCGCTCACTGTGCTGCCTCCCCCGTTGCAGACGTGGTGATCAACTTAGTACGAGTGCGTTGGCACGTCTGCACGGGTATCGGCCGACTGTCCGACCGGTAGGAGGAGAACGCTGTTCCGTGTTGGCCCCTTCCTTCGAAAACGCTTCTCGGGGCGAAGCACGCCCGGCGGAGGCGCTGCCAACGGCACACGGTCTTGGAGCGGTGGGACTGGTTCGGGTGAATTGAAGGCTCGAGGGGCGGGAGGTGGGGACGGGCGTTCTAGCCTGGTGAGGGCCGCTGGTTTCGGTACGGAGAATGCCGTACGGGCGGGCGCCGCGGGTGGTGTGCGGACCGGGTGTCGGACGGACGGGGGTCGTGGAATGTCGATGTCGGACGCGGGAAACGGGCGGCGGCCCGAGCCACCGGAGGACGAGGACGGCGACGGCGCGTCGGACCTCTTCCGCGCGATCGGCCGGCAGGTGCGGCTGCTTCGGGAGCGGGCAGGGCTGACGCAACGGGAGTTGGGCGACCGGTTGGGGTACGGGGAGGACCTGATCTCCTCGCTGGAGCGGGGACGGCGTACGCCGCAACCGGAGTTCCTGGCTGCGGCGGACGATTTGCTGGGCGCGGGTGGGTTGCTGCGGGCGGCTACGGAGGACGTACAGCGGGCGAAGGCGCGGGCGAGGGTGAAGCATCCGGCGTGGTTTCGGGACTACGCCCAGTTGGAGAGCAAAGCTGTCGAGATCAGTTTCTTCAGCACCGTGACCGTGCCTGGCTTGCTACAAACCGAGGCATACGCACGGACAACTTTCCTCGTTCGGCAGCCGCTTCTTGACGAAGCGACGATTGAGCAACGAGTCGCTGCCCGGCTTGCGCGGCAGGAAATACTCACGCTCTGGCCCTCCCCTATGGTCAGCGCCGTCATCGACGAATCCGTGCTGCGCCGCATGACAGGAGGCGATGCTGTCCGGCGAGAGCAGCTGCGTCAGCTCCTCCGACTCGGCCGATTGCGCAGCACGACAGTCCAGGTGCTTCCGATGAGCTGCGAGGACCACGCTGCTCTGGAAGGTCCGTTCATCCTTCTCGCTCCGAAGGGCAAGCCGCCTGTGGCGTACGTTGAGGTTCAGAGCGTCAATCGGCTCATCACTGACCCCGAGGAAGTACGTATCCTGGCGGCGCGGTACGGCTGCGTCCGTGGCCAAGCACTCAGCCCTCACGAGTCCTTGGTCCTGATCGAGAAGATGCTGGGAGACTCATGAACGTCGAGCCGAACTCATACAGCGTTCCTGCACTCAAGTGGTTCAAGAGCAGCTACAGCGCGGGGGACGGGGGCGAGTGCGTTGAGGTCGCCGCTGCCGATGGCGCGGTGCTCGTACGCGATTCCAAGAACGTGGGCCTGCCCCATATTGCGGTGGGCCCTGCTGGTTGGGCTTGTTTCGTGCAGTTCACCGCCGCCCGATAGAACCGGCTCCGGACGGCCGCGGACCATGCAGCCGCCGAGCGGATGCTCGCCGTGCGTTACGGAGGCATCCGCAGCCAGGCTCTCCCTCCGCGGAGGTCAGTTGGTGAACCGCCCTCTGGTGATGAGCGATCGCGTCCAGGTGTCACGGCGGTGGGGCGTCAGTTTGCGGCAGTACCGGCGATCGTCACGACCGCCTGGTCTTCCTCAACCTGGCCCCGCGAGCCGGAGAACGCCCACTGGGCAGGGCGCGCGTCGGCGGGAAGCTTGTAGACGAAGAACGCGTCGCGCTTGAACCCAGGCTGTACCTCTTCACCGCATGCCTTGGCCTTGGCGTTCTCCTCGACCAGATACACGTCCTCGATGACGTCGAACGTCCGGCCCTTGGCGTCGATGAGACCCTGCGAGATCCCACCGCCGCATACGGGATCGAAGGACTTGGTGCCGTCGTTGTAGACGGTGGTCTCCACGATGACGTACTTTGCGCCCGCGCCGGCCTTGAGCGTCTTGGTCGTCTCGAAGTCGTCGATGGTCACTGTCGCGGACTCGCGGACCTTCTTGACGACCACGGTCGCGCCGCCGCTCTCCGCCTTCTCCCCCATGGCGTAGCTGTCAGCGGTGGGAGAC
Organism: Streptomyces peucetius; assembly: GCF_025854275.1. Taxonomy (NCBI): domain Bacteria; kingdom Bacillati; phylum Actinomycetota; class Actinomycetes; order Kitasatosporales; family Streptomycetaceae; genus Streptomyces; species Streptomyces peucetius. Next base: position 7,079,698 of record NZ_CP107567.1, on the reverse strand, counting down.
GGACTGGGCTGCTCCTCCGGACCCTGCGCGGCATCGTCGGGGTACGTGCGCGTGTCCTGCCATACCGACGGGCTGGACGCGGGCGCGGAAGTCCCGCCTGGGTCGTCGCCGCCCACGATGGCGACGGTGACGCCGGAGGACACCCCGGCGACGAGCACCGTCCAAACGGCCGCCAGTACAGCGGCGCGGCTGGACGGTCGGACTCTGGCGGGCGCGGCGACAGTAGCGGCAGGGAGCGTGGGCTCATCGGCGGGCTTGGGCGGGATCATGGCAGAAGACTCCTGAGATGCGGGCCCGTCCGGGGGCGGGCTGGGCTGTTTCGGGGCTCATCGCAGTCGAGGGTGCTGGTGGGGCCTCAGTCCGCTGGCTCCAGCAGCGACCACTCACCGTCGGCGCATGGATCTCAGAGGAGGAGGCCGCTGACAAGGCCGGAGCAGCCCACGTGAGGCCCGGCTCGCGGCAGACCTCGAGGGCCCACCTGGCTCACGGTCTCCGCTCTCTCAGCCTTCCGCGACGCGTTCCTCCTCGTCCCCGCGTTGGCGGCGCGCTCGCTCGGCGATCCCGCTGGAGAGCTTGCCCGTCGCCGATCTGGCCCGGTCGAGGGTCTCGGTGCCGAGGCGCCAGGCGGCATCGACGTTCTCCGCGCCCTTCTCCAGCGCCTTGTCCCTCACTTCCACGGCCGCGTCCTTCCAGCGTCGCGCCTCCAGCGATTCCTGATCGCGCTCGATCCCGAGCCGCCCGTGGAAGTCGACGACGGCCACCTCGACGTGATTGCGCGCGTACACCACCTCCCGAGACGTGGTCGGGTGCAGCAGCACCTTCGCGTTGGCCGTGCCGGCGGCCGTGTGCATCCTGTCCACCAGACGCTCAGTGCTCTCTGCGATGAGATCCATCCGGTTCTTCCGGGCGGCCCGAAGCCCGAGGCGATGCGAGTCCAGCTCATCCGGATCCGTTTCCCGCACCCGGTCGAGTTCGAGCACGGCAAAGGCGTCCTGGAGATGGAAGCAGTGCGCCAGAACGGCGAGCCACTGCCGAGCCTTCGTCTCGATCTCCTTGGACGCCTTGGCGAGATCACCGATCTTGCTCTTGCGCTCCGTCTTCTCCGCGAGTGCGTCGAGCTGACGCAACGCGTACGCCTGGGTGTACGCGATCGTCGTCGGCGACTCCTGCACCTTCGACCACGTGACCTCGGAGACCCGGCCCACCTGCTCCCGGATGGTAATGGCATCCTTGATCACGAAGTCCACTGCGATCATCTGCGCCACTGCCTGGTCCTGCTGGGCGCGGATCACGTCGTCGACCTTCTCGTCGATCGTGGCGAGGTAGTCGGCGATCTCGTCCATGGCCTGCTGCATCGCCAGCTGTGCCATGACCGTCGCGATGTTGGCCAGCTGCGCCGGGTTGCCCCGGAGCGGTCCCGACCCCTTCGCGAACTCGACGAACCCCTTACTCTGGCCCTTGGGCCCCTTCAGCACGCCTGTTTCGAAACCTGTCTTGGCGCTCTTCCTCAGCCCGATCTTGTCGATCCGCTGCGCGGACTCCTTGCTCAGCTTCACCCAGCGCCCCGAGCCGGCGGCGATGTCGGAACCCGCCTGCACGAACCCGGCCGCGTCGCCGAGGACAGACCCGAACCGCCGCGTTCCGGAGCCCTTCGTCGGCAGTCCTTCCGAGACGAGGAAGCGTTCGACCGCCGCCGGGTCTCCGATGACCGCCAGGCCATCACCGTCTCTGAACAGCTGTATCTCGTCATCCATGGTCGAGTCCTTTCCGGTCGCGGCCCGGGCCGGGGCTCTCCCCCGAACCGGGCCGCGCAGGCGTGGTGGATGTCAGGCTGCCGGGTGGCGGGGGCCGTGGCCCGGGGGCGGAATGAGCGTGGAGGTGTAGTTCTCGCCGTCCACGAGGGGGTTGATCAGGCTGACGCCGGCCGCCGCCATGCGGTCGTACTCGGCGAGGACGAGGCGCTTGGTGCGGAACTCGCCGTACTTGCCGATCTCGTTGTTCTTCAGACCGCCGTTCTCGGTCTGGAAGGACTCCAGGATGTAGTCGGCGTCCTCGCGGGAAACTCCGTAGAGGTGGAAGAAGTACGCGTCGAGCTCGGCGCGGAGCTGAGCGCGGCGGTCTTCGTTCCAGGTGAAGGGCGCGTCGGTGTCGCCGAGGTCGAGGGCCAGAGGCTCCATCTCCCAGGCCGAGTAGACGAGTTCCAACACGCGCGGGGTAATGAAGGCAGTGTGGGGAGCTAGGTCGTCCGGATGCGGGACGGGAAGCTGTTTCCAGGTCATCAAGGCCATGTGGATGCCGCCGACCTTCTGGCGGGCCACGAAGTCGAAGACCAGCGAACTCTGGGCGGCGACCAGTGCCGTGGTCAGCTCGACGGAGCCGGCGGGGAACATCAGCGGGAAGGTGTGACCGACGCCCGCCTTCGGCAGGAAAGCCGGAATAGCGGTCCGTTCATCTGTTGTCCGAGCGACATCGCGCCAGCCAAGCAGCCACTCCCGCTCCCATTCAAGCGCCTCCAGGCGGAGGTTCACACCGGGGACGTCCACCTCTCTACGGTTGCGGTCCGTGCGGACGCGACGACTCTCCCGGATCCAGTAGCGAGGGAGCGCCACCCCATACGCATCCCTCTTATCCTCCAGCAGCACGGATTCGTAGTCGTCGTTTTCCAGTCCGTAGTAGCAGTTCCAGCGGTGGTCGAATAGATGAGCCATCTTGCCTTCATACAGGGGCAGCATCCGCTCTCCGTCCCTTGTGAAGACGTTCCCATCCAAAGTCCAGCCCTCCGCCTCCAGCGCGACTCGGCCACGGAACAGGTCGGAGTCGTCGGTCATGTCGAAGAGACGCCTAAAGGTAATACTCCAAGGATCGCCGCCCTCATCCCCCTCCTTCACCAGCACCGGAATCCGCCGCTGAATCGCAGCCGTCAGGTCCGCGTCCCTCCGGGTCCGGAAGACCGGCAGCGTCCCCGTATTCGGATTGATGAGCGCGATCTCCTCGGGCGACAGGGCAAAAACAGCGCCACCGTCGGCAAGCTCGTCCGGATGCCCCAGGAAGAATGCGAACTGCGCAGCCTCCTCTCTCATGCCGCGACCGGTCAGCGAGATCAGCGCGAACTGGTAGCTGGAGTGAACCGCCGGGAACAGCTTCTCCCGCTTGCCGTTCTCGAAGTCGTACAGGTGCTTCACCGCACCACGCCGCGTCAAGTCCTGGAACAGGAACTGCGCCCCCGCGCCTGTGGCGATCTGCGTGGGTACGACCGTCCCGCAGCGCCCGTCCGGAGCCGTCACGGACACGAACCGTTCCGTGAACAGCTGGTCCGTCTGGAGGGAATTGACGCCCTTGACGGACAGTCCCTTTCGCAGCTGCGGATACGCCCCCGACGACCCCAGGAACAGGAACGACGACTTCACCCGCCGCCGTGCAGCCGTGTACCGCTCGCCCTCCTCCGGGTTCTCCGCCGCCCACTTCGCGATGGCCGTGCGCCGAGCAGTCCCCGAAATCTCTGCCAGCGACGGCTCGACCACGCTGAAGTACTTCTTGTCCTCGAAGTCGACCTTGTCCCATGGCGGGTTCCCCAGCACACAGCTGAAGCCCCCCGCCCACCCTGTCACCGGGTCGACTTCCTCCGCCGCCGGGTCCTCCGGCACCTGGAAGACCTCCGGGAACTCCAGGTGCCAGTGGAAGAAGCGGTACTCCTGGCTCAGCCGGACGATCTCGCGGTGGGTCTCCTCCAGCGCGCCTGCACCCGAACCCTCCTCGTTCTGGAGCGACTTGAAGACGCCCTGCATGACTGCGGCCGGCGCCGCGTCCGTCTTCTTCCACATGAAGGCCGCGCACCAGGCGTCCGCAACGTGGAGCGCGTTGACGTACGCAGGGGACTCGACCCACGCGTGGTAGCGCGCCGCCAGCGCCCGAACCTGGCCCAGCTCGTCCGTGGGAGAGCTGTCCACGAGCGTGCGCAGCTCGGAGGCGAACTTCGCGTTCGTCACGCTCATCATCGCGTCGGCCTCGGCGTCGAAGGTGAAGACGCCCTTGTGCTGCTCCTTGTTCTCTCGCTGCCACCTGCGGGCGACCGCCGTGTCGTCGCCCTCCACGGCCTTGAACGCCTCGTCGGGGATGCCGCCGCGCAGGAGCGCCGGTGTCGCACCAATGAGTCCGTTGCCGAGCTTGACGTGTGCGTCGAGGAAGCCCAGGGCCTTGCCCGGCTCCAGAGCCTCCATCCACAGGGACACCTTGGCCAGCTCCACGGCCATCGGGTTGAGGTCGACTCCGTACACGCACCTCGCAACGACCTCGTGCAAGGCATGCCGCACGCTGTCCGGCGTCGGTTCCGGAGTGTTGTCCCGGACGGCAGCCACCCGCTTCGCGATGCGTCGCGCTGCCGCCACCAGGAAGTGGCCCGACCCGCATGCCGGGTCGCAGACGGTCAGGGACAGCAGCTCGTCGACCACCGTCTTGGCTGCTTCCGCGCCTGTCTGCCGCTTCTCGGTGGCGCGCTTCTCGCCGCGCTCCTGGGCCGTGTCGATCACCGGATCCAGCGTCGAGTCGAGCAGGACGTCGACGAGTGAGCTGGGGGTGTAGTACGAGCCGGTCTTTTTGCGCTCGTTGCCTGCTCGTACGACCAGCTCGAACGAGCGGTTGCGGGCACTGTACTTGGGGACAAGAGCGAGCAGCGACTCGTAGATGGCGCCCAGCTCTTCGGCGTCCAGGGTCTGGTAGTCCACCTTCCGCAGCCGGCCGGCCTCCGAGTCCCGTACGACGGAGAGGTGGCGCACGGCAGCGAGCAGGTGCTCGTTGGAGAGGCTCAGCCCGCGCAGAGGTGCGTCCGCATCCGTCACGTCGAAGAGGCCGCCAAGGCCCGGCAGGCCGAGCTCGGGGCGTCCCCCCTCGTGGCCGAGGGCGTCCAGGACCAGGGACAGGGCCTGGTACCGGTCGGAGTGGGAAGTGCCACGTCGGCGGCGCGAGTGTTCGCGCAGCCGGGAGGTGGAAAAGTACGCCGCGTACCGCTGCCGCGCCTCCAGTCCAGCGCCGTCCGGGTGCAAGGCGTTGCGGTCCTCGGCGACGAAGATGAAGAGGAGGCGGTAGACGAGGCGCAGCAGGGCGGCATGGTAGGCGTCGGCGTCGAGGCTCTCCCGCAGGGCCGTGTTGGCCGGGTGCTTCAGGAAGCCCGTCCCGAGCTCCTTGAGGGCCAGCCGCACGCCTTCGCTGATGTCGTCCAGGAAGCGTGCGCCGAGGCGGATCGCGGCGTCCCGCCACACCTCCAGCCAACAGTTCCACTGCGAGGGGGCGCCGTCCGGGGCACTGAACCGTGAGGCGTGCAAGAGCCGGTACAGGAGCACGAACTCGCTGAACAGTTCGCCGTCGAAGATCGCTTCCAAGTCGAACTCGACGTACGACGTGGTGGCCAGGGCGCTGGAGTCGCGCAGCAGGCGGAGCCGACGGCCGTTCGTCAGCAGGGCCCACAGGTGCGGGTCGGTTCGGTTCAGCGCTTCCTGGAGGAGCGACTGGGGTGCCGGGATACCGGGGCCGAGGCGCTTGTCCAGCGCAGCGTTCCAGGCGGTGATGTGCACGAGCGTGTAGTCACGGCGGTGGCTCACCGGGAAGGTCTTGCTGCCGTCCGAGGCCGCGATACCTTCCGCCCCGACCTGGCTGAGATGACCGAATCCCAGCGCCTCGAACAGGGGCTCCACCCAGTTGGCGCGGGCGTAGCCGGTGCTGTCCGGGCGTACCGACACCTCGGGCTCGGCGGGGAGCTTCTCGCGCAGCTCCCGCCACAGCGACTTGAGATGGTCCCAGTGGCGCTCGGCCTCGTCGCGAACCGACCGGGAGCCCGCGATGCGGTAGTCCGCGGGGGCGAGGCCCCCAAGGCCCTTGGACGCCTTGGCCTCGGAAATGCGGACCAGCATGTCGGCCGGCAGCAGCGCGCCGACGGTCTGGACGGCGGAGAAGACCTGGTTGCGGGTGGTGGCAGACATCAGGCGGCGGCCTCTCCGGACACGGCGGCGGGCATGTAGACGTAGGCGCCGAGGACGTCGGCGGGCTTCTGCGGTGTTACGGTCAGGCCGCGGACGATCTCGCCTGACGCGGCGCGTACCCGGCGGTGGGAGGCGTCCAGTTCAACGGCGAGCTCGTCGGCGTACGACTCCAAATGCTCGGTCACCACGTCGAGTTGGCCGAGAATACGGGTCATGGTGCGCTCACCGAAGTCCGCGGGCGTGTTATCGGACGCCGTCGCGTCCAGCAGCGCCACCGCCTCCTCCTGCGTCAGCCACTCCGCGTTCTTCGGCGCGCCCCGGAAGGCGAGGAGCCGGGCGTCCTCCGCGACGAGCTGCTTCTCGCCACTCCGCGACGGCAGCGTCAGGTGGAAGCGGTAGCGGACCAGCAGCAGCGTCGTACGGGTGTCGACCGCATCCGTCGTGATGACGCCGCAACGGCGGGCCGGGCGGACACCCTCCGCGTCCTTGTCCAGCGCGGCGTTCAGGACATGTCCCGCGAGCGCGCCGACCACCGGGTCCGTGCGCACCAGCGCGGCCTCGCCGCGCGCCACCGCCGGGTCGTGGCGGAACGGGATCGGGCGGTCCTTCTCCACGACCTCCGCGCCGACGACCGGGGCGAGCGCGTCGCGCAGGCCGGCGGGTGTGCCGCCCACCTCGGCGGTGAAGTCGGAGCCGGCGTCAAGCAATACGCCGCCGAGTGCGCCCAGGGACTCGCGTACGAAGGTCTCGATCTCGCCCGCGCTGCCCAGTGCCTCGCGCACCGAGGCGACCTCGCGGGCGACCTCCTGCGGGTGGATGGAACGCTGGGCGAACCGGGAGCGGGAGGCCTTCTCCCTCTCGGCGGCGGAGTTCCAGTCCTTCTCCAGGTCGCCGAAGCTCTGCTGGAAGGAGTCCGCACCGAACAGCGTCTGCTGTTCGCCCTCGCGGCCGCGCAGCAGCAGCCATTCCACGATCGCGTCGGTGACGCCGGTCGACATCTCGTCCGGTACGGACACGGAGATGCCGAGGTCCTTCTTGATCTGGCGGTGCTTTTTGATGAGCACTTCGAGGACCTTGCCGTCGATGCCGTTGTCGTCGCCGTACAGGGTGATGACGCGGACCTGGTCCTTCTTCTGCCCGTAGCGGTCGACGCGGCCCTCGCGCTGGTCGTGACGGGTCGGGTTCCAGGCCAGGTCGTAGTGGAGGACGGCGTCGAAGTGGTGCTGGAGGTTGACGCCTTCGGAGAGGCAGTCGGTGGCGATGAGCACGCGGCGTGCGGCTGCGTCCGGGCCGGCCTCGGCCGCCAGTTCCTCGATGCGCTCGATGCGCTGCTGCGGGGAGAGCGTGCCGGTGACGGCCTTGACGACGGTCTTCGCGCCGAGCGGGCCGCGCTTCTTCGTCTGCGGGTCGTTCGACAGCTGGTCGGCGAGGTATTCGGCGGTGGGGATGTAGCGGCAGAAGACGATGGGGTTGTGGCCGTCGGCGAGAAGCCCCTTGAGGTGCTTGATGAGCGCCTTCAGCTTCAGGTCGCCCTCCGGTCCCTCCAGCGCCTTCGCTCGGTCGGCGAGTTCGGCGAGGCGGCTGCCCGCGTTCTCGTCGGACTCCTCCGTCTCGGCACCGGGGGCGACGTCCATGCCTTCGAGTGCATCGTTGTCGGCGGAGTCGCTGGTCAGCGGGGCGCCGAGCCGGTCGGCCTCCTCGGCGGAGGCGGCAACCGCGGCGGCCGAACGGGTACGGAGGGTCTGGTACGCGGCGCGCGGCGAGGAGACGAGCGAGCGCAGCAGGGCGATCGCGGACCACCAGGCGATACGGGCCTCCCGCTTGCCCTGCTCCCCCGCTGCCTCGACGCGTTCGCTCGCGTAGGCGATGGCGTCGTCGAGCAGGGCCCGGTAGGCGGGGGCGAGCTTGTACGTCTCGTCCTTGAAGTACCGGTCGGAGGGAAAGGCGGTCTTCTCGGCAAGGCTGTCGTCGCTGAGGCCGTCCTCCTTGGTGAGGTACTGGCGTACGTCGGCCCGCTTGCGCGCCACGAAGTGCTGGGCGAGGAGCCTGCGGCCGGCCTCGCTGTCCAGGTCGACGCGTGCCAACTCGGGCTTGACCAGGCCCAGCAGGTTGCGGAACGCGGACTCCTTGCCGGAGTGCGGGGTGGCGGTCACCAGCAGCAGGTGGCGCTCGGTGTCGGCCGCGACGCGCTTGAGGAGTTCGTAGCGCAGCTGGTTCTGGGCGCCGGCGGCCGCGTCGTCGGCGGCCACGCAGGTGTGGGCCTCGTCCACGATGACGAGGTCGGGGCAGTGGCGGACGAAGTCGTCGCGGTGGCGGGTGGACTTGATGAAGTCCGTCGAGACGATGACGTGCGGGTACTTGTCGAAGAGGGACTGGCCGAGGTCCAGGCCGCGCTCCAGTCGGGAGACGGTGGAGGAGAGCACGAGTTCGGCGTCGATGCCGAACTTGCTGCGCAGCTCCCCCTGCCACTGCTCGGCCAGCGCGGGCGAACACAGCACGGCGAGGCCGGTGGCCTCGCCCTGGGCAAGGAGTTCGGAGGCGACGAGTCCCGCCTCGACGGTCTTGCCGATGCCGACGTCGTCGGAGATGAGCATGCGGACGGTCTGCTGGCGCAGCGCCATCAGCAGCGGGACGAGCTGGTAGGCGCGGGGTTCGACGGCGATGCCGGCGAGGGAGCGGAAGGGGCCGGCGCCGGAGCGGAAGCCGATGCGCAGGGCGGTGCGCAGCAGGCCGGCGGCTCGCTGGTCGCCGAGGTCGGAGGGTTCGGGGGCGGCGAACTCGGCGCCCCTGACGTCCTCGAAGGCGGGGAAGACGGCGGCGATGTCGTCGTCGGAGCCGCCGAGGGGCCGCAGGACGAGCATGTCGGATGCGCTCTCGGGGAGCACCACCCATTCGCGGCCGCGCGCCGTCACCAGGGAACCGGCGGAGTATGTGAGTGCCATGTCGGTGATCAAGTCCTTGTGGTGAGCAGGCGTCAGTGGGCGGCAGTGCCGAAGTAGCGGGGGTGCGCGGCGGCGATGGTGTCCCAGTCGGCGTCGTGCGGGAAGCGGACGACGTCCCAGCGGGCGTCGAGGAGGCGTTCCTCGGCGTCCTCGTCGCGCAGGGCGGTCGTCTCGGTGCCGGGGAGGTCGACGAAGACGGCGATGTTGAGGTTGCCGAGACGGTAGACGTAGTCGGCCTGGGCGTTGGCCTCGGTGATGAGGGTCTCGCCGTCGTCGGGAAGGTTGAGGCCCTTGGCCTTGAGCCAGGTGAGCAGGTTGTCTTGGGCGACGGCCTCGGTCACGGTCCCGCTCACCCCCTCGGCCACGGCGGCGCCCACCGCCGCCTCGGCGGCGGTCGGCGTGGCGCCGGCCTCCCCTAGCAGTCGCTGGAACTGCTCGGTGCGGGACTCGCCGCGCTTCTCGCGCTCCGCGGTCGCCGAGGCGAGGCGCAGCAGCAGGTCCTTGATGGAGTGCCGGTTGATGTGGGCGTGGTCGGACTGGTTGCCGTAGGTGAGCAGGCAGTCGTAGCAGCCGCGGGCGCAGGGCCGTTCGGATGCGGGCTGGGCGAGGTCGTTGCCGTCGGCGTCGAAGTGGCAGATCTCCAGTGCGCGCAGGGCCGCTTTGGCGAGGCCGCCCGGCTCTGCCTGGAGGCGGCGCAGCACGCCCGCTCCGCCTTCGGCGGCCTCCATGAAGAGGACGCGGTTGCGCGGTCCGTCGTCCGGCGGGAGGAGTTCGCTGCCGAGTTCGGAGTCCTCCAGCTCGTAGGCCGCTTCGATGCCGCGCTCCAGCGCGTACATCAGGGACAGGGCGACCGGCTCGTGCAGCGGCTCGTCGAGGGTGACGACGAGGATGTTGCGGCGGTCCTCGACGAAGGGGATGACGCGCTTCTTGCGGCGGCGTTCGTTGCCGTCGTCGTCGATGACGGGCAGTTCGCCGGAGTCGCCGGAGGCGTCGGCGGCGTCGCGGTCGTTCATCCAGCGCCCGTCGGCGAGGTCGAGCCAGTAGCCGGCCGGTTCGTCCTTCTTGGCGCGGACGCGTCCGTTGTTGGTGATGCGGACGGTGGCCGAGTCACCGTAGGCGACGACGGCGAGCTGCTCGCCGGACGCGTCGGTGACCTTGGCGTCCTGGCGGCCCTTGCGGGTGCCGTGGTCCTGGAAGCGGTAGGAGGTCTCCAGGCGGAACCCGGCGCGGCGGCGTTCCTCCTCGTCGGAGGAGATCCGCTCGCGGCGGGTGGTGTAGACGGTGTGCAGGTGCAGCAGGCCGTACGTGGCCGAGCCCAGCGGCTCGTCGCACATCTCGCAGCGGTCGGCGCGTTCCTTGGGGTCGTGGTGGTAGCCGCACTGGGCGCACCGGCGGGACTCGGTGGTGGCGAGGTCACCCGAGGCGTCCGGCGGGAGCTGAATGCGGGTCACCTGGTAGCGGGCGCCCTCGTGGTAGATGAGCGAGCCGGGGCCGAATTCGCGGATGGCGAGGAAGCGGGGGCGCTGGAGGTAGTCGCCGTCGCCGCGCCGTCGGCCGACGGTCGGGATGTAGGCGGCCAGCGGCAGGCGGGGGAAGGAGTACCCCGGCAGGAAGCCCTCGGAGGCGAGGTAGCGGTACGGGTTGAAGTCGGAGAGCACGGACTTGCTGTCGACGCTCTCGTTCATCAGCAGGTTGAGCTGTGTCTCGGCCTCGCGGCGGCGGGCGTTGGCACGCATCCGGTCGCCTTCGGTGAGGCTGTAGTCGAGGCGGCGCTTGTTCTGGATGTACTGGTCGTCCAGGGCGGACCGGAACAGGTCGCGCCAGCGGTCGAACGCGGCGTCGAAGCGGACGGGCACGGTGCGGACGCGGTCCTGGATCCAGTCGTCGTACCACCATGTCGTCTCCGCGAACTGCGGGATCAGCGGGGCGAGTACGCGCAGCGCTGCGTCGACGGTGCGGCGCTGGGCGTCGCCGTCGAGGGAGGCGTCGCGGATGTCGGGCTGGAGACCCAGGGCGGGCTGCGGCCGGTCACCGGTGTCCGGGTAGGAGACGTCCAGCACCTCGGGGATGGCGCGGCCCAGTTTGAGCCCGGCCTCCGCGATCCAGATGCCCTGGAGGTGGGAGAGGACCAGGTCCTCGTTGGCGAGGTCCAGGCGCGGCGGGGCGACGGCGCCGGCGACCATGCGTTCGGAGCGGCGGAAGTAGTACTGGTCGTGGCTGTTGCCGGTGGCGCAGTACGTGGTGACGAGGGCCGGCTGGCCGCTGCGGCCCGCTCGACCGGACCTTTGGGCGTAGTTGGCGGGCGTCGGCGGCACGTTGCGCATCATGACCGCGTTGAGGGAGGAGATGTCGACGCCGAGCTCCATCGTCGGCGAGCAGTACAGCAGCTTCAGTTCGGCGTCGCGGAAGGCGTCCTCGCGCTTCTGCCGCTCCTCCGGGGAGACCTGCGCGGTGTGCTCACGGGCGAACAGGCCGGCGAGTTCGTTCGCGGCGTCCTTGTAGAGCTGCTGGAAGAAGGTGTTGACGCGCGGGCCGTCGCCGCTCTGATAGGTGCGGGTCAGCGGGTCGTGGGCGCCGGTCTCACCCTTACCGGCGCGCCAGATGAGGGACTGTGCGGCCACCCGGTAGCCGGTCGGGGCGGGGCCGGTGGGGCGGCGGAAGCGGCCGGCGCGCTGCGGGGCCTCGGAGACCTCCTTGACCAGGCCGGCCTTGGTGAGGACCTTCAGCAGTTCCTCGATGACGAGCTGGAGGTCGTCCCGGTCGAGTTCGTCAAAGGCGGCGTCGGCGCGCTTCAGGTACTTGCCGAACTTGCCGCGGGCGGAGAGGAACACGCTGGAGCGGTCCAGTCCGGGGCGGGACGGGTGCGGGTAGACGGTGGCTACCTTCGGCTTGTCGGCGGCCGTCAGGATCCACGGGTCGATCAGGCGCTCCTCGCTGGCGCGCTGGAGGCTGTCGAAGTCGTCGCGGAAGTAGGCGACGTCGATGGCGAGACCGCGGCGCATCTCGTTGAGGAGCGTCTTCATGATCTCGGCGCGCAGGGCGGCGTCGGCGTCGCGCAGCGCGCGGTGGGTGTTCGCCCAGCGGTCCTGCTTCTGGGCGACCCAGGCCAGGTCCTCGTAGTCGATCTCCAGCAGGCCGGTCTGCTCCAGGTTGGGCATGGTGATGCGCCAGCCACGTTCGAGGTCGAGGTAGAGGCGGAAGGCGATCACGTCGCGCAGGGTGCGGGCGGCGTTGCGGGCGAGGGCCGGGGGCAGGTCGCTGTCGCCGGTGTAGTCGACCGGGTCGAGTGCGATCGAGTTGGCGACGGCGGAGGCGAGGTCCTCATGGTGCAGGCCGTCCTCGCCGGCGTCGAGTGCCGCCCGGTAGAGGGCGCCGCGCAGCTGGGTGATCTGGACGAAGTCGTTGAAATGGCCGGCCTGGAGGGATGCGTCCTGGCGGTTGTCGACGAAGGTGAGGAGCTTGCGCGCCTCCTTGTCGAGGGCTTCGGCCGGGACGGACTTGAGCGAGCGGACGACGGACGCGGAGATCAGGGACGTCGCGGAGGAGCGGCCCTCCTGGGAGAGGGTGGCCAGCTTGGCGAAGTCCTTGGCACGGGTCTGCTCGTAGGAGACGCCACAGTGCAGGCAGAACAGGAACGGGGAGGGGATGAACGCGGCATCCAGCTCGCCGCGGCCCTCGTAGCCGAGCGGATCGACGGTGACAGGGCGTGGGACGCGGTCGCGGTAGGACTTGCGGACGACCTCCTGCCCCTTGTCGTCGACCTCGAGCCACGACTCGGGCAGCCGGCGGTCGACGACGGCCTGCTGCGGGCTTGCGGGCCAGCGGCGGTCGGGGTCGATGTAGAGGTAGCCGTCGCCCTGACGGCCGCCGGTGGCGATGGTGTCGCGGCGGGCCTCGTAGCGGACGTCGCCGTTCTTCTCGTCGCGCCAGACCGTCAGATACTCCTGCCCGCACTCGCGGCAGAACGCGAGCGGCATCAGCAGCTTGCCGCCGCTGCCCGGCTGTTCGAGCTGGTAGGAGCGGGTGAGGTGGCGTGAGGTCTTGTCCTCGAGGGTGACGTAGACGGTGTCGCCCTTGGAGAGGAACTGGTGGAGGCGGAAGGCGAAAAGGGGGCGTTCGGTGACCGGGTTCTTGGCCTGTGAACCGGCTTCGAGAGTGGCGCGGATCGCGGCGATACAGGCGGCCTCGTCGACACCGGACTGCGCGGCGAGTTCCTTCGCGGCGTCCTCGATCTTCGCGGGCCGCTGGCGTACGAGGCGGCCGGTGGTCTCGTCGGTGGCGAGGCCGAAGCGGGTCTCGATCCAGCGGGCGAGCGGGTCGCGGACCAGGTCGGCGTAGGCGCGCGGGGCGGCGGGTGTGCGCAGGCGTTCGGCGGGCACGGTGTCCGGTGCCGGGTCGGTGGCGCGGACCAGGGTCTCGCCGATGACGTGCTCGGGGCGGACCTTGGTGCCGAAGAGGGTGGTGGCGACGTCGGCGACGACCTTCTTCTGGTCGTCCCAGGTGCCTTCGGTGGACATGGTGGCCGAGGTGCCGATGCACTGGAGGTCGGCGGCCTGGCAGGCCTCGCGGACACGGCGGACCAGCAGGGCGACGTCGGCGCCCTGGCGGCCGCGGTAGGTGTGGAGCTCGTCGAAGACGAGGAACTCCAGGCCGCGGGCCATCTTGATGAGGCTGGCCCGGTCCGCGGGGCGGGTCAGCATCAGTTCGAGCATCACGTAGTTGGTGAGCAGGATGTCCGGTGGGTTGTCGCGGATCTCCTTGCGGCGGGCGTCGTCCTCCTGGCCGGTGTAGCGGGCGAAGGTGACGGGCTCACGGCCGGCGCCGTAGCCGTCGCGGAGGTACTTCTCCAGCTCCTTGAGCTGGCTGTTGGCGAGGGCGTTCATCGGGTAGACAATGATCGCCCGCACGCGCTTGTTCGCGCTCGGTCCCTCGGCGTCGCGCTCGCACAGCACCTTGTCCACGATCGGAACGATGTACGAGAGCGACTTGCCGGAGCCGGTTCCGGTGGTCAGGACGTACGAGGCGCCGGAGTTGGCGGCGTCGATCGCTTCGCGCTGGTGCTGGTGGAGGGTGAGGGGGCGGCCGTCGCAGACAGTGCCGCCCTCGGTCTTCTTCGCCTGGAAGATCCGGGCGCACTCCTCGTGCAGGACCTTCTGGCCGGCGAGTTCGAGGACGGTGCCGCCACTTGCGAAGAACGGGTTGAGGGAGAGCCAGGGGTCGGGCCACTGGGACTTGGCGTTGAGGTCGTCGGCGACGAACTGCTTGACCGCCTCGTCGCGGATGACGGTGCCGCCCTCGGTGAAGGATCGGTAGTCCTTGATGAGGGTGCGATGGACGCCGAAGACGTCCATGCCGGGGGCGGGGGCGGGGCGATGCGGCTCGTCGTCGGGGGCGGGTTCCGTGGCGGCGGCGACGGGCTGCTGGGCGGCGGTCTTCTGCGCGGCGCGCAGGACCCGAAGGCCCTCGACGGGGTCGAAGGCACCCCAGGTGGGAATCTCGGAGCCGGCGCCATCGAAGGCGGCGAGCGGGAGCAGGGCGTCGCGCACGGCGGCGGCGTCGGCGGGGCGCTCGGCCGGGTCCTTGGCAAGGAGCCGGTCGACGAGGCGGACGAGCTCACGCGGGACGTCCTGACGGATCAGGCGCAGGGGGGTGGGGGCCGCGTTGACGTGTTTCTCGGCGAGGTCGTAGGCGGAGCCGTCCGTGAAGGGCGGGACGCCGGTGAGCATCTCGTAGAGCACGCAGCCCAGCGCGTAGAGGTCGGCGGCCTGAGTGACGAGGCCGGCCTTGAACTGCTCGGGGGCCATGTAGCGGGCGGTGCCGACGGCGACGCCGCTGCTGGTGAGGCGGGCGTCCTCGGGATCGTCGGCGATACGGCCCATCCCGAAGTCGAGGACCTTGACGGTACCGCCGCGGGTGAGCATCACGTTGCGCGGCTTGAGGTCACGGTGGATCACGCGGGCTGTGTGAGCGTGGGAGAGTCCGTCGGCGATCTGGGCGCCGATGGCTGCGGCCCAGGCGATCGGGAGCTGCGACTCCTCGTCGACCAGGTCGCCGAGAGTGTCGCCGTCGAGGAGCTCCATGGCGAGGTAGGGCAGGCCGCCCTTGGCGGTGTCGTAGTTCGCGTCCACGCCGCCGTCGATGATGCGGGTGATGTTGGGGTGCATCAGGCGGCGCATGATCCGCACCTCGCGGGCGAACCGGTCGACGGCCTTGGCGTCGGCGCGGGTGTCGACGACGGCGCCGGAGCGGTGGCGGAGGATCAGCTTGACGGCGACCAGGCGGTCGGGCGTTCCCTCCCCGGCCTGCAGGTCTTCGGCTCGGTGGACCTCCCCCATGTTCCCGGTGCCAACCGGTCCGCGAAGCCGGAATCGTCCCGCGACCGTCTCCAGGTCCATGGCCACTCCCTCGTGCGCGCTCCCTGTGTGCCCCCTTGATCCAGGGCGCACGCCTCCCCTTGGCGATTGCCGGCACCCCATCGTCACCGATGGACCGATCCGGCCGGCACAGCGTACACGACTGAGCGACTCTTGACCAATGCAATGTAGTGTTTACAACGTAAACGGATTGAGCGTATGGTGACTCGTGAACCGGGCGGTCCAAACCAGCCCGTCACTTGTCGCGTGAAAGTTGGGTGGCCTTGGATCTCAGGACCTCGCTCGCAGCCCTGTATCGCAACCTGGTCGAGGCGGCGGTGGACGGCGTCGTACAGCCGGCTGCCTTCGAAGCCGAAGTGGCGGACCTGGGGCTCGACGACACCGCGCGAGCGAGGCTGCTCTGCGAGCTGGACCGGATGGGACTGCGCCTGGACACCTCAGTTGTTCAGTTCTCAACCACTTCAGACTCGCAGGATGTGAAGAAGGTTGTACGGCCGCGCACGAGTACCACACAAACGGGGGGCGCGACTCGGTCGCGCGTTCGGACGGCGCTGAATCTGGTGGCGCGGTACTCCGCGGACGGTTCGGTGCCGGAACGGGTCGTTGTCGGCGCGGCGAGGCTCGCAGGGCTCACGGGCACCGAGTCGGCGGAGCTGAGGGCCGCAGCGGCGGCGCGGTTCACCGTGGTCGCCGACGTGGTGGCCGTATCGACCCGTGCCGCTACGTCGCCACGCTCCGAGGCCGTTCCCGGAGCCCTCGACACCGGCACTCCACCGGCCCCTGCTCTCCCCGTGCCCAGTGCGGAAGCCGGGGCACCGACGCTGCCGGAGGACGGCGACATCGACCGGGCCGTCTCGGCGGCGCTGACACTCCTCGAGGAAGACCGGTTCAACGTGCGCCCCGACAAGCGCATTCTTCTGGCTGATGAGGAAGTCGGTCTCAGCGTGTTGCTGCGTGGTGGCCCCGACCGCATCGGCGTCGAGCCCACCGCCGAAGAACTGGCGCAGCTACCGGCCACGCACGTACGCCGCAGGGCCCGCGACTGCTTCGCCGCACACAACCAGCGGCTCGTTCACTCCGTCGTACGCGCGTACATCGGCCAGGGCCTGGACTACGAGGATCTGTACCAGCACGGCACCCTCGGGCTGATCAAAGCCACCCGCAAGTACGACCCTCGGCAAGGCAACAAGTTTTCCACGTACGCGACATGGTGGGTACGACAGACCGCGACCAGGGCCGTGGCCGGCGAGGGAAGCCCCATCCGCATCCCCGTACACATGCACGAGCAGGTCCGCAAGGTCGCTCGCGTGGAGCGCGAGTTGCTCTCTGCCGGCCGTTCGCGAAGTGCCGCCGCCGTGGCCGTGGCCTGCGAGATGTCCATCACAAAGGTCGAGGAGATCCGTCGGATCAGCCGGGTCACCGACTCGCTGGACCGGATCATCGGCGACGGCGCCCACCTCGGAGAGCTGATCACGGCCCGCACTGCGCTGCCGTCGGTCGAGGGTGCCGTCCTGCAGTCCTGCGCGGACCGGAACGTGCACGATCTCGTGGCACTGCTTCCCGAGCGCTACGCCCATGTTGTGAACCGGCGCATCGGACTCGACGACGAGGAGCCGGCCACACTGGACGTCATCGGCGCCGAGCTCGGCGTGACGCGCGAGCGGGTGAGGCAGCTGGAGAGTCAGGTGTTCGCCGTCCTGAGGTTCGCATTGGAGGCCACCGCGGCCGATCCGATTACTGCGCTGAACCGCATGCTGGCAGCGGCCCAGAGCGGCAACCCCGTGAGCTCGGTCAGCAAGGCCCTCAGAAACAGCCAATGGCGCGCCGGGGTTGACGCCATGCGCTCCTTCCATGCCCGGGAAGGACACGCCCGCCCGAGCCACGACCACCTCGAGGACGGATTTCCACTGGGGCGCTGGGCAGCCGAACAGCGCGCGGAAGCCGGTGAGACAGGCGACCGCATCCCGGCACAGCGCAAGGTCATTCTTTCTCTGGTCGGCTTCAGGTGGGACGCGCCGAAACTCGCCGCCAAGCGGAAACACGAGGCATTGAAGCGCCGGAGGGAGCTCCGTCAGCGGGCTCTTGCCCGAGCGGTACAGCGCCGCGCACTGTTGCTGCCCCCGGTCTCGGACGCAGCGGAGCCCGAAGAGCCCGAGGAGACCGGCACATCGAATGCAAGCCCGACCCTGGCGACGGGGCCGCAGGGGAGCGGCCTTGCGGCGGAGAAAAAGCCTGACGCTCACACGCCGGCCCCTCAGACACACCCCGACGAGCCCGAGCTGCGGCCCGAAACGGAGCCGACGGCCGCACCGAAGCCGGAGTCCGGAGCCGAGCCGGAGTCCGAGCTGAATCCGCAATCGGTTCGGCCCGCTGAAGAGCCGGCGGCGCGACAGGCCGAGGCGCACGAGCTCTATACAGGGCGATGGGAAGACGCCGTCGAGCTGTCCGTGACGCTCAACCGCAGTGTGCGATGGATGGCGCACTATGTGCATCTCGCCCTCGGTCACCTGCTCCTGGGTGAGATCCTCGGCCTGTATCCCGCGCTCACGGTCGCCAAGGTGGCTGGTGGGGACCAGTTGCCGGACCGGCCGGTCACGCAGGCGCTCGAGGTGCTCGTCAAGGTGCTGGACTCTCTCAAGGAGCGGCGGCTGCGGCCGGAGGACTTCTTCGAGTGCCCGTCGCCAGCCCTGCTGGGCCGGTCCCCCAGGGCCTATCTGGCCACGCACCCTCTGGTGAAGCCCGAGGGACGCCTGGCGCTCTCACAGGCACTCAAGGAGTTCGAGCCGAGCCGCCCAGGCACTTCCGGATCAGAGACGGAGCCGGAGCCCGGGGTGGATCCGGCCAGGACTGACGTGCAACCGCAGGAAGCGGTGCAGCCGCCGGCCGCACCGGAGCCCGTGGACAGCGCTGCGCAGGTCGCCCTGGATGAGGCACAAGCCGCCGCCACGCACGTGGAGTCGAGGCTCCTGGCGCTGGAGGCCGATGTGGGCCGACGCATCGCACGCGCCCGCGCCGAGGAACGCAACCGGGCGCTGGCGGAGGCGCACGCGGTGCAGCAACGGGCGCAGTCCGGCGTGGCCGCGCAGATTGCGGCGGCCCGCGCAGAAGAGCGCGACAGGGCCCGCGCCCAGGCGGAGGCCGAAACGCTCGAGACGGTGCAGCGCATGAAGGCGGAGCTCGCCGCCACCGTGGCGGAGGAGGCTGCTCGGGCACGGGCAGACGAGCGGAACAAGGCGCGGGCCGAGGCACAGGCTGACGTGGCGCGGCAGGTCGCCGAGGCACGACGCGAAGCCGAGCTGCGGACCGCCGGAGCACGACGCGAAGCCGAGCTGCAGGCTGCCGAGGCTCAGGAGTCCGCAGAGGAACGGGCCCGGCAGGCCCACGGCGATGCGCTGCGTCAGATGGAGCGGGAGTACGCGGACCGGATCCGTCAGGTCGAGGAGGCGTCGCGCCGACAGTTGGCCGCGCTGGAGGAACGGCTGCAGGAGGCCGAGGCCGCATTCGCCGAGCGGGTCGAAGCGGCGCAGGCATTGGAGCACGAGGCGACGGAGCGTGTGCAGGCGGTGGAGCGGTGGGCCGAGCGGCGTGTCGCCGAGGTGCAGGAGGCCGCACGGGCGCGCATCGCCGAGCTGGCGGCGGGGGCCATGACGCCGGGGCCCGTCCCCACGCCGCCTCCTGCAGAGCCACAGGGGCCGGATCCGCGCAGGTGGTGGCGGCGGGGCTGAACCGCCTGACGTAGCAGTACTTCGAAGCGCCAGGGCGCTTCCCTCACCACGACAACAAGGAGAACCGAGTACGTGAATCCGCGAGACGAGCTCGTCGACTACCTGCGCCTGCAGCTGGTCGGTCCGGCGTTCGGCGAGGACGAGGTACTGGACGCGCCGCCGGACCGCCAATACCTGATGGGGACGCTGTACCCGCAGGACGCCGATCTCCAGCGGCGGCTGACCGAGACCGCTGAAGTGCTGGAGGGCCCTGGCGCCGAAGACGCGGCGGAGGACGCCGCACCGGCCACGGACCCGATACCGGAGTCCAACTCGTGGTTGCCGTCGTCGCTCGGGTTCAGTTTCTACACGGATGCCGCTGCCGTGGAGGTCTTGTGCGGGGCGGCGCGGTACGAGACGCGGCAGGGTGAACGCGGCAGGCGCTGGCACCGCGACACACTCCCGGTGGAGACGATCACGCTCGCGGCGGACGAGGAACGCAGGACGGTGCTCGACAAGCGGACCGAGATCCGGGTGCGGCGGCGCCGGTTCGGCGGCGGGCAACTCGTCACCGTGGCGCTGGTGAACACCGCGCACACCGCTGCCCCCGCGACGGCGGAGAGCGGGCGGGTGACGCAGTGGGACCGGATGCTCTTCCAGGTGCGGCTCGAGGCCCGGCCCGTCGGCGGCCGGATCCGGCCCTACCCGAGCGTGCGGCTCGCCAGCCGCGACCCGGAGGAGCAGGAGCTGCGGCTGCAGTACCGGCACGTGCTCACGCACGCGGTCGGCCACGGCTGCGCGGTCAAGGAGGTCCACGACCAGGCCGGGCACATCATCGGTGTGGCGGCCGCCGTCATGCCGGAGTCCGAAGTGCCGGCCGCCAAGGCCGCCGGCCCGGTCGGGCTGCCCGTGCTCCGGGTGCTGCATCTGGCGGACAGAGATGTCCCCGCCGATGAACTACGCGACGAACTGCTGGGGTTCGCGGCCGACTACCGCAAGTGGTACGAGCAGCAGCGGAACACCGAGATCCCCATGTGGGGCAGGGAGGCTGCGGACCGGATCCTCGACCGGATCGCGGCGGTGGTCGACCGGATCGAGTCCGGCGTACGCACCCTGTGCGACCCCCGGCGGCCCGAGTTGGTGGCGGCGTTCCGTACGGCCAACCGGGCCATGGCCCTGCAGATGCGCCACTCGGCACGTGACCAGGCCGGCGAGCGGCGAGCGCGCCGCGACCCGGTGGCCGCCGACCCCGAGCCCTACCCTGATGCCGCATGGCGCCCCTTCCAGTTGGCGTTCTTCCTGCTGGCACTCGACGGCGTGGTCGATCCGCGCCACCAGGACCGCAGCGTCACTGACCTGATCTGGTTCCCCACCGGTGGTGGCAAGACCGAGGCGTATCTGCTGCTGGCGGCGTTCGTGATGGTGCTGCGGCGGCGTGAGCCGGACGGCGGGGGCACGGCGGTCCTCAGCCGTTACACGCTGAGCCTGCTCACGACCCAGCAGTTCCAGCGCGCCGCGACCACCGTGTGCGCGCTGGAGGAACTGCGGCGCGAGGATCCGGCGACGCTCGGCGAGGAGCCGTTCTCCATCGGGCTGTGGGTGGGTCTGGCGACGTCCCCGAACACCTACGAGGCGGCGCAGCAGGCCTTCCGCGACGTGCGGGGCGCCGCCCGGCCCGAGGACGTGTTCATCCTGGACCGGTGCCCCTGGTGCGGGACACGCATCCTGCCGAGCCACAAGTCGCCTGACATCGGGGACTACGGGGTGCGGGCCGAGGCCGGCTCGTTCGCGTTCTTCTGCCCGCGGGACGCGTGTGTCTTCCACGACGAGCTTCCGGTGTCCGTCGTAGACGAGCAGTTGTACGACCGGCCACCGACGTTCGTGCTGGGCACGGTGGACAAGTTCGCCCGGCTCGCATGGGAGCCCCGCTCGGGGCGCCTGTTCGGCTCCGGCACCGGGCACGCACCGCCGTCGCTGGTCATCCAGGACGAGCTGCATCTGCTGACCGGTCCGCTGGGTTCGACGGTCGGCCTGTACGAGTCGGCCGTGCTCGGGCTGTGCACCCGCGACGGCATCGGCCCGAAGGTGGTGGCGTCCACGGCGACGATCCGCCGCTCCGGGGAGCAGGTGCGCGCGCTGTACGGGAGCGAGGTGCAGCTGTTCCCGCCCGCCGGGCTCGACGCACGCCACTCGTACTTCGCAGAGCCCGACGCCTCGCGGCCCGGCCGTCGCTATGTCGGCGTGATGGCGCAGGGCCACACGGCCGGCCGGGCTTCCGTCGCCACGGCTGCGGCGATGCTGCAGGGGGCGTGGGAGCTGCCGGAGGAGCACCGGGACGCGTACTGGACGCTGGTGGCCTACCACCACAGCCTCCGCGAGCTCGGCCGTACGGTAACGGCCGCGGCAGACGACATCCCCGCGCAGCTGGCCGGCCTCGACGGCGGCCGGGGCACGCGGAAGTTGACCGACCATCAGGTGCAGGAGCTCACGAGCAACCTGCCGCGCGCGGAGCAACCGGTGCTGCTGGACCGGCTGGAGAAGCCGTACACCGCCTCAGACGCGGTGTCGTTCCTGCCTTGCACCAACATGCTGTCGGTCGGTGTGGACGTGAAGCGGCTCGCCATGATGCTGATGCAGGGACAGCCGAAAACCACGGCCGAGTACATCCAGGCGACCAGCCGGGTCGGCCGTCATTCGGTGCCGGGCCTGGTGGTGACGTTTTTCAACGCCACACGCCCCAGGGACCGTTCGCACTACGAGACGTTCGACGTCTACCACCGGTCGCTGTATCGGCATGTCGAACCGACCAGTGTGACGCCGTGGTCGACACCGTCGCGTCGCCGTGCGCTGCACGCCGCGCTGGTGATCCTCGTACGGCACGGGCTGGGCCTGTCCGCCGAGAACCAGGCGGGCGACGTGCTGGACCGGCTGCCGGCCGTGGTCGCGCTCGCAGAGCAGTTGGCTGCACGTGCCGCCGCCGGTGATCCGCAGGCCGCCTCGGCCGTGCACGAGGAACTGGACGAACTGCTGTCGGCCTGGCAGCAGCAGGCGCTCGACGCCCGCAAGGAGGGCAAGGAGCTGTACTACCGCAGCCAGGGCAAGGGACAGATGAACCTGCTGAAGAACTTCGAGCAGTACGGGGGCCTGTGGGAGACCCCGCACTCGATGCGGAACGTCGACCGGGAGTGCCAGGTGACGGTGAAGGGGGCGGACCTGTGAGCAGGCGACTGCGGGTGCGGCAGGCCCAGACGGTGCTGCCGTTCGGGGTCGGGGCCGTGTTCGACATCCAGGGCGAGTCGTTCGTGGCGACCGGCATCGGCGACTGGCCCAAGCAGCGGCAGCCGGTCGAATCCCCGCGGCTGGCGAACCAGCTGAAGGTGAGCGGGTTCTACGCCGCTCCCCCGGCCGCCGACGACCGGTTCGACCGGCAGGACGCGGCCGGCGCCCCGTACATCCGATTCCCCTCGTGGCTGTTCTGCGGCGCGTGCCGCCGCATGGTCCGCTGGCGCATCGCGGACGAGAAGCCGGGCACACCGCCGCGCTGCCCGAGCTGTTCGCCGGTGCGGCAGCTGGCGCCCATGCGGTTCGTGCAGATCTGTGCGGGCGGACACCTCGGAGACGTCGACTGGTGGTTCTGGGCGCACTCCGGCCTTGATCCGGCAGCGCGGCAGGCGTGTACGACGCGTGACAGGCTGCGCTTCAACGTGTCGGAGCGGGCCACCGGACTCGAGGCGTTGTCCGTGGTCTGCACGGCCACGGGCTGTGACGCATCCCGTGATCTGCTCGACGTGCTCGGTACGCACGGGATGCGCTGCTCCGGGCGGAACCCGTGGCAGCGGCGGAACGAGGCCGCGGAGTGTGTCAAGCCGGTCCAGATCGTCCAGCGTACGGCGGGCAACGTGTACTACCCGGTGGTCAGTAGCGCGCTCGACATCCCCGAGAGCGAGGCCCCGGCCATGTTCGGTGACGAGCTTCTGGCCGAACGAGTGCGCTCGTCGGATCTGTGGGTGCCGCTGTGCCGGGTGGCGGGTACGCCGCGGGCCGACGCCTTCCGAGAGATGATCAAGGAGGACACAGGAGCGGACGACGCACTGCTCGACGCCCTCCTCACAGAGGAGACGGGCGCCGCCGCTCCCCCGACTGCCAAGGGGACCCTTCCGCAGGACGCCCCCGACGAGCCGGTCGTCCCCGACCTGAGCCGCGAGGAGTGGGCGGCCTTCATGTCCCCCGCTCCGCCCGCGACCCGCGACTTCGCCGTCCGCGCGACAGACCTCGGGCTCACCCATGAGGCGACGGAGCCGTGGGCAGGGCTGGGCAGGCGGGTCGATCGGATCGTGCTGGCGGACCGGCTGCGCGAAGTGCGGGCGCTGCAAGGGTTCCGGCGGGTCTCACCGAACTCGTCGTTCGTCCCGGCGGACACGGCGCGAAAGGCGCGTTGGCTGCCCGCCGTCGAAGTCTTCGGCGAAGGAGTCTTCCTCACCCTCGACAAGGCCGAGCTGAACGCCTGGGAGCAGGACCAGCGGGTGCGTGAGCGGGTCGCCGGTATGCGTGACGACCTGACGCGCTCGTTCCAGGCCGACCGGCTCGCCAGGGTGGCCGGCGACGAACTGTCCCCGCGTTTCGTGCTGCTGCACACGCTGGCGCATCTGCTGATCCGCCAGCTCTCGTTCGAGTCGGGGTACTCGACGGCCAGTCTGCGGGAGCGGGTGTACGGGCGGCCTGAGCACGATCAGTACGGGGTGCTGATCTACACCGCCGCCGGGGACGCCGAAGGCACCCTGGGCGGCCTGGTTCGGCAGGGTGAGGCGCCGCGGCTCGCCGAGACGCTGCTGCGGATGACGGAGGCCGCCGCCTGGTGCTCGGCCGATCCGCTGTGCGCCGAGCACACGGGGCAGGGCTTCGACAACCTCAACCGCGCGGCCTGCCATGCGTGCGCCCTACTGCCCGAAACCAGTTGCGAGACGGGCAACACGCTCCTGGACCGGGCGCTCGTCGTCGGCGGCGCGCAGGTGCCCGGTTACTTCGAACCGATCGTCGCGGCTGCCCGGTCGGCCGCAGCGGCAGCAATGGAGTGACCGCACGGATGACTGTCACCTACTTGGACCTGACGCCGGGCCAACGGGCGTCGCTCGAGGGCCTTCCATTCGACGGGCATCACGTCATCAGCGGACCACCCGGAAGTGGCAAGAGCCTGCTGGCGTCGCAGCGCGCGGTCATGCTGGCCCTCACGGGTGGGCCGTCCGTGCTGCTGACGCGTTCCAACCTGCTGCGGCAGGCGATCAACCCCGCCGTCAAGGCGCTCGGCCCCGAACGGGACGGTGTGGTCGTGGCGACTGCGCACTCGTGGCTGGCACGGTGGTACCAGGACCGGGCGGGCGTCGAGGCACCGCGCACGGACGACGGCTGGTACGACTGGAGTGCCCTTGTCCAGCAGGCGGCGCTGACAGAACCGGTGCCCGGTCTCTCGGTCGTCGTCGACGAGGGCCAGGACCTGCCCGTCGGCTTCTACCGCTTCTGCCGTGTGCTCGGCGCCCGCGTCACCGTGTACGCGGACGAGTGCCAGCGCCTGACCGACACCCACTCCACACTGGCAGAGATCGGCAAGGCACTCGGCGGGTGCGAGATGCGGGAGGTGGACGGAAACCATCGCAATACGCGGCAGATCGCGGAGCTGGCACAGCACTTCCACGTCGGCCGCATCGTGCCGGCGCTGCCCGAGCGCGACGGACCTCCGCCGTTTCTCCACTCCCTCTCCCGCCCGGGAGCGGTCACCGACCTGCTCGTCGGCATGGCGCAGTCATACCCGCGGCGCACCATCGGAGTCGTCCTGAATTCGACCATGGCCCAGTTCGACCTGCTGACCCGGCTGGAGCGCACCGCGCCTCGCCTCAAACCCCAGATGTACACCGCCCAGGCGACTCAGGGACGTTACCGCACCCTCGACCTGGCGCGGCCGGGCGTCGTCATCGTCAACCGGGCCAGCGCCAAGGGCCTCGGCTTCGACCACGTGGTGGTCCCGGACACCCACACGGACGCCGGGACCGACCCCACATCGGCGGCCCTCCGCATGGCGTACTACGTCCTGGCGACACGAGCGCGGCACGAACTGCACCTGGGGTACGAGGGGGAGGCCGAGCCGCCGCTGACCGCGCAGATTCCGCGACACGTACTCCTTCGCCGCTGACCGTCGCATGAGGCCCATGAGGGGCGTTGCGTCGGGCGGGAGAAGGTTCGAGCGGATCGCCGCCCAGACCGAGGCATGCGACCGGCTGGAAGCCACGCTCCGAGCGAAGACCGGTGGCCGGGTCCGCCTGCCGACCTGACCGGATGTCTCACGCCAACCTGACGGGCTGACGCACGCGGCAGCCCGCTCCCGGCTGCCCCGTGGGGCTGGAGGGGCAGTGTCGGCCGACGCGGCGGTGCCGGCCGGTGCGGCCAGGGATCAGGGCCTCCCGAGCAGTACGGCGGCGGCTGCGCGTGCGTGACGGGCCGGGGCAGGGTCGCCGTTGATGCCGGCTGTCACGATCGCTCCTTCGGCGAGCAGGAATACGGGTTCGACCACCGGGACTCCGGTGGCGTGGACCCACACCGCGACCTGATCGTGGAACTTCTCCTTGTGCGACCGGACTTCGGCCAGCACCGCCTCGGACGACGCCCCGAGTTCGCCGAACGCGTTGATCCAGGCGCATCCACGGAAACCGGGTTCGGCGAACCACTCGGCAAGCCAGTCGAAGACGGCGAGTACACGCTCGTGCGGATCCGGAACCTGCTCCACGCGGGCGGACAGGTTTCCCCTCCACCGCAGGTCGCGACGTTTGAGCATCGCGACCACCAAGTCCTCCTTCGCCGCGAAGAACCGGTAGATCCGCTTCAGCGGCAGGCCGGATGCCGCACGGATCTCGTCCATACCGACCGCCTGGATGCCACGCTCGCAGAGGAGCCTCTCCGCTGCGTCGAGCAGTGCCTCGCGGTCCAGACGGTTCTGCTCATCGGTGAGCGGGGCGGGCATGCCAGACTCCTTGACGTTGAGAACGGTCGTTCCCTACCTTAGACCCATCATTGAGAACGAACGTTCTCACCGCGACGAGGAGGCAGCAGTGCCGGAAAACCGCCCGCCCTACCCGCCCTTCACGCAGGAGACGGCCCTGCAAAAGGTCCAGGCTGCCGAGGACGCGTGGAACACCCGCGATCCCCATCGGGTGGCGCGGGCCTACACGCCGGACTCGAGGTGGCGGAACCGGGACGCGTTCATCAACGGCCGCGACGAGATCGTCGCCTTTCTGGCAGCCAAGTGGGAGCGCGAACTGGACTACGCGCTGCGCAAGAGTCTCTGGGCGTTCCACGAGGACCGGATCGCCGTCCGCTTCCAATACGAGTGGCACGACGCGGAAGGCCAGTGGTGGCGCAGTCACGGCAACGAGCTCTGGGAGTTCGACGAGCGTGGCCTCATGCGGCGCCGGGAGGCGAGCATCAACGACGTCGCCATCCCGGAGGCAGACCGGCGCATCCACGGCCCCCGGCCCAGAGACGAGTACGGAGTCGACCTCCCGCTCCGGTGATGCCCGCCGCAACGCCGCCGCCCCGAGGCGGTGGGCTGGTGACTCCCCGCGGCCGAAGTCAGTGAGCACCGAGGATGTCACCGCGCGCCCGGAGGCGTGAGGTTGGAGCAGGGAGAGCTTGCGCAGGACGGCCGGCGCGTGCCCTGGAGGCACGCCTCCGGCGGTCGCCAGGTGCCGGTCGGGGGTCCGGCCGGGTGTCACCTGCCGTCGGTGGCTCCGGACAGGCGGTCGTCGGGTTCCTGATCGGACGCGATGACGGCTGCCAGATCTGTGCCCGCCCGAAGCAGCGCAACGGTGCGTCCGGCGATCTGGTCAAGACGCTGTTGCAGGGTGCGTTCGGTCTCTTCCAGGCCGTCGAGCCGGTGCAGGGAGTTCATGACGTCGCGCACCGCGGAAACGCCGTAACCACTGCCGCGCAGGGCCGCGACGATGCGGGCCGCTCCGATCGCCGTAGGGCCATAGCGCCGTGCTCTCAGTGACGTGACGCGCTCTGGGGCGACCAGCCCTTCCTGCTCCCAGAACCGCAGGGCCGACGGACGTACACCAATTGCTCCGGCGAGCTCGGTGATCGTCATGGTGTCGCTCTCCTGCTCGAACTCGTCAACGGCCCCCTCCGCTTGGATCGCACGCAACGCCTTCTGCGCACGCAGAGCCTCGTCCCGTTCCCGCGCAAGCCGAACATGCACCGAGTTGATCGCCGCGGCGGCCACAGCGATCGTCGCCTTTCGCAGTTCCGCAAGCATCTTCCGTGCCTCGACAGGCCCAACGGCCTGTGCCAGTCCGCGATAAGCGCGAAGAGCGTGCACGTGCACAGGTGTATAGGCGCGGTAGCGGTTGCTCGATCGAGCGGCCGGGGGAATCACGCCCAGCCGCTCCAGGTCGCGGACCTGTTGCACCGAGTATCCCGACTCCCTGGCGACATCGACTGTTCTGAGCGGGACTCGTCGCCAGCCGCTCGTGGTCTCGCCCACCTGCCAACCCCACATGAGCACTTGAAGGTGATGCTTGAACCATGAGTATGGAACAGATCATCGCGACCGTACGAGGATTCGACGGCGCGCTCGTACTTCTCCCCGAACCGGGAAGCGACTTCCCCGAGATCGCGTGGGGGGACGCGTTCTTCTACTACGCCCCCGACGGCCGGACACCTGCGAACGCCCAGCCCTACGCGACGATCGTCACCAAGGACTACCCCGACGACACCGCTTCCGACCTCGACCCTCCAGGCCGCCGGCGTGTCAACATCCACCTCGACCGCGCGACGTTCCAGGAGCTCACCGGCGAGGAGCCGCACAGCCTCCGCCGCCCTCGCGACTACGCGGCAGCGGACACCGTGATGCCGCACCCGGTGTACGGCGCTGTCGGCTGGATCTCTGTCGTCAATCCCGGTGAGCGGACGACGGACACCGTTGTGCGGCTTCTGCGCGACGCACACGCGGCCGCTCGTGCCCGGTTCGCGCGGCGCCGCGGACCGGGACGGGCGCCGGAAGACCACTCGAGCAACGCGGGCGAGGGCCATTCCTGACGCCCCAAGGCGGCATCGGCTCCCAGGCGGACCCGG
Source organism: Streptomyces peucetius (assembly GCF_025854275.1). Lineage (NCBI taxonomy): Bacteria > Bacillati > Actinomycetota > Actinomycetes > Kitasatosporales > Streptomycetaceae > Streptomyces > Streptomyces peucetius. The sequence continues at coordinate 7,051,586 of NZ_CP107567.1, read as the reverse complement.
AGGTGCACTGCCGTCGCAGCACGGTCGCGCCCACACTCCCCACCACTGCTGTCAGGAGGCGGTGTTGAGGAGGCCGGTGCCCAGGGGGGTGGTGGCGTGCAGGGCGGTGTTGTGGTGGCGGGTGGTCGTGGCCAGGCCGTTTACGCTCGCCCAGCAGCCACCGGCGAACGCCGAGGCTCGGAGATGGCCGAGCTCCGCCCGGATGATGCACCGCCGGATGCTCGGAAACGGCTGCTGCGCTCGTCCGGTCGAGATGAACTGCCGTCTCGAGTCATTCGGCGAGCCCTGCACGCTCTTCGTCGCCACGATGGAGTTCCGGCCCACGCTCGAACGCCGGCGGGACGACGCGGGCGGCCAAGGGACAGATGGCCCGCGAGCAGATCTTTGACGGACTCCTCAGCCACTCGAGGGAGAAGCCTCCTGACGTCATGTTCCCAGTGATGGGACCAGGTCATCGGCTCTGTGACCAGGAAGAAGTTGAACAAGACCCACCGAGGTTTCCTCGTTTGCCGAGGTGTGGACGGCGCGGACCGTCCAGCGGCCGGGTGGTATCGCGACGGGCGCCTGCTCCGGCAGTCCGCCGCCGGTGGGGTACTCGACGTCCAGCTCGTTCCCGGCGGTGACAGAGTCCATGAGCACTGCCGGCCCGTCCGTCTCCCAGACACCGCACTCTTCCCACTCGGTCGTGGGGTCGGTGAGGACGGCGCTGGCTGCTTCGATCAGATCGGCATCCGAGTTGGCTCCGAGCCAGCGGACGAAGACTCGGGGTTCCGGCAAATAGCAGGTGGTGGCGGGCTCGTCCGCCAGGACAAGCCCTCGCGGGCCGCCTCCACCGATGGCAATCACTCCCGCGAGACCGTCCACCTCGCAGGCGCGGTCGTAGTCGTCCGGGACGTCCCCGTCGCCAATGACCAGACCCGACTCCGTGCAACCGTGCCATCCGTCCAATACGGAAACCGGTACGACGATCAGAGGGCCGCCCTGTCAACGGCCATTGAGATGCCCAGGTGGGCGGCCATCGGGTGTCCGGGCTGGTGGCCGTCAGAAATCCATGCCTGTGGCCAGCGGTGTTCCTGGGGATGGGGGGTTAGGTCAAGAGGACCACGCCCTTGCCGGCGAGGGCCTCGGCGAGGCGGTGTGAGTCGCCGGTGGTGGTCACCAGGTGAGCGTGGTGCATGAGGCGGTCGGTGCTGGCCCCGGCGAGAGTCTTGGGCATGATCGTGTCGAACCCTGAGGGGCGGATGTTGCTGGTCACCGCGATCGAGCGGCGTTCGTAGGCGGCGTCGATGATTCGGTAGAACGCCTCGGCGGCGTCCTCGCCGACCGGAAGCAGGCCGATGTCGTCGATCACGATCAGATCGGCCCGGCAGATTCGGGCGACCGTGCGGGCGGTCGAGCCGTCGACCTTCGACTTGCCGATCGCGGCGGCGAGGGTCTCCAGGGTGAACCAGGCGACCCGCAGGTCCTTCTCGATCGCGGCCTGGGCCAGCCCCTCGGTGAAGTGCGACTTCCCGGTCCCGGACGGGCCGGCGATCACCAGGTTCTCCGCGCGGCCGATCCACTCCAGGGTGATCAGAGAGTTCTGGGTAGGTTCGGGGATGGTGGAGTCTTCGGCCCGCCAGGACGCGAGGGTCTTGCCGATGGGGAAGTTCGCCGAGTGGCGCCGGAGGCGCCGGGTGGCCGCGTCGCGGCCGGTGACCTCCTCGGAGATCAGCAGTCGCAGGACTTCGGCGGGATCCCACCGCTGGGCCCGGGCGGTCGCCAGAACATCGGGTGCGGCTTTGCGCGTGTAGGGCAGGCGCATCCGGCGCATCAGCTTGTCCAGCTCCTCGGGCAGGGCCGGAGCCTGGGGAAACGTCACGGTCGATAATTCCTTCGTGGGTCGCGGTGGGCGCCGATAGGCTCGGCGGATGATCAATATGGCGGTGCGTGGGGACAGCAGGAACGTCGTGGCTCGCGCCCAAGCCGGTGTGGAGTGGACGGCCGGCTTCGCGGATCTGGACCCGGCGGAGTTCCCGATGCTCTGGGCCCTGACGCCGTATGGGGATGCGGTCTTCAACCAGCGGCAAGTGCCGCTGCTGCTGGCGGAACTCGACCGGCTTCCAGCCGACTTGGGCGGTGACTGGGTCGTGCAGGCCCGCGAGCTGTGCCAGGTCGTGGAACGCGGGCTGCACCTGTACCTGTGGTTCATCGGCGACTGACTGCGGTCAGTCGGCCCTCGACTCCCCAGCCGCCCTCTGCTGTCGCCCCAGGGCTTGCCAAGCGATGGTGCCGTTCTGGACGGAGTGGGCCTCGTCCGCGCGGACGACCTGGCCGACGTGCTTGTTGGCCGCGACGTGTTCCAGGATCGAGACCAGGTCGTCCTCGGCGAAGCGCCCGGCCGCAGCCGCGAGCCCGAGGGCCTGGTCGACCCGGTCGTTGCCCAGGACCACGGCGAGCTCGACGGCATGGGCCATCTTGGCGCGGATCCGGGACGCACCGGCGGACCGGCCTCCTTCAGCCAGCGGCCGGCTCCCGGGCCGATGCCCACGAACGCGACCTCCGCCTCCGAGCGCGGTCGCAGCCTGGGCTGATGGACCGAGCGGCCATCGGGGTGGCCGGGGTAGTGCGCATCGATGATCTGCGGGACGCCGGGCGTGGACAGCTGGTGACGCCAGATCTCCGACAGGTCACCGGAGCTGGTGCGGGCGGTGATCGACAGCTCGTCGCCGACGACCCGGCACCAGACCCTGGCACCGGTGTAGCCGGGCGGGGTCGAGTAGCGCACGGAGTTGAAGCTGACGGTGCGGTCAGTGCCGACCACCCGCTCCTCACCAAGCGCGAGCGCCAGCGGCTCGGCGGGCAGGACGTGCAGCGTGGTGCGTTCGATATCGAGCCGGTCGGCCGGGATCTGCCCGGTCGCCCGGTGCCGACGCGTGTTCACCGTGTCGCACCAGATCAGACAGGCGTCCGCGAGCTCGGCGAAGGTGTCGTAGGCGGGCAGCAGGTTCGCCTCGGTCGGGACCAGGTCGCCCTTCGCGATGCGGACCGTGGCCTCCGCGCCGCCCTTGGACTCGGGGTCATAGGGAACGCAACTGACGACCTGGCAGCCGTAGTGCCGGCCCGCGGCAACCATCTGCGGGTGCCGGACCGGAATCCCGGCGATGTGCTCGACAGTGACCGTCTTGGCATTGTCGGTCAGCACGTAGGTCGGCGCCCCGCCGATCCGCCGCAGCGTGGTGTCCAGGCAGGCGACCAGGGTGCCCAAGGTGCAGTCCCAGACCGGGATCACCACCCGGAACCGGGACCAGGACAGCCACGCGCAAAACAACCAGGTCCGCCGCCCGCCGATCTTCGGGCCCTCGCCCCAGTCGAACTGCAGCCACCACCCGGGCTCGGGGATCCACGGACGGTAGGTCCGCCGCTTGCCGGCCTTCCACGCGGTCTTCGCCGCGTTCACCGCCCGCCGAGTCGAGCGCGCGCTGCCCGGGTAGCCCATCTTCACCAGCTTGTCGTGGACCACATCGGCGCGGATCGTCCCCTTCGACTGCTCGACCCACTCCTCGATCTTCTCCAGGAACGCGTCGATCATCTTCGGCCGCGGCTCGCGTTCGTACGGGTTCCGCCCGCTGGCGCGGGCCTCGACATACCGCTTGACCGTCTTCGGGTCGTGCCCCGTGAGGGCGGCTGCCGACCAGACCGTCTCGGTCAGGTCGTACGCCTCGAATATCTCCATGATCTCTCTGTCAGACTTCGTCACAGGACCTCTTCGACCGATTCGCTGATGCTTCGCATACACCAGCAAACCGAACGAAGGGGTCTCCTTCGTCTACGGAAGCAATCAGGAACACCGCAGGCCGGACGGCCATCCACCTGGAATTCTGGTGGCCATCAGCCGGGACTCAACTGGCCGCACACCTGGACTCTGCCACGGCCGCCGACACGCCCATCGACTCGACCCAGGTGAGGGAATTCTCGGACGAACTGGCTGCGGTGGGTGAGCAAGACTTCATGGCACCAGTGTCTCCCCGGCCACTGACAACGCTTCGTGGGGCTGTGAAGCAACCTCCCCAACTCCTCGCCGGGGGCCAGTTCACCATCGATCGCATCGGAGTGGACGGCATGACACCGAGCCCTGCCTCGGCTCACTACGACCAGTGGCTTGACATCGAGACCCGCATATCCCGCAAAGCAGCCGACCCCGACGCCGGGCCCGAAGAACTCCGCAGCCGCCCTCACCAGCAGGCGTGGATGCGGTCACCCGTTACCACGTCGAGGAACGTCATGGAGTGATTCCGTTCCTGGAGGAGCTTCGCTCCTCACTCAAGGACGGGTCCTTCACTGCCCTGCCGGTCAAGCAGGCAGTGATTCCCAAGAAGAACGGCAAAGTCCGCTACTTGGGTATCCCGACCCTGCGGGACCGCATCGCGCAGATGGCCCTCAAGCTGGTCCTGGAGCCGATTTTCGAGGCCGATTTCTACCCGTCCAGCTACGGGTATCGACCCGGACGTCGGGCTCAGGATGCCATCGCCGAAATCCACCACTTCACCCGCAAGCCGTCGACCTACGACTGGGTCATCGAAGGCGACATCAAGGCCTGCTTCGACAACGTCGACCATCACGTCCTGATGGACCTGGTGGCCGAGCGCATCAAGGACCGCAAGGTTCTGCGGCTGGTCAGCGCTTTTCTGCGGGCCGGAGTCGTCGAGCTGCACGGTGGATTCGCGGAGACCCTCACGGGCACTCCGCAAGGAGGAGTCGCCTCCCCTCTGCTGGCCAACATCTATCTCTCCGTTCTGGACCGGCACTTCTCGCGGATCTGGAACACCGAGATGAACCCCGGAGCACGGCGGCAATCCCGACGGCGCAAAGGGCTGCCGAACTACCGTCTGGTGCGATACGCCGACGACTTCGTCGTGCTGGTGCACGGCACCAAGTCCGAAGCCGAAACGCTCAAGACGGAGATCGGTGAACTGCTGGCCCGCAAGCTGAAGATGACCCTCTCGGTCGAGAAGACCCACATCACCCACATCGACGACGGCTTCGTCTTCCTGGGCTTCCACATCCAGCGAAGGCCCTTCGGCGACGGCCGTCGCGTCGTGCTCACCATCCCGTCCAAGCCCGCCTTGGCGTCGGTGATGCACAAGATCAAGAAACTGACGGGGCGAAGCACGACCTCGCTCTCGTTGGAGGAGGTGCTGCGGACGGTCAACCCGGTCCTTCGAGGCTGGGCTGCCTACTTCCGCTACGGCGCATCCAAGAGAACGTTCTCCTACCTCGGCTGGTACGCGTGGTGGAGACTGCTTCTCTGGATTCGCTACAAGCATCCCCACCTGACCTGGAAACAGCTGCGGCGCCGCTATTACGGGGCCGACCGCATCACCGAGGGCGGGATCGTCCTCTACAACCCGGCGAAGACGAAGGTCCAGCGCTACCAGTTCCGGGGAGCGCAGATCAGCACGCCATACAACATCGACGAGGTCGACCCCGACGGAGCACGCTTCCGCCGGACGAACCACGACGATGTGGCCTTCGTCGGCCAGGTCAGCGAATACCTCGCCTGACACGTCGGATCACGTGGAGAGCCGGATGCTCGGCCAAGCACGTCCGGTTCGGCGGGCGGGGACGGGGAAACCGACACCGGAAACGGTGCACGGCGTCCCGTCCCCCACCCAACACATGGAACTCGGCCGCCGCGGCGCCGAACTTCTCTTCCAGGTCCTGACCGAACGCAAGGAGAAGAACAGTGTCGCCATCGCCTCCAACGAGTCCTTCTCCAAAGCGCACATGTTCCGGCGAACTCGTGCAAGGTGCTGCCGAAACTTCATGGGTTCGGGATCGATGCCGTGGCGTCGGTGCCGTGGTCGAAGGCTCCGTCGGTGAGGACGGGCACGGTCACGCTGGCGTCGAACTCCGTGGCGATGGCCACGTCGTCGGCGAACCCGCTCCGGGCCAGTTCAATGCCCGAGGAACAGGCAGCCACGGCACTCGTGACATCGGCGGTCTGCGCGAAGCAAGTCCTTGCGGCAGCCGCCTCGCAGGACAGCGGGCCAGCTCCTCGTGACTCCAGTTCGGCGATGATCGCCCCGGCACCCAGCAAGTCCTCAAGCGCAGGCCGCAGGCTTCCGTCCGGCCACCGCTCACCAGCAGCGATCACCAGGACGGGACGTTCCGCGGTCCCGTAGCCGAGCCGGGCCAGCCATCGTCCGACAGCACTGGCGTTTCGCAGACAGCTGGCCACCACCGTCGAATCGCCTGCCGCCGCGGGCTCCCGACGAAGAGGAGCACCGAGCACGCGACAGGTGGCGCGCCACGTTCGACCTCGAGGGGCAACTCCGGTCGGACGAAGCGGAGTTGCCGGCGTACGACGCCGTGCGGCGCGAGGTGCCCGGTCTGTGTGGGCTGCTGCACGACAGGGATCCGTCGGTGCGCGCCGCGGCGGCGCACCTCCTCGCCTGGTTCCCGGAGGAGGCCGCGCACGCTCTGCCCGGTCTCCTGCGGCTGCTCGATCACGAGGCGCTACCGGCTGTGGCCGCCACAGCGCTCGTCGCGGCAGGTCTGCTGGGCGACGCCGCGCTCGCCGGCCGCCTGAAGCCGTTCCTCGCGGCCGAGGAGCAGACGGTGCGCTGGGCGGCAGCGACGGCACTGGTACGTGTGCGCGGCATGGACGTCGAGACCGCTGTGGGCGCGGTGGCGCTCGGCGAGTTGGCGGCTGCCGAGGCGGAGCCTCCGGAGCCTGGCCCTCCGGGAGTTCCGTTCCACGAGGGCGGTCTGCGCGGCTATGCCACGGCCTGTCTCACGGAGCTGACCGACTTGTACCCGACCGAGACGCTGGACGCCGTGACGGACGGCCTGGCGGCAGCTTCGGTACCCGCCCATTTCGCCGTCGCCAGGGCCGGCCTGCGTCTGGCCTTCGGGCCGGAACGCCCCGGCGTGCTGCCGGTGTTCGGGGACCTGGACCCTCGTGAGCAACGTTTCGTACGGGTCCTGGCCTCGGTCGAGGAGGACGCATGGCGGTGGACCGGCTTCCCGGAGATGCTCCGCACGTGGGGACTCCCCGGAAGCCGGGAGGGCCTGCGTGCGTACGCCGGGCCGCCGGACACGCGGGCTCGCTCCGGCCGCGGGTGGTGGGTGCGGGCGGCGGGGCGGTGTCGCCCCGGGAGCTGAGTCGGTGATGACCGGGCCGTACAAGCTGTCCCCTCTCCCGGACGTCATCTTCCGCGCCCGTGTCGGCGCGGGGCCGCCCCGGAGGCGAACAGCGGAACCCACCGGCCGGCGTAACCTCCTGCCCGGTCCGGAGCCCCGGATCATCTGCGTCGATGCCAGTTCCCCGGTTGGCCGGACTCGTCGACAGCAGGTCCTGGTGACGTCCGCAGGCGACGGCCCGTCCGTCCTCCATCGCGACGATCTTGTCGGCGTGCTGCACCCTGGGGAGGCGGTGGGCGATCAACAGCACGGAGCACTCGCCGACAGGCTTCCGCCCGCGTTCGCTGAGCGGGCAGGCCAGCCCTCCCGGAAGCCGTGCCACCAGCTCTCCGAGCTGGGCGAGCTCGACGACCCACCCGCCATCCGTCTCGGTCGCGTCGGGCACCGCGTAGGTGATGTTGTCCCACAGCGAGCCCTGTACGACGTGGGTGTTCTGGTCGACGACGGCGTTACGCGCCCGGCACTCGGCGCGGCTTGGCTCCGTGGCCGGCCGGCCGTCGAACAGCAGTCGGCCGACATCCGGTTCGTAGAACAGGGCCACCAGGGCGAAGACGGTTCGAGGTCGTCATGGCGCGGCGCTGTGTCGACAAAGGCGGCCAGGTGTTCTCCATCGAACCCGCGAAGTGACGCGCAGAGCGCGGTCCAGAGCTTCGATGCAGCTCTGTGAGAAGTACTCGGCTTTGCGGCTATCGGGAGTCGGCGAGCCGGTCCAGTTCGCGCATCGCCTCGGCGTGGGCGCTCATCCGCGTGCTCAGGACACCGATCGTGAGCAGCGTCGTGCCCGCGGCGGAGATCGGTACGGACAGTCCGAGTACGGCCAGGGCCTCGGGCCAGTCGCGTTCGTTCTGGCAGTGGTCGTTCCTGTACAGGCCCTCGTTGGCCGTCCCGCGGTCGGTGAACAGCCGTGACTCGCACTCCGCCGGGTAGCGGTCGTCGGGCTCCTCGTCGACCGTGTACGGGGTGAGCAGCAACACGGCGCACCACGCCCACAGGACGGCCGCCAGGGACAGCAGGCCGGCGCCCCAGGCGCGTATCCGTCCGGCCCGGTCGCGGAAGTCGAGGTCGTATTCACGTGATCGCATGGCCGGCGAATCTATCAGCGCCTGAACGCGCAGGCCCCGGCCCCTGCCTGGAGGGAGCATGAGCGCGCCGACCGCTCCCCACGGCCCGGCGGGAGAGGGGCCCGTCCGGGCCGGTAGCGTTCGGCGCAGCGGACCTCTCGGGCAGGTGGCCGAGGCGTCGACGTCGTCCGTCCTGGAGGAGGTTCGGAGATGGCCCTTGGCAGCCCCGGCAGCCCCGTTCCCGCCGAGCGTCCGGAGCGGGCGAGTCCTGCGCCCAACGGGCTCATCGGTGTGGGTGTCGTCGTACGCGACCCGCGGCAGCGGGTACTTCTGGGGCTCGGGCACGACGGGCGGTGGGAGCTGCCCGGTGGCAAGGTCGACGCCGGGGAGGGATTCGAGGAGACGGCGGTCCGCGAACTGGCGGAGGAGACCGGGCTGACGGCGGACGCCGCGAATGTGCGGATCGGCGCGGTGCTGGTCGACGCGGCTGCCGGCATGGCACGTGTCACGGCGGCCGCGTGGGTCGACCGGATCACGGGCACGGCGGAGGTCCGGGAGCCGGACAAGATCGTGCGGTGGCAGTGGTTCGAGGTGAACGCGCTGCCGGCCGCGCTCTTTCCGCCCTCCGCCGCCGTCCTGCGGTCGTGGTTGCCCGCGCCGGGCCCGCGCGACGACGCCTTCCGTTCGTACGCGGCGGCCCGTCCGGACGAACCGGACGGGCCGGGCGGCGATGGCGGGCGTGGCCGGAGCCGGCGCCCTGCGTGACGGGGTCGGCTACGGCGTGGCGGACCGGCCGCCGAAGCTGACGTTCAGGCGGCCGTCCGCGGCGTAGGACCAGCTCAGGGCGCCTGCGTACGAGGAGCAGCGGGAGCCGTTCGAGCCGGACCAGAACTGGTTCGAGCCGTCGACGTTGCCCACGGTCTTGTCGTTCGACCCGTCGCCGCTGCGGCACGAGGTGTTGTTGCGGAACACCGAGGTGCCCGCGTCGAAGGAGAAGTTGCGCTGGGCGTTGTCGATGCTGATGTTGTCCGAGACCGTCATCGTGCCCGGGTTACGGTTGTAGGTGAACCCGTGCTTGCCGTTGTCGTAGGCGATGTTGCGACGGATGACGTGGTCGACCTCGATGTCCTCTCCGCCGAGCTTGTAGCCGTTGCGGTCACCGCTCGAGTTCTGGGTGCCGTCGGAGAGGGTGCCGTTCTCGTAGGCGAGGGAGTCCTCGATGGTCACGGCGCCGATGGGGCCGGTCTCCGACTTGGTGTAGAGGTCCCAGCCGTCGTCGATGTTGTTGTGGGCGACGGCGTAGCGGAAGACGTTCCCCGGTCCGGAGGTGAGCTTCGCGGCGAAGCCGTCGGCGTCCTCGCCGTCGGAGTCGGCGTTGTCGTGCGACTCCGCGCTCAGGATCAAGTTGTTGGAAGGCCACTGGTCCCGGGGGGTGCTGGAGAGCATCCGTGAGAGCTGAAGGCCGGTGTCGCGGTTGAAGCGTGTCACCGTGCGCTCGAAGATGTTGTTGCTGCCGCCGACGAAGATCCCGTTGTCACCGGCGCGTTCGACGACGATGCCTTTGACGTGCCAGTACGAGCCGTTCACGGCCAGTCCGCGGTTCGACGAACTCTCGCTCTGGGCTGAGAAGTTCAGCACCGGGGTCTCGCCCGGGTAGGCGGACAGTTCGGTGCGGTCGCCGGAGGTGCCGTTGTTGCCCTGGGGGACGGTGACCGTCTGGGAGAAGCGGTACGTCCCGCCGCGCAGGTAGATCGTGCCGCCGGGAGTGACGCGGCTGATCGCGGAGGTGAGGGTCGTGGGGTCGGACTGCGTCCCGGACGCGTTGTCGCTGCCGTTCGGCGCCACGTACAGCGCGGAGCCCGAGGGCGGCGGGGTGGTGGTGTCGCCGCTCGTCTCGACGTCGAGGTGGTCGATGTTGGGCAGGCCGGCGGAGGACGTGGGGCTGAGCCGAACCGTGTTGCTGCCGGCCCGTACGGGCACCGTGAGGGTCTTCGTCGACCAGGTGTCCCATGTGCCGGTGCTCTCGAAGGAGGCCGAGGCGGCCGTCGAGCCGTTCACCGTGACGCTCGCGGGCCGCGCGGTGCCTGTTCCGTTGGCGAAGCGGACCTTCAGCGTTGCCGTGCCCGCGGCGGGGGCGTTCACGGTGAACTGCGCGTAGGCGCCGGTCTGGTTGGTGCCGTTGCAGAAGCCGCTGCCGGTGTAGCCGCTCCAGTCGGAGTCGATGGTGCCTGTGCAGACGGCGGAGGAACTCTCGGCCTCGTAGCGGACGGAGTCGGCCTGCGCCGGGTTGGCGGACAGCGCGACGAGCGCGCCGGTGAGCAGGCCGGCGGACGCGATGGCGGCTCTCAATTGCATCGTTCGTCTCCAGGTTCGTTGACTCGTGCGACCAGCGGTCGGTGAATGGGGGGTCGAGCAACTGCGCAGGGCTGACGTTCGATCGGTCCGGGGCAACGGTGCGGTGTTCTGCATGGTGAACGCGTGCGTGGAACGGAGTACCGCTCCCCGGAGCGGGTAAGCACTGACCAATCGCTTGGGGTAAGCGCTTTCCCCGGAAAGCTAAGGGCACCGAACGGCGCCGTCAATACTCATACTCGACTTTCATTCACAAACATGAACGTCGAGCATCGGCCACAGCGCACCGGGTGCCGCATCAGGACATCCGGCGGGCAGGCCGGTCAGGACCCGTGGAGGAAGCTGTCGTACGGCGCGTTGTCGACCAGGTGGTAGAGGCCGAAGGCCCCGGGAAACAGTACGAGCGCGAGCACACCGAGCCGGACGAGCGCGGGCGCCATGACGGTCACTGCTCCGGTCTGTCCGGTGATGGTCCGCCAGTCGCGCCACCGTCTGACGTCGCCCCCGCAGACAGCCCAGAACAGGCCCCCGAACACGACGCCGACCCCCGAGCCGGCCATGGCGAACCCGCCCACCACGGCCAGGAACGTCTCGCGGCCGTGGTGGTCGGCGACGAACAGCGAGCCGACCGCCAGCAGCACCACGGCGACGAGCCCTTGCACGGCTCCGCGCACGACCACGTCCTTGAAGCGCAGTCGCGGCAGTCGGCCGCCGCCCTCGTCCGTCATCGGTGCGGAGGCCGGCTCCGGACCGGTCCGCCGGGTGTACGTCATACCGGCACGCTACCCGCGGCCCGGACGGGACGGCGCCGCGGGTGGGGCCCGGGGCAGGAACGCCTCCGGGTCGCCCCGGTCGTCCCGGTCGAGGTCGCCCAGGGCTGACGGGCGACCGGGTCCGACTGGGCTGTCAGACCCTCCCGTTAGAGTCCTTCCCTGGTCGCCCAACACCGCGCGGGCAGACCACACTCCTGGTGGGGAGGCGTGCTTGCCTCTCCGAGCTCGATCCACGCACAGCAAGGAACCACACGTGACCGACACCTCGGCGTCCTTCCGCCTCCTCCCCGGCGCCCCCGACTCCCCCGTCATCCTCCACGTCCCGCACTCCTCCCGCGCCGTGCCGGCCGACGTGCGCGGCGGCATCGTGCTCGACGACGCCGCGTTGGAGCGGGAGCTGGACCACATCACCGACTCCCACACCTCCGGGATCGCGGCCGGGGCGGCCGCCGCCGCGGCCGTCACTCCCTGGCGGTTCGTCAACCAGCTGTCCCGGCTGGTTATCGACCCCGAGCGTTTCCCCGACGAGCGGGAGGAGATGCTCGCCGTCGGCATGGGCGCGGTCTACACCCGGACCACCCACCGCGCGGACCTGCGCGCCGCCGGCTTCGACGGGCAGCCGTTGATCGACCGGTACTTCCACCCCTACGCGGCGGCCATGACGGCCGCCGTGGACGAGCGGCTCGGCGCCGTGGGGCGGGCCGTCGTCATCGACGTCCACTCGTACCCGACCGAGCCGCTTCCGTACGAGCTGCACGGCGACGGCCCCCGGCCGCCGATCTGCCTGGGCACGGACGCCTTCCACACCCCGCCGGAGCTGCGGGCCGCGGCACAGAAGGCGTTCGCGGGCTTCGGCGGCACGGGTCTGAACAGCCCGTTCGCGGGCGCGTACGTGCCGTTGAAGCACTACGAAAAGGACCGGCGCGTCAGCGCGCTGATGATCGAGATACGCCGCGACGTCTACATGACCGAGCCCGGCGGCCCCGCCGGCCCCGGCCTGGGCGCGCTCGCGGAGGCACTGGGCGAACTGGTCGGCGCCGCGGGCACCGAGGCAGTCGCCGACGCCTGACGGTCAGGCCGTTGCCGCGGGCAGGCCGCCGATCGGGGCGGCCTGCCCGCGGGCCAGGGTGCCGACTGTGCCCGCTGGGTGGCGCGTGCCGACGCGGGCCGGTCTCAGCCGCCGAGGAAGAAGCCCGGGTGCGGCGGCTGGTTGTACGCGGTGTTCTGCCAGGCCAGGCCCGTGCGGTACATCCGGTCCTGGAGCAGGGTCACGAACCGCTTGTCCGTCGCGACGGGCGTGGAGTAGATCCGCAGCGCGTTGTCGTCGCTCCTCGGCCAGATGACCTCCTCGCGCCAGTCGCCGAGGATGTCGCCCGACAGCGACGGCGTGGCCTTGGTGCCGTTGTTGGAGTGCACGCCGGAGCCGGTCAGCAGCCTGGTGTCGCCGCCGGTGCCGTACTTGTCGATGCGTGTGCCGTCCAGCAGTTCGCGGGTCGTGTCCCCGTCCCACCAGGCGAGGAAGTTGGCGGACGACGGCTCGCGGCCGCGCGTGGCGCCGTTCGTGTCGCGGATGGAGGAGTCGGCGGCCGACCACATCTCCGCCCCGCGGTTGCCGGCCCAGATATCACCGGCGACGCCGCGGCCGTTGTCACTGCCGGATCCGGTCCTCCAGCGGATGCTGCCGTTGGCAGGGTCGATGTAGAGCGAGGAGGGCTGGCTGCTCGACTCGGACACCTTGAAGTACTCCAGGCCCGGGTCGTCGGGGTCGAGGTCGGCCAGATGCTGTGCGTCGCCGTGACCGGTGCGGGTGGTCCACAGCGCGTGGCCGTTGTCGTCGACGGCCATCGCACCGTAGACGACCTCGTCCCTGCCGTCGCCGTCCACGTCGCCGATGGAGAGGCTGTGGCTGCCCTGGCCGTCGTACCCCTTGCCGGCGTTGGTGGAACTGTTGGTGTCGAAGGTCCAGCGGCGGGTCAGCTGCCCGTTCCTGAAGTCCCATGCGGCGATGACGCTACGGGTGTAGTAGCCGCGGGCCATGATGAGGGACGGGGTGCTGCCGTTCAGATAGGCGGTGCCGGCCAGGAAGCGGTCGACGCGGTTGCCGTAGCAGTCGCCCCAGTTGCAGACGTTGCCGCGCGCGGGCACGTAGTCCACCGTGGACAGCGCGGCTCCGGTGGAGCCGCTGAACATCGTGAGGTACTCGGGGCCGCTCAGGATCCGGCCCTCGCTGTTGCGGTGGTCGGCCCCGGAGTTGCCGATCACCGTGCCTCTGCCGTCGCGGGTGCCGTCGGCGGTCTTCATCGCCACCTCGGCCTTGCCGTCGCCGTCGTAGTCGAAGACCTGGAACTGGGTGTAGTGCGCGCCCGAGCGGATGTTGCGGCCGAGGTCGATGCGCCACAGGCGCTCGCCCTGGAGCGTGTAGCCGTCGACGACGGTGCTTCCGGTGACGCCTGCCTGCGAGTTGTCCTTGGAGTTCGAGGGGTCCCACTTCAGGACGATGTCCAGGTCGCCGTCGCCGTCGAGGTCCCCCACGGAGGCGTCGTTGGCGGAGTAGGTGAACCCGAAGCCGCCCGGCGGCCGTGAGACGGGGACGTCCAGGTAGCCGCCGCGGAACTGGACGGCGTGCGCGGAGGAGCCCTGCTCCTGGCCGTTGACGACGGCCTTCACCTGGTAGTCGGCGTGGGCGGGCGCGTCGTGGTGGCGGAAGTTCGTCGAGCCGGTGATCGGCGCGGAGTTGACCTTGACGCCGCCGCGGTAGACGTTGAACGCGACTCCGGCCGGGTCGGTGGCCAGCAGCCGCCAGCTGACGAGGTTGCCGGCGCCGTCGTGCACACTGACGAGTCCGCGGTCCAGGTTCTCCGCCTGCACGGTGACGGCGCCGGCGTTGAGCGCGGCCGCCGGCCGGGGCAGGGACGACATCGTCGTCCCGTGCGTGCCGTCCGGCCCGACCGTCCCGTTCGGCGACGCCACTGCCAGGCTGCCGACGGCCAGGCAGCCCGCAGCCGCTACGGAGGCAGCGACTCCTACAACTCTCGGCATACGGCTCGAACGCCTGCGGCGCCCGCCTTGTCCAATTCGCACGTGCCCTCCTGGGGGTGAGGAAGCGATGTTCGGGGCCATTGCTTCTCCGCCAGTCGCCGCCGGGCGAGCAAAGGTTGCCGGTGCCGGACTCGGAGACCTTGTTCCGGGAAGTGGACGTGAGGAGGCGACGAGGGCAGGATTCGAACCTGCGTCCACCCGGGATCAGAGCCGGGCGCTCCTCCGCAGAGCTTCCTCGTCGCCACCGTGATCATTGTTTGGGCCACCGCGTGGGTCAACCGATTTGCCGGGGCGGGCGCGCGCGGAGGTTGTCGCCGATCACGTCCACTCTTGAGCGGCAGCACGCTTGTCCTTGCCGGAGAAGACCCCTGCCGACCGGAGCGCGCCGGCCATGAGTGGGTCGGCGACGGCGACTCCATGTACCGTCTCGGGCGTCCGCCGGAAGTCGACCGCCTCAGCCACTGGCCGGGGAGCGGTCCAGGCGCCGGCTGTCGGGTCCACCCGATGCCGGGCGCAGACTGCTTCGACGAGCGAGCGCGGGCATTCCTTCTCACCGCGAAGTACCTCCCAGGGGAGAGGAAGCTCAGCCCAGACGTAGGTGTCGGGATGCAGCCCGCCGCCGCTCATGCGGTGCCAGTACGCCACGTCGGCCGCCATCAGGCGGGGCACCTTGCCGGGGCAGATCCGGTCCAGGACTTCGTCATGGCCCAACTCGCTCAGCAGCGCGAACCAGTGCGCCCTGGCCGTGTTCCAGGCCTGAGCGGCCTGGTTCCACGTCGACGAGTCGTCGCCACAGCGCACGATCATCGTGTCGCGTTCCAGTGGATGCCGGTTCCAGGCGTCCTCCAGCAGGCCGGCGACCTTGCGCAGGAATCTGTTCCACTGAACCAGCAGTTGTGTGAGGTCCTGGTCGGACACCTGGGCAAGCACTTCGGCTGTGGGGTGCACGTGCGCGACCGCGTACCAGCAGGTCCGCGTGGGACCGTTCCGCAGGCGCTGGAACAGGGCCTCGGCGACCTCGTCGTAGACCTGACGCTGCCGTCCGTTGGTGAAGACACTGCGCATGCAGCCGCGTGCCGTGATGTAGGCGATGAAGGCTGCCGTGTCCGTGTCCGTGGCGAACAGCCCGTACGGCAGGGCCCGGGCGAGCGCGCCTTTGCCGGTGATGGTCACTTCGCGGCGGCTCTGCTCGTGGACGAGCCGGGCCAGTTTGGCTTCCATGCGGCGCAGCAGTCGGAAGCGCTTGTTGTACTGGCGTTTGGAGATCTCACCGAGGCCTGCCGCCGTGCGCTCGGCCCGGTTGCGGCGGTCGAGGCCGAAGTCGTTCTGTCCGTACGCGCGGCCGATCTCCTCACCCGCTCGTCGGATCACCGCTTCGACCCGGGCGGGATCGTCCCCGGCGTCGTCCGGCAGCTCCGGCACGCTTACGAACAGGCTCGCTGCCCGGGCGAGCTGGCGCTGTGCGCCGACCGGACGGGCGAACTCCTCCCGCATCGATGTGTATCCGTGCCAGAGGTTGCGCAGCGAGTGCTCAGCGGCCTTGGCGAGCGCCGTCTCGGTCGCTGCGTCGAGGTCAGTGCCCTGGGCGGCGTACAGATCCTGGATGAGCCGGGCCACATCTTCCGGGCGCTTGCGCAGTGTGAGCGAGGCGTGCAGTTCACGGAGGAGCTGTTCGGGTGCGGGCGACGGCATGTGCCTCACCTTGTCATCACCGACGACCGGGCCTCCACTGCTTATCCGCACCGCTGACAGGCCTCACGACCTGAGACGTGGCGGCGGTCGGTCATCGGCCGGGATCCACCGCTCTGACCTGCGGTGATCGTGATCCTTCCGTGCTGGTGCGATCCCGCACGGAGCGAGGAGCATGTGTGCGCACAAGACATACAAGAGGTGGGGAAAACGTGAAGACCGCAGGTCACTGGAGAGTCGCCCTCGTGCTGTTGCCGGCGCTGGTCGGTACGGCCGCGTGCGGGACGGGCGACGCCGCAGAACCTGGGCAGGCGGTCTACGGACAGCCGCTCGCGGAGCAGTTCCACGCGGCGACCGCGGCCACCCGGCAGGCGGGCACCGCTCGCTTCGTGTCCACGCTGACGTACACGACGGCTGCCGGCGAGAAGGCCGTGCACCGGACCACCGGCAGCCAGGACTACGCCGGGAAGACGTCACGCGCCACCTTCGTCGCCCACGTTCCCGCAGACTTCCCCGAGAAGGACGCGGAGTTCCTCGGTGAGCCGGGTTCGAACGTGAAGCGGACCCTGGCCACGGCGGCCGACGACGTCTACGTCCGTCGCGACGATTCCACCTGGCTGCGCTTCACGCCCGCCGCGTTCAACGAGCTCGGCAGTCCCACCGGCGACCTGTCAGGACACGCCGCCGGTGACGTGGCGCCCTTCAGCGGCACCCTCGCCGACCTCGTCCCCCGCACCATTCCCCGGGTGGAGCCCGAGCGGGAGGCGGACGGCAGCCGGGTCTACCGGGTGACAGCACTTCCCGAGGTGGCGGCCGAACTGCTGCCCCGGGCCCTGAAGACCGGCAGAGGCAGCTGGGGCTCCGAGCCTGTCGAGCTGTCCGTCCGGCTGGACACCGAGGGGCGGCTGACCGAGGTGAGCGCCGACCTCGGGCCCCTCCTGGACAGCCTCCACGCGAACAAGGTCATCGTCGGCGTCACCCGCCTGCAGGCGTCGTACCGGCTGAGCGCCTTCGGCGAACCACTGCAGACCCGGAAACCGGCCAAGGGCATCGAGGACGCCTCGAAGGTGCTGGTTCCCGTCGGCACGCTTGCGGGCGGGCGCTGCGCCGCCCTCGACACCGGTATGACCGGCCCAGCAGTCGTACGCCCCGTCGACTGCGCGGAGCCGCACGACATACGGGTGTTCGCCCAGGTCACGGTGGACCGGAGCTTCCCCGGCAAGAAGCCCGTCGAGAACGGGAGGACGTTCGCGTCGGAGCTGTGCCGCGAGGCGTACGCCGACGCTCCGAAGGACTGGGTGAGCGACAGCCGCAGTCCGGGCGGGTACGTGATCTACGGGTCGTCGTCGGTGAGCGTCTCTCACGGAGCGGGGAAGACGGAGACGTCGGTGACCGGCGACTACACCTGCTACGTGCACAGCTCTTGACCCGCCCGGTCCGCTGTCCATGACGGCGTACGGAGGTACACGGGGACGGCGACGGCTGCGGTGGACGGCTGGCGGCTGGCGCAGCCGGCCGCGCCGTCGGCCGCCGACGCGGCGCCGAGCGCCCGCCGTTCGTCGGCGGTGCTTCCGGACGCGGTTCCGCACCCGGCGGACGGGCCCGGGTGCGGAACGGGCGGTGCGGCCCGGTCAGGCGCGCGAGTTGACGCTCACCGGCCAGGAGCCGGTCGGGGGTGTCCAGCCCTGGAGGGTGGCGGGGATGCCGACGCGCGTGTTGCAGTCGATGACCTGGAAGTGCAGGTGGGCGCCGTCGGCCGCGCCCGTCGCGCCGGACCAGCCGATGATGCGCCCCTGTGGGACCCAGTCCCCTGTGTTGTAGATGGCCCGGTTGAGGTGGGCGTAGTGGGTGCACCGGCCGTTGGAGTGCCGGATGATCACCTCGATGCCGTTCTGCCAGTACGGTGACCAGTCGGAGACCAGGACCGTGCCGCCCTGGGCGGCGGAGACCTCGTAGTTCGCGGGGAGCCCGAAGTCCCAGGCGTACTCGTTGTAGGGCCCGGTGTGCGAGTACGTGCCCTCGGGCCCCTGGGTGACGCGGTAGGACTCACCCGCCGGATACGGCAGTTCGTAGTAGTAGTCGGCCGCTGCGGCCGGCGGGGCCGCCGCCAGGCCGAGACCCGCCACGGTCAGTACCGCGCTCGCGGCGGCGGCAAGTCTGCGCAACGTCTTCCTCGCACCATCCGTCACTGGCGTCTCCCGTTCTTGTGGTCCGCGTGGTGGTGCCGTGCCCTGCGTTCGGCCCGGCCTGACAACGTTTCCCCCCAACTCGCCTCCGAAACAGGAAGGTTGCACAAGTTGCCACCGCGCCCCGAGGGACGGCTGCGACGGTGCGGCCCTCCTCGGCCCGCGCGGCCTGCGGCAGCACCGCACCGACGGGACTGCCGCGAAGGAGGCGTGACTTCCCACGCATGGGGCACTCGTAGGCCGGTTCGGCGGACACGGAAGCCGCCCGGACGAGAATCCGAGAGGGGTGTCCCATGGAGATATCGGGCATCGTCAGCGCGCTCGTGATCGGCATCGTCATCGGCGTACTCGGGCGACTGGTCGTGCCGGGACGGCAGCGCATCGGCGTCCTGTGGACGATCGCCGTCGGCATCGTGGCCGCGTTCGTCGGCACGGCTCTGGCAGCCGCGCTGGGTGTGGCGGACACCGACGGCGTCGACTGGATCGAGTGGCTCGTCCAGATCGCCCTCGCCGCCGCCGGTGTGGCCGCGTTGAGCCGGGTCAAGGCCCTGCGCTGAGCGCAGCCGGCTCCCGGGGAACGGCCAGTCGAGCGGTCGGCACAGCAGTGCGTCCGGTGTGCGCGACGATCCCAGGCGGCCCGTGTACGCGACGCCCGCCGCGTACTCGTCGTGTGCGCACTGGCCTTTGAAGTGACCGTGGGCGAAGTCGCCGCCGTGGGCAGCCGCGGGGCGGTTGTCTCCCCGGTCGAACCACACGGTGCGGCCGGGGGTCCCCAGCCGACTCCGGGCAGCGGCGCAGAGCGCGGTGGAGACGGCGGCGCCGCGGAGGCTGTAGCCGACGAGGAAGTGGTCGGCGGGGCACTGGAGTTTGGTCCAGCCGGCCGCCCAGTCGCCGCCCGGCGGCACATGCCGTTCGTCACGGACCACCTCGTACCGGCCGTCCGCCGCCCACAGGGCGGGAGCCCCCGTGTCGGTGCACAGGCTCCGGCTGCCGGTGCGGCTCAGGCCGGCGAGGCGCTGTCCGTCGGGGCATGCGGCCTTGCGGCCGCCCGCGTCCCAGTCCCCGGCGGCGCGCATCCGCAGGCTCTGGACGAAGTCGCCGTGGTCGGGGCTGAGCATCGACCAGCGGTCGGTGGGCGGGACCGTTCCGGTCCGGCCCACCGCGCCGACCAGCCGGCTCCAGGCGCCGGCCCGCCAGTCGTCGCCGTCGAAGACACCGATGCGCCGGCCGGCAGCGTCCCAGTGCAGCAGGGCCCAGCCGTTGCCCTGTTTGTTCTCGTGCCAGCCGACGAGCGGCCAGTACGCGAAGTCCGCGTCGGTGGCGATGAGACGGTCGACGAAGTTCTCGAACCAGGCCCGCTGCTTCTCGCCGTGTTCGTTTCGTCCGCCGACCCCGAACTCGCTGATCCACACCGGCGCGGTGAAGTGCCGGTCGCCCTGGGCGGTGACGTAGAAGGCCTGGCGGTCCAGTACGTCGAAGAGTTCGGCCCGGCTGAGGTCGCGGTAGCGGGGGTCGGACGTTTCGCCGATGCCGGTGGCACCGCTGTGGCGTGGGCCGGTGTAGCCGTAGAAGTGGGCGGAGTAGACGAGCTTCCCCGACCGTACGAGGGTGTGCGAGAGCCGCTGGACGGGCTCGAGGGCGGGACGCTCGTGCGGGAGGCCGTCCACGGGGATGCCGGTCCAGTTGATGCCCTCGACGATCACCAGGAGGTCCGGGTTCGCCTCTTGCAGGATGCGGTCGCCGAGGCGCTGCGACGCGGCGAACCAGTCGTGCCGGTCACCGAGGCCCCAGTTGGGGTCGTCCCAGACGGAGCGGCGCACCTCGTTGTAGAGGTCGGCGCCGACGACGCGCGGGTTGCCGCGGTACCGACGGACCATGAGGAGCCAGTCGTCCTGCCACTGCTGATCACTCCGGCTCGCGTTCCAGCGTTCGTTGCCGTCGATCCCGCAGCACCAGCGGGTGGTGTTGGTGTGGTTGTTGAGGACGACGGCCAGCCCGGCGTCCGTGAGGGCGGCCACGGCGGCGTCGTAGACCTCGAGCGGAGTCCGGCCGCGCAGTGCGGGATTGGCCGCTACGGAGGTATCGGCGACGGGTCGCTCGTCGTGCACCATCTCGTTCGAGAAGGGCAGCCGGATGCTGTTCAGCCCCAGCTCCCGGAAGCCGTCGACGATCTCGGACAGCGGAGCGCGGTCGAGGCCGAGCGGGATGCGGTCCGCCTTTTCGCCCGCGTGGTGGTTCGCCGGGTCGTTCCGGTCGCCGGATCCGGTCCAGGTGCCGCTCGCGCCGTGCCAGTTGCCGGACTTGAGCTTGAAGCGGGTGCCGTGGGCGTCGACGATGTAGCGGCCGCGGGTGCTGAGCGGGGGCGTCCAGTCGGTGGCGGCGGGAGCGGGTCGTACGGCCGCACGGCCCGCGGCCGTGCCGGGCCGGGGCTCCTCCACCGCGGCGGGGGAGATCACCCCGAGGCCGGCCAGGAGCGGGGACAGTGCGGCGGCGACCACCGCCGTGGTGAGGCCTCTGTTCATGATCGTCCGTTCTCGGCGTGCGCCTAACCGACATGACGATGCGTCATGGATGCGATGACTGCGCCATAGTGGCGGTCTGCGGCGGCGATGAACAGAGGTCTGGATGAGCCGGGACACGGTAGTCGGAACCTGGCCACGGGAGTTGGAACCAGCGTCGGGGGGGCCGGCGGGGGGCAGCACCGACAGAGTCGGCTGGTGACCGAGCGCATTGTCCAGCCGTCCCTGCCGACCCGAGATCAACTCTGCGCTCTGCGTGACTTCGTTCATGGGCGGAGTTACTCCGCGGGTTCGATTGCGATTCGGCTTCCCGGTGAACCCTCATGCTGCGGACTCGGGTGTGGCCGATGTGGCCCGCGCCTCGGGCGCCCTGTATGACGTCACCAACGTCCTCTGCAAGCGGCTGTTCGCCGAGATCGACAGTGGTCAGCCCGGCGTGGCCGCCGAGCTCGCGTGGGAGGCGCTTCTCGCGATCGCAGACGCTTGGCGCGATGCGCCCAATGTGCCTGCTGAGCTGCGGAAGCTGGTATTTGATGCTGCCCTGCGGCGGGCCTGAGCCCGGGTTCTGCCCCCACGCTCTCAGACGGAGCTGCGGGCCTCTTCGCAGTCCGGCTCCGGTATCGGACCCTTCTTCTTTCCGACAGCAGGCAAGGCAATCAGCAGCACAGCTGCTCCGAGGAGTGCGATGGCCGCGATCCAGCCCGCGCCGACGTGCATGGCATGGATGAACGCATTGTCAGCAGCCTGGGCAAGAGTGGGACGGTGGACAGCGGTGGCGACGTGGCGGGCCTGTTCGGCGGAAACTCGCGCCTGATCCTGCACCGGACCGGGTACACCCTCCAGCGAAGGTTCGATCGCACGTCGGTACATGATCGACATGATCGTGCCGCCTACTGCGATTCCGATCACACTGCCGGTTTGTCGCACGGTGTTGGTGACGGCCGATCCTGCACCGGCCTGTTCCAACGGCAGGTTGCTGATCAATGCGGCCGTGACGGGGCCGATCACCATGCCGATCGAGAGGCCC
This sequence comes from Streptomyces peucetius, assembly GCF_025854275.1. Taxonomy (NCBI): domain Bacteria; kingdom Bacillati; phylum Actinomycetota; class Actinomycetes; order Kitasatosporales; family Streptomycetaceae; genus Streptomyces; species Streptomyces peucetius. The sequence continues at coordinate 7,029,755 of NZ_CP107567.1, read as the reverse complement.
TGTATCAACAACAGGATCTCGATCCGGACGAGTGGAGTCTGCCTGCCGGTGTTCGGCACAGAGCCGCCGGGCGATGCAGACGCCGTGAACGGCCAGCAGCAGGGCGAGATCCGCGCGGAGGGACGGAAGGGCGCTCGGCGAATCTGCGGCAGATGCCGACCGCCGTCGTGGTGGCGTCCACCGGCTCCTGGCCGTGTGCGCGGCGAGCGCCTGGGAAGATCGGACGATGCTGCGAGCCGTCGAGATCACCGCCGAACTGACATTGCCGCCGCCGCGCGAGCACTTCCACAACCTGCACTGGCAGAGGAAGCTCGACCTGAGTCTGGACTGCTTCGTCTGCGAACGCACCGGCCGCACCACTCGCTTCGAGTACGGCGAGGAACGGGCGGTGTGCACGGGAGACGCAAGAGTCGAGCACCCCGCAGCGGCCCGTGTCGCCGGCTTCGACGTCACCAGCGTGCAGGACCGGCTGAGGATCCGGTCCGTCGTCGACTACTGGTGGGCACCGTTCCACGACACCAAGCGCGACCGACCGGCGACAGCGTTGACGCGCGCCCCGTGGGTCCGTCTGTACCTCGGATACCACTGCGCCGAGTCGGGGAAGGAAGGGGCGTTCAGCACGCAGAGCAACATGGTGCGCCCGGTGAGCACGGCCTGTGCTCACTGCGCAGCCCCGCTCGCTGCCGACGACCGGTCCCCCGGCATCCGGCTGCTGACCTGAGCCCCCGCTTCCGCAGGGACGCCGGACACGTTCCACGGCGGCTTCGGCGCCGGCCGGGAGACGCGCAGTCGCCGCGGGTAGATTCCGGCCATGGTTGACGACTGGCGGACGGACCGGATCGGAAGCGCCCTGAGAGGTGAGAACCCTGCGGCGCTTGGACGCCGGGTTCGCAGTGATCGGTGACGTGCAGTTCCTACCGGGCTATTCCGTGCTGCTGGTGGATGACCCGGACGTGGAGAGGCTGTCGGATCTTCCCAGGAAGAGGCGGCTGTTGTTCCTGTCCGACATGGATCGGCTCGGGGAGGCCGTCGAGCGTGCCTGCCGCACGATGGACCCGGCCTTCCGGCGGGTCAATCTGGAGATCCTCGGCAACACCGACGGGTTTCTGCACGCGCATGTGTGGCCGCGATTCGCGTGGGAGCCCTCCGACCTGGTGCGCATGCCGGTGTGGCGGTATCCGCGCGACGGATGGAACGACGAGCGGTTCGCTCTGGGCCCGCGGCACGACCCGCTGCGGAAGGCGATCAGCGGTGAGCTGGATCAGTTGCGCGCTGCGAACTGACACTTGAGGCGGCGCGCCCGCAGGACCGCCACCTCGCGGCAGCGGTCCTGCGGGATCGACGGCGGCCCCAGAGGGCGGCCCTGACACGGCGGGGCGGGCGTCAGAAGAAGACGCCGCAGCGCAGCAGGACGTTCGCGTAGGGGCGGGCCTCCCCCGTGCGGATCACGAGGCGGGCTCCCGTGGTGAACGCCTTCAGTTCGTCGTGCGGGACGAACACCAGGTCCGGCAGGCGCTCTTCGAGCAGCCGGGCGGCAGGGGTGTTCCGCTCGCGGACCTCGGACGCGGCTGTCGCGCCCTCGACGACCAGTTCGTCGAGCAGCCCCTCCAGCACGTCGGCGAACGACGGGATCCCGGCGCGGAACGCCAGGTCCACGACGCGCGGCCCGGCCGGGATCGGCATGCCGACGTCGCAGACGAGGACACCGTCGCCGTGGCCCAGTTCGGCGAGCGCGCCCGCGAGATGGCGGTTGAGAATGCCGGACCGCTTCACAGGGCGCCGACCTCCTGTGCCGTCGGGAAGGACTCCTGCGCTCCCTCGCGGGTGACGGCGGCCGCGCCCACGCGCACGGCGAAGGCCGCGGCCGCGGCGAGAGGTTCGCCGAGGCCGAGCCGCCAGGCGAGGGCGGCCGTGAAGGCGTCACCCGCGCCGGTGGTGTCGACCGCGCCGACCCTGGGGCTGGCCACGCGGACGGCGTCCGCGCCGTCCTCGGCGACGAGCGCGCCCTGTGCACCCAGCGTGATCACGACCGAGCGGGGGCCGAGGGCCAGCAGGGCCCGCGCCCACTCCTCGGGACCCTCACCCGTCTCGCCCGTCTCGCCCGTCTCGCCCGCCTCGCCCGCCTCGCCCGTCTCCCCGAGGATGTACCGCGCCTCGTGCTCGTTGACGACCAGCGGGTCGCACGCGGCGAGCACATCGGCGGGCAGCGGCGCCGGCGGGGACGGGTTGAGGACGAGCCGGGCGCCGGGCGGCAGCGTGCGGGCCACTTCCGCCACCGTCCCGAGCGGGATCTCCAGCTGCACGGAGACGACCCGGGCCCGGCCCAGCAGCTCCGCCGCGGCCCGCACGTCGTCGGGCGTCAGCCGGGCGTTGGCGCCCGGTGAGACGACGATGCTGTTGTCGCCCGACGGGTCGACGGTGATCAGCGCGACGCCGGTGGGCGCCCCGCCGACGAGTACGCCCGCGGTGTCGACGCCGGCCGCCCGCTGCGAGTCGAGCAGCAGCCGCCCGTGGGCGTCGTCGCCGACGCGGGCGAGCAGTGCGGTACGGGCCCCGAGGCGGCCTGCGGCCACCGCCTGGTTGGCGCCCTTGCCGCCCGGGTGGACGGTGAGGTCCGAACCGAGGACGGTCTCGCCCGCGGCGGGACGGCGCTCGACACCGACGACCAGGTCGGCGTTGGCGGAGCCGACGACCAGCAGGTCGTAGTCGTACATACGGGATGTGCCTTCCTGGGACATCACGAGAAGTCGGCGACGTTCGCTGCGGTGACCACCTTGACGGGCACCTTCACCGTGCTCTCGACCTCCTTGCCCTGCGCGGCCCTGACCGCGTTGCGCACGGCGATCCTGCCGAGCTCGGCCGGCTGCTGGGCGACCGACGCGTACAGCGTGCCCGCCTCGACCGCCTTCAGGCCGTCGGGGGTGCCGTCGAAGCCGACGACGGACACCGACTTCCCGGCCCGGCTGCCGAGCGCCTTGACCGCACCGAGCGCCATCTCGTCGTTCTCCGCGAAGACGCCGTCGACGCCGGGGTTGGCCTGCAGCAGGTTCGTCATGACGTCGAGGCCCTTGGTGCGGTCGAAGTCCGCGGGCTGCTTGGCGAGCACCTTGATGCCCGGGTAGTCCTTGAGACCCTCGGCGAAGCCCGCGCCGCGCTCGCGGCTGGCGGACGTGCCGGCGGTGCCCTGAAGGATCACGATCTCGCCCTTGCCGCCGAGCTTCTCGGCCAGCGTCTTCGCGGCGAGCCTGCCGCCGGCGACGTTGTCGGAGGCCACCAGGGCCTCGGTCTCCGCCTTGTTGACGCCGCGGTCGGCGGCGATCACCGGGATCTCGGCCTTGTTGGCGCCGCGCACGGCCGGGCCGACCGCGTCGGAGTCCACCGGGTTGACGATGATCGACTTCACTCCGGAGCTGGTGAAGTTCTGCAGCTGGTTCGCCTGCTGGGAGGCGTCGTTCTGGGCGTCGGTGACGGTGAGTTCGATGCCGGCGGCCTTCGCCTCCGCCTGCGCACCGTCCTTCATCTGCACGAAGAACGGGTTGTTGAGTGTGGACAGCGACATGCCGATCCGGGTCGTGGTGGACGACGAGCCGGGGTTGAGCAGGGTGACGGCACCGACCACGGCCGCGACGATCACCGCGGCGATCGCGAACTGCGCCGCGCTCTTCTTCTTCCCCCCGTTCCCGGCGCTCCCGCCCCCGCTTCCGGTCCCGGCGGCCGCGGAGCCGCCGCCTGCGGATCCGGCGCGACGGCGCAGTGTGTCCAGCAGCACCGCGAGGGCGATGACGACGCCGATGACGACCTGCTGCCAGAAGGCGGAGACCGACAGGAGGTTGAGGCCGTTGCGGAGCACGGCGAGGATCAGCGCGCCGATCAGGGTGCCGGACGCCTTGCCGACGCCGCCCGCGAGGCTGGCGCCGCCGATGACGACCGCGGCGATCGCGTCGAGTTCGTAGCCCTGCGCGGCCTGCGGCTGCGCCGAGGCGAGGCGGGAGGCGAGGACGATACCGGCGACGGCGGCGAACAGGCCGGACAGTGCGTAGATGACGAGCTTCTGCCGCTTGACGCGCAGGCCGGACAGACGGGCGGCCTCCTCGTTGCCGCCGATGGCGTACATGGAGCGGCCGATGTAGGTGCGGCCGAGGATCAGGGCGGTGATCAGGCCCATCGCGATCATCACGAGGACGGGCACCGGCAGCCAGCCGCCGAGGGTGTCGCCGAGGGAGGAGACCGACTCGGGGAAGGCGATGGGGCTGCCCTGCGAGATGACGAGGGACAGCCCGCGGCCGATCGACAGCATGGCGAGCGTCGCGATGAACGGCGGGAGCTTGCCGTACGAGACGAGCGCGCCGTTGACGAATCCGCAGGCCAGTCCGGTCGCGACGGCGAGTATGACGGCCAGCCACACCGGCACGCCTTCGCTGGTGGCCGTCCAGGCGAGCACCGTGGCGGAGAGCGCGGCGATGGAGCCGACGGACAGGTCGATGCCGGCCGCGACGATGACGAACGTGACGCCGAACGCGAGGATCGCGGTCACGGCGGCCTGTACGCCGACGTTGAGCAGGTTCTGGGTGCTCAGGAAGTCGCCGGAGAGCAGCGACATCGCGACGAGCAGTACGACGAGCGCGGTGAGCGCGCCGTTGTCGAGGAGGATGCGGCGCAGTGCGGCACCTCCCGTCGAGGCGCCGCTCGCACCCGTGTCGTTCTTCAGCGTGTCAGTGGCCACGGGGGCTCTCCTCTTCGTTCACTGCGGTGTTCGTCGTGGGGTTCGCGGTGACGGCGAGGGCCATGACCGCGTCCTGGGAGGCTTGTTGCGCGTCGAGTTCGCCGGCGATCCGGCCCTGGGCCATGACCAGCACCCGGTCGCTCATGCCGAGCACCTCCGGCAGGTCGCTGGAGATCATGAGGACGGCGTGCCCGGAGGCGGTGAGCTCGTTGATGAGCTGGTAGATCTCGACCTTGGCGCCGACGTCGATGCCCCGGGTGGGCTCGTCGAGGATGAGCACCCGGGTGTCGGCGAGCAGCCACTTGCCGATGACGACCTTCTGCTGGTTGCCGCCCGACAGGGTCCGTACGTGCTGGCCGAGACCTGCCATCCGTACACCGAGCTGCTCGGCGATCCGCGCGGCGGCGGTGCGTTGGCCCTTGAGGTCGACGAGCCCGGCGCGGGTCGCCGAACGCAGGGTGACCAGGCCCAGGTTCTCCTGCACGGACGCGTCGAGGACCAGGCCCTGGCCCTTGCGGTCCTCGGGTACGAGGCCGAGGCCGGCACCCATCGCGGCGGTGACGTCGTGCGTGGGCAGGGCCCGGCCGAGGACGTCGACGCTGCCGCTGTCGTACGGGTCGGCGCCGAAGACGGCGCGGGCGACCTCGGTGCGGCCGGCGCCGACGAGTCCGGCGAGGCCGACGACCTCTCCGGCCCGCACCTCGAAGCTGACGTCGTGGAAGACGCCGTTACGGGTCAGTCCGCGGACGGAGAGCAACGGCTCGCCGGTCTTCGGGCGTTCGCGCGGGTACTGCTGCTCGATGGAGCGGCCGACCATGAGCCGTACGAGCTCGTCCTCGGGGGTCGAGGCGGGTACCTGGTCGACGGAGCGGCCGTCGCGCAGGACGGTGACGCGGTCGCCGAGTGCGGCGATCTCCTCGAGGTGGTGGGTGATGAACACGATGCCGACGCCGTCGGCGCGCAGCTGCCGGACGATCCGGAAGAGCTTGTCCACCTCCTCGGAGGTCAGGACGGCGGTCGGCTCGTCCATGATGAGGACGCGGGCGTCGAGGCTGAGGGCCTTGGCGATCTCCACCATCTGGAGGCGGGCGATGCCCAGTTCACGGACGCGCGCCCGGGGCGAGACCCGCACGCCGACACGGTCGAGAAGCTTCTGCGCCTCCGCCTCCATCGTCCTGCGGTCGATCATGCCGAAGCGCCGCGGCTGACGGCCGAGGAAGATGTTCTCGGCGACCGTCAGGTCGGGCACCAGGTTGAACTCCTGGTAGATGGTGGCGATGCCGAGACGTTCGGCGTCCTGCGCGCCGTGGATGCGGACCTCGTGTCCCTCGGCGAGGATGCGCCCGCTGTCGGGGCGGTAGGCGCCCGAAAGCATCTTGATGAGGGTGCTCTTGCCTGCTCCGTTCTCGCCGAGGAGGACGTGCACTTCGCCGCGGCGCAGGTCGAAGTCGACGGAGTCGAGGGCGACCACGCCGGGGAACGTCTTGCGGATTCCTTCGATGCGCAGCAACTCGTCCTGGCTGCTCACAAGTTGCTCCTGTTCGGGGAGGGGGTGGAGGGCGTCTCGCCGCAGGAGCGGCGTACGACGAGGCGGGCGGGGAGGGTCACGGACTGCGGGGGCCTGCCCTCGATCAGGTCGACCAGTGCCCGTACGGCGGCTCTGGCCAGGTCGGCGACGGGCTGCGCGATCGCCGTGACCGGCGGATCGGTGTGGACGAACCACGGGATGTCGTCGAACGCGGCGAGGGCGATGTCCTGAGGGACGCGCAGGCCCCGGGCGCGGACGGCGTCGAGTGCGCCGAGGGCCATCAGGTTGTCGGCGGCGAAGACGACGTCGGGCATCTCGGGCAGCGCGAGGAACTCCTCGGTGACGCGGCGGCCGCTGTCGGCCTGGAAGTCGCCCTGCCCGATGTACGCGTCGGGCAGGGGCAGCCCGTACTCCCGCAGCGCCTCGCGGAAGGCCTCGACGCGTTCGTGGCCGGTGGTGGTGGCCGCCGGGCCGGCGATGATGGCGAGCCGGCGGTGGCCGAGGCCGTGCAGATGGGCGACCAGGTCGCGGATCGCCTGCCGGCCGTCGGCGCGGACGACGGGGACGTCGACGCCGGGGATCCAGCGGTCGACGAAGACCATGGGCGTCCGGCCACCCGCCGCGTCCACCATCAGCGGGGAGCGTCCGTCGGCGGGCGACACGAGCAGTCCGTCGATGCGTCGTTCGAGGAGCGTGCGGACGTGATGGTCCTGGAGGTCGGGCTCCTCGTTGGCGTTGCCGATGATGACGCTGTAGCCGAGGGTGCGGGCCTCTTCCTCGACGAAGCGCGCCAGCTCCGTGAAGTACGGGTTGAGGACGTCGCTGATGACGAGTCCGATGGTGCGTGTCTGGTCGGTGCGCAGCGACCGGGCGACGGCGTTGGGACGGTAGCCGAGCGCTTCGACGGCGGCGAGGACGCGGGCCCTGGCGTCAGGGCTGACGGACGGGTGGTTGTTGAGCGCCCGCGAGACCGTGGCGACGGACAGCCCCGCCGCAGCGGCGACATCCTTGATGCCGGCCATGTCCGGACCACCTCCTTGTGGTTTCCGTGAGCCTTCGCGCCATGGGCCGATGAACCCATGGAAACGTTTACACGAGGAGATGGAAACGTTTCCATGACCTGGAACGCAAGACTCCGGAAGCGGCCGAGATCAGATCGTGACGCGCGCGCTCATCTGAGCGCAACCCTCCGGCGGCGCCTCCGGGTGGCGCCGGGGCGAGCGGCGTCAGGAGCGGGCGGCGGACGCCGGGGCCGGCCGAGCCCGGCGGCCGGCGAGCGCACGGCGGCCGCACCACCCCGCGGCCGCGCCCACGGCGTACCAGAGGAGGTCGGGCGCGTTGAAAGTGGAGCCCAGGACGAGCCTGGCGACGACACTGCGCCGGGACAACTCGGCGGGCACATTCGTGAGTTGCAACAGCTCGACCGCCCAGCTGAACGCCAGCGCCGCACCGGCGGCCGTCAGCGGCCGCAGCCGGGGGGCAACGAGAACCACCAGGGCGAGGATCAGGACGGTGTACAGCGCGTCCCCCGCGTGTTCGGCAACGCTTCCCCCCAGCAGCGCCCTGACCCCGAGTCCCACGGCCACCGTCAGGACCGCCGCCACGGCGGCCGCCCACCGGGTTCGCGGGGCGCCGCCGATTCCCTCAGAGATCATGCCGCTCACCCTAGGACGTTCGCGCACCACCAGACACACCCGTTCTCGTGCAGCAGTCCGCGCCAACAGGCCTCGCCGCAGACGGGACCGCTCTGCCGGCAGCCCGTCCGGGAGCCCTGCCGGGACTGCCAGTTGCTAGGTTGACACTCGGCATGAAAGATCGAATCTTGTTTCGCTCCTGAACAGGAGAGCGGACAGCACGGGGGAGGGGGCCTGAATGGCCTGGGACGAGTGGGAGTAACTCAAGAGCGAGGCCGCTGACGGAGGTTCGACGGCAATGCACCTCAACGGCCTCCCGGCCGAGGGGGGCGGTGCGTCCTCCGGTGGCCCTGAGCTGAGGGCCAGTCAGCAGGACCTCGCGGCGGTCGGTGACGCAGCGTTCCGGCTGTTCGACAATCTGGGCAAAAATGGCCGTGACGCCTGGTCCATCAGCCAGACCGCCGCCAAGGACCTGAGCACCCAGGGTTTCGCACTGGGCGGAGCGCTCAATCATGTGCAGGACAAGTGGGAGAAGCAGCTCAAAACCCTGTTGGACGCCTGTGCCCACATCTCCAACCACATGGACTACACCAAGGGCGCCCACGCCGGTGACGAGTACCACATCCACAGCGTCGTGAGCAGTATCGCGACACTTGACGCCGGATTCACGGAGAGGACGCAGCGCTGATGGACCTCGAGACGCTGCGCCACGCGAGTTTCACTCAGCTCAACCAGGCGATCACGGCCTGGAAGGGGGTGGTGGACAAGCTCAAGACGCTGGAGACGGATGCCCGTGACGATCTCAAGGCAAAGGCTGACAGGGCCAACTGCGCGGGTGCGAACGCGACGGTCTCGCGTGAGTTCGTCACCAAGACCGCAGGCGAGTTCGGCGACGCCCACACTGAGGCCAAGTCGATCCATGACATCCTGCGGGGCACCCGCGACGAGCTCGAAGGCTACAAACTGGGGCTCGATCAGGCCTTGGAGCGGGGCCGCAAGAAAAACCTCACGGTGACCCCGATCGGCGGCGGCGGCTTCACCGTGACGGTGATCCTCCACCCGGACCGTGCCGCGAAGGGCCACGAAATCCCCGACCATTCACCGCAGGATGCGGAGCACCTGCGGGACGATGTCCAGCGCATCCTGAACCGTGCGACGGAAAGCGACTCGACGGCGGCGACCGTGCTGCGCGCCCTGGTCGACCAGGCTGAGTACGGTTTCTCCGGCGCCTCGTACGGCGACCGGGACTCCGCGATCGAAGCGCTGCGCAAGGCGGAAGAGGCCACGAAGCTCATCGAGGAGCACGGCGACGAGATGTCGCCCGAGCAGTTCCAGAAGCTCAACGGGCTGCTCGCCTCGTACAGGAACGACCCGCTGTTCCAGGAAAAGTTCGCCACCCAGGTCGGCCCGAAGGGCATGCTGGAGTTCTGGGCGGACCTGTCCAGCCCCGACAACCCGAACGAGCTGACCCGCACCCAGCTCGACCAGCTCGGCGAGTTCCAGAAGAACCTCGGTACGGTCCTTGGCGGCGCGACCTAGTCGGACAGCCCTGCGATGCGGCAGGGGGAGAACGACATGCTGAGGCTCTCCGGGGAGCGCTACCAGACGCGTAACGGCACCGTCTCGGGCTACCAGGTCATGAGCAACCTCATGCGCACCGGCGACTACGACGACCAGTTCCTCACCCGGTACGGCAACGACCTGGTCGCCAAGGAAAAGGAGTTCAAGCTGCCGGACAAATTCTGGAATGCGTTGCCGATGCCCAAGCTGAACTTCATCGGCGACTCCGAGTTCGGCCGCGACCCGATGAACGGCTTCCTCACAGTTCTGGCCAACAGCCCGGACGCCTCGACGGACTTCTTCAACGCGAAGGAGCCACAGGACAACGCGCAGTGGGTGCTCAAGGACCGGCCGTACTTCGACGACTCACCGCTGGACGACGGGCCGAACGAGGCGAAGGACGCCGCGGGCAAGGCCATGTTCGCGGCGGTGTCGGGGGGCACCGACCCGGAATCCGGTGCGAAGTTCGCGGAGCACACCACCGAGCAGCGGGAGGCCATGAAGCGCTCCCTGGCCATCCTGGCGAGCACCGGCAACGACTTCCCGCCGGAGATGCGCGACAGCATGGCGTACGCCATGGGCAACCACGGTGACTGGGTGCACAAGGCGATGAGCAGCCCCCTCGTCGAGCATGAGCTGGACTCGGGGCAGCTGATGGAGGTCAGCAAGCAGATCTCGCGGAACCGGGACGATTACCAGACCCTCACCCAGGTCATGCACCAGTCGATGGTGGCCGACATCCTCACCGAGAAGGCCCACCCCGAGGACAGCCTCGACCGTGCCGGCCGCACGGTCGGCTTCCTGGAGGAGGCCCGCTACCAGGCGACCAACACCGACAAGGGAGAGGCCCTCGCCGACGCCTCGTGGGAGAAGTCGTGGAGGTACCACATCGTGGGCGGTCTCCTCACGCCGTGGCACCCGGCCGGCGACGCCGTGCAGCGAGGTGTGGACCTGATCACCGCGAAGATGCTCGAGGACGAGCAGAACAGGATCAACAACCAGGCTACCGCCGATCACACCGAGACATACGCCAACCGCCGCCGGGAGCTGCAGTCACTCGCTGACGTCTGGTACCAGCAGAACAAGGACTGGGCGGAGGACCCGACACACGAGGGCTACTCCAAAGACCAGGGCGCCTACTCCCAGATCGAGGGCTCTGCCAACGACGGCAACAAGAAGGCCGAAGGAGTGGCAGGCATCCAATGACGAAAGCACGCCGCCGATCGGCGGCTCTCGCAATCACCGCGTGCCTCGCACTCTCCCTCGCGGCGTGTGGGGGCGGCCGGGAGTACACCGTCCCAGAAGAGGCCTGCGGGGTCACGCTCGACGAGACGAAGCTCGACCCCTTCCTCTTCGACGGCAAGAAACTCAAGGTCACCGGTGAGTCCCTGATCGAGACGGGAGAGGACACACGCGGCCACTGCGAGATCCGGGTGGACGGCAAGAAGGTGATCTGGATCCGGGTCAGCAAAGTGGACAGACTCTACGACCCGATGGATCCCTCCGAGGATTTCCGGTTCCGCAACCGCGAGAAGCTGAACGATCTCCCTTTCGCCGGGTTGGGGGCGCTGGGCGACGCCAGCGCCATGGTCAACACCGGCTGCGGCGGTCCGAAGGCGGACCACATCAGCGTGCTCGTGACCGTCGACGGCCAAGCCGGGGGTGACGTCGACGAACGCCGCAAGCAGATCGAATCCTTCATCGTGGACTTCGTGCCGAAGGTGAAGAAGCAGCTGGGCTGCACCGTCTGACCGGGACGCGCCCCACGGCCGGCTCCCACGCGAGTCGGCCGTGAGCGCGCGGTGGGACGATCCGCTCCGTGCCGTCGAAAAGCAAAAAAGACCCCAGCTCGGCTGGGGTCCTGCTGGTGTCCGAGGGGGGACTTGAACCCCCACGCCCGATAAAGGGCACTAGCACCTCAAGCTAGCGCGTCTGCCATTCCGCCACCCGGACCGGTGGTCGGCCCCGGTTTCCCGCGGCGACATGGACAACAATACCAGGGCTTCGAGGTGCCTCTCACCCGCATATTGCGTGGTCAGGCACGCCGGCGAGCCGGTAAACGGGCCCTGCACAGCGTGTATCCGTACGGATGCGCCGCGTGAGACTACGGTCGGGGCGTGAGCCTTCGTACCCACCGGCAGCCGCGGCCGATGTCCCCGCTGCGCGAGCATCTGCGGGACACCTTCTGGTTCGCCCCGACCGCGGCGCTCGTGCTCGTCTTCGTGCTGTGGCTGCTGGCCGACGCTGTCGACGCGGCGCTGCTGGAGTCGCTCCGCCGGGACCGCGACTTCGACGCCGTGCACACGTTGATCACATGGGCGGAGGACGCCAGGACGATCGTGACCACGATCGCTTCGGCCATGATGACCTTCATCGGTGTCGTGTTCAGCATCTCGCTGGTCGCCGTGCAGATGGCGGCGGGGAACTTCAGTCCCCGCGTCGTACGGATCTTCATCCGGAGCCGGATCAGCAAGGCCACGTTCTCCGTGTTCCTGGCGACGTTCCTGCTGTCGCTGCTGGTGCTGACCTCCTACGACAGCGAGAAGGACCCCGAGCTGGTCGTCTCGGTGCCGCTGCTGCAGAGCGCGCTGACACTGCTGATGGTGGGGCTGAGTCTGCTGCTGTTCATCGCCTATGTGACGCAGACGCTCCAGCTGATGAGGGTCGGGCCCGTCGTGGACCGGGTGACGAGGGAGTCGTTCCGGGTGCTGGAGCGGATGCCGGCGCACGGCACCGACGGGGCGCCGCTGCCCGAGGAGGTCGCGACCGCCTTGCACCGCGGGAGGTCGGGAACGCTGCGGGACGTGCATGTGTCCCGGCTCGTACGGGTCGCCCGCCGCAAGGACGTGGTGCTGCGGCTCGTTCCCCGGATCGGGGACTTCGTGGTGCCGGGGACCCCGGTCATCGCCGTGCACAGCGACCGGGGACGGCAGAAGGATCTGCCGGCGGGTCAGGTGCTGCAGTCCTCGGTGTCCGTCGGCATGGAGCGGACGTTCCATCAGGATCTCGGATTCGGTCTGCGGCAGTTGTCCGACATCGCGCTGCGGGCGCTGTCGTCGGCCGTCAACGATCCGACCACCGCCGTGCAGTGCGTCGACCGGATCGTGCAGTTCCTGGCGGCAGCCGCGCGCCGGCCGCTGGGGGCCGTGCACCACCGCGACCGTGACGGCGTGGTGCGGCTGGTGCAGGAGGGCCCCGGGTGGGCCGATCTGGTCGATCTCGGCTTCGCGGAGATCCGCGGTCAGGCCGTCCGCGACCCGCAGGTGTCGCGGCGGCTGATGGCCGCGTTCGACGACCTGCTGCGGCTCGTGCCGGCCGAGCGGCGCGAACCCGTCGCCCGGCACCGGGCCCTGCTGGTGCAGGCGGTGGAGGGGACGGTGCCCGAGTCGGCCGAGCGTGCGTTCGCGCTGCGGCCCGACCGCCAGGGCATCGGATGAGCGACACGATCACCGGGGGCCCGGGTGAGCCGCCGGCTCGCGTCGTCGGCGGCGCCCGGGCGGCCGGGGCCGGTTACCGGACCGCGCTCAGGGTGGCGTAGACGACGACGTTGCCCTGGTAGCCGGTGCTGCTGGAGTAGTCGCCGCCGCAGGTGATCACCCGCAGTTCGGGCCGGTCCGAATCCCCGTAGACCTGGTCGTCGGGGAAGTCGCTCTTGTCGTGGACCTCCACGGCGTCGACCGAGAAGACCGCCGTTCGTCCGTCCTCCCTCACGACCTCGACGGTGTCCCCCTTGGTGAGCGCCCCGAGCCGGTAGAAGACACCGGGCCCCATGGGGGTGTCCACGTGCCCGGCGGCAACGGCCGTCCCCACCGCGCCGGGTGCCGTACCGGCGCCGTACCAGCCGGCCAGGCCGGGTTCGTCGGCGGGCGGTGGGAGCAGCGCACCGGTGTCGTCCAGTTCCAGTCGCGTCATGGGGGCGTTCACCCCGATCGCGGGGATCATCAGCCGGACGGGATCCGACTCGGGCAGCGGCCGGACCACGGTGCGCACCGGCGCGGCGTGCGGCGCGGGCAGGGCGGAGGAGGACCGGGCCTGGGCGGACGAGGGCTGCGGCGGGTGGTCCTCCCGCACTGCGACGGCCAGGAGCAGGATGCCCGCGATCGCCGCGCAGGCGAGCGCCTTGAACGAGGGAAGCCAGGACGCCGGTTCTCCGGTGGTCCTCGGCCGGGGACCGTTCTCCATCGTGGCGGGCCTTTGTTCGGCGGAGGGGACGGGGGCGGCAGGGGACGGGGCGCCCCCGCGGCCCCCGGCCACCGCATCGGTGGCAGGGGGCCGGGGGCCGCGGGAGGGGGACGAGGTTCAGGCGGCGACGCCGCCCGTACGCCGCCGCGTCCGGGCCACCGCGCCGGCGACCGCTCCGGTGAGCAGCACACCGCCCAGCGCGAACTGGGCCGTCCGGCCCGTCGCGTCGCCGAAGCCCGCTTCGACCGCGCCGCTGGGGCGGCCGGAGATCTGGTATGTGCCGGTGACCTTGGTCCTCGGAGGGCACTTCAGGGTGACGGTGTCGCTGCCGGACTCGGCGTCGTCAGGGACCCGGAACTCGCCCACCAGTACACCCTTCCGGTCGCCCTCCAGCAGGTGGAACGGCCCGCCGGCCTCCGACTCTCCCTTGCCGTAGGTCTCGTCGCCGCAGGCGGTGGTGGTGACGGTGACCGTGGCCCCCGGCGCCACCCGCTGCTCGCTGATGCTGATGCTCCCGTCGTCCTCTGCGGCGGCCGCGGCTGCCGGGAAGGACAGGACGAGAGCGCCGAGGACCAGGGCGGCCGGGAGACCGGCACGTGCGATACGCATGAATTCCTCCAGTGGTGCTGTGTCCGGCCTGTCTGCGCGGTGCCTGTGCGGTGCTGCTCGCACGAGGCAGCCGACAGTTAGTGATCACCACAACGGGACAGACCGACACCTGGCCGTCACCCGGTAGGAGCGCGGGGCCGACTCCTTCCGCACCGTTGTCGCAGGTCGCCGCATGCAGCGCACGGCGGCGGACACGACAACGGTGTGGGCAAACGGCCCAAGGCCGCTGCGGGTCCGGCCGGTGGTCAGGCGTTGAGCTGGTACTCGGGGAAGTTGCCCGGCAGCCGCTCCCCCGCCGGGCCCTCGGTCACCGCCCGCACCAGCAGTTCGCCGCCGACGAACGCGCCGCGCCACGACGCGCCGAAGCCGCCGAAGAGCTCGTCGCGGTCGCCGCGCGAACGGGGCTCGTTGTGGCCGGTCTTGAAGGCGCGGATCTGCGGGGCGAGGCGCTGGAAGGCCGCCGGGTCGTCGGTGGAGAGGGTGGCGACGAGCGCACCGCCCGAGGCGTTCATCGCGGCGAGGAGTTCCGCCTCCGTGTCGACGAGGACGATCGTGTCGACCGGGCCGAAGGGTTCGGCGTGGTGCAGCGGTGAGGACGGGGGCGGGTTCAGCAGGGTGACCGGGGGGAGGTAGGCGGAGGTGTCCTGGCCGGGGAGGAAGTGGCCGCCGGCGAGGGAGCCCCGGTGCAGGGGGACGGCTCCGCGGTCGATCGCCTCCGCGACCTGGTCGGCCAGTTCCTTGGCCTTGGCCGCGTTGATGAGCGGCCCGAAGTCGAGGGCGGGCAGCGGGTCGTCGGGGTGTTCGACGGCGAGGGGGTGGCCGGTGCGGATCGAGCGTACGGCGGGCAGGTAGGCGGCGAGGAAGTCGGCGAACGCCTCGCGCTGGACGACGAACCGGGGGTAGGCCGTGCAGCGCTGCTTGCCGTAGTCGAAGAGTTTCGGGACGGCGGCGGTGAGCGCGGGCCAGTCGGTGTAGTTCCAGACGCCCCAGGTGTTGAGGCCTTCCTGTTCGAGGATGTGGCGCTTGCCGAGGTCGGCGACGGCGGTGGCGATCCGCGCGCCGGTGTCGCGGCCGCCGACGAAGGAGACGCAGCCGATCTCCGGGGAGCGGACCAGTGCCTCGGAGAGCTCGCCGCCGCTGCCGCTGACCAGGGTGAGCGGTACGCCTTCGCGGGCGG
Organism: Streptomyces peucetius; assembly: GCF_025854275.1. Lineage (NCBI taxonomy): Bacteria > Bacillati > Actinomycetota > Actinomycetes > Kitasatosporales > Streptomycetaceae > Streptomyces > Streptomyces peucetius. The sequence goes on along the minus strand of NZ_CP107567.1, from coordinate 7,014,342 downwards.
CGAGCGCGCAGGCGAGGGTGAGGCAGGCGACGCCGCCGTCGGTCGGGGCCTTGGCGATCACCGCGTTGCCGGCCAGCGCCTGGACGAGCATGGCATGGACGAGGACGGACATCGGGTAGTTCCAGCTGGCGATGTCGGACACCGGGCCCGGGAGCGGTGAACGGCCTTCCAGCATGGGTTCGATGCCCTCGACGTACCAGCGCACGCCGTCGATCGCGCGGTCGACGTCGGCCTGGGCGAGCCGCCAGGGCTTGCCGATCTCCCACACCAGCAGCAGGGCGAGCAGTTCCCGGTGCTCGGTCAGCGCGTCGAGCGTGGCGCCGACGCGGGCGCGGCGTTCCGGCAGCGGTATGTGCCGCCAGGCGCGGTGCTGGTCGAGCGAGGCGCGGACGGCCTGCCGGGCGGTGGCCGCGTCGAGCCGGGGCGGGCCGGCTACGGGGCTCTGGTCGACGGGGCTGGTGGCGGGGAGGGCTCGGCCGTCGGCGTGCCACCGCCCGGCCCAGAGGTTGAGGACGCGGTCGCCCTGGAAGGCCTCGGGGGCGGCGGCGAGGCAGCGCTGCCAGGCGTCGGTCCAGGCGGTGCCCGGCTTGAGGGTGAGGGTGGGTGCCATCAGGGTGAACTCCGCTCGTGAGTCGTACCGGTCGGTGCCGGGTCGTACGGGGCGGGGTCGTACGGGGCGGGGCGGGGTCGTGCGGGGCCGGGGTGTGGGCGGCGGGGGCGGCCGGCGCGCACCCGCCGGCCGCCCCCGGGTCCGCCCCGTCGGCACACCCGCCGACGGGCGGAGGTGGTCTCAGCCCTCGGTCTGCCGGGTGAGCTCCGCGAGGCGGGCGAGCACCAGCCGGGAGGTCTCGGTGGGCGTGGAGCCGACCCGTACGCCGGCCGCTTCCAGTGCCTCCTTCTTGGCCCGGGCGGTGCCGCTGGAGCCGGAGACGATCGCTCCGGCGTGGCCCATGGTCCGGCCCTCCGGCGCGGTGAAGCCCGCGATGTAGCCGACGACGGGCTTGGTGACGTGCTCGGCGATGTAGGCGGCGGCGCGTTCCTCCGCGTCGCCGCCGATCTCGCCGATGAGCACGATGAGGTCGGTGTCCGGGTCCTGTTCGAAGGCGGCGAGGCAGTCGATGTGGGTGGTGCCGACGACCGGGTCGCCGCCGATGCCCACCGCCGAGGAGAAGCCGATGTCGCGGAGCTCGTACATGAGTTGGTAGGTCAGTGTGCCGGACTTGGAGACGAGTCCGATACGGCCGGGCTCCGCGGCGATGTCCGCGGGGATGATGCCGGCGTTCGACTGGCCGGGGCTGATCAGGCCGGGGCAGTTGGGCCCGATGATCCGGGTGCCGCGCTCGGCGGCGTACGCCTGGAAGGCGACGGCGTCGTGGACGGGGATGCCCTCGGTGATGACGACGGCGAGCCCGATGCCGGCGTCCGCCGCCTCGATGACGGCGGCCTTGGCGAACGGCGGCGGTACGAAGACGACGGTGACGTCCGCGCCGGTGGCCGTCATGGCCTCGGCGACGGTGCCGAAGACGGGGACGGCACGCTCGTCGAAGTCCACGACCCGGCCCGCCTTGCGGGGGTTGACGCCGGCGACGACGTCGGTCCCGGACGCCAGCATCCGGCGGGTGTGCTTCATGCCCTCGGCCCCGGTCATGCCCTGGACGAGGATCTTGCTCTCCTTGGTGAGGAAGACGGCCATGGTTCCCGGTCCTTTCTTCTGGATCGGTTCTCCCCCTGGCTTCGGCCGGGGGGACCCCCACCGGGGTGGTCAGATGGCGAGGTCGGCGGCGCGGCGGGCTGCGCCGTCCATCGTGGTGGCCTGCTGGACCAGGGGGTGGGCGCGCTCGTCGAGGACGGCGCGGCCGCGGGCGGCGTTGTTGCCGTCGAGCCGTACGACGAGGGGTTTGGTGAGGCGTACGGAGTCGAGGGCCTTGACGATGCCTTCGGCGACGGCGTCGCAGGCCGTGATGCCGCCGAAGACGTTCACGAGCACGCTGTTGACGTCACGGTCGGAGAGGATGACGGACAGCCCGTCCGCCATTACCGCCGCCGAGGCACCGCCGCCGATGTCGAGGAAGTTCGCGGGCCTGGCACCGCAGCCGGCGACGACGTCGAGGGTGGACATGACCAGTCCGGCTCCGTTGCCGATGATGCCGACGGTGCCGTCGAGCTTGACGTAGTTGAGGCCCTTGGCGGCGGCCAGCGCCTCCAGCGGATCGTCGTGCAGGGTGCTGTCGTCGCCGCCCCAGCGCGAGTGCCGGAAGCGGGCGTTGTCGTCGAGGGTGACCTTGCCGTCGAGGGCGAGGATGTCGCCGGCCGTGGTGCGCACCAGCGGGTTGACCTCGACCAGGAGGGCGTCCTCGCGGACCAGAACCTGCCAGAGCGAGCGCAGTACCGGTGCGGCCCGGGCCGGCAGCCCGGCGGCAGCCGCGATCTCGGCGGCCTTCGCGTCGGTGACGCCCTCCGCGAGCGGGACGGGGATGCGGACCACCGCTTCGGGGCGGGTGGCCGCTACCTCCTCGATGTCCATGCCGCCTTCCGCGGAGGCGATGGCGAGGAAGGTGCCTGCGGCGCGGTCGAGGACGTAGGAGATGTAGTACTCGGCGTCGATGCCGACGGGCCGCGCGAGCATGACCCTGCGCACGGTGTGGCCCTTGATGTCCATGCCGAGGATCTGCCGGGCGGTCACCTCGGCGGCCGCGGCGTCGGCGGCGAGCTTCACCCCGCCGGCCTTGCCCCGGCCGCCGGTCTTCACCTGCGCCTTGACGACGACCCGGCCGCCGAGCCGCTCGGCGGCCGCGCGGGCCTCGGTGGCGGTGTCGGCGGTCTCCGCCTCCGGTACGGGGATGCCGTACTCCTCGAAGAGTTCCCTTGCTTGGTGCTCGTACAGATCCATGCCGGGCTCCCAGTGCTTCGTCCGAAACGAATGAAAGTGCCGCACGCCCCCTGGACACCACCCACCGGATGCGGGATAACAAGCTTCATACAGTATTCGTCGACTGTATGCAATCTGCACTCCCATGGGCGAGTGAGCCGAAGGGGCGCGCGGGTGCCGAAAGGGAGAACGCGCGGAGGTCCCGAGGAACGAGGGACCGAGCACGATCGACCGTCGGCACACGCTCGAGCGCCCCGGAGGCGAACCGAGCCACAAAAGAAGGGACAGGACTTCGCCATGCCCGACGACAACAGCCAGCAACTCATCTCGGGTGGACACCTGGTCGCCAAGGCACTCAAGGCCGAGGGCGTGGAGGTCGTCTACACCCTCTGCGGCGGCCACATCATCGACATCTACGACGGCTGCGTGGACGAGGGCATCGAAGTCGTCGACGTCCGCCACGAGCAGGTCGCCGCCCACGCCGCCGACGGCTACGCCCGCATCACCGGCAAGCCGGGCTGCGCGGTCGTCACCGCCGGGCCCGGCACCACGGACGCCGTGACCGGCGTCGCCAACGCCTTCCGCGCCGAGTCGCCCATGCTGCTGATAGGCGGTCAGGGGGCCCACACCCAGCACAAGATGGGCTCGCTGCAGGACCTGCCGCACGTGGACATGATGACGCCGATCACCAAGTTCGCCGCCACCGTGCCGGACACGGCACGCGCCGCCGACATGGTCTCCATGGCGTTCCGCGAGTGCTACCACGGCGCGCCCGGCCCCTCCTTCCTGGAGATCCCGCGCGACGTGCTCGACGCCAAGGTCCCCGTGGAGAAGGCGCGGGTCCCGAAGGCCGGCCACTACCGGGCCTCCACCCGCAGCGCCGGTGACCCCGAGGCCGTGGAGAAGCTCGCCGACCTGCTGGTCCACGCGGAGAAGCCGGCGATCCTGCTCGGCAGCCAGGTGTGGACGACCCGCGGCACCGACTCCGCCGTCGAGCTGGTACGCACCCTGAACATGCCCGCGTACATGAACGGCGCGGGGCGCGGCACCCTGCCGCCCGGCGACCCGAACCACTTCCAGCTGTCGCGCCGCTACGCCTTCTCGAACGCCGACGTCATCGTCATCGTCGGTACGCCCTTCGACTTCCGCATGGGCTACGGCAAGCGGCTCTCGCCGGACGCGACCGTCGTCCAGATCGACCTCGACTACCGGACCGTGGGCAAGAACCGGGACATCGACCTCGGGATCGTCGGTGACGCCGGCCTGATCCTCAAGTCCGTGGCGGAGGCCGTGTCGGGCCGGCTGAACGGCGGCGCGGTCAGGCGCAAGGCCTGGCTGGAGGAACTGCGCGCCGCCGAGCAGACCGCGCTCGACAAGCGGCTGCCCCAGCTGCGCTCCGACGCCTCCCCGATCCACCCGTACCGGCTGGTCAGCGAGATCAACGACTTCCTCACCGAGGACTCGATCTACATCGGGGACGGCGGCGACATCGTCACCTTCTCCGGCCAGGTCGTGCAGCCCAAGTCCCCCGGCCACTGGATGGACCCCGGTCCGCTCGGCACCCTCGGCGTCGGCGTCCCCTTCGTGCTGGCGGCCAAGCAGGCCCGCCCGGACAAGGAGGTCGTGGCGCTCTTCGGCGACGGTGCGTTCTCCCTGACCGGCTGGGACTTCGAGACGCTGGTCCGCTACAACCTGCCGTTCGTCGGCATCGTCGGCAACAACTCCTCCATGAACCAGATCCGTTACGGCCAGGCCCAGAAGTACGGCCTGGAGCGCGAGCGGGTCGGCAACACCCTCGGCGACGTCCACTACGACAAGTTCGCCCAGATGCTGGGCGGTTACGGCGAGGAGGTGCGCGACCCGGCCGACATCGGCCCGGCGCTGCGCCGTGCCCGCGAGTCCGGGCTGCCGTCGCTGATCAACGTCTGGGTGGACCCCGACGCGTACGCCCCCGGAACCATGAACCAGACCATGTACAAGTGAGGAGCGCCGGCCATGACCCCGACCACGACCAGGACCAAGGCCCTTGAGGGCATCCGCGTCCTCGACATGACGCATGTCCAGTCCGGCCCCTCCGCCACCCAGCTGCTCGGCTGGCTCGGCGCGGACGTGGTGAAACTGGAGGCCCCGAGCGGCGACATCACCCGCAAGCAGCTGCGCGACCTCCCGGACGTCGACTCGCTGTACTTCACGATGCTCAACTGCAACAAGCGGAGCATCACCCTCAACACCAAGTCGGAGCGCGGCAAGGAGATCCTGACCGAGCTGATCCGCCGCAGCGACGTGATGGTCGAGAACTTCGGCCCTGGTGCCGTGGACCGGATGGGCTTCACCTGGGAACGCATCCAGGAAATCAACCCCCGGATCGTCTACGCCTCCATCAAGGGCTTCGGGGACGGTCCGTACACCAACTTCAAGGCGTACGAAGTGGTGGCGCAGGCGATGGGCGGCTCCATGTCGACCACCGGCTTCGAGGACGGGCCGCCGCTCGCGACCGGCGCCCAGATAGGGGACTCGGGCACCGGCATCCACGCCGTCGCCGGGATTCTCGCCGCACTGTTCCAGCGGGAGAGCACCGGGCGCGGCCAGCGCGTCAACGTCGCCATGCAGCACGCCGTGCTCAACCTCTGCCGGGTCAAGCTGCGCGACCAGCAGCGGCTCGCCCACGGCCCGCTCGCCGAGTACCCCAACGAGGACTTCGGCGACGAGGTCCCGCGCTCGGGCAACGCGTCCGGCGGCGGGCAGCCCGGCTGGGCGGTCAAGTGCGCGCCCGGCGGCCCGAACGACTATGTGTACGTCATCGTCCAGCCGGTCGGCTGGCAGCCGATCTCGGAGCTGATCGGCCGGCCGGAGCTCGCGGGCGACCCGGAGTGGGCGACACCGGAGGCACGGCTGCCGAAGCTCGGCAAGATGTTCCAGCTGATCGAGGAGTGGACGTCGACACTCCCCAAGTGGGAGGTGCTGGAGAAGCTCAACGCCCGCAACATCCCCTGCGGCCCGATCCTGTCCACCAAGGAGATCATCGAGGACCCGTCGCTGGCCGCCAACGAGATGGTCGTCGAGGTCGAGCACCCCGAGCGCGGCACCTTCACCACCGTCGGCAGCCCGCTGAAGCTGTCCGACTCCCCCGTCGACGTGGTCACCTCACCGCTGCTCGGCCAGCACAACGAAGAGGTGTACGTCGGTGAGCTGGGGCTCGGCGACGACGAGCTCCGCCTGCTCAAGTCGAACGGAGTCGTCTAGTGACACAGCACGAAGAACGGCAGGCAGCGGTACGCGCCGTCCTGGCGGGCGCGCTCGCCGAGGGCAGGACCGCCCTGACGGCCCCGGAGGGCAAGGCGGTCACCGACGCCTACGGCATCCCGACACCGGCCGAGGGCCTGGCGGACACGGCCGACGCGGCGGTGGCCCTCGCGGACCGGATCGGCTTCCCGGTCGCCATGAAGATCGTCTCCCCCGACATCCTGCACAAGACGGACGCGGGCGGGGTGCGGGTCGGACTGACGTCGTGCGCCGAGGTGCGCGGCGCGTTCACGGCGATCGTGTCGAACGCGAAGGCGTACGCGCCGGACGCGCGGGTCCTCGGGGTGCAGGTGCAGCAGATGGTGCCGGCCGGGACGGAGGTACTGGTCGGCACGGTCACCGACCCGACGTTCGGGAAGGTGGTGGCGTTCGGCCTCGGCGGTGTCCTGGTGGAGGTGCTGAAGGACGTCACCTTCCGTCTCGCGCCCGCCTCGCGGGACGACGCGCTGTCGATGCTGGACGGCATCCGGGCGGCGGAGATCCTGCGCGGCGTGCGCGGCGGCACGGGTGTCGACCGGGATGCGCTCGCCGATGTGGTGGTCCGGGTCTCGGAACTGGCCGCCGACTTCCCCGAGATCGCGGAGGTCGACCTCAACCCGGTGTTCTCCTCCGCGGACGGGGCGATGGCCGCCGACGTACGGATCCTGCTGAGCACGGAGGTCCCGGCCGAGCGCCGCCGGTACTCCCGCGAGGAGATGCTCGCCTCGATGCGGCGGCTGATGCAGCCGCGTTCGGTGACGGTGATCGGAGCCTCCAACGAACAGGGCAAGATCGGCAATTCGGTCATGCGCAACCTGATCGACGGCGGTTTCCCCGGGGAGATCCATCCGGTGAACCCCAAGGCCGATGACATACTCGGCCGTAAGGCGTACAAGAGCGTGATGGATGTCCCGGGCGAGCCCGATGTGGCGGTCTTCGCCATCCCCGCGAAGTTCGTCGCCGCCGCGCTCGAGGAAATCGGCCGCAAGGGCATTCCCAACGCGGTGCTGATCCCGTCCGGCTTCGCGGAGACCGGGGAACACGAGCTGCAGGCCGAGATCGTGGCGATCGCCGAGCGGTACGGGGTGCGGCTGCTCGGGCCGAACATCTACGGCTACTACTCCACCTGGCAGGACCTGTGCGCGACCTTCTGCACGCCCTACGACGTCAAGGGCGGTGTGGCGCTCACCTCCCAGTCGGGCGGCATCGGCATGGCGATCCTCGGGTTCGCGCGGACCACGCGCACGGGAGTCTCCGCGATCGTGGGCCTGGGCAACAAGTCGGACCTGGACGAGGACGACCTGCTCACCTGGTTCGGCGAGGACCCCAACACCGACTGCATCGCCATGCATCTGGAGGACCTGAAGGACGGACGGGCCTTCGTCGAGGCGGCGCGCGCGACCGTGCCGAAGAAGCCGGTGGTGGTGCTCAAGGCCGGCCGTACGGCGGCGGGCGCCAGGGCGGCCGGGTCGCACACGGGCGCGCTGGCCGGTGACGACGCGGTGTACGACGACGTGCTGCGGCAGGCGGGCGTGATCCGCGCGCCGGGCCTGAGCGAGATGCTGGAGTACGCGCGGGCACTGCCGGTGCTCCCGGCGCCGCAGGGCGACAACGTCGTGATCATCACGGGCGCCGGCGGTTCGGGGGTGCTGCTGTCGGACGCGATCGTCGACAACGGTCTGTCGCTGATGGAGATCCCGCCGGACCTGGACGCCTCGTTCAAGGCGTTCATCCCACCGTTCGGCGCCGCGGGCAACCCGATCGACATCACGGGTGGCGAGCCGCCCTCCACGTACGAGGCGACGATCCGGCTGGGCATGGAGGATCCCCGTATCCATGCGCTGGTGCTGGGCTACTGGCACACGATCGTCACACCGCCGATGGTGTTCGCCGAGCTGGCGGCGCGCGTGGTCGCGGAGTTCCGGGAGCGCGGCGTCGAGAAGCCGGTGGTGGCGTCGCTCGCCGGTGACGTGGAGGTCGAGGAGGCGTGCCAGTACCTCTTCGAGCGCGGTGTGGTGGCGTATCCGTACACCACGGAGAAGCCGGTCGCGGTCCTCGGTGCGAAGTACCGATGGGCCAGGGCGGCCGGCTTGTTGGGGGGCGGTCGATGAGCTGAGCGACGGCTCGAACCACGGGGTCTGCGGTGACCGCTCGCCGCGGACCCCGGTGCGAAGAGAAACGGACAGGGGGCGCTGGCCAGACTTCTTCCACGCGAGGGGTTCGATCACCATGACGACAACCGACATCTCCACATCCGTCCCCTACAGGGAGGTGACGGACGCAGGCGGGCGCGTGTACCGGATCGGCGAGTCCGATATCGACATCATGGGCCGCAAGCGCAAGTGGATGGTCATCCTGCCGTGGATCGGCATGATGGGCATCAGCTCGGCGGAGTACGCGTTCGCGTCCGCCGAGGACACCCTGCACACCGCGCACAGCTGGAGCAGCGCGCACATCTTCTGGATGCTGGGCGTCTGGGTCTTCTTCCAGGCCGCCGTGGCCTTCCCGGCCGGAAAGCTGCGGGAGAGCGGCAAGTTGCCGGCCCGGTGGGCGATGATGCTCGGCGCGGTGGGCACCCTGCTGGGCTATCTGTCACTGGCGTACGCGCCGCACGTGGTGGTCGCCTACATCGGCTTCGGCATGTTCAGCGGCATGGGCGCGGGCATGGTCTACGCGACCTGCGTCAACATGGTCGGCAAGTGGTATCCGGAGCGCAAGGGCGGCAAGACCGGTTTCGTCAACGGTGGTTTCGCCTACGGTTCTGTGCCGTTCGTGTTCATCTTCACCGGCTACATGGATCTGACGAACTTCCGCTGGGTGCTGGTCTGTGTCGGCCTGTTCCTGGCCGCCACGGTGGCCGTGGCGGGCTTCTTCTTCCAGGACCCGCCGAAGAACTGGTGGCCGGCGGAGGTCGACCCGCTGCGCAAGCCCGACGACCCGCGGGCGCGGCGCGCGCTGGAGAAGAACCCTCCGGCGGTGAAGCAGTACACGCCGAAGGAGGCATGGCAGACGGGCCGTGTGGGGCTGATGTGGTTCTGTCTGCTGTGCACGTCAGGCGTGAACATCTTCGGCATCGCCTTCCAGGTACCGTTCGGTGACGAGGCAGGGTTCGCGGGCGGGATCGTCGCGACGGCGATGTCGCTCAAGGCGATCGTGAACGGTACGGGCCGCGGTGTGATCGGCTGGCTCTCCGACCGTTACGGCCGCAAGGAGTGCCTGATCTTCGTCTGTATCGTGCTCGGCCTCTCGCAGTACGGCATTCTCTGGTCGGGCAACATCCACAACCTGCCGCTGTTCCTGCTCTTCTCCAGCATCTCCGGGTTCGGCGGCGGCGCGATCTTCCCGATGTTCGCCGCGATGACCGCGGACTACTTCGGTGAGAACAACAACGCCTCCAACTACGGGCTCGTCTACAGCTCGAAGCTGGTCTCGGGTCTGCTGGGCTCGGGCATGGGCGCCGTGGTGGTCGGCGCCTGGGGCTACGGCGGAGCGTTCGTGCTGGCCGGGTCGATCTCGTTGTTCGCCGGCTTCGTGGCGACGTTCCTGTATCAGCCGGGACGGCCGCGGAAGGGCCGGATCACGGCCAATCCGCAGCCGATCAGCCGGGATGTGGGCTGAGGCGCCGTTCAGGGCCTGTCACGGGTGGGGCGGGGGCGGCTACGACAACTGGCCGTCGTAGTCGGGGAGCTTGAAGGTCCGCTCGGCGTGGCCGCCGACCAGGTCGGTGGTGTTGTTGCCGATGTTGGCGATGATCGTGTAGCCCTTGGCCTCGATCTCGGCGCGCTTCTCGGTCTTGTAGGCGCTGACCTCGTTGAACAGGTCGGGCAGATCGCGGACGTAGAGGCCGTCGACCGGGTAGCCGACCCGCTTCAGGTTCCAGTCCGTGAGGGAGTGGATGATGCCGGGGCGCGCGGTGACGAAGAAGACGGCGACGCCGCGGGAGTCGGCGTAGCGGGCGAGTTCGCGCATCCGCTCGATGGCCGGCGTGGGCAGCTCCCAGAAGGGGTGGAAGTGCGTCTCCAGCGAGGTGTTGTCGATGTCGAGGACGATCGCCTGCTTCTCGCCGTCGGCGTCGGCGGTGCGCTGTTCGATGTAGGGCCGGGCCTCGTCGACGACGGCGGCGACATCGCGCAGCCAGGTGCCGTAGTCGACGCTCTGCGTCTGCGCGGCCGTTGCGGCCTGTGTGGTCTCGGCGTGGGCGGAGCCGACGGGGAGGGCCGCGACGAACGTCAGGGCGGCGGCGGTCGCGGTGGTGCGGACCGTCCAGATGCGTGCACGCATGGGGGGTTCTCCTGGGTGTGGAGGCAGCTCAGGTAGCCCGTCCGGCCCGGGTCGACCGAACGAGTTGACATGCTCGCGCTTAATGATGGACGGCAGGCGACGTTCTTACTACCGGTCGGTAGCGTCTTTTGTCTCCCGACTTGCGCGGATCCGGACCGGGTCACCATCGGCCCGACGGCCGCGATCCACAGCGCGGTTCACACGACGCCGCGTGGCCAGGGAATCCGCGCGTACGCGAGCTTCCTCGACCGGGCCTCGTTCAAAGCGACGTTCTGTTTCGACTGCCACAAGATCGGGATACATCGAACAACGGTGACGCCCGCTCTTGCCCCGAGTTTTCCGCACCGGATCCTGGCGTCTGCCGGAGGTCCAACGATGCGCGATGACACAGGGCTGACGCAGCACAACCTCGAGGCACGCGCGTTCCTCGGCTTCATCCCGTTCAGCAGGCTTCCAGGAAGTGCATGCTGAGGCCGACTTGATCTCCCTCCATACGGATTCGTTCACGAAGCCATATGGAGCTCGCAATGGAAAACTCGACGCTGCCCACGGCCGTGGTCGCCGCCCTCACCGATCTCGACTCCCTTCGCGACCGGCTGACCGACCTGCTAAACCTGCTGGGCGGCTGGCACGCAGCCGGCCAGCGGAACCCTTTTGAAAACCGCATGATCGGGCAGCTCTACCAATGCCTCCGGCACGGCCGCCGCTTCGACGAGGACGTTGCCCTCCCACCTGCGTCTGTCCTGGTGGTCGCCGGTTGGCCCGCCTGCGGCGTCGGGGGCTGGACCACCCACGGTGCGAAGCGCTGACCAGGAGTTACGTCGTCGCGCCAGTACCGCAAAACGATTTCCTGCACGACCTCGATCCGTTCCGCCGCGATGAGACACGAGACCGGCTCCGGCCCACCCGCATCCGCCTCGAAGGCGACAAGGACAGGCGGTTCTTCACCGATCTGGCGGGCGACTCTCGCGAACTCCTCGCTCGTCGGCGCGCGGAACACCGGGTCGAGGAATTTTGCCGGGCAGCTGACAAGAGTCGGGTCCCCGAAGACCAACTCCAAGCCGTGGTAGTAGGTGAGATCATGCGCGGCCGCCAGCCGAAGCTCAGCGGCGTCCCAGGCAATAACGTCCCAGTCCCACCAAGACCCCTCGGGGAGACGGATGCCCACGCGCCGGCGTTCCGCGTCCACCCTCAACTCCCCTCATCCGTTCGAACAGATCGACAGGCTACACACGGAGTCAGCGCAACGAATTGACTTCCTGCGCGCCTGAAGTGTCTGGACAGCCCGTTCACCGGGCTGCGCCTGCGGGCCCTCTGGAAGCTGGTGGCGGCGTACCGGTGCATGGACTTGACGACGCGGCAGTTCGCGCCGCCCTGCGGGGTGTCCAATTCGGTGGCGGACCCCACCATCGATCACCTTGGGCCGATGCTCGCCCTCCAGCCCGCAAGCGGTTCGTCACATCAGGCGCAGGGATGAGAGAGCACCATGACGCACCGAGCCCATCGGCATCGTGGTCGGCGGTCGCAAGGCCGTGGCATACGACTACTGGGGCGGCGTGCGGTCCGTCATCCGCATCGACCCGAGCTTCCCGCTCGAGGTCGTGCAGGGCCTCGCCGTGTTCTCCCGCCTCATCGTCACAAGGAGTACTCCTCGATGCGGGATCACAGGCTGGGAGGCCATGAAGCCCGGTGGCTGCCGGCCGTCCTCATGGAATGAGACGACGTGCTGGTGAGCGGGTTCCGGCCCTGCCGCCCACGCATCCGGTGGACTACTACGGGAGCATGTCCATCATGACAGGTCAGCGGCGCTTTTCGTAGGACGGAACGCACAGTTCGTGAGCCTTGTCCGAGCCACTCCCCGACTCCCAGAATCCCTTTCTCGAATAGCCCGGAGACAGGGGGAACATGGAGAAGATCGATCACGACGCGGTGCTGCGGGCCCGCGTGCTGCTGCTGGGTTCCGGTCGACTGAGCATGCTCGAACAGGTCCACGCCTACCGGGTTCTGGCGGAGGTGTACCCGAAGGCGTATTTGCCGAAGCTGGTCGACGTGCTCCTCTCGATGAGCTACCGCAGCCGGGACCCGGAGGTGGACCTGACGCTGGCCGCCGAGGCGGTCGAGGCCGCCCGGAGGATCGAGGCCGGGGCGCCGAACCGGGCAGAACGGCTGGACGGCGGCCCGCCCGGTGGACCCCAGGCCACCGGGTGGGCCGCCGCCGGGTCAGCGGCGGGCGCGCAGCGCCGCGAGGTTGAGGTAGCTCTTCCGGGCGACCTCGAGGGACTGCCCAGGGACCGTGGCGCTCGGTGCGCCGTCGTGCTCGATCATCGGGTTGTGGTAGTTTTTCGCCCCCACCCGCCGGAAGAACGTGCGGTAGTCGATGTCGCCCTCGCCGAACGTCACCATGTCGTAGCCCTGGCCGTTCTGGGTGTTGACCGTGCCGTCCTTGGCGTGGAACAGCGGATAGCGCACATTGTGCCGGGCCACCAGACCCGCCGGGTCGAAGACCTGCTCCCGCTGTGAGCCGTCGTGGGCGGTGTAGGTGTGGAACTTGTACTGGGCCACGTGCGCCCAGTAGATGTCCATCTCCAGCCAGACGACGTGCGGGTCGGTGACCTGGAGGAAGTACTCCAGCTTGCGGATGCCCGAACTGCGGGTCGGCCGGCCCTGGTCGTCGAGCGGTCCGCCGTCGAGCAGGAAGCCGTACGCCGAGTCGTGGTTGTGGGTGTAGAGCTTGACGCCCTCACTGCGGGCGATGGCACCGAGGGCGTTCCACTTGTCGGCGGCGACGTCCCAGTCGGCCCGGTACGAGCTGCCGGTGGGGTCGCCGCCGGTGCCCATGTGGCCCATGCCGAGGATGTTGGCGATCTCCAGGGACTGCTTGAACCGGTCCAGGTCGGAGGGGGTCAGCGGCCAGGAGCCCGGAATGAAGCCGTGGTTGCCCTGCGCCCGCAGCCCGTACTCGTCCAGCCACGACCGCAGGAGCTTTGCGCCCTCGACGGTCTCCAGGTTCGCGCCATCGGGGGCGTTGGCGTGCTGGCGGTAGCCGGCGAACTCCACCTGCTGGTAGCCGTGGCGGGACAGCTCCTTGAAGACCTCACGGAAACCGGACGGCAGATCGGTCGACAGCGGATCGCGGCCCGTCGCGTCGCGGACCGTGTAGAGGATGATGCCGCGCTTGTGCGGCGGAACCAGCGCCGAGCGTCCGTGGTCCGCGGCTCTGTCGTCCGCCGTGTCCGCCGCCAGGGCGGGCGAGGCGCCGAAGACGGGGGCGGCGACCGCCGCGGCAGCGGCGGCGGTGCAGGTGCTGAGGAAACGGCGGCGGCTGACGCCGAGGGTGCGGCGCAGGCTTTCACCGGTGGCGGATTCGTCGTTGAACGCGGTCACGATGATCTCTCTTTCCTTCACGGGGGTGCGGAGGTGTGACGGTCGCCGCCTCAGTGGAGGCCGGCCAGCCGGAGCAGCAGGGACTTCACTTCGGTGGCCTCGACGCGGCCCGACACGGCGCGGGGGGTGGAGCACAGGACGAGCGGACCTTCTTCGTCGCTCGCGGGGAGGCGGCCATGGCTGCCGCGGATCGGTGACGGATCCAGCGGCACGACCGCGAGGCGGTAGCGCATGCCGAGCTTCTTGCGGGCCACGGCCCCCGCGGCTTTCAGCCGCACATACGGGTCGTGCGGGTCCATGAACAGCTCGACGGGGTCGTAGCCGGGCTTGCGGTGGATCTCGACGAGCTGCGCGAAGTCGGGGGCGCGGGCGTCGTCGAGCCAGTAGTAGTACGTGAACCAGGCATCGGGTTCGGCGACGGCGACGAGCTCGCCGGAGCGGGGGTGGTCGAGCCCGTAAGCCTTCTTGCCCTCGTCGCCGAGGAGTTCGTCGACGCCGGGCAGGTCCGCCAGGGCCTCGCGGGTGGCGTCGAGGTCCTCGGGCCGGCGCACATAGACGTGGGCCAGCTGGTGGTCGGCGACGGCGAAGGCACGGGAGGCCATCGGGTCGAGGTACTCCATGCCGTCCTGGGTGTGCACCTCCAGCAGTCCGGCCCGGCGCAGCGCCCGGTTGATGTCGACCGGGCGGCTCACCCGGGTGATGCCGTACTCGGACAGCGCGACCACGGTCCGGCCCTCCTGCCGGGCGTCGTCGAGCAGTGGGCCGATGACCGCGTCGAGGTCGGCGGCGGCGCGGTGGGAACGCGGGTCGTCGGGGCCGTAGCGCTGGAGGTCGTAGTCCAGGTGCGGCAGGTAGCACAGGGTCAGATCGGGCCGCCGGGTGCGCATGATGTGGCGGGTCGCGTCGGCGATCCACCGGCTGGAGACGATGTCGGCGCCGGGGCCCCAGAAGCGGAACAGGGGGAAGGTGCCGAACTTCTCGGTCAGCTCGTCGTGCAGGGCCGGCGGACGGGTGTAGCAGTCGGGTTCCTTGCGGCCGTCGGCGTAGTAGACGGGCCGGGGAGTGACGGTGATGTCGGTGTCGGCACCCATCGCGTACCACCAGCAGATGTTGGCGACCGTGTAGCCGGGGTGGGCGCGTCGGGCCGCGTCCCAGATCTTGTCGCCGGACACCAGGCCGTTGTGCTGGCGCCACAGCAGTACGTCGCCGAGTTCGCGGAAGTACCAGCCGTTGGCGACGATGCCGTGCTCGGCGGGGAGGGTACCGGTGAGGAAGGTGGACTGCGCCGCGCAGGTGACGGCCGGCAGCACGGTGGTCAGGTTCGCCTGCGAGCCGGCCGCGGCGAACGCCTTGAGGCGGGGCATGTGGTCGAGGAGCCGGGGGGTGAGGCCGACGACGTCCAGGACCAGAAGGGGGGTGGGGCGCTGGTCGCTCATGGCAGTTCCTTCACGTCCTTCACGGCAGCTCTTTGAGGCCGAGGTCGGTGAGCAGGTCGCGGGCGAGGGTGAGTTCCGCGGCGATCCCGTCGGCGAGCTGGGTGCGGGTGCGGGGGCGCAGCTCGGCCGGGAGGGCCTGCCAGGTGTAGGTCTCGACCTCGAGATGGCGGGTGCGGGGTTCGGGGACGCCCACGAGCCGGGTCAGGGTGTCCTGGAGCACGGGAAGGGTGGAGGTGAGCGGTGCGGCGGGCGGGGCGTGCAGGGGGACGTGGAAGTGGGCGCGCCAGGGCCCGCCGTCGGGGAGCGTGTCACCGGCCACGGCCTGGCCGAGGTCGTCGGTGCCGCGCAGTCCGGCGGCCGTGAGGGTCCGGGTCTGGTGCAGGAAGCGGGGCTCCGCGAAGGCGGCCAGCGCGTCGCGCACCTCGGGCAGATGAGGCTCCTCGGCGTGCAGGGCGGCGGACAGTTGCGCCTTGGGGACGGACACGCCCGCCGCGGCAAGAGCGGCGAGGGCGGTCTCCGGGTCTTCGAAGGAGGTGGCGAGATGGCAGGTGTCGACGCACACGCCGATACGGCTGCCGGGCAGTGCGGACAGAGGTCCGATCGCGTCGGCGGTGGTCTCCACCGTGCAGCCCGGCTCCGGTTCGAGGGCGATCCGGATCGACTTGCCGGTGAGTTCCTCGAGTGCGTCGAGCCGCTCGGCGAGGGTGGTCAGCGCGGCACCGGCGGTGGCGGCCGCGCGCTCGTCGAAGTCGGTCCGCCAAGCGAGGGGCAGGGTGGAGACGGTGCCCTCGGTGACGTCGTCGGGCAGCAGGGCGGCGAGGAGACGGGCCAGGTCCGTGGTGTGGGCGAGGCGTTCGGCGTCCGCCCAGTCGGGTTTGTAGACGCGGTACTTGACCTCTTCCGCGCCGAAACCCTCGTAGGGGAAGCCGTTGAGCGTGACCACCTCGAGGCCGCGCCGTTCCAGTTCCGCGCGCAGTCCCCGCAGCGCGGCCGGGTCCGTGATCAGCGAGCGGGCGGCGTCCTTGGCGAGCCACAGGCCGATGCCGAGACGGTCACGGCCCAGGCGTCTGCGTACCGGCTCGCAGTGGTCGCGCAGCTGGGCGAGGACGCCGTCGAGGGTTTCGGCGGAGTGGACGTTGGTGCAGTAGGAGAGGTGGACGGTGGAGCCGTCGGGGTGACGGAAGCGCATCCGTGGCTCCTCTCATTCCCCGCCGCGCAGGACGGAGTTGCCCTCGTGCAGGGCCTCCGGCTTCGGGACGTCGAGCTGGAGCCGGCCGCTGAGCCCGTAGAACGCGACCGGGTTGCGCCACAGGACCTGGTCGACGTCGTCCTCGGTGAAACCGGCGGCGAGCATGGCGTCGCCGACCTTGCGGGTCTTGAGCGGGTCGCTTCTCCCCCAGTCGGCGGCCGAGTTGATCAGGACCTTCTCCGTCCCGTACGTCCGCAGGACGGTGACCATCCGGTCCTCGTCCATCTTGGTGTCCGGGTAGATGGAGAAGCCGAGCCAGCAGCCGCTGTCACGGGCGGGCTTCACGGTCGTCTCGTTGAGGTGGTCCAGCAGGACCCGGTCCATGGGCAGGCACGACTCACGGACGACGTCGACGGTGCGGTGCAGACCGGCCAGTTTGTCGCGGTGCGGCGTGTGGACGAGCGCGGGCAGGCCGTGGTCGGCGGCGAGCTGCAGCTGCGCCGCGAGCGCCGTGTCCTCCGCGGGCGTCATGGAGTCGTAGCCGATCTCGCCGACGGCGACGACCGAGTCCTTGACGAGATAGCGGGGCAGCGCGTCCAGAACGGGCGTGCAGCGGGGGTCGTTGGCCTCCTTGGGATTGAGCGCGACCGTGCAGTGGTGGGCTATGCCGTACTGGGCGGCGCGGTACGGCTCCCAGCCGAGCAGGGCGTCGAAGTAGTCGAAGAAGCTGGCCGGGGAGGTCCGGGGCTGGCCGAGCCAGAAGGACGGTTCGACGAGGGCGCGCACCCCGGCCGTGTACATCGCCTCGTAGTCGTCGGTGGTGCGGGAGGTCATGTGGATGTGGGGGTCGAAGATACGCATCACAGCTCCTGGGGCCGCTGGGGCTGCTCACCGGTCAGGGTGAGCGCGCGCTCGAGATCGTGGGGGATGTCGCGGCCGGCGGCGCTGCGCTCGGCGGCGTAGTCGGTGAGCATGCGGGCGAGTTCGGCGTCACCGGCCGCCCGTACGGCCAGGTCCGCGACCGCGTCCAGGGGCACGCCGGTGAACAGGCACTTGAGGACGGCGTGCCGCCAGGCGTGCGGGTCGAGATGAGCGGCGGCGTACGGGCCGACGGCGGCCGAGACGAGGCGGGTGTCGTTGGTGCGCAGCGCGTCGTCGACGAGGTGCACGGCGCACGGGCCGTCGACCAGGGCCGGCAGCGCCAGGAGCACGGCGCGGCGTTCTGCGGCGCTGCCCTGCCGGTAGAGCCGCGTCAGGGTCTCGACGCCCGCGCGGGCCTCGACGAGCAGGAGCGTACGGACGGCGTCCGCGTTGTCCTGGCCGCAGTGCCGCCCGGCGGCGGCGAAGCTCAGCTCCCAGCTGTGCGAGGTGTACGGGGACGACTCGACGGGGGGCGCCTGCGCCGCCCGGGCGGCGTCGGCCAGCGCCTCGTCGAGCCAGGCGCGGGCGGCGTCGTCGGCCAGCCGGGCGCCGACGTCCGCGCGGGTCCAGGGTGCGGTCTGCGTCACGGTGCCGGTGCTCCCTTCGTGACTGCGGTGCGGAGGAACTCGATGGACCGGCGGGCCAGTTCGGGGCCCGCGTGGGAGTGGCGGGGCAGCTCGACGACCGTGAGGCCCTGGTAGCCGGTGGCGGCGAGCGCCGCCAGCACGGGCGGGAAGTCGATCTCCCCTTCACCGAACGGCAGATGTTCGTGCACCCCGCGGCGCATGTCCTCGATCTGCACATGCCGCAGCCACGGCGCGGCCGCGCGGACACATTCCTCGGGCGAGTCCGGCTCCAGGCACCGGCAGTGGCCGATGTCCAGGGTCAGACCGAGGGGCGCGGGATTGCCGAGCGACGTGCGCAGGTGGTGGAAGTCGGCGATGCTCTCGAGGAGGTGGCCCGGTTCGGGCTCGATCGCGATCGGCACACCGGCGAAGGCGGCCGCGTCGAGCACGGGCAGGATCGCCTCCTCCAGACGCTTCCACGCGGTGTCGTCGTCGGTGCCGGGCGGGGTGATGCCGCTGAAGCAGTGCACGGCGTGCGCGCCGAGGTCGGCGGCGACCTGCACGGCGGTCACCAGCAGCCGGGTGCGGGCCGCCCGGCCGTCCGGGTCGGGGTCGAGCAGGGACGGGCCGTGCTTGCGGCGCGGGTCGAGGACGTAGCGGGCGCCGGTCTCGACGGTGGTGGTCAGGCCCAGCTCGCCGAGCCGGCGGGCGACGCGGCTGGTGCGCGCGGCGAGGTCGGGGGCGAGCGGGTCGAGGTGCATGTGGTCGAGGGTGAGGCCGACGCCGTCGTAGCCGAGGTCTGCGAGGAGGCCGAGGGCGTCGTCGAGACGGAGGTCGGTGAGGCCGTTGGTGCCGTAGCCGAGGCGGAGTGGTTCTGCGGTCGTCTCTGTGCTCGTGCTCGTACTCGTACTCGTACTCGTGCTCATGTGACGCTCACCTTCCGCGCGAGCTTGCGGGCGATCGGTACGAGCGCCATCACGGCGAGCCCGGTGCCGCCCGCGCCGGACCGTGCGGCGAGAGCGGCCTGGAGCGGGATCATGGCGCGGATCCCGCCGCCGACGGCGCGTTGGGTGAGGGGAGGGGAGGGGTTGAGGGCGGCGCGGAGGTACGGCGTGACGGCGGTACGGAGGTACGCGGCGGCGAACAGGACGGGGGCGGGCCCGGCGGGTGGCCGGGCCAGTGCGGCGCCCAGGGCGGCGGTGGCGGTGAGTGCGGCAAGGGGTGTGGTCGTCGAGCCGCCCTGCGTTTCGTGGCGGGACACGGAGGTGACGGCGTAGGTGTGCGCGGCGAGCGCGGCGGCGACGCGGGCGGCCCGGGCCGGCGTGGAGAGTCCCCCACCCCGCCCCTTCCCGAAACCCTGACGGGACCCGGGGGGTTCCGCCCCCGAACCCCCCGCGGCAGCCGCGCGCCGTGCCACGCGGGGCGGCATGCCCGCGAGCGGGGCGCCAGCCGCGGGCCCGGACGCACCCGGCCGGGGCGAGCCGGCGGCGCGGACGGCGCCGGCCGAGGTGGAAAGTCCCCCACCCCACCCCTTCCCGAAACCCTGACGGGACCTCGGGGGCTCCGCCCCCAGGCCCCCCGCGGCAGCTGCGCGCGGCGCCGCACGGGGCGGCATGCCCGTCGCGAGCGGGGCGAGGGGCTCTGCCCCCGGGCGCCCTGCGGCGGCTGCGCGCCGTGCCGCACCGGTCGACGCGCCCGTCGCAAGCGCGGCGGAGTGCGTTGCTGTCGCGCCCAGAAGGACGTCCAGGCCGCGGGCCGCGGCCATCGTGGCCGGGGCGGCGCGGGTGTGCTTCAGGTGCAGGTCGTAGGCCCAGACCGTGGCGGACAGGGCCGTGGCCACGGCGAACGCGGGGCGGCCGGCGCGGGCGGCGAGGGTTAGGCCCGTCGCGGTCAGGGCACCGGCCGCGGTCAGGGCCGCGCGCGGGGTGATGCGGCCCGAGGGGATCGGGCGGTGCGGCCGGTCGACGGCGTCCTCCTCGCGGTCGGACCAGTCGTTGAGCGCCATGCCCGCCTCGTACAGGCAGAGCGACGCGCCCACCGCGTACGCCGTGCCCCGGTTGGGGCGCAGCCCGGCCGCGGCCGCGCCCGCGAGGGCGTCGCCCGGCACCGTGAACAGCGCCGACACCCGCAGCAGTTCGGCCCAGTCCCGCAAGCGTGCCCGGGAGAGCAGGAAGCGGATCACCGCGCCTCCCGCAGGCGGTCCGCGAAGGACAGCAGGGCCGTGAACTGTTCGGACAGGCCCGCCGGGCCGCCGTCCGGGTCCTTGAAGTAGAAGCCGAGTTCGGGCAGCGGCCCGGCCAGGCCCGCCTCGTGGGCGCGGGCCAGCAGACGGGCCAGGTCGAGGACCAGGGGGGCCGCGAGAGCGGAGTCGCATCCCTGCCAGATGGTCTGGAGGATCATCCGGGAGCCGAGGAAGCCGTCGAAGGCGATGTGGTCCCAGGCGGTCTTCCAGTCGCCGAGCGCGGGGACGTCGTCGATGTGGACCTCGCCCTCCGGTGTATGGCCGAGGGTGTCCGCGAGGACGCGTTCCTTGCCGGCGTTCTTCGCCGCGGCCGCGGCCGGGTCGGCGAGCGCCGCACCGTCGCCGCCGCCCAGCAGGTTCGTGCCCGACCACGCCCTGACGGAAAGGGCGCGTTGCAGGAACATCGGCGCGAGCACCGACCGCAGCAGCGTCTGGCCGGTCTTGCCGTCGCGGCCGGCGTGGGGAAGTCCACTGGCCGCGACGGTGTCGGTGAGGGCTTCGGTGCGGAGCCCGGTGGAGGGGGTGAAGTTGACGTAGGGGCAGCCGGCCCGCACGGCGGCGGCCGCGTAGAGCGAGCTGGGCGGCAGCCGCAGCGCGCCCGCCTCAGGGAGGGGTTCGGTGGAGGAGACGCCCACGACGACGACCCGGGCGAGCCCGAGACGCTCCTTGAAGGACGTCATGTCGTCCGCGAACGCGGCGATCAGTTCCTCGTCGGTGCGGGTGTCGCCGGCGCCGGGCCCGCCGGGACGTATCTCACGGTCGGCGGCCTCCAGATCGGCCCGGACCGCGGAGGCGAGCCCGTGCGGCAGGACGCCCGCGTCGGTGAGGTGTTCGGCGCGCTTGGGCAGCGGGCAGTGGGCGGTGTCGTGTCCGCCGAAGACGAGTGAGTGCAGGGCGGGCAGCCCGGTACCGGTGAAGGCCGGGGTTTCCGTGACCATGCCGGTGGGCGGGTGCAGTCCGGCGGTGACCGCCGCGCATCCGGCGACCGCCGTGGTGGCCACTGAACCGCGTGCTCCGACGAACCAGACTCCGGTGCGTGCGTTCCCGTCTGTCACGGGCTGCCTCCCTGCCAGGTGGTTGTTGCGATGGGGTGGAGGACGGCGGGCGGGGGGTACGGCGCCTCCCCGCCCGCCGCCGGCTCTTGGGGCGGCCCTGGCCCAGGGGCCTACGAGGGCAGTTTCTTCAGCTGGATGTTCCGGAAGGACACCTGGTCGTCGGCCCCGTGGTTCTGGATGCCGATGTAGCCGTCCTTGAGGCTGCGGGCCGGGTCGGTGTTGGTGAAGTCGTTGATCTTCTCTCCGTTGAGGAAGACCTGCAGACGCTCGCCCTGGACCCGGATCTCGTAGCTGTTCCACTGGCCGGGCGGCTTCAGGGCCGCGTCGCGGGCCTCGATGTTCGCCGACTGGAAGCCGTAGACCGCGCCGGTGGTGCGGTCGGCGGCGTCGGTGGCGTCGATCTGGATCTCGTAGCCGTTGTTCACCGCGGACCACGGGTCGTCGGAGGCGGGGAAGCCGACGAAGACACCCGAGTTGTCGTCGCCTGCCATCTTCCAGTCGAGCTTCAGCGAGTACGAGCCGAGCTCCTTGGCCTGGTACCAGAGCATGCCCATGCCGCCCTTGGTGTGCAGTTCACCGTCGACGACGTCGAAGCTGCCCGGTCCGGCCTGCTTCCAGCCGTCCAGCGTCTCGCCGTTGAAGATGGCGCGGTAGCCGGTGCGGGGCTTGCAGTCGGCCTTCACCTGTCCGGTCGCGTACCGCAGGCCGCCGAGGAGGTGCTTGCGGAAGGCCGGCTCGGCGTACGACTCCTTGGTGTGGCCGCCGCCGGTGTAGAAGGCGCGGCCGCCCTCGTACGCCTGGCACCAGGCGATCGGGTGGTCGCCCTTCATGGTGCCGCCCTCGTAGGTGGTCTCGTCGAGGGTGGCGAGCACGCGGGCCTGCTCACGCGGGTTGGTGCGGTAGTTGTACCACTCGTCGGTGCGCTCCCAGGGGCCGTCGATGTGGGCGGTGGCCGGGTGGTCGTGGTCCTCGACGCGGACGGTCGCGGGCTGGATCTGCGGGTGGGAGTCGAAGTAGGCGCCGACGAGGCCGCCGTAGAACTCCCACTCGTACTCGGTGTCGGCGGCCGCGTGGACGCCCATGTAGCCGCCGCCGGCGGCGACGTAGTCCTCGAACGCCTTCTGCTGGTCGGCGTTCAGGACGTCACCGGTGGTGGAGAGGAAGACGACGGCGTCGTAGCGGGCGAGGTTGGTGGCGGTGAACTGGCCCGCCGCCTCGGTGGCGTCGACGGTGATGTCGCCGCTCGCGCCGAGTTCCTTCAGTGCGGCGACGCCGGCCGGGATGGAGTCGTGGCGGAATCCGGAGGTCTTGGAGAAGACCAGGACGCGGTTGGCGGTGCGGTCGACCGGGGTGTCGGAGAGCTTGAAGTCGTCCACGTCGTACAAAGCTCCCGCGCCGCCCTTGAAGACCAGGAAGAGCTTCGTGGTCCTCCCGGTGGCGCCCCGCAGGGGTACGTCGATGTCCTGGAAGGTCTCCCAGCTGCCGGTGACGGGGACCGCCGCGGAGCCGAGGAGCTTGCCGTCGACGGAACCGGAGCGCACCTCGAGGATGCCGCCGGAGCCGCCGGAGGAGACCCGGGCGGTGAGCTTCTTGGAGCCGGCCAGGTTGTACGTGTCGAAGGAGATCCAGTCGCCGTTGTGGATGTCGCCGACGGTCTTCCCGCCGTGGGCCGCGGCCTTGTCGAAGGTGTTGATGCCCGACTGGTCGTCGAAGTGCTCGGCCTGCCGGTGGCGGGGCTGCAGCTTCGCCTGGTCGTGGCTGGTCAGCGCGGCCTGGCCACCGCCTCCGCCGTCGGTGTACTCGGCGTCGAGGACGCCGAAGATGTTGGCGTTCGGGTCGTGGCCGCCGTCCGCGGAGGTCTTGATGACGCCTTCGCAGCCCTTGGCCGAGGTGATGGGGTGGCCGTGGCTGTCGTGGCCGAGGATGTAGTTGACCGTGACCTTGGCGCAGTCGACGGTGCCGTCCTCGGGATCGGTGACGGTCACCTTGAACGGGATGTCGTCACCGAAGTCGAACAGCGCGCCGTCGGCGGGCAGTTCGAGCTTGACCTCGGGTGCGGTGTTGCCGACGACGACGTGGACGCTGGCGGAGCCGGTGCGGCCCGTCGGGTCCTTGGCGGTGACGGTGGCGGTGTAGGTGCCGTTCTCGGCGTACGTGTGGACGGGGTTCGCCTCGGTGGAGGTGTTCCCGTCGCCGAAGTCCCAGCTGTAGGCGAGGGAGTCTCCGTCCGCGTCGGTGGTCCCGGCGGCGGAGAAGGTGACGCGCAGCGGCGCCTGGCCGGACGTCTTGTCCGCGGATGCCTCGGCGATGGGTGAGCGTCCGCCGGTGGCGTTCTCGATGCGGTAGAGGCCGGCGTTCTCGTCGCCGCCGAACCAGGCGGTGCCGTAGTCGAGGACGTACAGCGCGCCGTCCGGGCCGAAGGCCATGTCCATGACCTGGGTGCCGGTCCACGGGACGGGGTTGATCGACTGGACGGTGCCGTCCTCCGCCGTCTCGATGCGCTTGATCCAGCGCCGGCCGAACTCACCGGCGAAGAAGTCGCCGTCGTACTCCTCGGGGAACTTCACCGGGGAGTCGAGGCCGGCGTCGTAGTGGTAGACCGGTCCGCCCATCGGGGACTCGGAGCCGCTGCCGAACTCGGGGACGGAGCCGCCGTCGTACGGGATCCAGGCCGGCTGCGCGGGCGGCAGGTCGACGAGGCCGGTGTTGTGCGGCGAGGTGTTCTTCAGGTTGGCGCAGTCGAAGGTGGCGCCGGAGGTCTTGGTGGCGAAGTCGTAGTCGACGTAGGGGTCGTTGTCGCCGGTGCAGAAGGGCCAGCCGAAGTTGCCGGGGCCGGTGACGCGGGCGAACTCGACCTGGCCGGCCGGGCCGCGCTTCGGGTCGGCGGTGCCGGCGTCGGGACCGTAGTCGCCGACGTAGAGGATGCCGGTCTTCTTGTCGACGCTGAAGCGGAACGGGTTGCGGAAGCCCATGGCGTAGATCTCGGGACGGGTCTTCTCCGTGCCGGGGGCGAAGAGGTTGCCCTCGGGGATGGAGTACGAGCCGTCGTCGTTGACCTTGATGCGCAGGATCTTGCCGCGCAGGTCGTTGGTGTTGCCGGAGGTGCGGCGGGCGTCGTAGGCGGGGTTGCGGCCGGGACGGTCGTCGATGGGCGTGTAGCCGTCGGAGGCGAAGGGGTTGGAGTCGTCGCCGGTCGACAGATAGAGGTTGCCCTCGGCGTCGAAGTCGATGTCGCCGCCGACGTGGCAGCAGATGCCGCGGGTCGCCGGGATGTCGATGATCTTCTTCTCGCTGGCGTTGTCCAGCGTGCCGTCCTCGCCCAGGACGAACCGGGAGAGCCGGTTGACGCCGTCGAACTTCGCGAAGTCCGCCGCGGTGCCCTCATTGGGGGCGTCTCCCGTGGGGGTGTCCATGGGCGGCGCGTAGTAGAGGTAAATGAAACGGTTCTGCTCGAAGTTCGGGTCCAGGCCGACGCCTTGGAGGCCCTCTTCGTCGTGCGAGTAGACGGGGACGGTGCCGACGACGCGGGTGTTGCCGGCCGCGTCCGTCATCCGCAGCTCGCCGCTGCGCGAGGTGTGGAGCACGCTGCGGTCGGGCAGCACGGCCAGCGACATGGGCTCGCCGGTCTCCTCCCCGCCCTTGGCGAGGGTGACCTGCTGGAATTCGTCGGCAGCCGCGGAGACGGCCGCTTCGGGGTCGGCGGCGGACGCGGTGGTCGGCGCGGTGAGGGCCAGCGAGGTGGCGGCGAGAAGGCCGCCGGTGAGCAGTGCGAGTGCCTTGCGGCCTCTGGGCCTTGTTCTGTGCACGGATGTCCTCCGGTAATGCCGGTCGAACGGGCGGTGTGCCGTGGAACCGGAGTGCGCCGTCACTCCCGAACCACCTATGTCGTGTACACGAGATGGGACCGTAGCCGGGTTCGTCCTGGACGGAAAGCCTTTGTGCAGCGGAGAAGTTGAACTTTTTCCCAGCACAGGACAAAGGCGGACCCGGGCAGCCCGGACCGGCCCGGCGGCAACTGCCCCCACCGGGCCCGGACCTGGCCTGTTCTAGTTCTCGCCGCCCCCGAAGGCGGCGTCGAAGGATGCGGTCGGCGGCTCGAAGTCGTACCGCTTCAGATCGGCAAGCGCTTGTGGCGCGCCCATGAGACGGTCCATCCCGGCGTCCTCCCACTCCACCGAGATGGGGCCGTCGTAACCGATCGAACGCAGCATCCGGAATACGTCCTCCCAGGGCACGTCACCGTGCCCGGCGGAGACGAAGTCCCAGCCGCGCCGCGGGTCTCCCCACGGCAGATGGGAGCCGAGCCGCCCGTTGCGCCCGTCCAGACGCTTGCGGGCCTCCTTGCAGTCCACGTGGTAGATCCGGTCGCGGAAGTCGTACAGGAAGCCCACCGGGTCCAGGTCCTGCCAGACGAAGTGGCTCGGGTCGAAGTTGAGACCGAAGGCCGGCCGGTTGTCCACCGCCTCCAGGGCTCGTTTGGTGGTCCAGTAGTCGTAGGCGATCTCGCTGGGATGGACCTCGTGGGCGAAGCGGACGCCCTCGGTGTCGAAGACGTCGAGGATCGGGTTCCAGCGTTCGGCGAAGTCCTCGTAGCCGCGCTCGATCATGCGCTCCGGCACGGGCGGGAACATCGCGACGAGATGCCAGATGGACGATCCGGTGAAGCCGATCACGGTGTCGACGCCGAAGGCCGCCGCGGCGCGCGCGGTGTCCTTCAGCTCGGCCGCCGCCCGCTGCCGGACGCCCTCGGGCTCGCCGTCGCCCCAGATCCGGGCGGGCAGGATGCCCTGATGACGCTCGTCGATCGGGTTGTCGCAGACGGCCTGGCCGACCAGATGGTTGGAGATCGCCCAACACTTGAGGCCGTACTTCTCCAGCAGCGCGTGCCGCCCGTCCAGGTAGGACGGATCGGCGAGGGCCTTGTCGACCTCGAAGTGGTCTCCCCAGCAGGCGAGTTCCAGACCGTCGTAGCCGAAGTCCCGCGCGAGCGAGCAGACCTCCTCGAGCGGCAGATCGGCCCACTGGCCGGTGAACAGTGTGAACGGGCGTGGCATGGTGCCTCCAAACCGGTTTCCTGCCGGATCGCTACGGTTTACTGCCGGATCGCTGCGGACTACTGCCGGACCTGAGCCTGTACCGCCTGGACGGGGGTGTAGACGGCGTTCTTCTGCGCGCTCTCCTCGACGGCCGCGAGCACCCGCTGGACCTGGAGCCCGTCGGCGAACGACGGCACCGGGTCGGTGCCGGACGCGATGGCCTCCACCAGGTCACGGGCCTGGTGGGCGAAGGTGTGCTCGTAGCCGAGCGCGTGGCCCGGCGGCCACCACGCCTCCAGGTACGGGTGCTCCGCCTCGGTGACGAGGATCCGGCGGAACCCGGCCGTCGCCGCCGGCTCGTGATGGTCGTGGAAGGACAGCTCGTTGAGCCGCTCCAGGTCGAAGGCGAGCGAACCGTGCTCGCCGTTGATCTCCAGCCGCAGGGCGTTCTTGCGGCCGGTCGCCATCCGGGTCGCCTCGAAGGTGGCGAGCGCCCCGGACGCCAGCCGGCCGGTGAAGACGGCCGCGTCGTCGACGGTGACGGGCCCGCGCGCCGCACCGCCGGAGGCGGTCAGGCCCGCGGAGGCGCCCTCGAGCCGGGGCCGTTCCCTGACGAAGGTCTCCAGCTGCGCGGACACCCCGACCAGCACCTCACCCGTCAGGTACTGGGCGAGGTCGACGACATGGGCGCCGAGGTCGCCCAGCGCCCCGGACCCCGCGTGCTCGCGCTCGAGCCGCCAGGTCAGCGGGAAGTCCGGGTCGACCAGCCAGTCCTGCAGATACGTCACCCGTACATGGCGCAGGGTGCCGAGCCGGCCCTCCGCGATGAGCCGGCGGGCGAAGGAGAGCGCCGGAACCCGGCGGTAGTTGAAGCCGACCATCGCCAGCTGACCGTTCGCCCTGGCCCGTTCGGCGGCCGCGACCATGGCCTCCGCCTCGGCGACCGAATTGGCCAGCGGCTTCTCGCACAGGACGTGCTTGCCCGCCTCCAGGGCCGCGATCGCGATCTCCGCATGGCTGTCACCCGGTGTGCAGACGTCGACGAGCTGCACGTCGTCGCGGGCCACGAGGGCGCGCCAGTCGGTCTCCGCCGCGGCCCAGCCGTGTTTGTCGGCCGCCGCACGCACGGCGGCCGCGTCACGGCCGCCGATCGCGGCGAGGACCGGCCGCAGCGGCAGGTCGAACACGCGCCCTGCGGTGCGCCACCCTTGGGAGTGGGCTGCACCCATGAACGCGTAGCCGACCATGCCGACGCCGAGTGTCGGCGGTGCGGCCTCACTGTCCCTCAGTTCCATACGGATTCCTCCTTGTCGGAGTCACGGACTCGTCGGTGTGCTCGGTGGGGGCGGGGCCCGGCCAGGGCCCCCTGACGCCGCCGGTCAGTTGAAACCGGTGGGCAGGTACTGGTCGACGTTGTCCTTGGTGACCACGGCCGAGTAGAGGGTCAGCGAGGCCGGGATCTCCAGCTCGGCCATGCCGCTGACGCCCTTGCCCTGCCCGAGCGCGCGCGCCAGGTCGATGGCGGAGGCGGCCATGGTCGGCGGGTAGAGGACGGTGGCCTTCAGCACGCTGTCGTCGGCCTTGATGGCGTCCATCGCGGACTTGGCACCGGCGCCGCCGACCATCAGGAAGTCCTTGCGGCCCGCCTGGGCGATGGCGCGCAGCGCGCCGACGCCCTGGTCGTCGTCGTGGTTCCACAGGGCGTCGAACTGCGACTGGGCCTGGAGCAGCTGCGCCATCTTGGCCTGGCCGGACTCGACGGTGAAGTCGGCCGCCTGGCGGGCCACCTTCTTGATGTTGGGATAGTTCTTCAGGGCGTCGTCGAAGCCCTGGGTGCGCTGCTTGGTGAGTTCCAGGTTGTCGAGCCCGGCGAGCTCGATGACCTTGGCGTTCGGCTTGTCCCTCAGCTGCTCGCCGATGTAGTTGCCGGCGTTGAGGCCCATGCCGTAGTTGTCGCCGCCGATCCAGCAGCGGTACGCCTGCGGGGAGGCGAAGATCCGGTCGAGGTTGACGACGGGGATACCCGCCCTCATCGCCTGGAGCCCGACCTGGGTGAGCGCCTTGCCGTCGGCCGGCAGGATCACCAGGACGTCGACCTTCTTGTTGATGAGGGTCTGCACCTGGCCGATCTGGGCCGCCGTGTCGTTGGAGCCCTCGGTGATCTCCAGGGTGACGTCGGAGTACCTCTCGGCGCGGCTCTTGGCGTTCTGGTTGATGGCGTTCAGCCAGCCGTGGTCGGCCTGCGGACCGGCGAAGCCGATGGTGACGGGCTTGCCGGGCTTGTCGTCGGCGACGGGGGCGTTGTCGGTGGCCTGCTTCTCCGTCTTGGGCTCGTTGCTGGTGCAGGCGGTGAGCAGCGCGCCGGCGGAGACCGCGGCGGTGCCGAACAGCAGTCCTCTGCGGCTGGTGGCTGGCATTTCTGGCATGGCGGATCAACCCTTCAGCTGGGCGGTGCGACGGGCGTGAGGAGGTCAGTGGGAGGGGGCGGGGTCCAGGCGTCAGGCGTCGCCGGAGCCTCGCAGCGTGCGGTGCTGGACGAGTACGGCGGCAACGATGATGGCGCCCTTGGCGATCTGCTGGACGGCGCTCTCGAGGTTGTTGAGGGCGAAGATGTTGGTGATCGTGGTGAACACGAGGACACCGAGGACGGAGCCGATGATCGTGCCGCGGCCGCCGCTGAGCAGCGTGCCGCCGATGATGGCGGCGGCGATGGCGTCGAGTTCGTACAGGTTGCCGTTGGTGTTCTGGCCGGAGCCGGCGAGGACGATCAGCATGAATGCGGCGATGCCGCAGCACAGGCCGGACAGCAGGTAGAGGTAGAGCCGCTGGCGCCGGACGTCGATGCCGGCGAGCCGCGCGGCCTCCGCGTTGCCGCCGACGGCGATGGTGCGGCGTCCGAAGGTGGTGCGGTTGAGCAGGAGCCACCCGACGACGGTGACGGCGGCGAAGACGAGGACCAGGGGCGGGATGCCGAGGATGTAGGCGTCCCGGATGCCGAGGTCGAGCACCGAGTCGACGGTGACGATCTGGGTCCTGCCGTCCGTGATCTGCAGAGCGAGGCCCCGGGCGGAGGCGAGCATCGCGAGGGTGGCGATGAAGGGCACCATCCGCCCGTACGCGATGAGCAGCCCGTTCACGAGTCCGCAGCCCACACCGACGATGAGGGCGGTGAACAGGATGCCCGCGAAGCCGAACTCCTGCGTGGCCACCGTCGTCGCCCATACGGAGGCCAGGGCCACGATCGCGCCGACGGACAGGTCGATGCCGCCGCTGGTGATGACGAAGGTCATGCCGACGGTGACGACACCGATGACGGACGCCTGGGTGAGGACGAGCTGCAGATTGCTCGTGGCGAGGAACTCGTCGGGCTTGGTGATTCCGCCCACCGCGACGAGCACGGCGAGAACACCGAGCAGCGACAGGTTGCGGACGTCGAGGCGC
Source organism: Streptomyces peucetius (assembly GCF_025854275.1). Classification (NCBI taxonomy): domain Bacteria; kingdom Bacillati; phylum Actinomycetota; class Actinomycetes; order Kitasatosporales; family Streptomycetaceae; genus Streptomyces; species Streptomyces peucetius. Next base: position 6,984,640 of record NZ_CP107567.1, on the reverse strand, counting down.
AGTCCCAGCGGACGGCCTGGACCTCCCTTGTCCGGTGCGGACTTGGCGGCGGGCATCGGCGCGTCCTGCTGCGCCGGGGTGGCCGGCTGCGTCATGCCGTCTCAGCTCCCTTCCATCACAAGATCGAGTACGCGGTGCTCGTCGAGCTCCCGGGCGTCCGCCGTGTGTACGACGCTGCCTTCACGGAGCACCAGCACCCGGTCGGCGAGGCCCAGGACTTCGGGCACTTCGCTGGATACGAGAAGTACGGCGAGGCCCTCGTCGGCCAGTTGGCGGATCACGGCGTAGAGCTCTGCCCTGGCGCCGACGTCGACGCCCCGGGTCGGCTCGTCGAGCAGCAGCACCTTGCAGCCGCGCAGCAGCCAGCGCGCGAGCACCGCCTTCTGCTGGTTGCCGCCGGACAGGGTGCGGATGCGGGCGTCAGGGTCGTCGGGGCGCAGGGAGAGCTCCCTGGTCGCCCGCTGGGCGGCGGCGCGCTCGGCGCGGCGGTCGAGCCAGCCGGCGCGGGAGAAGCGCGAGAGGGTCGAGACGGACACGTTGCGGGTGACGGACTCGAGCATCAGCAGCCCCTGCGCCTTGCGCTCCTCGGGGGCGAGCCCGATGCCGGCGCGGACCGCGGCCCGCACGCTGCCGGGCCGCAGCACGGCCCCGTCCACGAGGACGCGACCGCCGTCCGCCCTGCGCGCACCGTAGATCGTCTCCAGGATCTCGCTGCGGCCGGAGCCGACGAGGCCGGCGAGGCCGACGATCTCGCCGGGGCGCAGCTCCAGGTCGACGGGCGCGAACTCGCCGCGGCGGGTGAGTCCTTCGACCCGCAGCACCGGCTCCTTCGCCGCCGCGACAGCGCTGTCCGGCCGCTCGGGGAAGACGTACTCGACATTGCGCCCGGTCATCAGCGCGACGACGTCACGGGTCGGGGTGGACTCGGCCGGCAGCCCCACGGCGACGGCCCGGCCGTCCTTGAGGACGGTGACCCGGTCGCCGATGCGGCGGATCTCCTCCAGGCGGTGGGAGATGTAGACGACGGCGACGCCGTCGGCCGTAAGGTCGCCCACGATCCTGAAGAGGTTGTCGACCTCGTCCGGGTCGAGCGCGGCCGACGGCTCGTCCATCACGATCAGGCGCACGTCGTGGGAGAGGGCGCGGGCCATGGAGACGATCTGCTGCTGGGCGGCGGACAGGTCGCCGACGAGACGGGTCGGGTCGATCTCCGCATGGCCGAGGCGTTTCAGCAGTGCGGCGGTGGCGCTCCGGGCGGCGGAGCCGCGGACGACGAAGCCGGCGGACGTCGGCTCGTGCCCGAGGAAGACGTTCTCCGCGACGGACAGCCCTTCGACCAGGTCGAGTTCCTGGTAGATGGTGGCGATGCCGAGCCGCATGGCGGCGATCGGCGACCTGAGGGACACGGGCTCGCCCCGCCAGGTGATCTCACCGCCGTCCGGCTGGTGGGCCCCGGCGAGGACCTTGATCAGGGTGGACTTGCCGGCGCCGTTCTGGCCGAGGAGGCAGTGGACTTCGCCGGCCATGACCTCGAGGTCCACGCCGTCCAGGGCGCGGACGCCGGGGAACGACTTGGTGATGCCGGACATGGTGAGCAGGGGTGGTTCTGGTGCCATGACGAATCCCCTCGGCGGGTACGGCCGGTGACCGGGCAGGGCGGGTCGGGATACGGATGCGGGTGCGGATGACTGCGGAGCGGTTGTGGGCGGCTCTCGGACGCCCCTGGCGTGTGACATGCCGGGGCGTACGGGTGGAGCGGGCGTGGCGTGGGCGTCACGCGACCAGTGCGGGTGCTGCGCTGCTGCGGTGGTGCGGTGCTGCGGGTGGTGCCTTACGTGTCGTCCGGCCCGGTCAGGCCGGCGAGAACAGGTGGTCGCTGATGAGCCGGGCCGCGCCGATGACCCCGGCGGTCGGCCCCAACTCGCCCAGCACGATGGGAAGGTTGCCGGTGGCCAGCGGCAGTGACTGCCGGTAGACCTGGGTGCGTACGCTGGCCAGCAGTGTGTGGCCGAGACCGGTCACACCGCCGCCGATGACGACGAGACCGGGGTTGAAGAAGCTGACGAGCCCGGCGATGACCTGGCCGAGGCGGTTGCCTCCCTCCCGGATGAGGTCCAGGGCGGTGGGGTCACCGGCCGCCGCCGCGGCCGACACGTCCGCGGCCGTGAGCTGCCCGGCCGCCTCCAGCCGTGCGGCGAGCTCCACCGAGCGTCCGGCACGTGCCGCGTCCTCGGCATCGCGGGCCAGGGCGGCGCCACTGAAGTGGGCCTCCAGACAACCCCGGTTGCCGCAGGCGCAGGCCCGGCCGTCCGGCTCGACCTGGATGTGGCCGATGTCGCCGGCGCTGCCGGTCGTACCCCGGTAGACGCCGCCGCCGACCACGATCCCGCAGCCGATGCCGGTTCCGATCTTGATGCAGAGGAAGTCGCCCACCGAGCGTGCGACGCCCGCGTGCTGCTCCCCCATCGCCATCAGGTTCACGTCGTTGTCGACCATGACGGGGCAGCCGAGGTCCTGGCTGAGCGCCTCCCGTACGGGGAAGCCGTCCCAACCGGGCATGATCGGGGGCGCGACGGGCACGCCCTCCGGGTAGCGGACCGGGCCGGGGACCCCGATGCCGGCGCCGTCGAATCCCTCCGCGAGACCGGACGCCTTGAGCTTCGCGGCCATCGACAGCACCTGCTCGAAGATGGCGACGGGCCCTTCGCGCACGTCCATGGGGTGGTTGAGATGTCCCAGGACCTCCAGCTCCGCGTTGGTGACGGCGACGTCGATCGAGGTGGCGCCGATGTCGACGCCGAGGAATCGGAGCGCGGGCGCGAGCCGGATGTTGTGCGAGCGACGGCCACCCCTGGAGGCGGCGAGCCCGTCGGCGACGACGAGCCCGGTCTCCAGCAGCCGGTCCACCTCGACGGCGAGCTTGGAACGCGACAAGTCCACCTGATCGCCCAGCTGCGCACGGGAGTTGGGCCCACCGTCACGCAGCAGGCGCAGCAGTCGCGCCTGATGCGCGTTCGCAGGTCGAGCGGTCATCCGTCTCACGTGCCCCTCCCCTCCCCTGGCCTTCGGCTGGGGACCCCGGTCGGCTGGTTCCGTCGGGCTTTCGAGGGGAACGTAGCAGCGCTTTACCGAACTGGGAAGAACTTGCGCACAGATCCGACCCAACTTTCTCCACACTCAAGACAAAGCCCGGCGACGCGACCGGTCGAGGTGTGCCACCGGCCTTGCAGAGTGCGTAACCCCGGCCGCGGCCAGGGGTGTCGGCGGGGCGGAGGACATGCCTCCCCCAGGGACCGGGCATACCTGCACCGAGCAGGGGTTGCTCACGACGTCGAGCACGGGGGCCGGTCATGAGGGCGAGACGGCAGGTGCCGGCATGGGCACGCAAGTCGGGGAAGGCCATAGGAGTGTCGGCCCTCGCGGCGATCCTGCCGCTCTTCGTCCTGACGGGCAGCGCCGCCGTCCTCGAGGGGACGGACATGCTGCGCGACGCCTCCGCCGTCTCCGCCACCGCCGCCGGGTCGGTCGTGGCACGGAGTTCCGTGTCCGGGGGGCGGGCCGGGAACCGGCGACGTCGAGAAGATGACCGTCGAGTACACGGTCGACGGTACGCGGTACCGGACCCGGGTCACGGGTGACGACCCCGTGGGCAGTGACGTCCGGGTCCGCTACGGCCCTGCCGATCTCGGGAGCCCGATCGTCTCGTCCCCCGACGCGCACCGGGTCTTCGCCGTTCTGGGCATCCTCATCGGCCTCGCACTGATCCTGGGCCCTTCGGGGCTCACCGCGAAGCTCGCGTGGGAGGCGTGGCCGGACCGGAGGAAGCCACGAGGGCACGAGTCCTGACACGCCGGGTGGGTCGCCCCCGATCGGGGGCGACCCACCCGGCACCGTGCCGGCCGGGCGTCAGTGCGCGGCCGGGTTGACCACGCTGACCGTCAGGTCGTCACCCGCGTCGCCGGTCACCGTGACCTTCACGCCGTGGCCCGCGACCTTGACGCTGGCCTGCGGGGCCGAGGTGTCGTAGTACGCGTTCGGGTCGGTGTCGTCGAAGACCGGGATACCCGGGACCGACGGCGCGCAGGCCGCCTTCGTCACCACGGTCTGGTTCGGTCCGTTGCCCGACAGGACCTCCTTGTGGAGACAGGTCGCGTCGGTGGCCTCCAGGCCGAAGGTGGCGTCGAAGGGCTGACGACGGTTGCTCGGCGCGGTGCCGTCGTCGTAGCGGAACGGCGCCGGGCGGGCGTCGACGGCCATGGCCGAGCCGCCGCCGGGGTGCGCGCTGACGTTGTTGTCGTCGTACGACCGGTCGACGTACCAGACCAGCATGCCGTTCTGGTACTTGAAGAACTCGACCCAGTTCGGTGCCGTGATGCCCTTGCTGAACTGGTAGGGGCCTTCGGCGAGCAGCGCGTCGCTGCCGACGTACTCGCGGTTCTCGATGAGGTAGTAGCGCGGGTGGGTGGCCGTCTCCGTGCCGGTCGAGATCTTCCAGCGGCCGTCGGCGGTCCAGCCGCCCGTGCCCTGCTCGACGTCGTCGGTCAGCAGGGTGGTGCCGCCGGACGAGAACGTGATGTCGTCGAGGAACGCGCCGGCGAAGTGCACACCGCCGTCGGTCTGGTAGCGGAAGCGGAACAGCGACGGCTTGCCCTGGGAGTCGTAGGAGTAGCGCAGCGTCGTCCACTTGCCGCCGGAGGAGCCGTCCACGGCCGCGCCCGCACGCTGCCAGTTCGCTCCGCCGTCGAGGGAGTACTCGGCGAAGAGGTAGTCGTAGTCGGCCTCGATCTCGTACCAGGCGCCGGCCTTGACGGTGACACGCGAGGTGGCCGGGACGGACCGGGTGATGGACTGGTTGAGCCCGTCGGCCGAGCCGGTCCACCAGGCGTGGCTGCCCGAGGTGGGGGTGGCGTAGTAGGTGCTGGTGGTCTTGTCGGGGAGCGCGACGCGGACGGCCTGCTCCTTGCCGGTGACCTGGAGCTGGGCCGGGTTGAGGGTGAAGCTTCCCGATGTGCCGAGCGGGGCGTCCGCGTAGTCCAGCCAGCCCAGGAACATCTTCTCCTCGGCACCCATCAGTCCCGGGTGGGTGCCGATGCCGGCGTTCGCCGCTGCGCCGTGGCCCAGCCAGGAGCCGGAGCTCATCAGGGTCCAGAAGGCGGTGGAGTTCTCGCCGCCGCCCGTGTCGTAGTAGTCCGGCAGGCCGAGGTCGTGGCCGAACTCGTGGCAGAAGACGCCGAGCCCGCCGTTCTCGCCCTCGGTGGTGTAGTCGCCGAGCCAGTACTTGGACTGGCCGATACGCGCGCCGCCTGCCTTGTTCTGGGTGCCGGACACGTCCGGGCCGGTCAGGCCGTAGTCGTCGCCGTTGACGTACCAGCGGTGGGACCAGATGGCGTCCTCGCCCTGTGCACCGCCGCCGGCGTCCTCGCCCATGCCGGCGTGGACGGCCTGGAAGTGGTCGATGTAGCCGTCGGCCTCGTCGAAGTTGCCGTCGTGGTCCCAGTCGTTGCGGTCCCAGACGTCGAACTGGGCGAGATGGGCGTCGATCTCGGCGGGAGTCTTGCCGGCCGCGATCTGGGCGTCCCACCAGGCGTTGCCGGTGTCCTCGACGAAGGCCCACGCACCGCCGCTGTCCTCGACGGCGTTGTCCCCGTACCAGGAGGCGTTGTAGGGGACCTTGACCCAGTCCTCGACGGTGTTGGTCACCGAGTAGCGGCCGTTCGACAGCTTCTCGTAGTACGTCTTCATGGACTCGCCGGAGCCGTTGAAGAGGTTCTCGTAGTACGTCTTGTTGAAGTCGGCGGTCCAGGCGTTGGAGTTGTCCACACTGCGGTCGGGCCGGGCGATCTCGTTGTGCAGCGGGCCGGGGACGGTGCCGTACTTGCCGGCGCTCTGGTCGCCGAACTCGGAGAGGATGGTGAGGATCTTCTCCTGGCGGACGGCTGTCGTGGTCTCGGTCTCCACGAACTTGCCGGGCGCGACCTCGACGACGCCGCGGGCGTCGGCCTTGGCCTTCCCCTCGGCGATCCTGTCTATCGCCTGCTTGCGCAGCTCGGTGCGCTGCTTCGTGAGCGGTCCGGGACGGTTGTCGGAGCGGTGCGCGGCAGCGGTGGCTCCGGCGGCTTCCGGCGAGGCGTCCCTGGCGTCCTGCGCGGCGGCGGGCTGTGGCCCGGCGGCGAGGAGGGCGGTGAGCACCGACCCGAGGGTCATGCTCACGACAGATCTCTTCACGTTGCGATCCCTTTCACATGGTTCGCGTGATTCCGTGTGTCGCTTGGGTCTCCCCCGGCCCGCCGGGCCGGAGGGAAGGATCGCCTGGGGAGCGATCGCCGCAGAGTCTGACACGCAGGACGGCGTCACGAGGAGAGGGAGAACCCGTAATTCCTCATCGGCATACCCGGGCACGGCGCGAAGACGTCGCGCCCGTCGACCCGCCGGCCGGCCGACTCGGCGGCCTACCGGCGGCCACCTCCCTCTGTTCGCAAAACTTCCTCGACGAGGTCGCTGAGGCGGCCCTGGACGGGGCGGTGCCCTGGGACGACCCGCGGGGTGTCCGACGAAGCGGCCAGTTGGCTGCTCCTCGCCCAATTCGACAGCGAGGACGCCGCTGACATGATGCGGGGCGACGCTGGAGCTCTTTACTGGGCTGATCGTTCGCAGGATCTGACCGAGCGGTGCTTTGACCGGGCGATGTTCACGTGGCAGTGCGGTTGACGGCCGCCGCCGCACCGCGTGCCTGGGGTGTCCGGTCCGCGGAACGCGTCTACGGCAGCGCAGACAAACACGATCGGAACGGCAACCTCATCAGCTCCTCTGCCCCGTGCGAAGTCGCAGCACATCCCGCACAAACACGTACAAGGCGCTGAGGACGAGCAAAGCTCCGGCCACGATCCAGAGAGCCGATGCCCCGGAGCCGTACTGACGGACGGCGCCCACAAGCAGCACCATGCAGGCAAGAACGCCGAAGAACGAGATCAGAGCACTGATGCGGTGAGCCACACGGACATCATGAACGACAGCCTCAGCCCGCGGGACTGATCCAATGTAATCGGCCCGGGCCACGCGCCCGTCGTCCGGCATCGGACACCGAGGACGGTCATGAAGCACCTGCCCGGAAGCGTGCCCGCACGCCGTCGACGCGTTCGGGGGCTCCACACGACCGCGGGGGTGCGGACGGCGGGTCGCCGGACCACCGGGTGAGGAGGGTCGCGGCGGTCGGGAAGCCGGATAGAATCGGACGCGAAAACGGTCTGCCGCCTGTCGCACGACTGTTGGGTGGCCGGGAGCCCGCTGTAGAGCTTGGGCTTCCTCCTGTGTGTGGCGACACGTGGGATGCGTGGACGCCCCCTGGCGGGCGTGGTCCGGGCTCCCGGAACACGGGGAGGGACCGTCAAAAAGAAGTCGCGCTTCTACGGCTTGCTGTCCGTCGCTGCCTGCTCGACGGCCGCGATCGCCGGCACCCTGGCCGTCGCGGGGGGCGGTGAACCACCGGGCAACGCACCCGGACGACCGCTCAGGATCGACGGCGGTAGCTGGCAGTCCGGGCACCTGCAGGGCATGGCCCTGGACCGCAAGGGATTCATGTACTTCTCGTTCACCAACCTCCTGGTCAAGACAGACCTGGAGGGACGTCCGGTCGGCTCGGTCACCGGTTTCGCCGGGCATCTGGGTGATCTCGACTTCAACACGGACGACCGGCGGGTCTACGGCTCGCTGGAGTACAAGGAGGAGAAGGCCTTCTACATCGCGATCCTGGACGGCGACCGGATCAACCGGATGGACATGGACGCCGCCACCAGCGGGGTCGTGTCCACCGTTCACCTCCAGGAGGTGGTGGACGACTACACGGCCGACATGGACGGCGACGGCGCCTTCGACGGCAACACCGCGCGCACGGCGGACCACCGCTACGGGTGCAGCGGCATCGACGGGCTGGCGTTCGGCCCGGCGTTCGGGAAGAAGGGCGGGCAGCAGAAGCTGACCGTCGCCTACGGGGTGTACCCCCACACCGGCCGCACGGACAATGACCATCAGGTCCTGCTCCAGTACGACATCCGCGACTGGAGCGCGCTCCAGCGGCCTCTGACGGAGTCACAGCCGCACCGCAGCGGGCCCTCCGAGCCCGACGGCAAGTACTTCGTGTACACGGGGAACACGACCTACGGTGTGCAGAACCTCGAGTACGACGCGCACAGCCGCCGGTGGCTGATGGCCACGTACAAGGGAACCAAGACCACCTTCCCCGACTCGTCCCTCTTCGTGGTCGACGGCGACCGCGTTCCGGAGCCCGGGCCGCTTCGGGGTCAGCCGGAGCCGGAGCAAGGGCAGCTGCTGGACCTGCTTCCACAGGGAGTCCACCATGCGCGGTCGGACACCTACGGCTGGGACTCGCCGGGGCAGTTCGGGCTGGTCGCGCTCGACGACGGCCAGTTCTACGTGGGCGAGGCGGCCAAGGACCACGACGGCCGTGTCACCCGGCAGACGGGCCAGGCCGTACTGCACCGCTGGACGGGCACCGAGCCGACGCCGTTCACCGCGGTCGCTGCACCGCCCGCGTGATCCCGGCGGCGCGGCCGGGCATGGTGCTGGTTGGCCAGTGGGGACGGCATGTACGAAGGAGATGACATGCAATGTCCCTCACCGTCTCTCATGGTGCCTGCCGGGGCAGCGGCGACGATCAGCTCCTGGGCTGCGCCCGGCCCGGCCGTGACGAGGCGTACGCCTGGAGGAAGCACGATGAGTGCCATCGACGACGTGCTCGAAATGAACGCTGCGTTCGCGGCAGCGTACAAGGACCTCGATCCTCCGCGGCCGCCGAGAATGCGCCTGGCCGTCATCGCCTGCATGGATTCTCGGCTTGACATCCACAAGATGCTCGGCCTTGAAGAGGGGGACGCGCACGTCATCCGGAACGCCGGTGGCGTGGTCACGGAAGACACCATCCGGTCGCTCGTCATTTCTCAACGCGTCGGCGGAACACGAGAGATCATGCTTGTCCACAACACCGAGTGCGGGATGCTCACCTTCCAGGATGACGACCTGAAACGGCAGGTGGAGAGCGAGACAGGGGCTGAGGTGCCGTTCGACTTCCACGCCTTCAGCGACCTGGAGGAACAAGTGCGCCGCTCCGTGGCCCGCGTCCGGGAAAGCCCGTTCCTCATCCACGAGGACGCCATCCGCGGCTTTGTCTACGAAGTCCGCACCGGCAGGTTGCGCGAGGTCGGGTGACAGCTTCGTCGCCCCGGACTGTCGACACGCGGCATCGGCGGACACGAGCGGCTTCGAGTAGGTGTCCCACGCGATGTTCGTCACGCTGCTCCATTCGCGGGGCCGGCCGCCCGGCGGTGGGATGAACCGTACGGCGACCTGCTCGCAGGTGGCGTAGTCGACGGTGTGCAGGATGAACGCACGATGCGGGCAGCGAGCCGCCCCATCGTCTCGACCGGGACGAGCGTGGCCGGGTCAGTGGTGCCCTCGAGTTCAGGGCAGGTCCACAGACTGCCCGGTTTCGCTGACCGGCGTACGGGTCCCGATCTCTCGCCCCACGGCAGCTCTCCGTCGAAGCCAGAGGCAGTGAACCTCCGGCTCTGGCATCCCTGACACCTGGGCCCATCCACCGCCCACGTCACGCCACCAGGTACTCGCACTCCAGCGGAGTGCTACCCCATCAGGGCTGTTCGCGCTGGTGGTAGGTCGTGCGCGTGTGCTCCGTGTGGGCGCGCATGATCTCCGTCGCGCGCTTCTCGTCGCGGGCGGAGATCGCCGCGATCAACTCGCGGTGCTCGATCCACGACTGGCGTCCACGCTGCCGGGCGACCGGGGTGTAGTACCAGCGGACGCGGCGGTCGACCTGCCCGGCGAGCTCCGCCAGGACGAGGTTGCCGGCGAGCTCCATGACCTTGGCGTGGAACTCCGCGTTGGTCGCCACGGCCAGGTCGACGTCGTCGTCCGCGACGGCCTGCTCGCCCTTGGCGCACAGCGTCTCCAGGGCCTCGATGCCGGCCTTGCCCGAGTTCGCGGCGGCGAGTCTGGCGGCCTCGGCCTCCAGCAGCGTGCGGACGGACAGCAGCTGGTCGGCCTCCGACTCGGTGGGCTCGTGGACGAACGCGCCCTGGGCGGGGCGGAGATCGACCCACCCCTCGGTGTTGAGACGTTGCAGCGCCTCGCGGACGGGCTGGCGCGAGACGCCCAGGTGACCGGCGAGCTCGCTCTCGACCAGATGCTGGCCGGGCCGGAGCGCGCGGGTGGTGATCAGCTCCAGCAGTGCCTCGTACACACGCTCGCGCAGTGGGCCGGGCCGTTCCAACTTGGGCACGGTTCCCTGCGGCAGTCCTGCGGACAACATCGGCGGTCCCCTTCCGGGCGACGGGGCGGACGAGCTGCGGGCAATGATCCTGGAATTGACTATCGTCTACAGTCTACCGATCACGATCGTGCTGTGACACGAGACGCCCGTCACGTCGCACAGCGTAGCCGCCGAGCGGGCGGCGCCGGTCAGGGGAGCGGAGCCCGCCACCCCCGCCGTCACAGGAGCGGAGCGAGTCGCTCCAGGAAGACCCGCTGGCCGCTCACCAGTTTCGGCCTCGCCGCCTCCACGCCGCACCACTCCGCCCGGTCGATCTCGGGAAACTCGCGCATCTCGCCGGAGCCCCTCGGCCACTCCATGGTGAAGGTGCCCGGCACGACGAGGGACGTGTCGAGGTCGCCCTCCATCGCCCACACGGTCACGAGCTTGCCGCTCGACTGCCGGGCCTCGCCGAGCGGATGCCAGTCCCCGGACGGCGCCTGGAGCCCGAGCTCCTCCTCGAACTCCCGCCGCGCGGCGGCCATCGGCTCCTCGTCCGGTTCGTACTCGCCCTTCGGGATCGACCAGGCCGCCTCGTCGCGCGACTGCCAGAACGGGCCGCCCATGTGGGCGATGAGCACCTCGACACCATCCGGACGCCGCCGCCACAGCAGCAGCCCGGCGCTTCGCTTCGTCACCATCCCGCCAGTCTGCCCGTGAAACTCAGGGGCAGCGGATCACCTGGCCCGCGTACGACAGGTTTCCGCCGAAGCCGAAGAGCAGGACCGGGTCGCCCGACTCGATCTCGCCGCGCTCGACCAGTTTGGACAGCGCCATCGGGATCGACGCGGCCGAGGTGTTGCCGGAGTTGACGACGTCACGGGCGACGACCGCGTTGACCGCGCCGATCTTGTGCGCGAGCGGCTCGATGATCCGCAGATTGGCCTGGTGCAGGACGACCGCCGCCAGGCCCTCCGGGGTGACGCCCGCCCGTTCGCAGACCTTACGGGCGATCGGCGGCAGCTGCGTGGTCGCCCACCGGTAGACGGACTGGCCCTCCTGCGCGAAGCGCGCCGGCGTGCCCTCGATCCGTACGGCGTTCCCCATCTCGGGGACCGATCCCCACAGCACCGGGCCGATTCCCGCCTCCTGACCGGCCGGGACGGCCTCGACCACCGCCGCGCCCGCGCCGTCGCCGACGAGTACGCACGTCGAGCGGTCGGTCCAGTCGACGATGTCGGCCATCTTGTCGGCCCCGACGACCAGGGCCCGGGTCGCGGCTCCCGCCCGCAGGGTGTGGTCGGCGGTGGCGAGCGCGTGGGTGAAGCCGGCGCAGACGACGTTGAGGTCCATTACCGCGGGCGAGCCCATGCCGAGGCGTGCCGCGACCCGCGCGGCGGTGTTGGGCGACCGGTCGACGGCGGTGGACGTCGCGACGAGGACCAGGTCGATGTCGGCGGGGGTGAGTCCGGCAGCGGCCAGCGCCTTGGCGGCGGCGTGGGCGGCGAGTTCGTCCACCGGCTCGTCGGGGCCCGCCACATGGCGGGTCCTGATCCCGACCCGGCTGCGGATCCACTCGTCACTGGTGTCGACCATGGCCGCCAGGTCGTCGTTGGTGAGCACTTTGGCGGGCTGGTAGTGCCCGAGCGCGACGACACGTGTGCCGGTCATGGATGGCTTCTCCTCGATCAGAAGTCAGGAGTCACCCAGTCTTGGCTGCTACCGACCGGTACGACGGCAAGTGATCCCACAGCTTCCGGGCCCGGACTTTGGAGCTTCCCGAAGGATCCCCACCGCGACGCGACCGCGGCTGGACCACGACGCGACCGCGGCCGGACCGCGCCCGACCGGCGCCGGCACCGAGGCAGGCACGGTCAGGCACGACTCTTGACCCAACGTGAAAGCATACTGTAGACAATATTCTGTCGACTCACCCTCATCACTTCCGCCCTCGCTCGGTCGTCATCCGAACGGAGAGCCCCGTGAAAGTCGCAGTTGTCGGCGCCGGAGCCATCGGCGCATATGTCGGGGCCGCGCTCCACCGCGCCGGCGCCGAGGTCCATCTCATCGCCCGCGGCGCACACCTCGCGGCCATGCGCCGCGACGGCGTCCGCGTGCTCAGCCCCCGCGGTGACTTCACCGCACGGCCCCACGCCACCGACGATCCGGCCTCGGTCGGACCCGTCGACCATGTCTTCCTCGGCCTCAAGGCCAACTCGTACGCCGCGTCGGGCCCGTTGGTGCACCCGCTGCTGCACGGGAGCACCTCCGTGATCGCCGCGCAGAACGGCATCCCCTGGTGGTACTTCCACGGCCTGCCCGGCCCGTACAGCGGCCGCCGCATCGAGAGCGTCGACCCGGGCGGCACGGTCAGCGCCACCCTGCCGCCCGAGCGCGCCATCGGCTGCGTCGTCTACGCCGCGACGGAGCTCGAGGCGCCGGGCGTCGTACGGCACCTGGAGGGCACCAGGTTCTCGATCGGCGAGCCGGACCGGACCGTGTCGCGGCGGTGCGTCGAGTTCAGCGACGCGATGACCGCCGGCGGGCTCAAGTGCCCCGTCGAACCGGATCTGCGCAACGACATCTGGATCAAGCTGCTCGGCAACATCTCCTTCAACCCGATCAGCGCCCTCTCCCGGGCCACCATGGCGCAGATCTGCCGCCACCGGGACACCAAGGCGCTGGTCGAGACGATGATGTACGAGACGCTGGAGGTCGCGGCCGCCGTCGGCTGCCACCCCAAGATCTCCGTCGAGCGGCGGCTCGCCGGCGCCGAGCGCGTCGGCGACCACAAGACGTCGACCCTCCAGGACCTGGAGAAGGGCAAGCCGCTCGAACTGGACGTCCTCCTCGCGGCCGTCGTCGAACTGGCCGCGCTGACGAAGACCCCCGTACCGAAGCTGTGCGCCGTGCACGCACTGGCCGACCTCCTCGCCACTACCGCCGCATCAGGAAGTGCCGCATGAAGAAGAAGCCGCAGAAGCAGTACCCGAGGCTCACCCATCCACTGGTCCGCGACGCCGACGGGCGACTGCGCAGGGGGAGTTGGGACGAGGCGCTGGAGCGGGCCGCGAGCGGTTTCCGCCGCACCCGCGAGACGTACGGCCCCGACGCGTTCGCGATGCTGTCCTGCGCCCGGGCGACGAACGAGATGAACTACGTGGCGCAGAAGTTCACCCGGGTCGTGATGGGCACCAACAACGTCGACTCGTGCAACCGCACCTGCCACGCGCCCAGCGTGGCGGGCCTCTCCGCCGTGTTCGGATCCGGCGGCGGCACCTCCTCGTACGAGGAGGTCGACCACACCGACCTGATCGTGATGTGGGGCTCCAACGCGCGTTTCGCGCACCCGATCTTCTTCCAGCACGTGCTGAAGGGCATACGGAACGGGGCGACGATGTACGCCGTCGACCCGCGCCGCACGTCGACCGCCGAGTGGGCGGAGAGCTGGCTCGGCCTCAACGTCGGCACCGACATCCCGCTCGCCCACGCCGTCGGACGCGAGATCATCCACGCGGGTCTGGTCAACCGCGCCTTCGTGGAGCGGGCGACGACCGGCTTCGAGGAGTACGCGCGGCTCGTCGAGCCGTGGACGCTGAGCGCCGCGCAGAAGGTGACCGGCGTGCCGGCCGCGGCGATCCGCGAGCTCGCCCACGCCTACGCGACCGCCGAACGCGCCCAGTTGTGCTGGACGCTCGGCATCACCGAGCACCACAACGGCACCGACAACGTCCGGGCGCTCATCAACCTCGCCCTGCTCACCGGCCACGTCGGCCGCTACGGCGCAGGGGTCCAGCCGCTGCGCGGCCAGAACAACGTGCAGGGCGGCGGCGACATGGGCGCCATCCCCAACCGGCTCCCCGGCTTCCAGGACATCCTCCACCCCGCGACCCGCGAGAAGTTCGAACGCGCCTGGAGCGCCGCCATCCAGCCCCGCTACGGCAAGACCCTGACCGAGATGTTCGAGGCGATGGAGAGCGGCGAACTGCGCGCCGTGTACTGCATCGGCGAAAATCCCGCCCAGTCGGAGGCCGACACCGGCCAGGCCGTGCGGCGGCTCGAATCCCTCGACCACCTGGTGGTGCAGGACATCTTCCTGACCAGGACCGCGGAACTCGCCGATGTCGTCCTGCCCGCCACGGCCGGCTGGGCGGAGACGGACGGCACGACCACCAACAGCGAGCGCCGCGTGCAGCGGGTACGGGCCGCGCTCGTCCCGCCCGGCGAGGCGCGCGAGGACATCACCATCATCTGCGACCTCGCGGAACGGCTCGGCCACGACTGGAAGTTCGCCGATTCGGAGGCCGTCTGGAACGAGCTGCGCTCTCTGTCCCCCGACCACTTCGGCATGACGTACGAGCGGCTGGACGAGCACCAGGGCCTGCAGTGGCCCTGTCCCGACACCGAGGAACTGCCGTCGAGTTTCCTGCACGGCAGGCTGTGGGAGAAGGACCCGGCCAGGCGGGGCATGCCGGCCGCGTTCGGACTCGTACGGCACGACCCGCCGGTGGACCTCACCGACGAGGCGTACCCGCTGCGGCTGACGACCGGGCGGCGGCTCGACTCGTACAACACCGGTGTGCAGAGCGGCGGTTTCGCCTCTCCGCTGCGGCGCGGCGAGTACATCGAGCTCTGCCCGGAGGACGCGGAGGCGTACGGGGTGCGGGTCGGCGAGGAGGTACGCGTCTCCTCGCGGCGCGGCTCGGTCACGGCGCCGGTGTGGGTCGACCCCGGGCTGCGGCCGGGACTCGCCTTCATGACGATGCACTTCCCCGACGAGGTCGACACCAACGCCCTGACGATCGAGGCGAACTGCCCGATCGCGGGAACGGCGGAGTTCAAGGCGTCCGCGGTACGGATCGAGAAGCTGGTGCCCGCATGGACCTGAAGTTCACGGACGCGGCGAAGGCGACGGACGAGGAACGGGAGGCGGTCGACGCGCTGCTCGGCCCGCCCGAGACCGGCTGGGAGGGCGGCAACGAGCGCGCCTCGGACGAACTGCGCTGGGCGCGGGGCGGGGCGGCAGCGGCCCGGGACCGCCGTGACCTGCTGCTGCCGGCGCTGCACGCGGTCAACGACCGGGTGGGGTGGCTGAGCGAGGGGGCGCTCGACTACATCTGCCGGCGGCTGTCCGTGCCTCCGGCGGAGGCGTACGGGGTGGCGACCTTCTACTCCATGTTCTCGGTGCGGCCCCGGCCGGCGAAGGTGCTGCACGTCTGCACGGACCTGGCGTGCGCGGCGCGCGGCGGTTCCCTGGCGGTGGCGGACGGCCTCGGCGCGGACGTGGCGGTGCAGCCGAGCCCCTGCCTGGGGCTGTGCGAGCGGGCGCCGGCGGCGCTGCTGGTCCGGGCGGGGGCGGCGGGGGCGGGGGCGGCGGGGGCGGGGGCGGGGCCGCTGCGCGGGGCCGTTCCCCACCCCGCCCTCCCCCTACGTCTGGCGGCGTGGGAGGTACCCCCATCCCGAAACCGGGGCTCCGCCCCGGACCCCGTACCGCCTTCGGCGGTGTCCTCAATCTCCCCCTACGGCCCGGCGGCCGTGGGTGGTGCCCCCAGCCGGGCTGAAAATGCCGATCCGGCGGCGCCGGCGGCCGGGGGCGGCGTCCCCGCGTACGCCACCGCAGTCGTCGCCCCCGCCACCCCCGCCGCACTCGCCACCGCCACCACCGCCCCGGAATCCGCGCCCCCGGAGCCCCAGGCCGCCGCCGCCGTTCCCCAGGCCGGGTCCGAGAGCCTGACGCTGCTCCGGCGCGTCGGTGTCACCGACCCGACGTCCCTCGACGACTACCGGGCGATCGGCGGCTACGCCGCCCTCCGCCGTGCCTTCGCCCTCGGGCCCGCCGGAGTCATCCGGGAGGTCACCGAGGCGAACCTCGTCGGCCGCGGCGGCGCCGCGTTCCCCACCGGACGCAAGTGGCAGGCGACCGCGTCGCAGCCCGACCACCCCCACTACCTCGTCTGCAACGCCGACGAGAGCGAGCCCGGGACCTTCAAGGACCGGGTCCTGATGGAGGGCGACCCGTACGCGCTCATCGAGGCGATGACCGTCGCGGGCTATGCCATCGGCGCCCACAAGGGCTTCCTCTACCTCCGCGGCGAGTACCCGCGTGCCCTGGCCCTCCTCCAGAACGCCATCGACTCGGCCCGTGCCCGCGGGCTCCTCGGTGACGACGTCCTCGGCCAGGGCTACGCCTTCGACATCGAGATCCGGCGCGGCGCCGGCGCCTACATCTGCGGCGAGGAGACCGCGATCTTCAACTCGATCGAGGGCTACCGCGGCGAGCCCCGCACCAAGCCGCCGTTTCCCGTGGAGAAGGGCCTCTTCGGCAAGCCGACGGCGGTGAACAACGTCGAGACGCTCGTCAACGTCCTGCCCATCCTCACCGGCAGGACCGCCGCCGAGGAGACGAAGCTGTTCTGTGTCTCCGGCAACGTCGACCGCCCCGGTGTCTACGAGCTGCCGTTCGGGGTGACTCTGCGCGAGCTGATCGACCTGGCCGGACCGCCGCGGACCATCCGCACGGTCCTCCTCGGCGGCGCCGCCGGCAGCTTCGTACGCCCCGACGAGCTGGACATCCCCCTCACCTTCGAGGGCACCCGCGAGGCGGGCACCACCCTCGGGTCGGGTGTGGTCCTCGTCCTCGACGAGACCGTCGAACTGCCCCGTGTCCTGTTGCGCATCGCGGAGTTCTTCCGTGACGAGTCGTGCGGTCAGTGCGTGCCCTGCCGGGTGGGCACGGTCCGCCAGGAGGAGGCGCTGCACCGGATCAAGGACCGTACCGGCGCCGACGCCGCCGGCGACATCGCGCTGCTGCGCGAGGTCGGCCGGGCCATGCGGGACGCCTCGATCTGCGGCCTCGGGCAGACCGCCTGGAACGCCGTCGAATCCGCCATCGACCGGCTGGGAGCCTACGAATGACCGCCATCGAACTCCGCATGCCGCGCAGGCTCGTCGAGTTCACCCTCGACGGACAGGAGGTGCGGGTCCCGGAGGGGGACACGATCCTCGACGCGTGCCGTGCCGCGGGCAAGGACATCCCGACGCTCTGCCAGGGCGACACGCTCACCCCCAAGAACGCCTGCCGGGTGTGCGTGGTCGAGGTCGAGGGGGCACGGACCCTCGCGCCCGCCTGTTCCCGGCGCGCGGAGCCGGGCATGACCGTACGGACGGACACGGAGCGCGCCCGGCACAGCCGAAAGGTGGTGCTGGAGCTGCTGGCCTCGTCGACCGATCTGTCCACGACGCCACGGGCCGCCGAGTGGATCAAGGAGTACGAGGCGAAGCCGGACCGGTTCGGCGCGGACGCGGCCCGGATGAACGAGGAACCGAAGATCGACAACGACCTGTACGTCCGCGACTACGACAAGTGCATCCTCTGCTACAAGTGCGTCGACGCGTGCGGCGAGCAGTGGCAGAACACGTTCGCCATCGCCGTCGCGGGCCGCGGTTTCGACTCCCGTATCTCCACGGAGCACGACGCGCCCCTCACGGATTCGGCGTGCGTGTACTGCGGCAACTGCATCGAGGTGTGCCCCACCGGGGCGCTGTCCTTCAAGTCGGAGTTCGACATGCGGGCGGCCGGCACCTGGGACGAGTCGGCGCAGACCGAGACGACGACGGTGTGCGCGTACTGCGGCGTCGGCTGCAACCTCACCCTGCATGTGCAGGAGAATGAGATCGTCAAGGTCACCTCGCCGCACGACAACCCGGTGACCCACGGCAATCTCTGCATCAAGGGCCGTTTCGGCTACCAACACGTACAGAATCGGGTCTGATCTCATGGGACGGGTCACCGAGCGCCGCCGCACCATCCGCATCCGGGACGGGGCGGTGTCGACCCGTCCCGACACCCTGGTGGCCGAGGAGCCGCTGGAGATCCGGCTGAACGGCAAGCCGCTGGCCATCACCATGCGCACCCCGGGCGACGACTTCGCGTTGGCCGCCGGGTTCCTCGTCAGCGAGGGCGTGATCCACTCCGGGGAGCAGGTGCGGTCGATCGTGTACTGCGCGGGTGCCAAGGACGACGGCTCGAACACGTACAACGTGGTGGACGTGGCACTCGCGGCCGGCGTCCCGGTGCCGGACATCACCCTGGAGCGCAACGTCTACACGACGTCGTCGTGCGGGCTGTGCGGCAAGGCCAGCCTCGACGCCGTGCGCACCACCGCGCACTATCCGATCGCCGATGCTCCCCCGGTCCGCGTCGAGCCCGCTCTGCTCGCCGGCCTCCCCGACCGGCTACGGGCGGCACAGCGGGTCTTCGACCGGACCGGGGGCCTGCACGCGGCCGCGCTGTTCTCGCCCGAAGGGGAGCTGCTCGACGTCCGCGAGGACGTCGGCCGGCACAACGCGGTCGACAAACTCGTCGGCCGGGCGCTCCAGGACGGCCGGCTGCCGCTGTCCCGGTCGATCCTCCTGGTCTCCGGCCGGGCGTCGTTCGAGCTGGCGCAGAAGGCGGTGATGGCGGGCATCCCCGTGCTGGCGGCCGTCTCCGCGCCCTCCTCCCTGGCGGTGGACCTGGCCGCGGAGACCGGTCTCACGCTGGTCGGCTTTCTGCGGGGTCCCAACATGAACGTGTATGCGGGCGACGAGCGGATCGCCCTCGGCACTGGGGTGTGACGCGCCCCGCTGCACGGGATGCGGACCCGGCCGGCGGGGAGCGCCCCCTGCGCCGGCCGGGTCCTTCCGTGCGGGCGCCGCGGTGGCGGCGGCCAGGGCCCTGGGGGCAGGCATCAAGCGGCTCCGGCCGGACTCCGGCCACTGACTGCATACCCGACCCGGTGATTGCATGATCATGCAAATTGCCGCATACTCTTCCTCATGTCCAAGGTTCTCACCTCCCTGCCCACCGGCGAGCGCGTCGGCATCGCCTTCTCCGGCGGACTCGACACCTCCGTCGCGGTCGCGTGGATGCGCGACAAGGGCGCCGTCCCGTGCACCTACACCGCCGACATCGGCCAGTACGACGAGCCCGACATCGCGTCGGTGCCCGGCCGTGCGTCGGCGTACGGCGCCGAGATCGCGCGCCTGGTCGACTGCCGCGCGGCGCTGGTCGAGGAAGGGCTGGCCGCGCTCACGTGCGGCGCGTTCCACATCCGCTCCGGCGGGCGCGCCTACTTCAACACGACGCCGCTCGGCCGCGCCGTCACGGGCACCCTGCTGGTCAGGGCGATGCTCGAGGACGACGTACAGATCTGGGGCGACGGCTCGACGTTCAAGGGCAACGACATCGAGCGGTTCTACCGCTACGGTCTGCTCGCCAACCCGCATCTGCGCATCTACAAGCCGTGGCTCGACGCGGACTTCGTCTCCGAGCTCGGCGGCCGCAAGGAGATGTCGGAGTGGCTGATCGCCCACGGCCTCCCCTACCGCGACAGCACCGAGAAGGCGTACTCCACCGACGCCAACATCTGGGGCGCCACCCACGAGGCCAAGACCCTGGAGCACCTCGACACCGGCGTCGAGACCGTCGACCCGATCATGGGCGTGCGGTTCTGGGACCCGTCGGTCGAGATCGCCGCCGAGGACGTCACGATCGGCTTCGACCAGGGCCGCCCGGTGACGATCAACGGCAAGGAGTTCGCCAGCGCGGTCGAGCTGGTGATGGAGGCCAACGCCATCGGCGGCCGCCACGGCATGGGCATGTCCGACCAGATCGAGAACCGGGTCATCGAGGCCAAGAGCCGCGGCATCTACGAGGCCCCGGGCATGGCGCTGCTGCACACCGTGTACGAGCGCCTGGTCAACGCGATCCACAACGAGGACACCCTCGCGCAGTACTACAACGAGGGCCGGCGCCTCGGCCGCCTGATGTACGAGGGCCGCTGGCTCGACCCGCAGGCGCTGATGATCCGCGAGTCGCTGCAGCGCTGGGTGGGCACGGCGGTCACCGGAGAGGTGACGCTGCGGCTGCGGCGCGGCGAGGACTACTCGGTCATGGACACCTCCGGCCCGGCGTTCAGCTACCACCCGGACAAGCTGTCGATGGAGCGCACCGAGGACTCGGCGTTCGGCCCGGTGGACCGGATCGGCCAGCTCACCATGCGCAACCTCGACATCGCCGACTCCCGCGCCAAGCTGGAGCAGTACGCCGGTCTCGGCATCGTCGGCAACACGCACGAGACGCTCATCGGTGCGGCCCAGGCCGCCTCGACGGGGCTGATCGGCGCGATGCCGCAGGGCGGCGCCGAGATCATCGCCTCCCGCGGCAAGGCCGAGGGCGACGACGAGATGCTCGACCGCGCGGCGATGGAGTTCGGCACCGACTGACCGGGCGGCGGACGCGGCCCGGGGCTCGCGGCGGGCGGTTCGCCGCTCGTCCGCCGCGTTCCCTACCGGGCGCCGACGGCGCCGGACGGCGGCGGGATCATCTGGAGCGTGAGCGTGGCCGGGGGCTCGGCGACACCGGGGCCGCCGGCCGCGACCCACGCCAGTACGTCGTCGGTGGCGTCGTCGTCGAGCGCCCAGCCGATCCACGCGGCCCGTGCGCCGCGCCGGCGCGCCTCGGTCGACGGCTGCACGACGATCACATTGGCCTGCCCGCAGGGCCCCAGGCAGTCACTGGTGCGCACCGTGAACCGCCCGCCGGACGCGGCCGCCGCGTCCCGCAGCCTGGCCAGTTGTCCCGCGTGGTCGGTACCGGGGTTCTTGCGCGCGTCGCCGCAGCAGCAGCCGCGACAGACGACGAGGCTGCAGGGGCGGCGGGCGCCGAAGGCGCGTATCGGATACGTCGTCACCGAGCGATCTTCGCACCCGGCCGCGCCGCCCACGCGAACGGGTTCGGGCTCGCGCCGCCGTAAGCCGGACTGCCGGCCTGATGACGAGCACCCGCCGCCCGGCAGCGGGGCACCCTGTGCGGCAGCGGATCTCTCCCGGCCGGCGTCGTCGTCATGACGGCCGTCCGGCGCGTGAGTGCCCGACGCTCCGTCCACGCGGCCCCGCTACGATCACTTACATCGCCGTAAGACATGCGCGTCGACCGGATGGAACAAGGGTGTAAGAGTTGCCGTCTCCAGCAGGTGCCCCAGACAGCAGCCCGACCGTTCGGCATCGCCTTCGAGCCGACGCCGAACGGAGTCGAGAGGCCGTACTCGGGGCCGCGGTCAAACTGCTCTCCGAGCGGCCCGATGCGGGCATGGCCGCCGTCGCCGCAGCAGCCGGCGTCACCCGCCAGACCGTCTACGCCCACTTCGGCACCCGCGACGCACTGCTGGAAGCCGTCGCCGACCGCGTCACGCAAGAAGCCATGGCGGCGATGGACGTGGCGGAAGTCGAGGACGGGCCTGCCCTCGACGCTCTCATGCGACTGCAGGACATCGGCTGGCGGCTGTTCGAGCGGCATCCCGCGTTGCTCCAGCTCGGCGCCGCCCCTGCACATGCCGAAGCCGACCGGGCGCGGCACGAGCCCGTCACGGACCGGCTGACCCGGCTGATCGCGAAGGGGCAGGCCGCGGGCGAGTTCGACCCCGAACCGCCCGCAGCCTGGCTGGTCGCGGCGGTGATCTCCCTGGGGCACGCCGCCGGCAACGAAGTCGGAGCCGGCCGCATGAGCGTCACGGAGGCGGCGGCCCACCTCCGCACAGCCACGCTCCGTGTGCTGAAGGCCTAGTTCTCCAGCGTCAGGATGTCGTTCGACGGCGCGGAGCCCTCCAGCGCCGGGTGTCGTTCTTCGCCGCGGAGTTCTCCGGCGGCGAAGTGCCAGGACCAACTCACTGCGCGGTGTCGTCCTCGGTGTCCGCGCAGGTGCGCGGACTGGGGGTGACAAGCTGCCAGGAGTCGCCGAATCTCGGCCACTGAGAGCTCGACGGTCTCGGCTGTCTCACCGGTTCCGTCCCCTTTTCCCGGGGCTGGTGTGCCGTGGGCGCCAGGAAGGCGTGCGCGAAGCCGGCAGCCGGACCGCCGCCCAGTGGTAGACCGCGGTCCCTTCGCACCGTTGCCGCATGAAATCTTCTCCCACGCTTCGTCCGGGGCCTGTGCGAACAGGCCCCCGATGCGGGGACAGCCACGGCGGTTCCTGAGTGCTGGCGCTGGGCCCCGGCGGAGGTGACGCCCTTCTTGATGAACCCGGTGCCGTCGACGATGAGGACTCCGTCGTTCTCGCCGGGTTTGACAGGTGGCCCGCCCGTTCGGCCAGCTGCCAGCTGTTCTTTCGGGCTATCGGAGCCAGCAGACCGCGCACACAGTCGCGCATGCGACGACGGGGATCGACTCTGCCGAAGCGATGGCCGATGGTCACGAAGAGGTCGTCCAGTTCAAGGTGCCACCGCTCGACGGCATGCTCGATGATCACGTGAGGAGGCTGCCCCGGCGCCGGCGCTATCAGCGACGCAGTCGCACGGTCGAGGGGCGGTCTCTTCGAGACCGCCCCTCGACCAGCTATCGCCCCGCTACACTCCAGCCACCCGCATCGCCCCAGGTCAGAAACCAAAGTCCTGCTGGAGTACCGGCGCGGAATTCAGCAGTGGGCGGGCGGGGTTTTCGAACGCCGAAGGACGGTCGTGCCTTGCTGCAGTCCGTCAACAGGGGTTTCGGAGGCGTGGATAGCGGATTGACCGGTCTCTTCCCACTTGTTGGCGCCGGTGAAAACCCATTTACCGATGGCCTTCTTGGTGACCAGACTCTTTTCCAGCCAGGCGTACTCTCCTGGCTGGAGCCTGACGCTGGGGATGCCGATGAAGACCGAGTCCTCATCGAACCAGGCCTCTTCATGGTGGGCTTCTAGCGCGAAGCCGATTTCTCCGCTCAACAAGCCCTCACTCATGCCGATCGAGCCGGACACGGTGTAGGAGCCGCCCCAAGTGCTCGAATGGCCGCTGGTGTCGGAGACCTCGATGCGCCCGTTCAACGGACTGGAGCTGCCGTCGCCGGTCGCACCTGGCGTGTTCTGAGCCCTGTGATGCACGGTTCCATCCTCGTGGGACACGAGCACCTCCAGGCGTCCGTCGCTGTTGGTAACAACCGCGGGGACGCCGTTCACCGTGCCGCCCAGGCTCTTCAGTTTCTGCCATGCCTCCACGTGGTTGGGCTCGATCTGCACGATGTGCGACAGCGTCTTGTCGCCGGCTCTGCGGGCGAACACCTCAAGCCGGCCGTTTGCGTTCTGCGCCACGGCAGGGGTTCCGGTGATGTCCAGACCCATGTTCTGCCACTACTCGACCGGATCGCGCTCGATGTGGCGGAGTCCGCAGTGCTGTTGCAGCCGGGGCGGATCGGGAGGAACCGACTGCGTCCGCTGCCGCGTGCAGGCCCGAGCGGTTTCGCGCCCATCAAGGGACAGCCGATGCGCACTCGGGCCGCCGCGTTCGACTTCCGTCGACGAGCAACGGGCTCTGACCAAGGCGAACGAACGTCATGACCGCAGAGGCGTCAGAGGGTGGTGATGTCTACGCTGATGTCGCCGTCGACACGGACGGCGACGTCGAGGTCCGCAGCGAGGACCAGGCGCTTTTTGAGGGTGGCTTCGACCCTGGATTCGATCTCAGCAGCGATGGCAGCCTCGAGCGCGGCATCGGCCTCTACTTTCGCGTTGGTGACGACGGTGAGCCGGATGTCGACGCTGCCGCCCAGGCCGGCCCGCGCGACGGCGGCGACTGTGACGTCCACGTCGAGGTTCTTCTCGAGAACGGCCTCCACGTCAGCCGCGATGGCCGCTTCGAGTGATGTGACGACCCGCTGCTCGGCCGAAGCGGCGGCAGGCGACGCGATGGCCGCGGACGTGGCGGTTGCGGACACGCCCAGTGTGAGGACGAGAGCGGCGACGGGGACGACTGAGGCCTTGAAGGCTTTACGGCCAATGAGTGACATGCTGTGAACCTTTCGTGACGAGGAACGCCGTGGGTGCCTGCCGGTCGGACAGACCGGCCTATGGATTCCCTCACTTGCGGTTCGCGCCACCTTTTATGGCGTAAATACACTGATTGGGGTGAACGCCCCGAACGCCGAAGCCTGAGCGGTCTGAACAGCAGGTCCGGCCCGTCGGGTCGTCGCAGGACCGGGCTGGCCGACGCTTGGGAGCCGGCTATGCAGCGTCAAGGTCCTCAACGACAACCACACTGGCACTTCTCCTCCGTCGCCAAAGGGTTCTACAGGGTGGCCCGCAACGCGAAAACCGTCGCGGACACCTCGCTGAGCTACTGACACAACCCTTGACCAGCAGTGTTGCAACGGCCCCCTTGATACTTCTTCCTGTTGGGTCGCGATCGAAGAACCGCACCCTGCCGGAGACGTCCGCCATGGCAGCGGACGGCGGCAAGGCCTGCACCACTGGCGTCACATCCGCCACCAGCCGAGCAGCGGTACAGCTCGGGATCGACATCCCGTGGGCAGCGCAGATGAAGAATCGGCGAACCGGCCTCCACGGCCTGGCTTGCCCACCTGCCCTCGAGGCCTGCCCGGCCGGCGTCGACTCCTGGATCGGCGTGCATCCAGCTCAGGCACGGCAACTCCTGCGCGGCTAATACTCCAGTGCAATTTCACTTTCTGGTGAAGGCGACGCCCTGGCCGACGACTTGTTTGACTCTTCCTTGGGCCTACTCCAGCGCCCGGAGTCGGGTGATGGTGCCGGCGAGGGTGTGGCTGCAGGACGCGAGGTGGTCGGGACCGTATCCGCGAGGGCCGCATTCGACGACGAGCAGCAGGCTCAGGTAGAGGCGGTAGAGGGCCAGCCGGTGCCGGAATGCGGGCGTGAAGTCGAGGCTGCCGCCCGCCTGGGTGTAGCCGGCGACGAGGTCGCTGTCCGGGCCGGTGTCGCCGCCGAAGGCCAGGGAGACCAGCTCGGCGGCCGGATCGCCCCAGAACGCCCGCTCGTGGTCGATGAGTCCGGCGATCCTGGGCTGCGCCCCGTCGTTGGGGACGTCGATGAAGATGTTGCCGGGCCACAGGTCGAAGTGGACCAGCCGGGGCTCGGTCACCTCGTCGAGGGCGTAGCCGCCCTCGGCCACCAGCTTCCGTATCTCGGCGGGCGGTACCTCGAGCGGGGACTGCCAGCGCCCGGCGTCGTCGAGGAGCGCGTCCACCATGTCGGTGAAGGCCGTGCGCCAGCCGGAAGCGGACAGCGCGGACTCGGCTGCCGGATAGCCGAACCGGCCGTCCTCCGGGGCCAGGGTGTGCAGCCGGGCTGTGATCGCACCGAGTTCACGGCGCAGCACCGCCTGGGCGGCGGGCGACAGGCGATCGGCCGCTTTGTCCCACGGGGCGCCCTCCAGGACGGACAGGGCCAGGAACTCCTCGCCCGCGTACAGCAGCGCCGGCGTCGGCACCCGATCTCCGGGGAGACCCTCGATGCGCCGGTAGACCATGACCTCCGTGGCCATGATGCCGAGTTCGTAACGCAGGACGGCGACATCGGCTGGCGGGGCGAGTTTGACGACAGCGGGTCGGCCGTCGTCGAGAACGACGCGGTAGGCGGTGTTGAACCAGCCGTCGGTCAGCTCGGATTCCAGACGGCAGCCGATGCCGCTGGAGGCGCGCAGCAGGGCGTCGAGTTCGCTGGGGGACAGGCGGCGCTTGGTCTGGCTCTGCATGGAGGGGCACGCTTTCGGATGGTCGGACAGCGGAGAGATGGTGGGAGCGCTCCCATAATGTAACCACTGAGAACACCGGCCTCATTCATCCAGCCTGTGCCGCCGGCGGGAGCCCAGATTTCAGCGCATCGGCCAGCGCGACGAGGGAGCAGGTCACCGCCTCGGGCGGGCAGGTCCCGCGGTCGCCTCACCGCCACGCTCGCCCGCCGGACATGCTGTTCGTTGAGCAGCCTGGTCCAGGCGTAGTACATTCCGCGCGGAGGTGCACGAGTGCCTGCCCCGGACGAGATGTGCGCCGTACCCGGCCCGACAAGACGACGCTCTCAGGAGGCGTCATGGGCGTACACGGGCAGTGGATCGACTTCGTGTCCGAGGCACCCGAGCCCCGCGCCCTGGACGTCGACTGGATCCACGGATCGCCGTCGGCGAAGCACAACACCGATCCCGACATCCAGGTCCACGCGTACGACGAGCACACGTTCATCCTGCGGCAGAACAAGGCGATCAACTACGAGGCGCCGTTTCTCTTCCTGATCTTCGGCAACGCGCGCGCCGTGCTCATCGACACCGGAGCCACCGAGTCGGCCGAGTTCTTCCCGCTCAGACGCGTGGTTGACGAACTGGTCGGCCGCTGGCTGGCCGGGCATCCGCGGAACGACTACGCCCTGCTGGTCCTGCACACCCACTCTCACCACGACCATGTCGCGGGCGACGCACAGTTCGCCGAGCGCCCCCGCACCACGGTGGTGGGGGCGGATCTGGACAGTGCCTGGACGTACTTCGGCTTCACCGAGGACCCCGACCGGGTCGCCCGCGTCGATCTCGGCGGCAGGGTACTGGAATGCCTGGCTACCCCAGGCCACGACAAGGCCGCCGTCACGTACTACGACCCGCATACCGGATTCCTGCTCACCGGCGACACGGTGTATCCCGGGCGGTTGTACGTGGAGGACTGGGCCGCCTTCGGCCGGACGGTCGATCGCTTGATCGCGTTCGCCGGCATCCGAACGGTCACCCACGTCCTCGGCTGTCACATCGAGATGACCGACCAGCCCGGCGTGGACTACCCGATCCGGACCACCTACCAGCCGGACGAGCCGCCCCTGGAGATGACCGTCGGCCACCTGCGCGACATCCGTGCGGCGATCGACGAGGTCGGCGACCGGCCCGGACGGCATCCCTTCGCCGGCTTCGTCATCTGCCGCGAGGGCGGCTGAGCGGTCTCGGACCTCTCGCGTTCCTGTCCGCGATGTCGGTGACGCACAACCGGCAGGACCGGCCCGGCCATGGCGCGCGCCGGGGAAAACCTCGCGCCTGACAGCAGGCGTCTTTGCACCACTGCTTTCGCTGTGTGATTGGTCCATTCGTATCCGCCGGAGTGCGCGTGCTGCGGTGGGCGGTCACTGTGGTGCGAGCGCCGGTCGACCGCCGGTGCTCGGTGCTTGTGAGGGAGTCACGTGATGTCGCAACGCAATACTGTCGTCCGCAGTCTGCACGATCTGGGGCTGGCTGCGTGGTTCGGCGGCTCGCTGATGGGAGCGGTCGGATTGAACGGGGCGGCCTCGGCGGAGGGCGGTCAGGGGCGGGAGGGCGCGCGGTTCGCCAGTGCGGGCTGGGCGAAGTGGGTGCCGGTGAACGCCCTGGCGATTGGTGCCCACCTGGTTGGCGGCAGCGGGCTGCTCGCCGTGAACGCTCCCCGGGTAGCGGGTCAGCAGGGGGTGGCGGCTTCCACACTGGCCAAGACCGTGCTGACCGGTGCGGCGCTGGCCGCCACCGCCTACAGCCGCGTCCTGGGCAAGAAAATCGAACTGGCCTCGTCCGATGATCCCAAAGACACCGAGAAGGCCTCCAGCCACCCCGTCGACATCGACAAGGCCCAGCAGCAGCTGGGACGCCTGCAGTGGGCGGTCCCGGCTCTGACCGGCGGCCTGGTGATCCTCAACGCCCTCCACGGCGAACAGCAGCGTGCCGACCAGCAGGCGTACGGGATGTGGCAGCGGGCCCGGTCTGCGGGCCCGGCCCTGATGCACGCCGGCTTCCACGGGCTCGGCAATCACGGGACGCGGTGCTGACGAAGTCACATGAGTGGGGCCTGGGAGCGGGCACTCGGCGGGTTGGCCACCGTAGTCGGCTGTAACCGAGCCTGCGTCGAGGAAAGATCCCGGCGGTACCGGGCCCCGTCCCGGAACGCCGAGCCCAACAGGCTCTGGGAAGCTGACCGGCTTCGTGGTCAGGGCCTCCTCGGGACGGCCGAGGGCGTGATAGTCCAGTTCGTCCTGTCGGCGCCTCCCCCTTTGCGGCCGGTGGCGGCGGCGTGCTGGCGGCACGGACGATGGTGGAATCGATCAGCACCAGCCAGTCGATGTCACCGGCCGCGTCGGCCCGCGCCTGGACCTGCTCCAGGGCTCGGGTGAACACGCCGTCCAGGGCCGGGCGGCAGGGACACCGTCTTCCACAGCCCGTAACGGGCGGCCAGGGAACGCCAGGAGACCCCGGTCCGGACCCTGTGGACCATCCCGTTGACGACCTGTCGGTCCTCGACACATGGTCGCCCGGTAGAGGCCCGCAGTATCAGCGGAGTGAGTAACTCCCTCTCGTGATCGATGATCACGGCGACGTACCACCCAACCGTGCTCCACCATCTGGTGTTGAAGACGGACCCTAGACATCGACGCCGCGACGCTGCTGCATCGGCCCAGGAGAGTTCGGCGTACCGGAGGTCGACGGACGGGGACATGCGCGTACGGGACTCCAAGGTCCGGACCCGGGCGCACCTCACCGTCCGCGCGAACCAGTGGGCCTCGTTCATCGGGTGCGCAGCGCGGTGGGCGGCGCGGTTCGTTCCACGGGCACGGCGGGGTCCGTGTCGCGGGCGCGGCGCCGCGCGAGCACCGCGCAGACCATCAGCTGCATCTGGTGGAAGAGCATCAGCGGCAGCACCGCCAGGCTCGCGTGCGCGCCGAACAGCACCGTCGCCATGGGCAGGCCTGCCGCCAGGCTCTTCTTCGAGCCGGCGAACTGGATCACGATCCGGTCGGCCCGGCCGAAACCGAGGCGCTTGGCTCCGTACCAGGTGAGCGTCAGCATGGCCCCGAGCAGCACCGCCTCGACGGCGAGCAGCGCGCCGAGCCGAACCGGGGTGACCTGGTGCCAGACTCCGGCGTTCATGCCTTCGCTGAATGCCGTGTAGACCACGAGCAGGATCGAGCCCCGGTCCACGTACCCCAGCAGCTGCCGGTGCCGGGCCAGGAAGCCGGCGACCCAGCGGCGCAGCAGCTGGCCCGCGAGGAACGGCACGAGCAGCTGGAGCACGATCCGCAGCAGCGAGTCGGCGGAGAGCCCGCCCGCCGCGCCGCCGATCAACAGGGCCGCCAGCAGCGGGGTGAGCAGGATGCCGGCGAGGCTGGAGAAGGAGCCGGCGCAGATCGCGGCGGGCACATTGCCGCGGGCCATGGAGGTGAAGGCGATCGAGGACTGGATGGTCGAGGGCACCAGGCACAGGAAGAGCAGTCCGCTGTAGAGCTCGGGCGTCAGCACGGCCGGTTCGAGGAACCGCCCCGCGAGCCCCAGCAGCGGGAAGGTCACGAAGGTCGCCGTGAGCACGGTCAGGTGCAGTCGCCAGTGCCGCAGCCCGTCGAGGGTCTCCCGTGTGGAGAGCCGCGCTCCGTAGAGGAAGAACAGCAGCGCCACCGCTCCGGTCGAGGCCCCGCCCGCGACGTCGGCCGCCGCTCCTGACGCGGGCAGGAGTGCCGCGAGGCCCACGGTCCCGAGGAGCGCCAGGATGTACGGGTCGATCGGCAGCCAGGACGGCAGGCGCGGGGTGCGGGGGCGGCTCATGTGCTCCACTTGCTCTCGGTTCAGGACGTGCCCTCTCCATGCTCCTCCCCCGGCCGCCGATCGGGAATCCCGTACGCCGTACTGACTGCCATCACGTTTCGCGATGACGCCTGCCCGGCGCTTCCGGCACGTGTTCGGTATCCCTGGCCACGCGGCGGCGTCACCAGACCCGATTCGTACGCCAGGATGACCAGCTGTACCCGGTCCCGCGCGCCCAGCTTCGTCAGCAGCCTGCCCACATGGGCCTTCGCCGTGGCCGTGCTGATGTGCAGCCGCGACGCGATCTCCCCGTTGGACAGGCCGCTGCCGACCAGCACGAGCACCTCCCGTTCGCGGGCGGTGATGCCCTCCACCGGACGCGGAGGCGGCGGGCCGGCCTCGGGGCGGGCCGCGAACTCCGCGATCAGGCGGCGTGTCACGCTCGGTGCGATGAGGGCGTCACCGGCGGCGACCACCTCGATCGCGCCGAGGATCTGGTCCATGTCCATGTCCTTGACGAGGAAGCCGCTCGCCCCTGCGCGCAACGCGCCGTAGACGTACTCGTCGTCGTCGAACGTGGTCAGCATGAGGACCTTCGGTGGTGTGCCGGAGGCCGTGGTGATCCGCCGGGTGGCCTCGATGCCGTCCATGCCGGGCATCCGGATGTCCATCACCACCACGTCCGGGACCAGCCGGTCCGCGAGCCGTACCGCCTCCTCGCCGTTCGCCGCCTCGCCCGCCACCTCCAGCCCGGGGCGGTCGGCGATCAGCACCCGCAGCCCGTGCCGGACCAGCGGCTGGTCGTCGGTGAGCAGCACCCGGGTCATCCGACCGCCGCCGGCATCGGCAGCCGCGCCGCCACGCGGAAGCCGCCCCCCGGGTGCGGCCCGGCGGTGAACTCCCCGTGCAGGAGCACCGCGCGCTCCCGCATGCCCGTCAGACCGTAGCCGGCGGCGCCGGGCAGACCGGACAGGCCGCGGCCTTCGTCCGTGATCTCGACGGACAGGTCGTCCTCCCCGCAGTCGACGGTCACCCGGCAGGCGTCGGCGCCCGAGTGCCGGACCACGTTGGTGATCGCCTCCTGGACGATGCGGTACGCGGACAGTTCGATCTCCGCCGGCAGCGGCCGCCGCTCCCCTCGCCACTCGAGGTCCACCCGCACGCCCGCGTCCCGGGTCCGCTCGACGAGCCGGTCGAGATCGGCGAGCACCGGCGCCGGGCCGCGCGGTGCGCCTTCACCCGGCTCCGCCTGGCGCAGCGCGCCGAGCATCCGGCGCAGGCCCGCGAGGGTGTCGCGGCTGGTGTCCTCGATGGCGGCGAGGGCGTTGCGGGCCTCCGACGGCTGGGTGTCGATGACGCGCCGGCCCACCCCGGCCTGGATGGCGATGACGCCGATGCTGTGCGCCACCATGTCGTGCAGCTCCCGGGCGATGCGCAGCCGCTCCTCGGTGACGGCCTGCTCGGCGGCCCGCACCTGCAACGCGGCCGTGTGCTCGCGTCGTTCGCGCGCCGAGTGGCCGAGCGTCCAGGCGGTGACCGTCATCAGCGCCAGGAAGGCCGACGCGGCGAGGAACGACCCGACGCCGTCCCGGTAGTAGGCGGCGCTCCCCATCTGCGTGCCGAGGGCCACCAGCGCCGCGACGGCCGCCGCCGGCCGCGACCGGGTGGCGGCGATCCGCCCCACGAGGAGACCGGTCAACACCGCCTGCAGATATGCGATCTGCCACGCCTGCGTCTCCGCGGGCGCCACGATGCCGGCCGGTCCCGGTACTACGGCCATCATCGAGTCCGCCCGCACGGTCGCGGCGAAGGAGACGGTGAGCAGCAGCACCAGGGCGGGCAGCGGCCGGCGCAACACCAGGGGCAGCAGCAGGACGGCGGGCAGCGCGGCGAGCAGCAGCCGCATGCCGGTCAGTTCGCGGTCGGTGTTCAGCACCACGACGTACAACAGGACGGCGTAGGCGAGACCTGAGCACCAGGCCAGGGTCTCGGCGAGGCGCGACCGCGTTGTGCGGTCCGGCGCTCTCGCCGCTGCGTCCTGTGGGGCTTCCATGCGCCGATCATAAGGATGCGGCCCGCACCGGGCATTGGCCCACGGGCGTACTCCCTTGGGCCACCCGGGACGGCCCGATCACGGCCGGCGGGCCGATGCCCCGGCGGGGTCGGCCGCGACAGCGTGGCCCCGTGATCGAAGCAACCGAACTCACCAAACAGTACGGCGGGACCACCGCCGTCGACCGACTGTCCTTCACCGTGCGCCCCGGTGTGGTCACCGGCTTCCTGGGTCCGAACGGCGCCGGGAAGACCACCACGCTGCGGATGGCCCTCGGGCTGAACAGGCCCAGCGGCGGCACCGTGACCGTCGACGGGCAGCCGTTCGGCGACCGGCCCCGCGGCCTGCGGCACGTCGGCGCCCTGCTCGACGCCCACGACGTGCACGGCGGCCGCACCGCCCGCGCCCATCTGACGTCGCTGGCGGTCAGCAACGGGCTGGCGCGCCGGCGGGTCGCGGAGGTACTCGCGGAGGTGGGCATCGCGGACGCGGCCGGTCGCAGGATCGGTGGGTTCTCCCTGGGGATGAAGCAGCGGCTCGGTATCGCGGCCGCCCTGCTCGGTGATCCGCCGGTGCTGCTCTTCGACGAGCCGCTCAACGGCCTCGACCCGGAGGGTGTGCGCTGGGTGCGGGGCCTGTTCCGGCGGCTGGCGGACGAGGGCCGCACCGTGCTGGTCTCCAGCCATCTGATGGGAGAGATGGAGCAGACCGCCGAGGACCTGATCGTCATCGGCCGCGGCCGGCTGATCGCGGCGGAGAGCCTGCGGGACTTCGCCGCCCGCAGCACACAAGGGCGGGTGCGCGTCCGTACCCCCGACGCGGCGGCCCTCTCCGTGCTGCTGGCGGACGAGGGCGCGACGGTACGGGCGGAGCCGGACGGGTCGTACTCGGTGACGGGTCTGTCCGCGGACCGGGTGGGCGACCTCGCCCACGCGCACGGGGTGCGGCTGCACGAGCTCAGCCCGCACTCGGCCTCTCTGGAGGAGGCGTTCATGGAACTCACGGCGGAGAGCGTCGAGTACGCCGCGGGAGGCACCCGATGAGCCGCGTGACGGCCGAGGCTCCCGCCCGCATCGCGGCCGGGGTGCCGGCCCGCTTCCGTCATCTCCTCGCCGCCGAGTGGATCAAGCTCTGGTCACTGCGCTCCACCCACTGGGTGCTGGGCGCCGGCGCGCTGACCGTGACCGGCATCAATGTGAACTCCGCCGCGTCCAACGCCGACCGGCTGGCGCACCAGCCGCTGCTGCCGCCGGAGCCGCCGCCGGGTGTGCCGCCCCGCCCTGAGGTGTTGTTCGATCCGCTGCACACGGCGTTCGTCGATCCCGCCTGGCAACTGTTCATGATCATCGCTGCGACGGTGGGGGCGCTCGCCGTCTTCGGCGAGTACACCAGCGGCCTGATCCGTACGACCTTCGCCGCCGTCCCCGACCGGCGGGCGGTGGTCACCGCGAAGGTGACGGTGGTGTCGGCGGTCATGCTCGCGCTCGGCACGCTCGTCTCCGGCGCCTCCTTCGGCGTCACCCAGATGCTGCTCCGGGAGTACGGCGGCCTGTCGCTGGGCGACGCGGGCGCACTGCGCGCCGTCGCCGCGTCCGCCCTGCTGGCACCGCTGTGCGCGCTGGTCGGCATGGCGGTGGGTGCGGTCGTCCGGCACGCCGCAGGCTCGGTCGTCGCGATCGTCGCCCTGCTGTTGCTGGTGCCGGCGCTCTTCCAGGGCGAGCGCCACCGCTGGGTCAAGGAGATCGGCAACGCCATGCCGCTCAGCGCCTGGGACCGGCTGGTGACGAACCCGGAGCGGACGATCGGCCTGGGCAGGTACCCGCTGACGATCAGCGAGGCATGGACCGTGTACGGCGCGTGGGCGGTGGCGGCGGTGGCCGTCACGGTGGTCGCGGTGCGCCGCCGCGACGTGTGAGAGGGCGCCACCCGCCGTGTGTGCGGGCGACACCGCGCCGGGCCGTGCGCATCGCGGACGGGCACCGTACCCGGTCCGGCGCATCGCGGTCGCCGCGGGGACCGCCGTACCCGCGCTGCGTATCTAGGATCGGCGGTGTGTACGACCCCACCCAGTTGCGTACGTTCCTGGCCGTGGCGCAGACGCTGAACTTCACGCAGGCCGCGCGCCGGCTCGGGCTGCGTCAGTCGACGGTCAGCCAGCATGTGCGCCGGCTCGAGGACGCCATCGGCCGGCCGCTGTTCAGCCGCGACACGCACAGCGTGGAGCTGACGGAGGACGGCGAGGCGATGCTCGGCTTCGCCCGCACGATCCTCCAGGCGCACGAGCGCGCCGCGGCCTATTTCACCGGCACGCGGTTGCGCGGGCGGCTGCGGTTCGGCGCCTCGGAGGACTTCGTGCTGACGCGGCTGCCGGAGATCCTCGAGGCGTTCCGGCGTGATCACCCGGAGGTGGACCTGGAGCTGACCGTGGAGCTGTCGGGCACCCTGCACAAGTGGCTGGAGGCGGGCCGGCTGGACCTGGTGCTCGCCAAGCGGGGGCCCGGCGCGACGCACGGCGAGCTGGTGTGGCGGGACCGGATGGTGTGGATCTCGGCGGAGGGCCTGCGGGTCGACCCGGACCGACCGCTCCCCCTGATCCTGTTCCCGCCGCCGGCCCTGACCCGGGCCCGGGCCCTTGAGGTGCTGGAGCAGGCGGGCCGGTCCTGGCGGATGGCGTGCACCAGCGGCAGCCTCAGCGGGCTGGTGGCCGCCGCCCGTGCCGGTCTGGGTGTCATGGCGCACACCCGTGGGCTGATCCCTCCCGGGTTGGTCACGGTGCCGGACCGGGTGGGTCTGCCGGAGCTCGGCACGGTGGACTTCGTCCTGCTGCAGGGCCGCCGCAGGGACGCGGCCCAGGAGGCCGCGGAAGCGTTGGCCGCCGCGCTGCTCGCGGCGGGCGACCGGCTGCACACGCCGGTGCCGGGATGACCGCGGCCGGTCCGGCCGGCCGTCCCCGCGTCCGCGCCCCGGTCCGGCCCCGGTACGGACCACGATCGCGCAGATGGAGCGGCGGTGACCAGGCCGTACAGATTCGGTGGAGATTGCGCACCGGGCTGCTTACTCACCGGTCAGACATCGGGCACCCAGGCCGTCCGCACGACCTGCTCACCGCCGCTGACCTGTGTCTACGCCATTCATCCACGGTTGACGTAGACCCTCCCACCGGACGAGATCGTGGGGTACGGTCGCGGCGCTGTGCGGAGCGCCACAAGGAGCAGCCATTGCGCGAGTTCACTGTCCCACCCATGGCCGCGGCGCCCCAGGTCGGCGGGCTTGCGGACGCGGTCTTCGACCATGCCCTCGACGACCCGGACCGCGTCGCGCTCGGACGCAAGGACAGCGCGGGCCAGTGGCAGGACGTGACGTCCGGGCAGTTCCGTGACGAGGTACTGGCACTGGCCAAGGGGCTGCTGGCGCACGGGGTGCGGTTCGGCGACCGGGTCGGCCTGATGTGCCGTACGCGCTACGAGTGGACGCTGTTCGACTTCGCGCTGTGGACCGTCGGGGCCCAGTCCGTGCCGCTGTACCCGACCTCGTCCGTCGAGCAGGTCTTCTGGATGCTGCACGACTCCGAGGTCTCGGCGTGCATGGTGGAGCACGAGGACCACGCCATGACCATCGGTTCCGTGATCGACCGGCTGCCGCAGATGAAACGGCTGTGGCAACTGGACGCCGGCGCTGTGGAGCAGCTGTTCGAGGCGGGCGCGCACATCGACGACGAGGTGGTCCACCGGCACCGGCGGGCGGTCACTCCGGACTCGGTGGCCACGATCATCTACACATCGGGCACCACCGGCCGCCCCAAGGGCTGCGTCATCACCCATGCGAACTTCATGTTCGAGGCGGACACGATGGTCGGCCGCTGGGAGTCGGTGTTCCGCTCCAAGCCGGGGGACGAGCCGTCGACCCTGCTGTTCCTGCCGCTGTCGCACGTCTTCGGCCGGATGGTCGAGGTCGCGGCGATCCGCGGCCGGGTCAAGATGGGCCACCAGCCGGTCCTTCAGGCGAGCGCCCTGCTGCCCGACCTGGCCGCGTTCCGGCCGACGTTCATCCTGGCCGTGCCATACATCTTCGAGAAGGTCTTCAACGCCGCCCGCCGCAAGGCCGAGACCACCGGAAAGCTGGGCGCCTTCGACAAGGCGGCCGACGTCGCGGTGCGGTACGCG
Organism: Streptomyces peucetius; assembly: GCF_025854275.1. NCBI lineage: Bacteria > Bacillati > Actinomycetota > Actinomycetes > Kitasatosporales > Streptomycetaceae > Streptomyces > Streptomyces peucetius. The sequence continues at coordinate 6,948,811 of NZ_CP107567.1, read as the reverse complement.
GAGGCCCTGGAGCACCGGGCCTTCGGCCTCGGCCCGGGTCCGTCCGCCGGACTGCGCGTGCAGCACCAGCTGTTCGAGAAGCTGGTGTACGCGAAGGTCCGCGAGGCGATGGGCGGCCGGGTGCGGCACGCGATGTCCGGCGGCTCCGGCATGGACCGGCGGCTCGGGCTGTTCTTCGAAGGCGCCGGAGTCACCATCTACGAGGGCTACGGGCTCACCGAATCGACGGCCGCGGCCACCGCGAACCCGCCGGAGCGCACCCGCTACGGCACCGTCGGTCTGCCCATCCCCGGCACCACCGTGCACATCGCGGAGGACGGCGAGGTGTGGCTGCACGGCGCCAACATCTTCCAGGGGTACCTGGGTGATCCGAACGCCACCGACGCCGTGCTGCACGACGGCTGGCTGGCCACCGGCGACCTGGGCTCGCTCGACGACGACGGCTATCTGACGATCACCGGGCGCAAGAAGGAGATCTTGGTGACCTCGGGCGGCAAGAGCGTCTCGCCCGCCGGCCTGGAGGAGCGGGTGCGGGCGCACCCGCTGGTGGCCCAGTGCATCGTCGTCGGCAACGACCGGCCGTACATCGCGGCACTCGTCACCCTCGACCCGGAAGCGGTGGAGCACTGGCTGGCCATCCAGGGCAGACCGCCGCTGCCGCCCGCGGAGATGGTGCGCGACCCGGACCTGGAGACGGAGATCCGCCGCGCCGTGGTCGCCGCGAACACCCTGGTCTCCAAGTCCGAGTCGATCCGTACGTTCCGGATACTCGCGCATCCCTTCAGCGAGGAGCACGGGCTGCTCACGCCGTCGCTGAAGCTGAAACGCAAGGCGATCGAGAACGCCTACGCGGCCGAGGTCGAAGCCCTGTACCGCTGAGCTGCGACGCGCCCGCGCGGGGAATGCACCGGCGGCAATGATCGTTCAACCTGAGAAGTACCCAACCGACGACGTAAGGATCGACCGCTCGTGAGCAAGGTCCCCTTCATCACCCTCCACAACGGCGTCGCGATGCCGCAGCTCGGCTTCGGTGTCTGGCAGGTGCCCGACGACGAGGCGGAGCAGACGGTCACCACGGCCCTGGAGGCCGGCTACCGCAGCATCGACACCGCGGCCATCTACGGGAACGAGACGGGCACCGGCAAGGCCGTCACCGGCTCCGGGATCGCCCGCGACGAACTCTTCGTCACCACCAAGGTGTGGAACTCCGACCAGGGGTACGACGCGACGCTGCGCGCATTCGACGCCTCCCTCGGGAAGCTGGGCCTCGACCAGGTCGACCTGTACCTGATCCACTGGCCGATGCCGGCCAGGGACACCTACGTGGACACCTACCGGGCCCTGGAGAAGATCCACGCCGACGGCCGCGCGAAGGCGATCGGCGTGTCGAACTTCCAGCCCGAGCACCTCCAGCGTCTCATCGACGAGACGTCGGTCGTCCCCGCGGTCAACCAGATCGAGCTGCACCCGCAGCTCCAGCAGTCCGCGCTCCGGGACTTCCACGCGAAGCACGGCATCGCCACGGAGGCATGGTCCCCGCTCGGCCAGGGCAAGGACCTGCTCCAGGCCCCCACGGTCGTGGCCGTGGCCCGCAAGCACGACCGCACCCCGGCCCAGGTGGTGCTGCGCTGGCACCTCCAGATGGGCAACGTGGTGATCCCCAAGTCCGTGACCCCGTCGCGGATCCGGGAGAACATCGACGTGTTCGACTTCGAGCTGGACGCCGACGACATGGCCGCCTTCGCGGCCCTGGACGAGGGCAAGCGCCTCGGCCCGGAGCCGGCGAACGTCAACTCCTGAACGGACGTCGCCCCCTGGCCGCCTCGAGGCCGGCCCAGTGGGCCCGTACGGCGCAGTCGCGGACGCGCGGCTGCACCGTTTCGTGTCAGCCGGCGGGCCGTCCCGGGGGAAGGGCGTCGTTGTCGGTGGCGGGTGCGACGATGAGTGCGTCGGTCGTCCGGAGGGGCCGGACGGGGCACGGGAACAAAGCGGGGGCGAAGTGAACGGGCCACTCGAGCCAGGGCTCTACCTGGTGCGGAACGTCGGCAGCGGACTGCTGCTCGAGGTGTACGGCGGGGGCAAGGGCGGCGGGGTCAACGTCCAGCAGGGCAAGGAGACGGGCGCCTTGGCCCAGCGGTGGCACATCGCCCCGGTGCCGAACGGCAACGGGCTGTACCACTTCGTCAACGCGGCGAGCGGCAAACGACTCGACGTGGCGAACGCCTCGACGGACAACGGTGCCAACGTCCAGCAGTGGAAGCCGAACAACTTCGGCGCCCAGGAATGGATCGTCGAGCGCCATCTCGACTCGCCGGGCACGGTGACGGTCGTCAGCTTCATCAGCGGCCTGCTGCTGGAGGTGGCCGGCTCCTCCGCGGACGACGGGGCGAACGTGCAGCAGTGGGAGGACACCGACTCCCCCAACCAGTGGTGGCAGTTGGAGCCGGTGGCACCGGACACGGCGGCCGGCTGACGGGACGGACGGTACGGCCGACGGCCGGACCCGCCCGGCCCGTCCCGGCCGCCGGACACCCGCCCGGCCCGTCAGCCGTACCCGGGCCGTCAGCCGGCCGCGCCGGCTCAGTCCTTGCGGGCCGTGAACAGGGTGCGCGCGCCCAGGAAGTAGGCGTCGGGGCGCCGCAGCAGTCCCTCCGGGTCCTCGGGGTCCAGCAGCCGGTCGATGACCGCGAGGTCCTCGTCCGGCAGCAGACCCTCCACCATCCGCCGCTGCCAGGCGAAGCCCGACACCAGCTGCTCGCGCACCGCCATCGGCGCGGGTGCCGGGATGTCGAGGAGGAAGGAGCGCGTGCCGCTCGGGGTGAGCCCCGAGGCTGCCAGCAGCGCGCGCCAGTCCTCGACCTCGTCCTTCGCGCCCGGCAGCTCTGCCCGCATCCGGCTGAACCAGTCGTCGACGGCGGCGCCGATCCTGCTCTCCAGGCCCGGCCTGCCGATGCCGATGTCACGCGGCAGGTGCCGGGTGGGCAGCCCGCCCTCGACGAGGGCGAGCAGCCCACCCGGCCGCAGCAGCCGGGCCAGGGCGGCGGTCGCGGCGCGCTGGTCGCCGAGGTGGTGCACGGCCCCGGACGCCCAGATGAGGTCCGCCTCGCCGAGCTCCTCGATCCCCTCGGGCAGTTCGGCGTGGCGGATGCTGATGCGGTCGGCCTGGCCGTTGCGGGCCGCGCGGGTCAGGGCCCGTTCCAGGAGCGGCGCGGTGGCGTCGACGGCGACGACCTCGGCGTACGGGAAGGCCTCCGCGAGTACCCCGCTGATGACGCCCGGCCCGCTGCCGATGTCGAGGATGCGGCGGACGCCGCCCGGGGGAACCAGCTCGCGCAGCCAGTCGGCCGCCTGCCGGTACAGCGGGCTCTGCACCTCCGCGCCGTGCTCCAGGAGCTGCGCCTGCTCGTTCCAGTCGATGTGGGTGGAGTCGTGGTGATGGCTCATGGCGTCAGGGTGGCGCGGACGGTCCCGTTATGGCGAACTTTCTTGCCGTTCCGGCAAAGCACCACCCGTTCGGTGTCGAGCTCCTCGTCGACCACCGCCAGGTGCTCGGCGCGCACGGTACCGCGAAGGCCCTCCAGCAGCGCGCGGAGCCGTCTGCAAACCTGCAGGGATGTCGCCCCTTACTCACGGATCTCTGTGACGCCGACCCGGAGGTAGTCCTCCCACACCCTGGAGGGGACCAGAAGGCGCGGGCGCCCGTGGTTGTCGGCGAGCACGAAGCGGCCGTGGAGTGCCGTACGGCCGATCGTGTGCAGAAAAGCCTCGATGTGGTTGAGACCTGAACGGCTGTCGTGGGGTCGACGGAACCGGCGCACGGCGCGCGCAGAGGCAGCACCGCAGGCAGGTGCACTCCCCGGGCCGGCCCGGGAGGCCCGTCGGAGCCGTCGTGCCTATGCTGATCGGGCAGCACCGAAAGGGGCTCAGCGATGAACGAATACGCCCTGATCGAGAACCACGGGCTGATCGGTGATCTGCAGACCGCGGCGCTGGTGACCACGGACGGAGCCATCGACTGGTTCTGCTGTCCGCGTTTCGACTCGCCCAGCGTGTTCGGCGCGTTGCTGGATGCAGGGAAGGGCGGTCACTGCACGGTCCGGCCCTCCCACGAGACGTACGCGACCAAGCAGCTGTACCTCCCTGACACCGCGATTCTGGTGACCCGTTTCATGACCGAGGCCGGCGCCGGCGAAGTGGTCGACTTCATGCCGGTCACCGGGCCTGCGGCCACCGAGCGCCATCGTCTGGTCCGCATGCTCCGCTGCGTACGCGGCAGCATGACCTTCGAGGTCGACATCGCCCCGCGGTTCGACTACGGCCGCAAACCGCACAAGCTGCACATCGCCGGCCAGGGGCTGGTGTTCGTGTCGGACGATGTCGAGCTGACCGTGCACCCGGTCCGCGAACCGGGGGACGAGCGGCTCGTCAACTCGCTCACGAGCGACCAGGATCTGCGGTTCTCCCTGACCCTGCGGGCCGGTCAGCAGCGGGGTCTGGTCCTGGAGTCGTCGGCCGACGGGCCCCCGCGCGAGATCCGGCTCGCCGAGTTCGAGGAGCTGTTCGACAGCACCGTCCGGTACTGGCGGTCGTGGCTCGGCCAGTCCCGCTACACGGGACGGTGGCGCGAAGCCGTCGAACGCTCGGCGGTGACGCTGAAGCTCATGACGTACGCACCCAGTGGCGCGCTGGTGGCGGCCCCGACGGCGGGGCTGCCGGAGCAAATGGGCGGCGAGCGCAACTGGGACTACCGCTTCACCTGGATCCGCGACGCCTCGTTCTCCGTGTACGCCCTGCTGGGTCTGGGGTTCAAGGAGGAGGCGACCGCGTTCATCGGCTGGCTGGGCGACCGGGTGAAGGAGCGGGCCGGCAGCGAGGGCGACACGGGTCCGCTGAACATCATGTACCGGGTCGACGGCTCCTCCGATCTCGTCGAGGAAACTCTGGACCACTGGGAGGGCTACGAACGGTCTTCCCCGGTACGCATCGGCAACGGCGCCGCGACCCAGCTGCAACTGGACATCTACGGGGAGGCGATGGACAGCATCTACTTCGCCCACCAGCGCGGGATCCAACTGGACACCCACGGCTGGGCCTCGCTGCACACGCTGCTCGACTGGCTCGTCGACCACTGGGACCAGGCCGGGGAGGGCCTCTGGGAGACCCGCGGCGGCCGCAAGCACTTCACCTACGGGCGGGTGATGTCCTGGGTCGCCTTCGACCGCGCGCTGCGGCTCGCGCGCGCCAGCGGTAGGCCCGCCGCCACCACGCGGTGGAGCAGCGAACGCGACAGGATCTACCAGCAGGTCCTGGCCAAGGGCTGGGACCAGCACCGGAGGGCCTTCGTCCAGCACTACGGCACTGATGTCCTCGACTCGTCCCTGCTGCGCATGCCGACGGTCGGCTTCATCACGCCCGACGACCCGATGTGGAAGTCCACCCTGGACGCCATGGACCAGGAGCTGGTCACCGACAGTCTCGTCTACCGGTACGACCCCGCTGCTTCGCCCGACGGGCTGCGCGGCTCCGAAGGGACGTTCTCCCTGTGTACCTTCATGTACGTCGACGCGCTGGCGCGGGCCGGGCGGACCGATCAGGCCAGGCTGGTCCTGGAGAAGATGATGACGTATGCCAACCATCTGGGGCTGTTCTCCGAGGAGATCGCCCTGACCGGCCGGCAACTGGGCAACTTTCCCCAGGCGTTCACGCATCTGGCGCTCATCGACGCGGCCATCACCCTGGACGCGACCCTGAACCGTATCCGGGAACAGGGCAGTGGTGGTTAGGTCTCTCCTGTGAATCACGCCCGGCCTCAGCCGGACGACGGGCTCCGTTCCCCCGGCAGCGTAGGCACCAGCACGACGACCGAGTCACCGTCCCGTGGGGTGACCGCCGCCTGGTCCGTGACCGGTTCGAGCCGGCCGTCGGCCCGCAGGACGAACAGCGTGTCGTGCTGCGGCTGCAGAGGCCGGGCGGTGGGCAGCACCGTGAAGCGGGATCCCTGCGCGTGACGGGTCGCCAGGGCGCGCCGCGTGAGCGTCCTGCCGAAAAGGATGGCTCCGCCGGTGTACGGGGCGACAGCACCCTCCCTGTCGTCCGGGGGGCCGATCCGGTACACCGGGCCGTCGACGCCGACCCGCATCACGATGGAGGCGAGCGCGTTGAAGTCGTCATCACCGGTCAGCAGGAACATCGCGGTGACGCCCTCCAGTTGAGCCTCGTCGGCAGCGGCAGCCAGCAGTTCGCCGGAGGCCAGGGCCAGTCCCGCCTGTCTGATCCGGTCCCGTTGCCGTTCGGGCCCGGCCCACATCAACACGTCGAGTCCGGCGGACCGCAGCGCCTGTCCGAGCGCGATCACCCAAGGATCGCCGCCGACGAGCAGCGGACGGGTACGAGGGGAGACGACAACCCCGAGCCCGGTGGCCACCGGGCCGGCCGTGAGGGCGTAGCACACGACGGTTCCGGTGATCACCAGGAAGGTGATCGGGAGGATCTTGCCGGCACCGTCCAGCCCCAGGTCGACGAGGGTCGCCGAGAAGGTCGCTGCGGTCGAGGCGGCGACGATGCCGCGCGGCGCCATCCATCCGATGAAGGCCCGTGCTCCGGGGCTGAGGTCCGTCCGGCCGGTGGCCAGATAGGCGACGAGGGGTCTCACCACCAGGACGAGCACGGCGACAAGGACGAGGCACGGCAGCAACACGGGTGTCACGGACGACGGCGGCACCGTGGCGGAGATGGAGACGAACAGCAGGCCGATGACCAACTGGACGAGCGTTTCGAAGAACGGTCGGCGGGCGGGCATGTCGAAGCCGGGCAGGTTCGCGACCGCCAGCCCGGCCACGATCGCGGCGACGAGCCCGGTGTCGTCGCGCACCACGTCGCAGCCTGCGGACACCAGGATGACGACGGCGAGTTGGGCGAGCGTGCCCAGGGTCTCGCCGAGCCGAAGCGTACGGAGCGTGAACCACAGGAGCGCCACGGCGACCACGCCGCCTACCAGGCCGACCGTCAGGCTGAGGAGGAAGCCTCCGAAGCGGTACGCGCCTCCGCCGCCGAATCCGCCCGCGACAATGGACTGGAAGACGAGGGCACCCAGGACGGCACCGACCGGGTCGATGAGCGACCCCTCCCAGATGAGGATCCGCCGTACCTGATCTGCCGGCCTGACGTACTCGAGCAGTGGCCCCACCACGGTCGGACCGGACACCACGAGGATCACGCCCAGCATCGCGGCCACCGCGAGCGGGATGTCGAACAGCACCAGGGCCAGACCGAGACAGGCCCCCCAGGTGATCAGTACGCCCAGCGCGATCAGCCGCACCACGACACGGCGGGTGCTGCCCTTGAGACGGCGCAGGTCCAGGGCCAGGCCGGCGTCGTAGAGGATCACCGCCACCGCCAGCGAGACCAGGGCGGAGAAGTCGGGCCCCACCAGCTTGTCGGGCTGGACGACGTCGGTCAGGGCTCCGGCGGTGAAGCCGACGGGAAGCAGCACGATGAGGGCCGGCACGCGCAGCCTGCTCGCCAGGATCTGGGAACCCACGGCGAGAGCCACGGTCAGGCCGAGGCCCAGCAGAATGTCGTGCTCGGTCACTGCGGGCTCATCCTTCGGGGATCCACGCGCCCACGGCCACAGGCGGTCACGCCTCGTCGTTCGTGCCGCCGCGCAGGTCGGTGTCGGTGAGGGCTTCTGGTTCCCCGTGGATGTCGAGCCAGGTGAGGGTGAACGCCATCGGCGACCTGGCGGGAAGCAGCTGTGCCGGGGCGTCCGCCAGGAGGGCGAGCGTGCTGCGCATGGGTGCCCTTTGCTGTCTGGGACGACGGGTGGGGACGAAGGTCATCCGCCGGTGGCGAACCCGGGGAACAGCGTCATCCCGCCGTCCACGTAGAGCGTGGTGCCCACGACGTAGTCCATGAGGTCGGAGGCGAGGCCGACGACTGCCTGGGCGATGTCCTCCGGCTCCCCGATGCGGTCGTACGGGATCAGCTGCAGCAGATCCTTCCGGGCCTCGGGCGTCTCCCAGGCGGCGCGGTTGATGGGCGTCTTGATGGCTCCCGGCGCGACCGCGTTGACGCGGATCTTCTGCGGGGCGAGCTCCTGGGCCAGGGTCTGCATCATCATGTGCACGCCGCCCTTGGAGGATGCGTAGTTCACATGGCCCGCCCAGGGGATCAACTGGTGCACCGAGCTCATGCAGATGATCTTTCCGGCCGCTCGTGACACCTCCGGGACGACCCCGCGGCGCAGGAACTCCTTCGTCGCCTCCCGGGCACACAGGAACTGCCCCGTCAGGTTGACGTCCAGCACCTTCTGCCATTGGGCCAGGGTCATCTCGGCGAAGCGGGCGTCGCGCTGCAGCCCGGCGTTGGCGACCAGGATGTCGATCGTGCCGAACTCCTGGACCATCCGGTCCATCATGGCGACGACCTGGTCCTCCTGGGACACGTCCGCTTCGTACGCCGCCGCGCGCACTCCCAGCGAGGTGATCTCCTCGACCACTTCCTCGGCTTCCTCAGGACCTGCCACATAGTTCACGACCACGTCCGCGCCGGCCCGGCCGAGACCGACGGCCGTCGCCCTGCCGATGCCCGAGTTGGCTCCGGTGACCAGTGCCTTCTGACCCTTGAGCAGGTCGGCCGGGATCGCGCCCCGGGATACGCCCGCGGTGGAATTCACGAATGCCTGCCTCCTCGTCGCCCGGCCCACCGGCCGGTCCGGGGGTCCACAGAAGCACTGCGCGGTCGAGGAGAGGCGGACTGCCGACGGGGGTTGGCCCGCTCGGCGGACGGTGTTCGCCCGTCCGGAGCAGCCACCGCTGCACGCCGGCGGCCGGCGAGGACGGTGCCGTGTCCGTCAGCCGAGCCGGTCGAGGATGTGGTCCCCCGCCCGCAGCGCGTTGGCGACGGCCGTCGGGGACGGGTTGACCGCGCCGGCGCCGGGGAAGAAGCTCACGTCCGCCACGCAGAGGTTGTCCAGGTCGTGGCCCTTCGTTGACGTCCAGCACGGAGGTGGCCGAGTCGTCGCCGAAGCGGACGGTACCGGCCTGGTGGGCGGTGGCACCGATGGGCATGCCCTTGTGGAGATGGAGACTGCGCGAGCGACAGCCGCCCGTGCTCGTGGCGCATGCCCGGTCCGCCGCGCTCTGCTGGAGCTTGTACCGCAGCGTCGGTGAGACCGGCGACGTTGTTCTTCTCGTCGAGCGCGAGACGGATGGTGCCGTCATCGCCCAGGGTGACTCGGTTGCCCGGCTGGGCAGGTCCTCGCGCCGGTCAGGGCACCGGTCGCCGCTAGTTCGCGCCGTGGCTCTCCGCGATCCGTTCGACCCGCTCGGCCAGCTTGAAGTCGCGTTCCGTGAGGGTGTTCAGGTCGTGGGACTGAACGGTGAGGGCGACGGTGTTGTAGCCGAGGGTGAGATCCGAGTGGTGGTTCAGCTCCTCCTGGATCTGCGCGATGTGCACGACCATGGCGGTTGCCGCGAAGTGCGAGGCGAGGCGGTAGGAGCGGGCGATCCTGTCCCCCTCCAGCGACCAGCCGGGGAGCTCCCGGAGCCGGTCCTCGATCTCCTTCTGCGACAGCGGCTCGGTGGGCATGGCCAGGCTCCTTCCGTGAGGGGCGTCGGGACGGGGACACCATAGATCCGATGCCCGATAAATCTGATGCCCGCACCCGGCCACGCTGTGTACGTTCGACCGAGTGGAACCACTGACCGACAAACAGATCCGTACGTCCTTCGTGAACTGCACGAAGGGCGAGGCCACCCGTATGCGGCTGCCCGCCGATTTCGCCGAACTCCCCTGGGAGGAACTCGACTTCCTCGGCTGGGTCGATCCGGGCGCCCCGCTGAAGGCGCATCTGGTACTGCCACGGGAGGACGGGCCGACCGGCATCACCCTGCGCGTCCCCTCCGCCGGACGGACCAGCGCCGTGAAGTCGAGCATGTGCCAGGCGTGTCTCACCGGACACGCCGCCTCGGGCGTGACACTGTTCGCGGCGCCACTGGCGGGTACCGCCGGGCGGGAGGGCAACACGGTGGGCACGTATCTCTGCGCCGACCTCGCCTGCTCGCTGTATGTGCGCGGCAAGCGGCAGCCGAAGCTGCGCCACGGCCGGTACGAGGAGAACCTGACGCTCGAGGAGCAGATCGCCCGGACCATGGGCAACCTGTCGGCATTCGCCGACAAGGTCCTGGGCCTGCGCTGACCTCCGCCGCCGCTGGGCGGGCGGCCTGCGCGCGGGGGCGGCGCCGCCCGCCGGCGGGGTGTTGCGCCGGGCGACCCGCGAGCGGGGCCGCCGCGGCTACGCCGGGCGGCGTTGGAGCGTCCCCGGGCGGGGCCGGCAGATCCCGTTGAGGGACCCTGAGTCGGTCAGACGGTGATCCGGGGTGCGCCCGCCTCCAGGGCCGGGTGAGGAAAACATAGTGCCCATGGCGATCGGCCGGGGCCCCTGACAGTCGCACGGACCCCGCCCGGATCGACGCGGCATATCTACGCCACCGGCTGGAGCGTCCACGGCCAGGGTGCGGCCGGATTCGGTGCCTGGAGGCGCAGGGGCGCGCCGGCGTCGTGGCCGTCGGCGGTGAGGACGAGTCCCGTGCCGTGCAGGGAAAGGGTGAGGCCACCGGCGTCGGAGGTGAGCGCCCAGCGCTGGCCCCCGGCGCCGGTGCAGGGCTGCTGGACGACGGCGGCGCCGGGCCCCGCCGGGTCGGCGGCCTGGAGGCACTTGCCCGAGTGGACGGCCCTGATCTGGACCTGGCCGCCGTCCAGGCCGGTCACGGCCCACTGCTGGTTGGGTCCGCCGTGGAAGTCCCACACGATGACGGGCACGCCGTCGTCGGAGGAGCCGCCCTCCACGTCGGCGGCCCGGCCGGTGCGCCCGTCGACGAGGAGGTACAGCCCGTCGGGGACGGGGGGTTCGCCGGTTGCGGACTCCGCCGCCTGGGTGGGCTCGGGCTCGGCCTCCGGTGTGGGGGCCGGGCCGGGCGCCGCCGAGGTCTGAGCCTGTGCCGCCACCGAGGCGTCGGACGAGGTGCGCGCCTCTTCCTCGTCGTCTCCGGTGCCGCCGAGGACCGCGCCGATACCGAGCCCGGCGGCGGCGCACACGACGATGACCGCCGCGACCAGGACGCCCCGGGACCGGAACGGCACCCCGGACCGTGCCCCGGACGAGGACCTGGCCCCGGACCTGGCCCCGGCCCGCCCGCCACCGTGGGGCGCGGCCCGGCGCGCGGGCCGGTCTTCGACACGCGGCAGGGTCTGCGTCGGCTCCAGCGGCGGGAGGACCTGGGTGGCGTCGTCCGGGTCCACACCGTGTGCGCCGTGTGCGCCGTGAGCGCCGTACGCGTCAAAGCTGTGCGGTTGGTTCACCCGTGCGACGGTACAGTGCGCCCTCGTTCACCTCGCCGACAACCCCGGGCGGACCCTCCTGTCGCCTTCAGGAGGCGCCTTCAGGGAGTGCCTTCAGGGGGCGGCGGAGAGGACCTGGTCGATCGTGTCGGCCTCCGTCGCCGGCTTGTCCGGACGGTGGCGGAGCACGCGGGCGAAACGCAGGGCGACGCCGGCCGGGTAGCGGCTGGAGCGCTGAAGGCCGTCATAAGCGACCTCCACGACGAGCTCCGGCCGTACCCGCACGGTGAAACCGTCGTCGTCGACGGCGAGTTCGCGCAGCATCTCCGTCTGCCGGCGCAGCATCTCGTCGGTGAGCCCCTTGAAGGTCTTGCCGAGCATCACGAAGCCGCCGTCCGCCGCGCGGGCGCCGAGGTGGAGGTTGGACAGCAGGCCGGTGCGCCGGCCGTGACCCCATTCGACGGCCAGGACTACGAGGTCCAGGGTGTGGACGGGTTTGACCTTGAGCCAGGAACGCCCTCGGCGGCCGGCGCTGTACGGCGCGTCGAGGGCCTTGACCAGGACGCCCTCGTGGCCTCGGTCCAGGGTCGCGGTGAAGAACTCCTCCGCGGCGGCGACCTGTTCGGGGTCGGACGGGTCGTCGACGACGAGGCGCCGCACCCGCGTCGGCTCGGGGACGAGGCGGGCGAGGATCGCGTGCCGCTCGTGGCCGGGCAGGTCCAGCACCGGCTCCCCGTCGGCGGCGAGGACGTCGAAGTACACCGGGTACAGCGGGAGCGCGGCGCGCGCCGCTTCGACGTCGAGGCGTGAGCCCACGCGCGAGGCGATGTCCTGGAACGGTACGGGCCGCCCGCCGGCCGCCATCGCGATGACCTCGCCGTCGAGGATGAACCGGTCGCCGGCCATCTCCCGGGCCTGCTGCGCCACTTCGGGCAGCCGGTCGGTGATGTCGTCGAGGGACCTGGTGCAGATCCGGACATCGGTTCCGGAGCGGTGCACCTGGACGCGGATGCCGTCGAGCTTCTCCTCGACGACACAGGCGGCGCCGATCGCCGACACCGCCTCGGTCACGGACTTCGCGGTGTGCGCGAGCATCGGCTGCACGGGACTGCCGACCCGCAGCCGGAACCGTTCGAGGGCCGCCGGCCCCTCGGCGAGCACCGCCGCGGCCACGCGGGGCAGTGAGCCCTCCAGCATGACGGCGCGGCGCACATCGGCCGCGGGCGCGCCCGCGGCCTTCGCGACCGCCTCGAGCGCGACGGCGTCGAGCGCTCCCTGGCGCACCTCTCCGGTGAGGAGCCGCAGCAGGAACTGCTGCTCCTGCGCGGTGGCCGCGGACATCAGCCGGTGGATCCGGCTGCGGCGTTCGGCCTGGGCACCGGGGCCGGAGACCTGGGCCAGGGCGGAGAGCGCGGCATCGGTCTCGCCGACGGTGAGGGCCGGTACGGACGCCGGGGGCACGGGCTCCTTCAGCACGCTCCAGCCGATGCCGATGCGGCCCTGCGGCACCCGCCCGGCGAGGTAGGAGATGACGAGCGCGACGTCCTCGGGCCATGCCTCGGCGAACAGGTCCGCCAGCGCGGCGATCTTGCGCGAGCGGGCCGAGGTGGCGGCGACCTCGCGGGAGACTTCGGCGACGCGGGCGAGCAGCATGCGGCCATCGTGCCCCGGCGGGACGGCGTACGCACCCCGGCACGGCGCCCGTGGGACCGGGCCCGGGCGGCGCGTGACGCGGTGTGCGTCCGGCACATCGGGGGCGTTCGCAGTGGCCGGGTACAGTCTCCCCACGGTTCACCCAACTCCCCTAGCCTTCCGTCGACTTGGCCCGGCCCGGCGCTGATGCGCCGGGCCCACCCCCCGACGCAAAGGCAGGGTCCCCCATGGGCACGTTCTCGCGCGCCGCTGTAACGACGACCGTCGCGGCCGGAATGCTCGTCCTCGCTCTCGCCCCGGTGCAGGCGTCCACCGCCGGCCCGGCGGACACGGGGCAGCTCCCGTACTCCTCGACCACCGGCGTCGGCGTCCACAACGCCTACGAGAAGTCGAAGTACCCCTATTTCGCGGACGCGCTCGACTCGGGCGCGGGCATGCTCGAGATCGACGTGTGGACCAACGCCTTCGGACGGTCGTGGCGGGTCTCGCACAGCAACCCGGTGGGGAACGACAACAACTGTGTGAACGCGTCGACGGCAGCCGAGCTGCGCGCCAGGGCGCGGAACCAGGATCTCGGCGGCTGCCTGGCCGACATGCGGGCCTGGCACGACGCGAACCCTGGCCACCGGCCGATCCTGATCAAGATGGAGCTCAAGGACGGTTTCCAGGGGACGCAGGGCCGCGGGCCCGCGGCGCTGGACGCGCTGCTGACCGCGCGGCTCGGTGACGCCCTGTACCGTCCGGCGGATCTGGTCCGGGGGCACCGGGACCTCGACACGGCCGTGCGGGCGGACGGCTGGCCGGCACGCTCGGAGCTGGCGGGGAGGTTCCTGGTCGAGCTGATACCGGGCACGCTCGAGGAGGACAACCCGTTCGACTCCCTGTGGACGGACCGCGAGTACGCGACGCATCTGCGCGATCTCGACGCGGCGGGCCGCCTCGGCGAGGCGGGCGCGTTCCCTGCGGTCCATCACGCTGCGGCGGGGGACCCGCGCAGCCGGTACGCGGACGCCTCGATCCGTCCGTGGTTCGTCGTCTTCGACGGGGACGCGGCGGTGTACGCGGGCGGGTCGGTCGACACCGCGTGGTACGACCGGAACCACTACCTCGTCGTCATGACCGACGCGCACCGGGTGGCGCCGGCGATCGACGGCACGAATCCGACCGAGCAGCAGGCCCGGGACCGCCTGTCGCTGCTGGCGGGGCGGCACGCGAGCGTGGTGTCGGCCGACTGGTACCCGCTGCCGTCGGTGCTGGGCGCGGTGGTCGTGCGCGGCGGGGCGTAGCCCCGCAGGCGGCCTGTGTCCGGAAATCGCCCCCCAGTCGGTAACTGGGGGTAACGCTCATCACAGCGGCCACCGGAGGTTTCCCGGAACCCTACTGAGTGGTTTATCGTTCATCTACGCGTGGATGTGGCCGGGACAGTGCCCCCGGGCCTCTCCTTTGCCCACAGGGAAGAGCGTTCGACCGAAGCCCTGCGGAGCGCCGCCGAGAGGCGACCGCCGTTCGCATCCACGCCCTGTGACCGCCCCGGCCGGAAACCCCCGTCCGGCCGGGGCCTCTCCCACCGGAAGTACGGCCGCCCGACGTCGGCCGATACCCGCGCGTAACCAGCCAGGTATCCCCTTTACGGGGATATGTCTTGGCGCAAAACCCTAGCCATCCTGGCGCAATCGTTTCAGTCTTGGTGATGCAGGTCACACGCGCCACTGGCGTCGCTGCACAGGCCTCAGCCTGCCGGTGCCGACGTACGTGCACGGGAGCGGAACCGCACAGCAGCAGAGGAGCGAGCGATGTCATCGACCATCGAGCAATCCGTCCGGACCCGCCTCATCAGCGATGCGCCGCACTCCCTGGCCGTCCCCGTGGTCCTGCGCTACAGCGACACCGACCCGTACGCCGTCCACATGGTCTTCCCCTCGGAGGCCTGCCTGAACGACACCGGCGTGACCTGGACCTTCGCCCGAAGCCTCCTCGACGCCGGACTGCGCGCCCCGTCCGGGGACGGCGACGTGCACATCTGGCCCTGCGGGCGGGTGCAGACCATGATCGAGCTGCGCTCGCCGGAGGGCGTCGCGCTCCTTCAGGCCGACACGGCGAGCCTGCGCCGGTTCCTGGTCCGCTCGTACGCGACCGTGCCGGCGGGCAGCGAGGCGGCCGCCCTGGACCTCGACCGGGCGCTCGCCGCACTGCTGGGCAACGCACGGGGCTGAGGCACCGCCGGACCGTGTCGTAATACGGTCTGGCTATGACAACTGCCGTGTCCGGTACCGGGGTAGGGCCGCTGCTGCGCCACTGGCGGGAGGAGCGCCGGATCAGCCAGCTCGAACTGGCCCTGCGCGCCGGTTCCTCGGCCCGCCACATCAGCTTCGTCGAGACGGGCCGCTCGCGCCCCAGCGAGGAGATGGTCCTGCGGCTCGCCGAGCATCTCGACGTGCCCGTGCGGGAGCGCAACTCGCTGCTGCTGGCCGCCGGTTACGCGCCGCGTTACGCCGAGACGCCGCTGGGCGACCCGGCGATGGAGGCGCTGCGCGAGGGCATGGAGCGACTGCTGCAGGGCTACGAGCCGTACCCCGCGCTGGTCGTCGACGGCACGTACCACGTGCTCGCCGCCAACCGGGGCATCGCGATGCTGCTCGACGGTCTGCCGGAGCACGTGCTCGCCCCGCCGCTGAACGCCATGCGGATCACCCTGCACCCCGAGGGCCTCGCGCCCAGGATCCGCAATCTGCCCGAGTGGCGCGGCCATCTGCTGGAGCAGATGGAACGGCAGATCGCGCTCGCCCGCTCCGACGCGCTGCGCAGGCTGTACGACGAGGTCGCCGCCTATCCGCTGCCCGCGGGCGCCGGTGACGGGCGGAGCGTCGCGGCGGGCGGGGCACCGTATCCGTACTTCGCGCTGCCGCTGCTGATCGAGCACGAGGGCCGGACGCTCTCCTTCGTCTCGTCGATCTCCACGTTCAACACGCCCCTGGACGTGACCGTCGCCGAGCTGGCCATCGAGACGTTCCTCCCGGCCGACCCGGCGACGGTGAAGTATCTGCGGTCCCTCACGCCGTAGCGGCGGCGCGCAGGGCCGACCACTGGAGGACGGCGAACCCTGCGACGGCCAGTGCCTGGAGCACCGTCCAGACCGCGCCCGCGGCGGTGGGGTCGAGCCACAGTACGAGCGCGGCGACGCTGAGGAGGGACCACAGGATGTTGGCGTCGACGACGAGCGTGACGCCGGCCCGCGGCGGCCGGGGACGGGCGGTGAGGAGGCCGACGCCCAGTCCGTAGGCCACGAGGAAGACGCCGAGGCCGGCCAGCAGCGTGCTGTCGACGCCGAGCAGCCGCCCGAGCGGCCCCGAAGCAGCGGCGTACGCGACGCCGTTGGCGCCGGTGACGACGGCGTCTGCGGCAAGGAACCGGCGCAGCATGGTCCGCGGCTCGGTGGTGCGGGAGATTCCGGTGAGCAGGGTCGTGGACATGGCGGATCAGCCTCCGTCGAGGTGTACGGGCCGGTCGTCAGGCCCGGAACCCGGACGGAGTGCGCCGCCCGGGGCCCGGTACCCACAGACTGCCGCGCGCTCCTCGAGGCCGTCGATTACGCCGCGGGTAATGGCCGTCAGACGCCGGGGGTGATCACGGTGACCCCGGGGCCGGGGGCGGTGCCGAGCGCCATCAGGGCATCGGGTACGTCGCCCAGGCCGATCTCCCTCGTCACCAGCAGGTCCGGCCGCAGCGCCCCGGAGGCGACCATGGCCATCATCTCCGGGTAGGCGTGGGCGGCCATGCCGTGGCTGCCGAGGATCTCCAGTTCGAGGGCGACGACCCGGTCCATCGGCACGTGGGCCTCGTCCGGGAGCAGTCCGACCTGCACATGGCGGCCCTGCCGACGCAGGCTCCGCACCGAGTTCACGCAGGTCACCGGCGATCCCAGGGCGTCCAGCGACAGATGTGCGCCGCCGTCGGCCGCATCGCGCACGGCAGCCGCGACCTCGCCCTCACCGAGGCCGGAGGCGTCGACGCAGACCTCCGCGCCGAAGGTCCGGGCCAGTTCCAGCGCGCCCGGCGAGACGTCCACGGCGACGACCCGGGCCCCGGAGGCGGCGGCGATCATGACCGCGGAGAGCCCCACCCCGCCGCAGCCGTGCACGGCGGCCCACTCCCCGGGCCGCACCCGCCCCTGGCCGGCGACGGCGCGGAAGGCCGTGGCGAAGCGGCAGCCCAGACCGGCGGCGGTGGTGAACGGCATGGCGTCCGGGAGCGCGACGAGATTGGTGTCGGCGTGGCGCAGGGCGACGTACTCGGCGAAGGAGCCCCAGTGGGTGAAGCCCGGCTGCTCCTGGCGCTCGCAGACCTGCTGGGCGCCGCGGACACAGGCGGCGCACCGGCCGCAGGCGCAGATGAACGGCACGGTGACCCGGTCGCCGGGGCTCCAGCGGGTCACATCGGCGCCCACCGAGTGGACGGTGCCCGCAAGTTCGTGGCCTGGGACGTGCGGTGTGGTGATGCCGGAGTCGTGGCCCATCCAGCCGTGCCAGTCGCTGCGGCACAGCCCGGTCGCCTCGACCTTGACGACGACGCCGTCGCGCGCCGGCCTGGGGTCGGGGACCTCACGTATGCCGGGCTGCTTTCCGAAGTCCTCGAACACCACCGCGCGCATGTGCCACTCTCCTAGTTCCGCGCCGCCTTGATCTTGCGGGCCGCCATCCAGGCGTACACCAGGACACCGGTGAAAAGGAAGAGCACGCCCTGGTAGACGGCGGCGTAGCCGGAGCCGGCGACCAGCCACAGGGAGAACGCGAAGGCGGCGCCGGCGAGGACCGCGTCGCGCACGAGGCGGCCCCGGTCCACCCGGTGCGACTGCCCGGAGAGCAGATAGAAGATCTGGGCGGCGGTCGCCAGCAGGTAGGGCACGGTGGCGGTGAAGGTCGTGACGAGGACCAGGATCTCGAAGACCCCCTGGGAGCCCGCGACGTAGTTGTAGACGGTCAGCAGTGACGCGAGGACGACGGTGACGAGGACGCCGACGGTCGGCACTCCGCGCCGCTTGGTGGCGAACACCCGGGGGAACAGTCCGTCCTTCGCCGCCGCGTACGGCGTCTGTGCGCTGAGGAGCGTCCAGCCGTTGAGCGCGCCGACCATGGAGACCAGGGCCGCGCAGGCGACGGCCGCGCCGCCCCAGGTGCCGCCGAACATGGCGTCGACGGCGTCGGTGAAGGGGGCCGTGGAGCCGACCAGTTCGTCGTGGGCGACGGTGCCGAAGATCGCGAGGGTGCACAGGAGGTAGACGCCGGCGGCCGCGGTGGTGCCCAGGATCGTCGCACGGCCGACGTTGCGCGCCGGGTCGCGGACCTCGCCGGCGCTCACCGCGGCGGACTCGACGCCGAGGTAGCTGAAGAGCAGGATCGCGGCCGAGGCGGACACCGCGCCCGCCATGCTCTGGTCGCCCGCGTGGAACGGCCCGAGGTTGTCGGTGTCGAAGAAGAACAGCCCGCCGACGGCGACGAGCAGCAGCGGCACGAACTTGAGGACGGTGGCGACGAGCTGCACGGCGCCCACGTAGCGGGTGCCGGCGAGGTTGGCGAGCGCGGGCAGCCACTGCAGCACCAGCGCGGCGGTGACGGTGGCCGCCAGGGAGCCGTGGACCGGTATCAGTACGTCGAGGTAGCCGACGGCGGCGACGGCGAGCGCCGCGTTGGAGACCCAGGTGGTGATCCAGTACGACCAGGCGGCGAGGAATCCGGCGAAGTCGCCGAACGCCTCACGCGCGTAGACGTACGGACCGCCGGTCGCGGGGTGCTTCTCGGCGAGCCGGCCGAAGACCAGCGCCAGCGCGATCGCCCCGGCGGTGAGGACCACGAACGCGACGAGGCTGATGGTGCCGAACGGGGCGACGGACGCGGGGAGCAGGAAGATGCCGCCGCCGATGATGTTGCCCATGACCAGAGCTGTCGCGATCGGCAGCCCGAACCTGCGGGCGTGCCTGCTCTGTTCCTGTTGCATGGTCATGGGTCGGACAGCCTCTTTCGCGTGCGCGGGGATGCGGTGGACCGGGACATGCTCCGGCACGGCAGAAGCTGGACAAAATCACATCTATTTCTCCGGGACGGCACCACCATCAACCGGAACTTCTTCTTCCGTTCTACTGTTCCGCCGGGAAACCTCCGGAGGTCCGACCGGCACCTCGGGCCCTTCGCCCTCGCGCAGCCAGCGCCGCAGCACCCGGTGCACCTCCTCCGCACCGATCAGCTCGTCGCCCACGGCGGCGGGCGGCGAGAGCAGGAACGGCGACAGCACAAAGGCTTGCGACTGCTCGCCGCCGAGCCCGCCGTGCGAGCCGATCTGCTCCTCGAAGGCGTGGACCACACCGGTCCTCGGGTCGTACATGGAATTGACCATGATGTCGGCGACGTGCGGGAACGAATCGGTCCGGCGCACGGCGTCGGCGGCGCCGGGACCGAAACCGGCGAGCGGCCCGTCGTCGTCCTTCAGCGCGTCGACGGGCACCTCCACGCCGGCGCCGAGCACCACCGAGCCGTGCTCCTCGCTGCGCACCAGCAGGAAGCCGACGCCGGGGTGGTTCGCCAGCGTGCCGAGCAGCGCCGGATGGCGGCGCCGGATCTCCTCGCAGCTCATGCGGTACGGCACGTCCGGGAACGAGATCAGGGCCAGGTTCCCCGAGGCCAGCACGATCGGCTCGGAGCCCGACGCCGGCCGTTCCTCCTCGCCGTCGGCGGCCGGCTGCCGGTGCAGCGCGGTCCGCAGGGCGTCGCGGGCCGCGTCCCTGGCCTCGGCGCCGCTCTTGGAGCGCTCCGCCCGCCGCGACACCGGCAGCCCGCACCCGGCCCGCACCAGATCCTTCAGGGTGAGGCCGTACGCCCCCTCGAACGTCTCCCCCGGGCTCTGCCCGTGGTCGGAGAGCAGCACGATCCGGTAGGGGCGGGGCGCGTGCTCGGCGACCTTGGCGATCAGCGCGATCGAACGGTCCAGCCGCTCCAGCACCGCCTGCGCGTCCGCGCTGTGCGGCCCAGAGTGGTGCGCCACCTCGTCGTAGGCGACCAGGTCGGCGTAGACGGCCCGGCGTCCGGCGAGCATGTCCCCCATCACCGCGGCGACCACCACATCACGCTCGACGACCGTCGCGAACGCCCGGATGAACGGGTAGAGACCGCCGCGGGCGACCCGTGGCGTGTCCCCGCGCAGCCTGGCGCGGGTCGACTGCGCGACCTCCCTGCCGACCTCCGCGACGAAGGACAGCGCGGTACGGACGGCGTTGGCCGGATCGGAGAAGTAGGCGAAGTAGCCGGCCCGGGAGCGGTTGCCCCTGCCGCGCCGGGCCGCGATCGACAGCACCAGGGCCAGCTGGTCGGCGCCGCCGCTGAAGAGGTTGCCCCGGCTCGCGCCGTCCACCGTCAGCAGGCCGCCGTCACCGGTGCGGGTGACGGCCCGCCGCTGCAGTTCGGCTGCGCTCGCCGGGCGGTTGCTGACCATGATCCGGCGGGTGTCCTTCTCGTACCAGCGGAAGGCGGGCACATCGTGGTTGGTGCCGTGCAGGATGCCGAGCTGGCTCGCGCCGGTCTGGCTGGACCAGTCGGTGCGCCAGGGCGTGAGCCGGTGCGTGGCGCCGAGCCAGCCGGCGACGGTCGGCATCACCCCGCTGTCCGCGGCCTCGCGCAGCACCTCGTAGCCGACGCCGTCGAGTTGCAGGAAGACCGTGCCCGGCGACCCGGAACGGTCGCGGGCGGCCCTCCCGCGGCCGCGGCGGTGGGCGAGCCGGGAGAGTCTTCTGCGGTAGGCGTTGTCGTCGCGGACGGCCAGCGCCGTGGAGGTGGCGGAGGCGACCGCCGACATCACGGCGGCGACCACGACCGCGGTCTCCGGGTTCGCGGTGCCGCGGCCGTCGGGGATGAGCCACAGGGCGATCAGCAGCAGCGAGCCGTTGAGGAAGAACACCAGCAGGCCCAGCACCAGGGCCGGTACGAGCAGCAGCGCCCGTACGACGACGGGCCAGACCAGGCCCGTGAGCAGACCGAACGCCCCCGCACCCCAGGCCGCGGTGACCGCGGTCCTGGTGACGCTGTCGCCGTCGTCCGACTGGAGCCGGAAGTCCGGCAGCAGTCCCGCGAGCGCGAGCATCGTCAGCGTGGAGACCCCCCACACGACGGCCACGCGCACCAGCGCGCTGCCGGCCCGGCGCCATCGCCCTTCGACCACGCCTCGTTCACCTCACCTCCGAGCCGGTCTCCAGCGTGGCACAGCGGGCGGCCCGTCCGGCTCCCGCCCGGCTACGCTCGTACGGTACGGGGGTCCACAGCGAGGAGGCGTCGCGTGCCGGTGGAGGTCACCTGGTGGGGTCATGCCACCTGCACGATCGAGGACGCCGGGGTACGGGTGCTGACCGACCCGCTGTTCGTACGGCGCCTCGCCCATCTGCGCCGGCGCCGCGGTGAACTGCCGCCGCCGCAGGCCGCCGTCGCCGATGCCGTGCTCGTCTCCCATCTGCACTCCGACCATCTGCACCTGGCGTCGCTCGCGAAGCTCGCGGCCGGCACCCGGCTCGTCGTGCCGCGCGGCGCCACGCGTTCGGTGCCGGGGCTCGGCCGGCTGGCGCGCACGGCCGGGCTGCATCTCACCGAGGTCGCGCCGGGCGACGAGGTACGCGTGCGCGAGCTGCTCGTACGGGCCGTGCCCGCGCGGCACGACGGGCGCCGGCTGCCGCTGGGACCGCACCGCTCGCCGGCCCTCGGCTTCGTCGTCAGCGGCGAGTCGCACACGTATTTCGCGGGCGACACCGGCCTGTTCGACGAGATGGCCGACGAGGTCGGCCCGGTCGACATGGCGCTGCTGCCGGTCGGCGGCTGGGGTCCGTACCTGGGCCACGGCCATCTGGACGCGGGCCGCGCGGCGCAGGCGGTGGCCCGGCTCGCGCCGCGGGCGGCGGTGCCGGTGCACTACGGCACGTACTGGCCGATCGGGATGGACGGCATCCGGCCGCACGAGTTCTACGCGCCCGGCGACGAGTTCGCCCGCAAGGCGGCACAGCTGGCGCCGAAGGTGACGGTGCACCGGCTCGGGCACTGCGAACGGGTGGGACCGGAGTGGACCCGGTGAGCGCACAGCTCGCCGACGTGCTCGGCCAGCTCTCGCAGACGGTGCGCCAGCTTCCCCCGGAGTCCACCCAGCAGGCCGTCGGCTATCCGTCGCTGTTCCTGCTGGTGGCCCTCGGCGCGCTGGTGCCGGTGGTGCCCACCGGCGCGGTGGTCAGTTCCGCGGCCGTGGTGGCCCTCCACCAGACGACCCCGTTCTCCCTGCTGTTCGTCTTCGTCGTCGCGTCGGCGGCCGCGTTCGCCGGCGATGTGAGCCTCTACTGGCTGGGGCGGCGCGGAGTCCGCTCCAGGAACGGCTCGCGCTGGCTCGCCGCGCTGCGCCGGCGCGCCGCGCCGGACCGGCTCGCCCAGGCGCAGCGGGGGCTCGACGAGCACGGGGTGACGGTGCTGGTGCTCTCCCGGCTCGTGCCCGCCGGGCGGGTGCCGGTCATGCTGGCGTGCCTGCTGGCCAGGATGCCGCTGCGCCGCTTCGTCAAGGGAGACGTCCCCGCGTGCCTGGCGTGGGCCGCGACGTACGGGCTGATCGGCATCCTGGGCGGGGCGCTGTTCGCCGAACCGTGGCAGGGCGTCGTCGCGGCGGTCGCGCTGACGGTGGCCGTCAGCGGCGGTCCGGCGCTGTGGCGCAGGGTCCGCCCGGCGCGCGGCTCAGACGGTCAGCACCCGTGACCCGCCGACCGGCAGGTCCCACAGCTCGTGGCGCGGCCGGCCGGTGCGCTCCCAGGCGGCGCGGAGCCGCCGCAGCGGTTCCAGCACCGGCTCCGCCGAGAGCACGAACGTCGCCCAGTGCATCGGCGCCATGTTCTTCGCCCCGAGGTCGGTGAAGGCGCGTACGGCCTCCTCCGGGTCGGTGTGCACGTCGCTGAGCCACCAGCGGGGTGCGTACGCGCCGATGGGGAGCAGCGCGAGGTCGATTCCGGGGTGGCGGCGGCCGATCTCGCCGAACCAGTGGCCGTAGCCGGTGTCGCCCGCGAAGTACACCGACGGGCCGTTGGTGGCAGTCCTGGGGTCGATGCCGGTGAGCACCCAGCCGCCCCACAGAGTGCGGCAGGTGTCGAACAGCGTGCGCTTGGACCAGTGGTGCGCCGGTACGAAGTCGAACCGTACGCCGCCGAGTTCCGCCCCCTCCCACCAGTCGAGTTCGGTGACGTGTGTGAACCGGCGGCGGCGGAACCAGCGCCCCAGGCCCGCCGGGACGAAGAGCGGCGTCCGGCGGGGCAGCCGCCGCAGGGTCGGGGCGTCCAGATGGTCGAAGTGGTTGTGGCTGATGACCACCGCGTCGACGGGCGGCAGGTCTTCCCAGGGGACGCCGACGGGAGTGATCCGTACGGGCGTGCCGAAGATCCGGCGGGACCAGAC
The DNA here is from genome assembly GCF_025854275.1 of Streptomyces peucetius. Lineage (NCBI taxonomy): Bacteria > Bacillati > Actinomycetota > Actinomycetes > Kitasatosporales > Streptomycetaceae > Streptomyces > Streptomyces peucetius. Next base: position 6,925,367 of record NZ_CP107567.1, on the reverse strand, counting down.
GGGATCGGTCAGGACGGTGAGCCCGCCGATCCGCAGCACCCAGCTGGCGTGTCCGGCCCAGGTGACGGCGAGGGTCCGCTCGTCCGCGTCTGGCAGCGGCCCCGGCTCGAACGGCAGCGCCGGGATGTCCCTCAGCCCGTCCCGGCCGGGCCGTACCGCGCCCTCCCTGGCGAGCCGCGCCATGGCACGCACGCCGGGGAGCGGGGCGGTCAGCCGGTCGGCGAAGGACGCGGGCCAGGTGCGCTGCTCGTACAGGGGGCGGGTGCGGGATCGCGGCAGCGGGTGGCGTGCGGCCGTCGGCGCGGGATGCTCCGCCCCTCGCTCCTTCTGTTTCGCCATCGGGGTCTCCGATCAACGCGGGTCCGGTCCTTCAGCGCTCGTCCTGCCGCGTCCGTCGCCCTGCGGGCGCGACGCGGATCGCTCAACGCAGATGCTCGAAAGCCGCTCCCAGCCGCTCCAGCGCCGCCGCGACGTGCGGCAGTTCCAGCGGGGCCGGTGAGGCGAGCGATTCCAGCCGCTGCTCGTCGGTGGCGCCCAGGAAGGGCGCCGTGTCCAGCCGTACGTGCAGGGCGCCCAGTTCGTCGCCGAACCGGTGTCCGCCGGGCACCGGCATGTCGAGGCGCTCGCTCAGATGGTCCTCGAGCTCCATGGAGTCGCTGACGCCGCGCGCCGCGAGACCGGCGCGCAACGGGCCCAGGTCGGCGTAGAGATGACGGCCCGCCTGCGGGGGCCGGGAGACGGCGCCGGCCGTCAGCACCAGGTGGTGGGCCGCGGCCGCGACGCGCGCGTGGAGCGCGGCCGCCTGTGCCGCGCGGTCGGTGATCTCCCCGGGCTCGTCGAGCGCGTGCGCCGCTGCCGCCGCCACCGGCGCGGGGACCACGGCCCCGAGCGCCGTGAGGACGTCCAGGGTCCTGGCGCGCCGGGCCGCGCCGCGCTCCCCCCTCGGGAAGCGGGCGACGGCGACCGGCCAGGACGACGGGGTGAGCGCGCCCGCGAGGTCGCTGATGACCGTCACGTCCTCGGGATACATCTCGGCAGGACTGACCAGCACCGTCTCGTGCGGCTCGTGCACCGTGTCGCGCCAGGTCTCGTCGCTGACGATGTGCAGGCCCTCGCCGAGCGCCGCCTCGCACGCCTCGCGCACGGTCTCCGGCGGCGCGACGGTGGCGGTCGGGTCGTCGGCGACGGACAGCAGCAGCAGCCGGGGCCGGCCGCCCTCCGCCCGTACCCGGCGCACCGTCTCCAGCAGCGCGAACGGGTCCGGGACGCCGCCGCACTCCGCGGGGACCGGCACGTGGTAGGCGGGCCGTCCCAGCAGCCTCACCTGCGGCGTCCACCAGGCGGGGCACGGACGGGGCATCAGTACGTCGCCTTCGTACGCGCCGAGCAGCGCGAAGAGCAGGGACTGGGCGCCGGACGCCGCGACCACCTCACCCGGACGGGTGCGCAGCCCGCGCCGCCACCAGTACCCGCAGGCCGCCTCGCGCAGCGTCGGCCCGCCACCGGGCGGCTCGCCCTCCGCCGCCCCGGCGGCCGCCGCGAGCACGGCGCTCAGGCCGGGCAGCACGGGCAGTCCCGCCCCGGGAGCGGGCGGTCCGTAACGGACGGGTCCGCGGCCTTCCGCATCCGTGCCCGTCATCGCACCCACCTCCGCCGTGCCTCGCACCCCGGAACGTCTGCCCGGCCCACGAGCCCTTTATACGAAGGATCGGCCGCCCCCGCCCCGCGAACGTTCCGGGCCTGCCCTGCGGGCCGCCGGCCCTCGGCCCGTGGAATGCCGACCGGCGTAACGGGACGGGGCTCGGGGTATCCGCCGAACATGTCCGACGCTCACGTACAAGGAGTACAACCGCTGCGCCGCCGGGCCCCGGCCCTGCTCAGCGGCTGGGACCGGCGGCTGCTGCACGCCGTGGCGGCACGGGAGTGGCCGGCCGCCGAGCCGGTGCTGCCGAGGCTGAGCCGCAGCGCCAACCACGGGCTGCTCTGGTTCGGCACCGCCGCGGGTATCGCCGCACTGGGGCGCGGCACCCGTTCGCGGCGGGCGGCGGTGCGCGGTGTCGCCTCCCTCGCCGTCGCCTCAGCCGTCATCAACACCGTCGGGAAGCGGTCCGTGCGCAGGGCACGGCCGCTGCTCGACGCGGTTCCGGTGATACGGCAGCTGAAGCGGCAGCCGTTCACCACGTCCTTCCCGTCCGGGCACGCCGCGTCGGCGGCGGCGTTCGCGACCGGGGTCGCGCTGGAGTCCAAGGCGTGGGGCGCGGTCGTCGCGCCCGTGGCGGTGTCCGTCGCGTTCTCGCGGATCTACACGGGCGTGCACTATCCGAGCGACGTGCTCGCCGGCGCGGCGCTCGGTGTGGGAGCCGCCTTCGCGGTGCGGGGCGCGGTTCCGACGAGGTCGCAGCTGCCCGCGCCCGGCACCCCGCACGCCGAGGCGCCGTCGCTGGCCGGCGGCGAGGGCCTGGTCGTGATCGTCAACCGTGAGTCCGGCTCGGCGGACATGGCACCGCTGGTGCGGGAGGCGCTGCCGCTCGCCGAGGTGGTGGAGTGCGCACCCGACGAGCTGCGCGCCGAACTGGAGAAGGCGGCGGGGCGCGGCCGTGCGCTGGGCATCGTCGGCGGGGACGGGACGGTCAACCGGGCCGCGGCGGTCGCGGCGGAGCACGGCGTACCGCTGGCCGTCTTCCCCGGGGGCACGCTCAACCACTTCGCGTACGACCTGGGCATCGAGTCGCTCCACGACACCTGCCGCGCGCTCGCCGCCGGGGACGCGGTGCGGGTGGACCTGGGGCGGTTCACACCGGGCCCGGGCGGCAGCGCGGAGCCGGGCCACTTCCTGAACACCTTCAGCCTCGGCGTGTACCCGGATCTCGTGCGCATCAGGGAGCACTGGTCACCCCGGATCGGCAGCTGGCCCGCCGGTGTGCTGGCGGCGTCACTGGTGCTGCGCGGGCGGCGTCCGCTCGAGGCCGAGGTGCAGGGGCGGCGGCGCCCGCTGTGGCTGCTGTTCGCGGGCAACGGCGTCTACAAGGGCATCGATCCCACACCGGGCCACCGGCAGAACCTCGTGGACGGCCTGCTGGACGTCCGCGTGGTGCACGCCGGCCGGGCCCCCGGCTGGCGGCTGCTCGGGGCGGCCCTGGCGGGCAGGCTGAACCGCTCCCCCGTCCATGCGGCGCAGCGGCTGCGCCATCTGCGGATCGGCGGCCTGGCGCCGGGCACGCTGCTCGCCTACGACGGTGAAGTGGCGGATGCCCCGAGGGAGTTGGTGGTGGACAAGATCACGGAGGCGCTGACGGTATACCGCCCGCAGTCTCTGCTCTAGCGGCCTGCGCCCACAGCAATCACTGTCCACATGGCAAGACATGGGTCTCGCAATGCGGGACGGAGGCGTAGTTTACGGCTGTACTCGCCTCAGCAGAAGGAGACGTCATGCCGCAGGAGACCGCCGTCTACACCCACGGGCACCACGAGTCCGTGCTGCGCTCCCACACCTGGCGCACCGCCGCCAACTCCGCGGCGTACCTGATCGGCGAACTCCGGCCCGGCCTCGACGTGCTGGACGTGGGCTGCGGCCCCGGCACCATCACCGCCGACCTCGCGGAACTGGTCGCACCGGGGCGGGTCACGGCCGTCGACGCCGCGCAGGGCGTGCTCGGGCAGGCCCGGGAGTACGCGGAGCGGCGCGGCCTGGACAACGTCCGCGTCGCGGTCGCGGATGTCCACGACCTGGACTTCGCCGACGACTCCTTCGACGTCGTCCACGCCCACCAGGTGCTCCAGCACGTCGGGGACCCGGTGCGGGCGCTGCGCGAGATGCGTCGGGTGTGCCGGCCCGGCGGAGTGGTCGCCGTACGCGACAGCGACTACGCGGCGTTCAGCTGGTACCCCGAGCCTCCGGTACTGGACGAGTGGCTGGAGCTCTACCGGCGCGTCGCCCGCGCCAACGGCGGCGAACCCGACGCCGGCCGCCGGCTGCTGTCCTGGGCCCGTGCCGCGGGCTTCACCGACATCACCCCCGGCGCGGCGGCATGGTGCTTCGCCGCACCCGCCGACCGCGCGTGGTGGAGCGGCCTGTGGGCGGACCGGACGGCCGCGTCGGGGTACGCGCGGATCGCCGTGGAGGGCGGCCATGCGTCCAGGGAACAGCTCGAGGCGATCGCGGCGGGCTGGCGCGCCTGGGGCGAACAGCCCGACGCCTGGTTCACGGTGCCGCACGGCGAACTGCTCTGCCGGGTGTGACGGGCGGGTCGCGCACGGCGCGCTGCTCCGGCGGCCGGACGCGCGGGACCCTCACGGCATGCCGCTCCGACGGCCGGCGGGGCGGGTCCCGCACTCCCGCTGCCGTCGGGCCGGGGCGCCAACTACCCTCGTCCGTATGGAGATCCTCGGAACCACACTCCGCATCTGCGTCGACGACCTGGAAGCCTCCGCGGCCTTCTACGAACGCCTCACCGGCGCCCCGCCGCTGCGCTTCGAGCGCGGCGGGGTCTCCGTCGCGGCCGTCGGCTGCTTCCTGCTGATGAGCGGGCCGGAGTCCGAACTGGAGATCCTGCGGAAGGTGTCGGCGACGATCGCCGTCAAGGACGTGGACGACGCGTACGCCACACTCAACGAGGTCGGCGCCCGGGTGCTCGCGGGCCCCTTGGAGACGCCTGTCGGCCGGAATCTGATCGCCGTCCACCCCGACGGGTCGGTCTTCGAGTACGTCGACCGCAAGCCCGCCGCGGCCTGAGCGGTACCCCCGGGCCAGGGACGCCGACTACACAGGCCGCCGCCGTCGGGCGCGGTCCGTCATCTCCCGGGTGATCGCCCAGCGCTCGTGGTCGCGCCAGGCGCCGTCGATGTACAGGAAGTCGGGCGAGTAGCCCTCCAGACGGAACCCGACGGACCGCACGAGCCCGAGCGAGGCCGTGTTGCCCGGCTGGATGTTGGCCTCCAGCCGGTGCAGGCCGAGGCCGCCGCCGGAGAAGGCATGGGCGACCAGCAGCCGCAGGCCCTCGCCCATCAGGCCGCGGCCGAGTGCGTGTGCGAAGGCCCCGTAGCCGACGGCACCGCTGAGAAACGCCCCGTGGACGATGTTGTTGACGTTGATGTACCCGGCGATCCTGCCGGTGGGCCGCTCACAGACGAGGAAACCGGCGCGCGCCGGGTCCTCGATGAGGCGCTCCGCGTAGGCCGCGTAGTCGTCCTCGGTGAGCGGCGGGAAGAGCCAGGGCCGGTGGTGCGCGGTGCTCCGCCGGGCGTACGCCGTGAACTCGGCGGCGTCCTCGTAGGTGCAACGGCGCAGGCCGACGCGTTCACCGGCGACCGGATAGGAACGGCCGGCGCCGTCGGCAGGCGCTGTCTCGGACATGACGTCAGATTACGACACGGACCGACGGCCGACCCTGTGGGGCTTGTCAGACAAGATCGCGGGCGAGGGGTCTTTTGCCAGCGGTGTGCGCCCTCGCATAGCTTGCCGACAGGTGATCCGAGGAGGGCACGTGGCAGCCAGCCGGCAGCAGCGCAGACCGGTCGTCGTCCTGTACGAGCGGATCGCGGACGCCATCCGCGAGGGCGTCTACCCGCCGGGCTCCACCCTGCCGTCCGAGCCGCGGCTCGCCACCGAGCTCGGGGTCAGCAGGCCCGCGCTGCGCGAGGCCCTGCTGCTGCTCCAGGAGGACGGCCTGCTGTCGGTGCGGCGCGGCGTCGGACGGACGGTCAACGACCAGGTGCGCAAACGCGGTTACGAGCGCATCCAGCCGCTCGAGGAGGTGCTGTCCCAGGGGGCGCCGCTGGCCGTGCGGCCCCTGGTGCGGACGGTCGAGGAGCCGACGGACTTCACCACCCAGCATCTGCTCGCACCCGCCGGCGCGGAGCTGCGGTTCTGGGAGTCGGTGGTGGCCGGGGACGGTCAGGCGGCGGCGCTCAGCCATGAATGGGCCGCGCCGGAGGAGACGCTGGCCGCGGCGCACCCGGCCTTCGCCGCGGGCCTGCGGGGCGCCGGGCCGGGCGTGTCCATGCTCTCCGTGCTCACGGCCGCCTCCCGCGGGCTCGCGCTGACCGCGCGCAGCAGCATGAGCGCGACGCTGCTGGGGCGCCGGCGCGGCGAACAACTGGGCCGGGCGGCGGACACGCCGGCGGTGCTGGTCACGCAGGTGGTGCTGGCCGGCGGCACGCCGGTGCTGGCGGCGAAGCACATGCTGCCGACGGGGGCGCCGGGGTTGCCGGTGCTGTCGCACTGACGGGGGTGGCGGGAACGCCTGCGGCGGGCCTGTCCCCTCCCCGCCCCTTCCCGAAACCGGGGCAAGCCCCGGACCCCGGCCCGGGCCCCCGGGCGGTGCGCGGGGCTCCGCCCCGGCCCCGGTACCGCGCTTCGCGCGGTGGCCTCAATCGCCGGCCGGGCTGAAATCCCGCTGCGCGGCATCCAGCCCGCCGGGCACCACCCACGCCCGCCAGGCCGTAGGGCAAGTTTGCGGCGCTGGGGCACAAGGGGCGGAGCCCCGACAAACCCGCCGCATCCAGCCCCGCTTGGGGGTACCTCCCACGGCCGCCAGGCCGTCGGGGAGATTGAGGCGCAGGCTTCGGAGCGGAGACCCGACGAGACCGGCCGCACCCAGCCCCGCTTGGGGGTACCTCCCACGGCCGCCAGGCCGTCGGGGAGATTGATGCGAGGAGCCCCCGGGAAAGGCGCGCGCAGCCGCGGGGCGGTGTGCCGTACACTCCCCGGATGCACTTGTCTGACATCATCCGCGCCCCCAAGGTCGTCCTCCACGACCACCTCGACGGCGGCCTCCGCCCCGCCACGATCATCGAGCTCGCGCGCGAGGTCGGCTATCAGGGTCTGCCCACGCAGGACGCCGCCGAGCTCGCCGTGTGGTTCCGTGAAGCCGCGGACTCGGGTTCCCTGGAGCGTTACCTGGAGACCTTCGCGCACACGTGCGCGGTGATGCAGACCCGCGAGGCCCTGGAGCGCATCGCGGCCGAGTGCGCCGAGGACCTCGCGGCGGACGGGGTCGTCTACGCGGAGGTGCGGTACGCGCCCGAGCAGCACCAGGAGCGCGGGCTGAGCCTCGACGCGGTCGTGGACGCGGTCAACGCGGGCCTGCGCGAGGGCGAGCGCCGCGCCGGCGGGCGGATAACGGTGCGCGCGCTGCTCACGGGCATGCGCCACACCGACCGGTCGCTGGAGATCGCCGAGCTCACGGTCGCGCACCGCGACCGCGGCGTCGCGGGCTTCGACATCGCCGGCGGCGAGATCGGGAACCCGCCCGCCCGCCACCTCCCGGCCTTCCAGCACCTGAAGCGGCACAACTGCCACTTCACGATCCACGCGGGCGAGGCCGTCGGCGCCGAGTCGATCCACGAGGCCGTGCAGGTCTGCGGCGCCGAGCGGATCGGCCACGGCGTACGGATCACCGACGACATCCAGGTCCATGACGACGGCACGGCCGCCCTCGGCCACCTCGCGTCGTACGTACGCGACAACCGCATCGCCCTCGAGGTCTGCCCGACGTCCAACCTCCAGACCGGCGCGGCGAAGTCGTACGACACGCACCCGCTCGACCTGCTGCGCCGCCTCGGCTTCCGCGTTACCCTCAACACCGACAACCGCCTGGTCTCGGGCACCACCATGAGCCAGGAGTTCCAGCACGTGGCGGACGCCTTCGGCTACGGCGCCGAGGTGTTCGAGGAGTTCACCGTCGCCGCCGCCGAGTCCGCCTTCCTGTCGCTCCCGGAGCGGCAGCGGCTGATCGAGACGGTGATCCGTCCGGGCTACGCGGCGCTCGGCGCCGAGTAGCGGCCGGTCAGGAGACGGAGCCGCGCACCACGGGGAGTTCGAGGACGCCGGTGTCCTGCGGGGCGCTGACGACGGTCACCCGCTTGACGCCCCGGTTGCCGTAGTACGCGGTGTCGCTCGCCGCGATGACGAACTCGAGCCGGTGCCCGGTCTCGTAGCGGTGCACGATGCCCGGCAGCTCCACCGTGAACGGCTCCGTCACGTCGGGCACGCGCACCGGTGCGACCAGGCGGTTCACCAGGGTCTTGGTGCCGTCGGGCGCCACGTCGTACAGCTTGGCGAAGAGCACCAGTCTGTCCGCCGCGTCGCCGGAGTCCTGGACGCGTTCCGTGCCGGGTGAGACGACCTTCAGCCGGGCCCCGGGGGCGCCGACGACGTCGAGGGGCGCGGTCAGCGGCTCGCTGCGCCAGCCCAGGTAGGTGCCCGGTGTGTCGTACGGCTCGGGGTCGGGGATGCCGAGCAGTCCGGACAGCGACGACTCGGAGTGGCTCGTCGGCACGAGCCAGTTGGTGTACGTCCGGCTGCCGGAGGCCACCTCGGCTCGGCTGCCGACGAGGCTGCCGTCGCCGGAGAGGTACATCTTCCGGGACAGGGACGGAACGGCGCCCGCCTCGCCGTAACCGGCCTGCCAGTCGCGGTAGTAGGCGAAGTCCGGGCCGGTGTCGGCGCTCGCGTTCTTGTGCAGGTACCGGTCGAACCAGGCGAGGATGCGCCTGCCGACATAGCTGGTCTCGAGGTTTCCCTCGCCGAGGTTGAGCTCACCGGAGGCGGGGTCGGTCAGGCCGCCGCTGTGTCCCCAGGACTGCCAGATCATCTTGGTGCGGGTGCCCTGGGCCTTGAGCGTCTCGTAGGTGTCCTGCGCCTCGTTGAGGGTGAAGAGGCTGTCGGCCTGGCCCTGGACGAGCAGGGTCGGCGCCTTGACCTGGGGCAGGTAGGAGACGGGGGAGACGCTGCTCGCGAAGCGCCGCATCGCCTCGGTGCCGTCGGCCGGGTAGCGGCCGGAGACGAGCAGGCGCTGGGTCTCGCAGGCCTGGGCGACGAAGTGCAGGCAGGCCGGCGAGCCGAGACGGGACGGGTCGAGGCCGGGGTTGATCAGCGGCTGGCCCTCTCCGATCAGGAAGAAGCCGTTCGTCCACTGCCATTTGAACGCGCCGGGGACGGTCGTTCCCACCGCGTTGTTCGGGTCGAGCGAATGGTTGAGGTCGTGCCAGGTGATCAGCGGAACGAGCGCGTCGACCCGCTGGTCCACGGCGGCGGTGGCCATCTGGACGGCGCCGCCGTACGAGCCGCCGATCATGCCGACGCGCGGGTCGCCGGCGCCGTCCCGGGTCACGTAGTCGGCAACGGTGCCGTCGTCGGCGGCGCGCGTGCCGGCCAGGAAGTCGATCAGCCGGGAGGCCGCGCGGCCGTCGATCCGCGGGTCGTCGAGGGAGACGAGGCAGCCCGACTTCCCGAAGCCGAGGCCGGAGTAGGCCAGGGCGACATAGCCACGGGCGGCGAACGCCTTCGCCGTGGCGTCCGTCGAGCCGTCGGCCTTGCTGCCGCCGAAACCGTTGGTGGTGAGCACGGCGGGTGCGGGCCGGGCCGCGTCCACCCCGGCCGGCCGGTAGAGGTCAGCGTCGACCACGCACGTCCTCCCGCCCGCCTCGACGGTGAACTGCAGCGCGGACACGGAGTATTCGCCGGGCTCCTCGCCGGCCGCGGCCGGGGAGGCGGCCACGAGCGGGGCGAGCAGCGCCGCGCCGGCGGCCAGGGCGAGTGACGTGCGGCTTCCGGGCAGGGCACGGGACACGGGGGACCTCCACGGCAAGGGCGCCGTACCGACCAGTAAGTAGGTGACGGCGCCCATCGTGTGGCACGTGTCAGAAGCACGTCAACGCTCCGGACACGACGTTCTTGACACGAATTCAGCGGAGGGTTCGGGCCGGCGGGTCAGACCAGCGCCGGGACGTCCAGCGTCAGCGTGCGGGCGTCCGCGTCCAGTACGGCCGGCACACCGAGCGGCACCGTCAGGTTCGTGGGACCGTGTCCGAAGCCGAACTCCTCGACGACCGGGACCCCCAGCCCGCCGAGGCGGTCGGCCAGTACGGCACGGACCTGCTCGCCGGGGCCGCACTCCGCCCAGGAGCCGAGGACCACGCCCTCGACGCCGTCGAGCCACTCGGCGCGCAGCAGTTGGGTGAGGATCCGGTCCAGGCGGTAGTCCTCCTCCCCCACGTCCTCGATCAGCAGCAGCCCGCCCCGCGCCGACGGACGGGCGTGCGGGGTGCCCAGGTCGGCGGCGAGCAGGGCGAGGCAGCCGCCGAGGGTGGTGCCGCGGGCCCGGCCCGGGACCATCGTCCGGGCGCCGTCCAGGGCGTGCAGGGTCTGCACCGACTCCGGCTCGAAGAGCGTGGCCCGCAGCGACTCCTGGGTGGGGGCGTCCTTCAGGAAGGTCACGGCCCCGGTCATCGGGCCGTGCAGGGTGGCGATTCCCAGCCGTACCGCGAACGCCTCGTGCAGGGCGGTGATGTCGCTGTAGCCGACAAAGATCTTGGGGCCGGCGGCGCGCATCGCGGTCCAGTCGGTCAGATCGACCATGCGCTGGACGCCGTAGCCGCCGCGTGCACAGATCACGGCGGAGACGGACGGGTCGCACCAGGCCTCGGTGAGGTCGCGGGCGCGGGCCTCGTCCGTGCCCGAGAGATAGCCGAGCTCCGGGTGGGTCCCGCGGGTGTGGGGCATGACGACGGGGTCGAGGTCCCAGCCGCGCAGGATGTCCAGACCCGCGTCCAGCCGCTCGTCGGGTACGGGACCGCTGGGTGCGACGAGGGCGACCCGGTCACCCGGTCGGAGGCGCGGCGGGCGGATCAGCGGGGTCATTTCCTCAGCTCCAGCAGCGGAACGTCCGTCCGGGCGACCCCGAACGTCTGGGCGTACAGGGACAGTTCCGCCTCCAGGGCGCGGATCAGCGTCTCGGCCCTGCGGAATCCGTGGCCCTCGCCCTCGAAGGCGATGTACGCGTGCGGGACCTGACGCCCGGCCATCTGCTCCAGGAAGCGCTCGCACTGCACGGGCGGGCAGATCACGTCGTCCAGCCCCTGGAGCAGCAGGAAGGGTGCGGTGATGCGGTCCACGTGCGTTGCCGGTGAGCGTTCGTCGTAGCGCCCGGGCACTTCGGCGAGCGGTCCGACCAGCGACTCCAGGTACCGGGACTCGAAGTCGTGTGTCTCGCCGGTGGCCCAGGAACGCAGGTCCAGGATCGGGTAGATGACCGTTCCGCAGGAGTACACGTCGGTGGTGGCGAGGGAGGCGGCCGCGGTCCAGCCGCCCGCGCTGCCGCCGCGGATCGCGAGCCGGGTGGGGTCCGCGGTGCCCTCGTCGGCGAGCGCCTGGGCGACGGCGGCGCAGTCCTCGACGTCGACCACGCCCCACTGCTCGCGCAGCCGCTCGCGGTACTCGCGGCCGTAGCCGGTGGAGCCGCCGTAGTTGACCTCCGCCACGCCGATGCCGCGTGAGGTGAAGTACGCGATCTCCAGGTCGAGTACGAGTCCGGCGCGCCCGGTCGGGCCGCCGTGCGCCCACACCACGTACGGCGGCAGTTCGCCGTCGGGCGCTACCCGGTCGGGGCTCTGCGGCGGGTAGATGTGGGCGTGGATGTCACGGCTGTCGGGGCCGGTGAAGGTGCGGATCTGCGGCTCGGGGTAGTACGCCGGGTCCACCGGGTCGTCGTGCGGGCTGCCGACGACACGGGTGCGGCCGGTACAGGTGTCGAGTTCCACCACCTCGTAGGCGCTGCGCGGGCTGGCCGCGACGCCGAACACGCGGTCTCCGTGCACGGCGAGCGTCGGTGCCCATTCGCTCCACGGGCCCGGGGCGTCGACGAGTTCGCCGGTCTCCGGGTCCAGTATTCCGAGCGCGGTGGCGCCCTTGCCGTGGATGACGGCGATCAGCCCGCTCTCCAGCGGTTGGAACCACTGGGAGCCGATCTTCCACAGCGGGCCGCCGAACTCCTCGCCCCGGCCCGGGCACAACGGGGTGCGCGGCGCGCTCTCCACGGCCCGGGGCCGGATGCGCTGCAGTTCCCACCAGCCGCCGCGGTCGCCGGTGAACAGCAGGGAGCCGTCCGGCGCCCACTCGACCTGGGCGACCGACTCGTCGGCCGCGCCGGCCACGGGCCGGACCGAGTCGAACGGGCCGTCGTCCGTCACCTCGCCGAGCATCACGACCGTGCCGTCCCAGGGCATCCGCGGATGGTCCCAGGCGATCCAGGCCACCTGCCCGCCGTCCGGTGACAGCCGCGGCCCGGTGACGAAGCGGTACCGGTCGTCGGTGAGTTCCCGTACCGCGGACCGGTCGCCGGCCGCCGAGCCGTCCAGCGGTACGGCGGCGATCACCCGGCGTACGTCGGTGGGTGAAGGGCCGGTGAACTCCTCGAGGACGCACCACACTTCGCCGCGCTCCGGCCGCAGCCGCGGGTCCACCCAGCGCAGCCCGCCGCCGACGGCGGACACCGGGGTGAGCGGCCGTGGCTCGGCGCCGGGCCGGTCCGGCTCGTAGGCGTACAGCCGCTGGTCGGCGAAGTGCACGAAGACGACGAGCGGGCCGTCCTCGTCCCGCGCGGTCCCGGCCCACGGCATGCCGCCGTACTCGATGACCCGGCTGCGCACGTTCCACGGGGCGGCAAGGACCGACTCCTGTGTGCCGTCGGCGCGCCGGCGCACCAGGGCGCGTCTGCCGCCCTCCGCGGGGCGCGGCTCGGTCCACCACACCTCGTCGCCGACGACGCCGAGATACTCGGGCCGGCCGTCGTGCGAGGCGGCCAGCGCCGCGTCGATCGGTGACGGCCAGGTTCCGTACGCCCCGGTGGGCACCATGTCCGTTCCCCCTAAGCCGTCTGCAGGTAGTGGTCGAGGACCCGGACGCCGAAGTGGAGGGCGTCCACGGGGACGCGTTCGTCGACGCCGTGGAAGAGGGCCTGGTAGTCGAAGCCCGGTGGCAGTTTCAGCGGCGAGAAGCCGTAGCCGGTGATGCCGAGCCGGGAGAACTGCTTGGCGTCGGTGCCGCCCGACATGCAGAAGGGGACGACATGGGCGTCGGGGTCGAACGCCTCGATGGCGGCGCGCAGTTTGGCGAAGGTCGGGGAGTCGACGGGCGCCTGGAGGGCGATCTCGTTGTGGTGGAACTCCCAGGCGACGTCCGGGCCGGTCAGCGCGTCCATGGTGGCGTGGAACTCGGCGTCGGTGCCGGGCAGGATGCGGCCGTCGACGAGGGCCGTCGCGTTCCCCGGGATGACGTTCACCTTGTAGCCGGCTTCCAGCAGGGTCGGGTTGGCGCTGTTGCGCACGGTGGCCTCGACGAGCTTGGCGGCCGGCCCGAGCTTGGCGAGCAGTTCGTCCACGTCGAAGCCGGTGGCCTCCAGGTCGGCCGCGGTCAGCGAGATGCCGTGCAGCGCGGCCAGTTCGACGAGCGCCGCCTTCACGGTCGGGGTGAGCCGCACCGGCCAGCGGTGCTCGCCGATCCGGGCGACGGCGGCGGCGAGCCGCGTCACGGCGTTCTCCCGGTTGACCTTGGAGCCGTGTCCGGCCCTGCCCTCGGCGGTGAGCCTCATCCAGGCCGTGCCGCGCTCCCCGGCGGCGACGGGGTAGAGCGCGAGACCCGGCCCGGCGTGGAAGGTGTAGGCGCCGGACTCGCTGATCCCTTCGGTGCAGCCGTCGAAGAGGCCGGCGTGCTCCTCGGCCAGGAAGGCGGAGCCGTCCGCCGCGCTGGCCTCCTCGTCGGCGGTGTAGGCGATGACGATGTCGCGGCGGGGACGGATGCCGTGCCGTGCCCACGCCCGTACGACCGCGAGGACCATCGCGTCCATGTTCTTCATGTCGACGGCGCCGCGGCCCCAGACCACCCCGTCGCGGACCTCGCCGGAGAAGGGGTGGTGCACGGTCCAGTCGGCGGGCTCCGCGGGGACGACGTCCAGGTGCCCGTGGACGAGGAGGGCGTCCGCGCCCGGGTCCCAGCCCTCGTAGCGGGCCACCACATTGGTGCGGCCGGGGGTGCGCTCCAGCAGTACGGGATCGAGCCCGGCGCCCACCAGGCGTTCGGCGACGTATTCGGCCGCGGGCCGCTCCCGGCAGTCGCCACCGCCGCGGTTGGTGGTGTCGATGCGGATGAGTTCGGAGGTGAACGTCACCACTTCGTCGAGGGCACGGACGTCGATGGGGGTGTCGTTCACGTCAGCCATACTGCTCCTCCACTGCGGCCGAGACGATCGTCGTGACCGCCTTGAATGTCCGGATGCCCTCGTACATCGTCCCGCTGGTGTACACCACCCGCCGCTCGCCGCGCGCCCTGGCCACGCCGGGGACGACGGTGGCCGCCGCCGCGAGGTGCTCGGCGTCGAACTCGATCTCCACGGTGAACGGCCCGCCGTCGACCGGCTCGTGGCGTACGGCGAGTGCGGCGGCCTCCTTCGCCGCCGCACGGATGTCGGCCGCGGTACGGGCCGGGGTGCGGCAGACGGCGGCGTAGCGCGAGACGTGGTCCTTGACCGCGACCTTGAGCGCTCCGGGGGCGTAGCCGAGGGCGTCCTCGCACGTCAGGTCGTCGCCGGTGACGAGGACGACCGGGACACCGTGCTCTGCGACGACATGGGCGTTGAGGTGGCCCTCGCTCGCGCGGACGCCGTTCAGCCAGACGCCGGTGATGGAGTTGGCGAGGTAGGTGTGGGCGAGGACGCCTTCGGTGCCGGCGCCGGTGTGATAGCCGACGAAGGCGATGCCGTCGACGTCACCGTGCTGGACGCCCTCGACCATGGAGAGGGACTTGTGGCGCCCGGTGAGCATCTGGGCCCGCTCGTCGAGTTCCTCGAGGAGCAGGTTGCGCATGGTCCAGTGCGCCTCGTTGATCAGCACCTCGTCGGCCCCGCCGTCGAAGAAGCCGAGGACGGCGGCGTTCACGTCGGAGGTGAACAGGGACCGGCAGCGTTCCCACTGGGGTGTGCCCGGCAGTACGTCGGCCGGCCATGTCACCCCCGTGGCGCCCTCCATGTCGGCGCTGATGAGGATCTTCACGCGCTGTCTCCGTTCCGCCTCGGCCACGCTGCCAGGAGTGCACCTTACGACAGCGTGGCCGGATGGCGGAGGGCTGGTCATCCGCGTCCCGGGCTTCCGGGACGGCCCGGGTCAGCCCAGGACCTTCTCCAAGGAGGCGAGGGCCGACTCGAGTTCCTCGCGGGTGATCGTCAGCGGCGGTGCGAGGCGGATCGTGGAGCCGTGGGTGTCCTTGACGAGGATGCCCTCCGCCATGAGACGTTCGCTGATCTCCCGACCGGTGCCGACGGCCGGGTCGACGTCGACGCCCGCCCACAGGCCCCGGGCGCGGAAGCCGACGACGCCCTTGCCGGTGAGCCCGGTGAGGCCTTCGCGCAGCACCTCGCCCAGGTCGGCCGCCCGGCGCTGGAACTCGCCGGTGGCGAGCAGGTCGACGACGGCCGAACCGACCGCTGCGGACAGCGGGTTGCCGCCGAACGTGGAGCCGTGCTCGCCCGGACGCAGCACACCGAGGACGTCGCGGCGGGCGACGACCGCGGAGACCGGGACGATGCCGCCGCCGAGCGCCTTGCCGAGCAGCAGCATGTCGGGGACGACGGACTCGTGGTCGACGGCGAGGGTGGTACCGGTGCGGCCGAGGCCGGACTGGATCTCGTCGGCGATGAACAGGCAGCCGGCCTTGAGGGTCAGCTCGCGCACACCGGCGAGGTAGCCGTCGTCGGGGATGAGGACGCCGGCCTCGCCCTGGATGGGCTCGATGAGCACGGCGGCCGTGGTCTCGTCGATGGCGTTCTCGATGGCGGCGAGGTCGTTGTAGGGGACGACGCGGAAGCCGGGGGTGAAGGGGCCGAAGCCGGCGCGTGCGCTCTCGTCGGTGGAGAAGCTGACGATGGTGGTGGTGCGGCCGTGGAAGTTGCCGTCGGCCACGACGATCGTGGCCCGGTCGGGGGCGACGCCCTTGACCTCGTACGCCCATTTGCGGGCGACCTTGATCGCGCTCTCGACGGCCTCGGCGCCGGTGTTCATCGGCAGCGTCATCTCGAGGCCGGTGAGCTCGGCGAGGCCCTCGGCGAAGCCGGCGAGCCTGTCGTTGTGGAACGCGCGGGAGGTGAGGGTGACCTCGTCGAGCTGGCGGTGTGCGGCGGCGATCAGACCGGGGTGGCGGTGGCCGAAGTTGAGCGCCGAGTAGCCGGCCAGCATGTCCAGGTAGCGGCGGCCCTCGACGTCCTCGACCCAGACGCCCTCGGCACGGGCGACGACGACGGGCAGCGGATGGTAGTTGTGCGCGAGGGTGGTCTCCTCGGCCCGGATGAGCTCCTCGGAGGAGCGCCGGGTGCGTACGGGGGTGAGCGTCATGCGCGGATCTCCTGAGTGCAGCACTTGATGCCGCCGCCGGCCTTGTGGAACTCGGACATGTCGACGGGGACGGGTTCGTAGCCGTGCTCGGCGAGCTGTTCGACGAGGGCGTGCGCCTGCGGGGCGACGAGCACGTTCCGGCCGTCGGAGACGGAGTTGAGGCCGAACGCCATGGCGTCCTCCCGGGTCGCGACCAGGGCGTCGGGGAAGAGGCGGCGCAGCACCGCGAGGCTGCCCGGCGAGAACGCCTCCGGGTAGTAGGCGATGTTCGCGGCGCGTCCGTCGTGCCCGTCCTCGAGCACGAAGAGTGCGGTGTCGAGGTGGTAGAAGTACGGGTCGACCAGCTGGAGGCCGATCACCGGCACGCCGAAGAACTCCTGCACCTCGCGGTGAGCCTCGACGGTGGTACGGAAGCCGGTGCCGGCCAGGACGTATCCGCCGACGGGGACGAGGTCGCCCTCGCCCTCGACGACCGCCCCGGGCCGGTGGACGTCGAATCCGGCGACCTTGAACCAGGCCGCGTACTCCTCCTCCTCCGGCCGGCGCTCCGGTGCGTGGAAGCGCGAGCCGAAGACCAGGCCGTCGAGGACGAGCGCCGAGTTCGCGGCGAACACCATGTCGGGCAGTTCGGCGTGCGGCTCGACGGACTCGACCGTGTGGCCGAGGGCACGGTAGGTGTCGGTGAGAGTGGTCCACTGGGACCGGGCGAGGTCGAGGTCGACCTCGGTGTTCTCGCTCATCCACGGATTGATGGCGTACTTCACGTCGAAGTAACGGGGTTCGCAGACCAGATAACGCCTGGGACGCGGCATGCGGCTGGGTGGCACCCGGGTTCCTCCCGATTCCTGAGGTGACCGCTGGACGGCGGAGACGACGGTGACCACCGGTGACGACCGGTGACGTCTCAACGGTAGGAATCGGGAGGTTCCGGCGACAAGGAACAAGCGCTGCGTGTGCGCGCAGGAATGCTGCGTCCTAGGCCCTTCGGCGGCGTTTCGCGTCGCCCCGCGCCGCACACCACTCGTTCGGGCTACGCGAGCGGGGCTCCGTACCACCGCCAGGTGCCGGGGCGGGGCCGGCCGGGGAGGTCGGCCCGGCCGGTGGACCACAGCAGCGCGGGCCAGGGCGCGGCGCCGTCGGGTGTGTCCCGGAACAGGCGGGCCAGCACCCGCGAGCAGATGCCGGCGGGCGGCTCCCAGGACAGTCCGAGGCCCTCGGCGATGTCATGGGTGTGCACCAGCGTCTCCACGATGCCCATCGCCGCGAAGCCCTCCGGGTCCGACGCCCCGAAGACATGGTGCGAGCGGACGTCCGGCGAGGCCGTGCGCACCATGGCGACCAGCAGCGCACCGCTCGCCTCCAGCACCTCGAGCAGGCCGTCGGGGCCGGCGGCGCGGTTGGCGTGGACGGAGTTCGCGGGGCCGCCCGGCCGGCGGCTCTCGTAGACGAAGGGCACCTCGCGGTCGAGCGGCGGGGTGCGGGGGCCGAGCTGAACGGCGTAGGCGAAGAGGTCGTCCGCGAGGTGTTCGGCCGTCTCCCAGCAGGTCCACTCCAGGGCGCCGGCCGCGCCGTCCCAGGCCGCGGGGGGCGCCTCGCGCAGGGCGGTGACGGCGAGGCGGACCGCCAGGTCGAGGTCGTCGGCGGTGACGGGCGCGCGTTCTGCTGCGGCGTTCGGTGACATGCCGGGAAGGGTACGCGGGGCGCCGAGCACGCCCTCCAGGCCCGGCCCCGATGCCGTCCCCGCCCTGGAAAGGAGGCACGATGCCTCGTCAACTGCGCATGCGTGGCATCGAGTTGGGCGTGTGCCGTCTTCCGGCTGACCGCCGCCGCGCACCGCTCGGCGCGCGGGAACACGCGTGCCGGGGCCGGCCCGGCCGACGTCGTCAGCCGGCGGTGTCGCCCGATGTCGCGGCGCGGCCGGCGCCGGCCTCCGGGCTGCCGGTCAGCAGGTGGGAGAGGACCATGTAGCTGATCGTCTTGCGGATGAACGGTTCGGCCCTGATGCGCTCGAGCACCTCCTCGAAGTGCTCGACGTCCGTCGCCCGTACGTGCAGCAGCGCGTCGGCGCCGCCGGTGACCGTCATCGCGGCGGTGATCTCGGGGTGGTTGCGGACGACTTCGGCGAGGCGCCGGGGCGGGGCGGCGCTGTCGCAGTACACCTCCACGTACGCCTCGGTCGCCCAGCCCAGCGCGGCCGGGCGCACCGTCGTGGTGAAGCCGGTGATGATGTCGTTCTCGCGCATCCGGTCGACGCGGCGTTTGACCGCGGTGGCCGAGAGCCCGATGGCCGTACCGATCTCCGAGAAACTCGTCCGCGCGTTCGCCACCAGCGCGGCGACGATCTTTCGGTCCAGTTCGTCGAACGGCGCGGATTTGCTGGTCATTACGGTGTTCCTTCGGACGGCCTTGTCGCGCGCGGACCCTATCGGAAGAAGGCCCCCGTCCGCACGCGGGCCACGGTCAGCCGCCGGCCAGGCGTACGGTGCTCAGGATCTTGCGCACCGTCGCGTCCGGTACCTCCTCGTCCACCCCCTTGGCCCCGGTGAACGTCCAGGAGACGATGTCGCCCTTGTCGTTCTTGAACGCGAAGGTGGTCGCCGTGCCGTCGGTGTCGCACTTGCCCTCGGGCTCCACGCCCGCGGAGGAGGCGGTGGCCACACTGCCCCGGATGCCCGACGCGGTGGTGTACGGCTCGGCCGCGCCTTCGGTCACCTTGGCCCGATCCGGCTGGGCGTAGCCGCCGTACACCCACAGGGAGGCGTTGTCGCGGGCCGCTTCCTGCGGTGTCCGCGCGCCGCGTTCGGTACGTGAGCCCGCGGCGGCGAGCCAGGTCTCGTCCGACGAGCCGTCGACGTCCACGTCGGACACGCACCACTTCTCCTTGAGGACGGCCGGGGCGGAGAAGCCGACGAGGGGCTTCTCCTCCGGGTCGCCGTCCTCCACGACATAGCTCGCCCAGGACGCCGGCTTGCGTCCCCACTCGGGCGGTACGTCGAAGACGACGCCGGTCCTCGGGTTCGTCACGGTCCGCCAGCCGGGCACGGTCGGCTGCTCGCCGGCGCCCGCACGGGCCTGGCCGGTCGGCGGGGCCGAAGAGACCGGCGACGCATGGCCGCCGTCCTCGCCGCCGACGGCCTTCAGCCCGCCCACCGCGCCTGCGGCGAACAGTGCGGCCACCAGCAGTAAGCCCAGGACCACGGTCATGGTGGTGCGGCGACGGCGGTCGGCGGCGGGGACGGCCACGGCCTGGGTGGGCATGTTCCACGGTTGGTGCCGCGAGCCCGCCGGGGGGCCGTAGGGACCGTTCTGCGCGTGGTGTCCCTGATGTGACTGCTGTGGTTGTTGCGGTTGTCGTGGTTGCAGCCCGCCGTCCGGATACTGCTGCTGTCCTTGCCCCATGGGCAGCAACCCTAGTCGGCGCTCCGATCCGCCCTACGGCAGGGAGAGTTCGAACCAGACCGTCTTGCCGTCCGCCGTGCGGCTGGTGCCCCACTCCCTGGAGAGACTGCTCACCACCCGGAGCCCCCGCCCCCGTTCGGCGTCCGGGCGTGCGTCCAGCAGGGTCGGCAGCGTGTGGTCGTCGTCCGCCACCTCGCAGAGCAGCGACTCCGCGCGCACGAGCCGCAGTTCGGCCCGGCGGCCGCCCGAGTGCCGTACGGCGTTGGCCACGACTTCGCCGGCCAGTAGCTCCGCGGTCTCCGTCAGCGCGTCCAGTCCCCAGGCGGCGAGCTGTTCCCGCACCAGCCGGCGTGCCCTCGCGGCCTCCCGCGGTTCGAGGGACAACTCCCACGTGGCGACCGACCCGGGGTCGATGCCGTTGAGCCGGGCCATGAGCAGCGCCACGTCGTCCTTGCGGCCGCCGCGGGTGCCCAGCGCCCGGATGATGGTGTCGCAGGCGTCGTCCATGGAGGCGGCCGGGTGCGCGGCGGACTCGCAGAGCGTGACCAGGCCGACGCCGATGTCCTCGCCGCGCATCTCGACCAGCCCGTCGGTGCACATGACGAGCCGGTCGCCCGGCGACACCGGTACCCGGACACTCTCGAAGGGCACGCCGCCGACGCCGATCGGCGCCCCGGTGGGCAGGTCCAGCAGGTCGCTGCGCCCGTCGGCGGCACGGACGAGGACGGGCGGCACATGGCCCGCGTTCGCGAGGTGGAGTTCGCCGGCGACCGGGTCGTAGACCGCGTACAGACACGTGGCGAGGTAGTGCTCGCCAAGGCGCTGGGCCAAGTCGTCGAGGTTGCGCAGGAGCTGCGCGGGCGGCAGGTCGAGCGCCGCCATCGTCTGCACGGCGGTGCGCAGCTGCCCCATCATGGCAGCCGAGTTGAGGCCGTGGCCCATGACGTCACCGACGACGAGCGCGGTGCGTGAGCCGGGCAGTTTGACGGAGTCGAACCAGTCGCCGCCGACCCTGCCGAGGAAGGTGCCCGGCAGATAGCGGGTCGCGGTGTCGCAGCCTGCCATCCGCGGGGTGACCTGCGGCAGCATCGAGTCCTGGAGGGTCTCGGCGACGTTCTCCTGGTACGTGTACATCCGGGCGTTGTCGATCACGAGTCCGGCACGCGCCGCCAGCTCCGCACCGGTGACCCGGTCCATGTCGTTGAAGAGGGGCCGCCCGGGGTGGCGGAGCAGGATCATGCAGCCGAGGACGACGTTGCGCGCCTTGAGCGGTGCGATCAGCATGGAGCGGCCGTTGATCATCGGGCGCATGTCGCGCTTGTCGAACTGCTCGGCCATGGCGTTGCCCATCTCCTCCGTGATCCGGGGCACCAGGACCGGCTCGCCGGTGATCATGCACTGGAAGAAGGGCGTGTGGGCGGGGAACGGCATGGACTCGCCGACCGGCACGACGTCGTCCCAGCGGCCCGGCTCGTCGACGTGCTCGAACGCGACGCGGTGCCACATCGTGGTCGCGTCGGGGTCGCCGTCGGAGAACCCCTCGCCGGCGACGACCTCCTCCCGCAGATAGGTGCAGGCGATGTCACTGAACCGCGGCACGACGGCGGAGCTGACCTCCCGGATCGTGCGGGCGAGGTCGAGCGAGGAGCCGATGGCTCCGCTGACCTCGTTGAGGAACTCCAGGCGCTCGCGCACCGCCGCGTACTCGAGATCCTGTGCGAGGTCGGCGGCGTCGACCGGATGTCCGGCCGCGGCTGCCTGCCGGGCCCCCTGCTGACGCGCCCGGCGCCCGGCCCGCCGCGGCACACCCCAGTCGGGGGTGACGGGCACCCGGTCGTGGTGGCTGAACTCCAGTACGGGATACCCCAGTTCGAGCACCTGGGCGACGATCCGTGTCGACTCCCGGACGCTCATGCTCGGCAGGATCTCGGGGAGCCGGCGGGCCAGTTCGTCGGCGCCGGGGAACTCGGTGTGCAGGGCGAAGCCCGGAGCGATCCGCTCGACGCTCTCGTCGTCGGCGCCGAACCGCCCCGCGTCCGCCGCCAGCACGAGCAGCCGCTCCTCGCCGGGACCGACCATGGGGTACGCCCACCACAGCACGTCGACGCGTTCCTGCCCCGGCTCGGAGATGCGGGCGCGGCCGGCCGTCGGGTAGGCGGTGAGCCCGCCCAGGCACGCCTCCAGGCCGTGACCGGCTCCGCTGTAGCCGTCGCAGAGGCCGTCGTCCTCTTCCACGGCCAGGGCGCCCGAGACGGGGAGCAGCTCGACGGCGGAGCGTCCGACGGCTTCCGCCCTGCCCGGGCCGAAGAGCCGGCGGGCGCCGGTGGACCAGTGCGAGACGAGGCCGTCGCCGTCCACGACGACCACGGCAAGCGGAATCCGGCCGGCCGCGGCTTGCTGCTGCTGCGACGCCGGCGGAACAGCACTGTCCATGGGCGGAGCGCTCCTTCCCCGCCGCCGGGATCTGCGGCCTGTGACCACGGTACGGGCAGTCCGGCCCCGCGCGCCGGGCAATCACGGAAGAGGTAGTGCGCCGGAGCGAAACTGACAAAAGGTCAATGCACCGGCGCGCGGGAGGACACCGCTGCCTGCCGCGCGCCCGCAGCCGCGGCGCATCCCCTCAGTCGGCGTGCCCGAGCTGCAGGTCGCGCTCGGTCCGTCCCCCGCCGGCTACCTGGAGCACGGTCGCGACCGGCGGGTACCCCGAGGCGATGACCGTGTACTCCCCCGACGACAGGTCCACGAAGCGGAATGTGCCGTCGGGCCCGGTGGTGAGCGTGTCGACGACATTGCCCGCCGCGTCCAGCAGCGTGACGCGCGCATCGTCGACCGGCCGGCCGTCCCCGGCGCGCACGGTGCCGCGCAGCACCGCCCCGCCGGCCAGCTCGATGTCCTGCCGGGTCTCCCGGGACGGCTGCACGCTCACGGGGTGGGCGGACGGCCGGAAAGCGGGGGCGCTCGCGGCCAGGGTGTACTCCCCCGCCACCAGTTCCGTCATCACATAGCCGCCCTCCCGTCCGCTGCGGGTGGTGGCCACGACCTCGCCGCGCACATCGGTGAGGGTGACGGCCGCGTCCCGTACGGGGCTTTTGTCGGCTGTGAGGACGACACCGGCGAGACGACCCGCCCCGCCGAGGACGACGTCGAGATCGACGGGCCGTTCGCCGACGGTGACGGTGACGGCCTGCGGCTGGTGGCCCCCGGCCGCCGCGATCAGCACATAGGCCCCGGGGCCGGGGACGCTCAGGGCGTACCGGCCGTCCTCACCGCTCCCGCCCCGGCCGATCTGGACGCCCTGTACGTCGATGAGGGTGAGGGCGGCGCGCGGGACGCTGCTGCCGTCGTGGTGCTGGACGGTGCCGCAGACGGGGACACCGGCGGGGTGCGGCGCGGCCGCCTGCCGGGAGGGGGCGGCCGGGGCGGTCCGGGCGTGCGGGACGGCGGTGGACTCGGCGAAGGCGTTGTGGGACACCAGCGGTTTCTCCTTGAGGAAGAAGGCGATGAACAGGCCGAGTACGAGCACCGGCACGAGGTAGAGGAAGATCCGGGGCATCGCGTCCGCGTACGCCTGGATGTATCCGTCGCGCAGAGCGGGCGGCATGGCATGCACCGTCTGCGGGGTGATGGAGGACGGATCGGGCAGACCGGCCCCGGCGGGGAGGCGGTCGGCGAGCCCGTCGGCGAGCCGGTCGGCGAAGAGGGTGCCGAAGACCGCGGCGCCGACGCTGCCGCCGATCTGCCGGAAGTAGTTGTTGGCGCTGGTGGCCGTGCCGAGGTCGGCGGGCGGCACCGCGTTCTGCACGGCGAGGATCAGCACCGGCATCACCAGCCCGATGCCCACGCCGAGCACCGCCTGCCAGATGCTGTAGTCCAGCCGCGGGGTGTCCGCCTCCAGGCGGGACAGGAGCCACATGCCGACGGCGGCGACGGCACTGCCGAGTACCGGATAGACCTTGTAGCGGCCGGTGCGGCTGATCAGCTGACCGGAGACGATCGAGGCGACGACGAGCCCGCCCATCATGGGGAGCATCAGCAGGCCCGACTCGGTGGCGCTGGCCCCGCCGACCATCTGGAGGAAGGTGGGCAGATAGCTGGCGGCGCCGAAGAGGGCGACGCCGATCACCGCGCCGACGAGCGAGGTGATGTTGAACACGGAGTCGCGGAACAGCCGGAGCGGAATGATCGGTTCGGGCGCGAGGCGCTCGACGACCAGGAAGAGCACGGTCGTTGCCGCCGCTCCCGCGCCGAGGCCGGTGATCACGCGTGAGCCCCAGGCGTACTCGGTGCCGCCCCAACTGGTCAGCAGCACCAGGCAGGTGGAGGCGGCGGCGAGGAGCAGCGCACCCAGGACGTCGAGCCGGGCCCTGGCCCGGGGGCGCGGGAGCTTCAGCACCACACTGACCACGAGCAGGGTGATCAGGCCGAAGGGGACGTTGAAGTAGAAGCACCAACGCCAGGAGACGTGATCGGTGAAGAAGCCGCCGAGCAGCGGGCCGGCGACGGAGGCGAGCCCGAAGGCGGCGCCGATCAGGCCCATGAAGCGGCCGCGTTCACGGGACGGGACGATGTCGGCGATGATCGCCTGTACGCCGATCATGAGCCCGCCGGCGCCGGCACCCTGGACGGCACGGAAGACGATCAGCTCGTTCATCGTGCGTGACCAGCCGGCGAGCGCGGAGCCGACGACGAAGACGACGATGGCGAACTGGAAGACGCCCTTGCGCCCGTAGAGGTCGCCGAGTTTGCCGTAGACGGGCAGACCGATGGTGGCGGTGAGCAGATAGGCGGTGATCGCCCACGGCATCCGGTCGAGGCCCTGGAGCTCACCGACGATCTTCGGCAGGGCGGTGGCGACGATCATCTGCTCGAGCGCGGCGAGCAGCAGCGCGAGCATCAGGCTCATGAAGACGAGCCGCACGCGGCGCGGGCCGAGCGGCGTGGTGGCCGCCGGGGCTGCGGGCGGCGGCGGGTCGGCAGGTCCGGTGGTGTCCGGCGCGGCCTGCTCGTCCTTGACCAGAGTGATCCCGCCCACGTCCGTCTCCCCTCGACGCACCGCTCGTCGCGCTGTGCGGCGTCATTCTTCACATTGCATGCGAAGGGGGAGCAACTCGGGCACCGCCCCGGCCAGGCGTTCGAGAGGCGCCTCAACAGCCCCTGGAGGGGGCGCATTTGAGGCGCCCACCAGCGGCTTCCCCGCCGACCCGGCGCGCGCGGGAGCACGCCGGGCGCACTCCTGAACGGCGGGAAAGACCACTCGAACCGGTGAGGTTACTTCTCCACGTTCGCGGCGAGCTTGGCCAGCACGGCGTCGTAGATGCGACCGAGGCCCTTGGGGGCGAAGGTCTTCTCGAAGAAGCCGCCGATACCGCCCGCGCCGTTCCAGACGGTGGTCACGACCACCCGGCACTTGCCCTCGCCGGCCGGGGTGACCGTCCAGGTGGTGACCATGGAGGAGTTCCGGTCCTTCTCGACCAGTTCCCCGTCCCTGGGTTCCGAGACCTCGAGCAGGCAGTCCCGGACGCGCTTGCTGGTGGCCTGGAGCTTCCAGTGGACGAGCGTGCCCTCGCCGTCGCCGCCCTCGCGGACCTCGTACTCGCTGAAGTGCTCGGTCAGGAGCTTCGCGCGGGTGTTCTCGTAGTCGGCCACGGCATCGAACACCGTCTCCGCGTCCGCCGCGACGATCCGTTCCGTGGTGGCTTCGACCTGCGCCATTTTGGTTGCTCCTCCAGCACTCGCTCCAGCGGGATGCCGCTAGCCAACCACCTCCGGCACGGGCCCCCAAATCGCCCTTGCGGCGATCATGGGAACAGGTGTTCTATTCTGAGGTCAGTGCGAACGAGGAGGCACCCATGCGCTGGGACAATCTGGCCGACGGCCCCGCCCCATCAGGGGACGCCGCCCTGTTCGGTACGTCCGCGGTCACGACGCGGACCTTCGACACCCCCGAGTTCCGGGGCATCACCTTCCACGAGGTCCGGGCCCGTTCGATCCTGAACCGGGTGCCGGGCGCGTCACGGATGCCGTTCGAATGGACCGTCAACCCCTACCGGGGCTGCACCCATGCCTGCGTGTACTGCTTCGCCCGCAAGACACACAGCTATCTGGACCTGGACACCGGCCTCGGTTTCGACTCGCAGATCGTCGTCAAGGTCAACGCCCCCGAACTGCTGCGCCGCCAGCTGGCGTCCCGCCAGTGGCAGGGCGCGCACATCGCCATGGGGACCAACGTGGACTGCTACCAGCGGGCTGAGGGACGCTACCGGCTGATGCCGGGGATCATCTCGGCGCTGCGCGACCACGCCAATCCGTTCTCGATCCTCACCAAGGGCACGCTGATCCTGCACGACCTGGATCTGCTGGTCCAGGCCGCGGGCGTCACCGAGGTCGGCATCTCCGTCTCGGTGGGCTTCACGGACCGCGAACTGTGGCGCACGGTCGAACCGGGCACCCCCTCCCCCGAACGCCGCCTCGACGTCGTACGCACCCTCACCGAGCACGGCATCGGCTGCGGCGTCCTGATGGCGCCGGTCATCCCGTTCCTCGGCGACCACCCCGACCAGCTGAGGGCCACGGTGAGGGCGATCGCGGCCGCCGGCGCGACCTCCGTCACCCCGCTCGTGCTGCATCTGCGCCCCGGCGCCCGTGAGTGGTTCATGGCCTGGCTGCGCGAACACCATCCGCATCTGGTGGCGCGGTACGAGCGGCTGTACGCGGAGGGCGCGTACGCGCCCAAGTGGTACCAGCGCCGGATCACCCGTCATGTGCACGAGCTGGCCGCCGAGTTCGGTATCGGCCCCGCGGACCGCGGCGACCACCGGCGGCGGCAGCCCGCAGCCCCCGAGCCGGTGGTGCCGGAGCCGACTCAACTCACGCTGCTCTGACGCCGGTTCCAGTAGCGTCGTAGGACACTGGGGGGCAGTGTGCCCACCGACGACGGAGAGGGGAGGCCACGGAGCGATGACCATGCGCGTGCGGGACATGACGATCGACGACTGCGACGCGGTCGCCACGATCCGGGTGGGCGGCTGGCGGTTCGCGTACACCGGACTCGTGCCCCAGTCGTACCTGGACGCCATGAACGCGGCGGACGACGCGGCCGAACGCCGCTCGCTCCTCGTGGACGGAGCGGGCGCCGGGGTGAGCAACGTGGTCGCCGAGTGGGCCGGCGAGGTGGTCGGCTGGGGCTGCTTCGGCCCGCTCCGCGACGAGGGCGGCGAGAAGCACCGGGAAGTGTGCGAGCTCTACGCGATCTACGTCCGGCCGGAGCGCATCTCCTCGGGCGTGGGCCACGCGCTGATGGCCGAACTGACGGGCCGCGCGAGGGCGGCCGGGTTCCAGGAGATGGTCCTGTGGGTCCTCAGGGACAACGCCCGCGCCCGCCGCTTCTACGAGCGCGCGGGCTTCACACCGGACGGCACCGAGGAGCCCTTCGAGGTCGACGGCGAACGCGTCCCGGAGGTCCGTTACTTCCGGCGACTGACGGCGTGACCGGCTCCCTGCGCGGGGCGTCCGGCGGCGCAGGTCTCCTGACCCCGGCAGCAGTCACGCCCGCTGTCCCTCCAGCCGCGCCAGCGCCGCCTGCGCCGCCGCCGCCAGACGCGGGTGCGGCAGCGCCGCCCGTACGACCTCGGCGGCGCGCGCGTCGCCCAGCGCTCCCAGGCCCTCCACGCACGCCAGCGCCACCCGCCAGTGCGGGTCGCCGGCGCCGAGGCGGCGGCCGAGGACCGTGATCAGGGCCGGGACGGACTCCGGTGCGCGCAGCCGGGTCAGCAGGCGGACCGGGAGCAGGGAGTAGGCGACGCGCAGTTCGTTGGTGGCGAGTGCAGCGGCGGCGCGCGGGGTGCGGGGGTCGCCCAGCTCGGCGAGGGCGTGGGCGGCGCCGACACAGCGCTCGGGGTCGCGGTGGTTGAGGAGGAGGACCAGGGACTCGAAGGCGCGGCGGTCCCCGGCGCAGCCGAGCCGGAAGGCGGCGAGTTCACGTGCCCACAGGGGGCGCCCGTGTTCGGTGAGGACGGTGGCGAGTTCGTCGTGGTCGGCGGTGGTCAGCAGCCGTTCGTACGCGGCTCCCCCGCCCGACTCGTCCCGCAGCCGGCTCGCGAGCGACCGCAACTCCTCGTCCATGACGGAAGCGTATCGGCGGGAGCGGGGCGCGATCCAGATCACATGGACGAGCCTCCGTCGAGGGCTGGCGTGCTCGTTACCGGCGAGTTAATCTCAAGTGAGCGGGTCACCCCCGCGACTCCCGGCGGCCTGGTGACGCAGCCGCCGAGAGGTTGTCGGTTCGGCTTCGAGGTTCCGAGGTTTCGGAGCAGCACGAAGCAGAAAGTACGGCGTGGCCAGGGACAGGCCCGTCGGCCCCAGCACCACGACACGCGGTTCCCGCGCGCCGTACGCCCCTGCGGTGTCGGCCCCCGCGCCTGCGGACCTCCTCCTGTTCCGCCCCCGCGCGCGCTCCTCATCAGTCGTCACTCATCCCTGGAGTCCCGTGATGGACACCCCTCTCCACACCATTGCCGTCGTCGGCCTCGGCACCATGGGCACCGGCATCGCCGAGGTCCTCGCGCGCGCCGGCCGCGAGGTCGTCGGCATCGACGTCAGTGACGCCGCCGCCCGCCGGGCCGTCGCCTCGCTCGAAGCCTCCACCGCCCGCGCCGTGGGGCGGGAGCGGATCACCGAGGAGGAGCGCCGAGACATCCTCGCCCGTTTCCGCACCTTCTCCGATCCGCAGGCCGCCGCCGAGGCCGATCTGGTGATCGAGGTCGTGCCCGAGTCGTACGAGGCCAAGCAGCAGGTCTTCCGCGAGCTCGACGCCGTCGTCCGCCCGGACACGATCATCGCGACCGGCACCAACGCCCTCTCCGTGACCCGGCTCGCGGCCGAT
Source organism: Streptomyces peucetius (assembly GCF_025854275.1). NCBI lineage: Bacteria > Bacillati > Actinomycetota > Actinomycetes > Kitasatosporales > Streptomycetaceae > Streptomyces > Streptomyces peucetius. Next base: position 6,896,926 of record NZ_CP107567.1, on the reverse strand, counting down.
TCCGAGCGCCCGGAGCGCGTGCTCGGACTGCACTTCTTCAATCCGGCCCCGGCGATGAAGCTCGTCGAGGTGGTCTCCTCCGTGCTGACCGCCCCGGCCGCCGTGGAGGCCGTCACGGCGCTGGCCCGCGAGCTCGGCAAGGAGCCGGTCGCGATCGGTGACCGTCCCGGATTCGTCGCGGACGGCCTGCTGTTCGGTTACCTCAACCAGGCGGCGGCGATGTACGAGTCGCGCTACGCCTCCCGCGAGGACATCGACGCGGCGATGAAGCTCGGCTGCGGTCTGCCCATGGGCCCCCTCGCGCTGCTCGACCTGATCGGCATCGACACCGCACGCACCGTGCTGGACGCGATGTACGCGGAGTCGCAGGACCGCCTGCACGCCCCGGCGCCCATCCTGGGGCAGCTCAGTGCGGCCGGTCTGACCGGCCGCAAGGCCGGCCGCGGGTTCTACACCTACGCCGCCCCCGGCAGCGCCGACACCGTGGACGACGCGCTGACCCCGCGGCCGTCCGACGGGGCCGCCGCCGGCCGGGAGATCCGCTCGGTCGGCGTGGCCGGCTCCGGCACCATGGCGAGCGGCATCGCGGAGGTCTTCGCCAAGGCGGGTTACGACGTGGTGCTGGCCGCGCGCAGCCTGGAGAAAGCCGAGGTGGCGAAGGCCCGCATCGGCAAGTCGCTGGCGCGCTCGGTCGCCAAGGGACGGATGACCGAGGAGGCCCGGGAGGGCACCCTGGCCCGGATCGCCCCCGCCGGTTCGCTCGACGCGTTCGCCGAGGTCGACCTGGCGCTGGAGGCGGTGGCCGAGGACCTGGAGATCAAGCAGCAGCTCTTCGCCACCCTCGACAAGATCTGCAAGCCGGGTGCGGTGCTCGCCACCACCACCTCCTCGCTGCCCGTCGTCGCCTGCGCGCGCGCCACCTCGCGCCCCCAGGACGTCATCGGCATGCACTTCTTCAACCCCGCCCCGGCGATGAAGCTGGTCGAGGTGGTCCGCACGGTCCTGACCTCCGACGATGTGCACGCCACGGTCCGCGAGGTCACCGCGAAGATCAAGAAGCACCCGGTCGACTGCGGCGACCGGGCGGGCTTCATCGTGAACGCGCTGCTCTTCCCGTACCTCAACAACGCGATCAAGATGGTCGAGGAGCACTACGCCACCCTCGACGACATCGACGCCGCGATGAAGCTCGGCGGCGGCTACCCGATGGGCCCGTTCGAACTGCTCGACGTGGTCGGTCTCGACGTCTCGCTCGCGATCGAGAAGGTCCTGCACCGCGAGTTCCGCGACCCGGGCCTGGCTCCGGCGCCGCTGCTCGAGCACCTGGTCGCCGCGGGATGCCTCGGCCGCAAGACGGGGCGCGGCTTCCGCGAATATGCCCGGCGCTGAGTCCGGCGCAGGGTGGGGCGGGCTGCTCGGTCCGGGCGGCCCGCCCTCCGTCCCCGGGGAGACGGACAGCGGCACGCAGGCGCAGCCGACTGCCCGGATGCAGTACGTTCAGATCATGCCCCAGCCCGCTGAAACCTCCCGCCGCACCGGCCGCGCCGGCGCCCCGACCGACGCTCCGGAGAGCCCCGCGGGCTCCCGCGCCGCCGCGCAACGTCTGAAAATGCGCCGTGAACTGGCTGCGGCGGCAATGGAGTTGTTCGCGACCAAGGGCTACGAGGCGACGACGGTCGACGAGATCGCGGCGGCGGCGGGCGTGGCACGGCGTACGTTCTTCCGGCACTTCCGCTCCAAGGAAGAGGCGATCTTCCCGGACCACGACGACACACTGGTACGGGCGGAGGCGGTGCTGAACGCCGCTCCGCCGCACGAGCATCCGCTGGACACGGTCTGCCGGGGGATCAAGGAGGTCATGCGGATGTACGCCTCCTCCCCCGCCGTCTCCGTCGAGCGCTACCGGCTGACCCGCGAGGTGCCCACCCTGCGGGAGCGCGAGATCGCCTCGGTGGCCCGTTACGAGCGGCTGTTCACGCGCTATCTGCTGGGCCACTTCGACGAGCGCGACCACCACGACGGCAACGACGACCCGCTGCTCGCCGAGGTCGCCGCCTCCGCCGTCGTCACCGCGCACAACCATGTGCTGCGCCGCTGGCTGCGGGCGGGCGGCCAGGGCGACGTGGAGGCCCAGCTGGACCACGCGTTCGCCATCGTCCGCGACACGTTCGGTACCGGCATAGGGGCCGGGCGCAAGCACGCGGCGGTCATGGCCGACGCGGCGGCCCAGGAGCCGGCGGCGACGGCCCGTACCGAGGGCGAGGTGCTGGTGGCCGTCGCGCGCACGGACGCGCCGCTGAGCGAGGTCATGCGGGCCATCGAGCAGGCGCTCAAGCAGTCCTGACCGCCCCCGTGCCACACGGCTGATGGGCGCCCGATTCGGGCGGCCATCAGCCGTTTTGCGTCCCGGTTCGATCGATCATCGCTCATATGTGTCGCCCGGATTGCATCTGAGAGAAATTCTTGGCACGGAGTGTCTTGCGACCTGGCACGGCGTGCCATACGTTGAGAGTGTCCGGGCGGCCGGCGTGCAGAGACCATTCGTACGCCGGCTGTCCCAGCAACCCTCGTGGTTGCCCGCCCGGACGCCTGCGTCACAGGCACCTTCAAGCGCCACCCGCGCTGCCAGCAGCACCACCCGCCGAACCGACGGCACACCTCCACAGCAGCACCACCCCGACGTACCCCTCAGCGTCCGCGCATGGACGCTTCCCGCCGGAGGCAACACCGTGAAGGAAATCCTGGACGCGATCCAGTCGACGGAATCCACGTCGGCCGACTTCGCCGCACTGAAGCTCCCCGAGTCGTACCGCGCGATCACCGTGCACAAGGACGAGACGGAGATGTTCGCCGGTCTCGAGACCCGGGAGAAGGACCCCCGCAAGTCGATCCACCTCGACGACGTGCCGGTGCCCGAACTCGGTCCGGGTGAGGCACTGGTGGCCGTGATGGCCTCCTCGGTCAACTACAACTCCGTGTGGACCTCGATCTTCGAGCCGCTGTCCACCTTCGGCTTCCTGGAGCGCTACGGGCGGCTGTCGGAGCTCACCAAGCGCCACGACCTGCCGTACCACGTCATCGGCTCCGACCTCGCGGGCGTCGTCCTGCGCACCGGCCCCGGCGTCAACGCCTGGAACCCGGGTGACGAGGTCGTCGCGCACTGCCTCTCGGTCGAGCTGGAGTCCTCCGACGGCCACAACGACACGATGCTCGACCCCGAGCAGCGCATCTGGGGCTTCGAGACCAACTTCGGCGGCCTCGCGGAGATCGCGCTCGTCAAGTCCAACCAGCTGATGCCCAAGCCGAAGCACCTCAGCTGGGAGGAGGCCGCGGCCCCGGGCCTGGTCAACTCCACCGCGTACCGCCAGCTCGTCTCCCGCAACGGCGCCGGCATGAAGCAGGGCGACAACGTCCTCATCTGGGGTGCGAGCGGCGGACTCGGCTCGTACGCCACCCAGTTCGCGCTCGCCGGCGGCGCCAACCCGATCTGTGTCGTCTCCAGCGACCAGAAGGCGGACATCTGCCGTGCGATGGGCGCGGAGGCGATCATCGACCGCAACGCCGAGGGCTACAAGTTCTGGAAGGACGAGCAGACCCAGGACCCGAAGGAGTGGAAGCGCTTCGGCAAGCGCATCCGCGAGCTCACCGGCGGCGAGGACATCGACATCGTCTTCGAGCACCCGGGCCGCGAGACGTTCGGCGCGTCCGTCTACGTCACCCGCAAGGGCGGCACCATCACCACCTGTGCCTCGACCTCGGGCTACATGCACGAGTACGACAACCGCTACCTGTGGATGTCGCTGAAGCGGATCATCGGCTCGCACTTCGCCAACTACCGCGAGGCGTGGGAGGCCAACCGCCTCATCGCCAAGGGCAAGATCCACCCCACCCTGTCGAAGGTGTACTCCCTCGAGGACACCGGCCAGGCCGCGTACGACGTGCACCGCAACCTCCACCAGGGCAAGGTCGGCGTCCTCGCGCTCGCCCCGCAGGAGGGTCTGGGCGTCAGCGACCCGGAGATGCGAGAGAAGCACGTCGACGCCATCAACCGCTTCCGGAACGTGTGACATGCACGAGCCGAGGAAGGCCGCGATCGGACCGGAGGGCGCGCCGGTGTCGAAAGCGACGAGGCCGAGGGAGCGAAGCGACCGCGGGGCGAGGAACCTCGACAGCGGCTTCGAGCGCCCGAAGGGAAGTGAGCCGAGGAAGAAGGACCGGCCCTGGCTCATGCGGACGTACGCCGGTCACTCGACCGCCGAGGCGTCCAACGAGCTGTACCGGCGCAACCTCGCCAAGGGCCAGACGGGTCTGTCGGTGGCCTTCGACCTGCCGACCCAGACCGGTTACGACCCCGACCACGTCCTCGCCCGCGGCGAGGTCGGCCGGGTCGGGGTGCCGGTTTCCCATCTGGGCGACATGCGCCGGCTGTTCCAGGACATCCCCCTGGAGCAGATGAACACCTCGATGACCATCAACGCCACCGCCATGTGGCTGCTGGCGCTGTACCAGGTGGTCGCCGAGGAGCAGGGCGCGGACATCCGTCTGCTCCAGGGGACGACGCAGAACGACATCGTCAAGGAGTACCTGTCGCGCGGGACGCACGTCTTCCCGCCCGGTCCTTCACTGCGCCTGACCACCGACATGATCACGTACACGGTGGCCAACATCCCCAAGTGGAACCCGATCAACATCTGCAGCTACCACCTGCAGGAGGCCGGGGCCACGCCGGTGCAGGAAATCGCGTACGCGATGTCCACCGCGATCGCCGTCCTCGACGCCGTGCGCGACTCGGGCCAGGTGCCGGCCGAGAAGTTCGGTGACGTCGTCGCCCGGATCTCCTTCTTCGTGAACGCGGGCGTCCGCTTCGTCGAGGAGATGTGCAAGATGCGGGCCTTCGGCCGCATCTGGGACAAGGTCACCCGGGAGCGGTACGGCATCGAGAACGAGAAGCAGCGCCGCTTCCGCTACGGCGTCCAGGTCAACTCCCTGGGCCTCACCGAGGCGCAGCCGGAGAACAACGTCCAGCGCATCGTGCTCGAGATGCTGGCCGTGACGCTGTCCAAGGACGCCCGCGCCCGCGCCGTCCAGTTGCCGGCGTGGAACGAGGCGCTGGGTCTGCCCCGGCCCTGGGACCAGCAGTGGTCGCTGCGCATCCAGCAGGTGCTGGCGCACGAGTCGGACCTGCTGGAGTACGAGGACATCTTCGCCGGTTCGCACGTCGTCGAGGCCAAGGTCGGCTCCCTGGTCGAGGAGTGCCTCGCCGAGATCGACCGGATCCAGGAGATGGGCGGCGCGATGGCGGCCGTCGAGTCCGGCTACCTCAAGTCGCAGCTGGTCTCCTCGCACGCCGAGCGGCGGGCGCGGATCGAGGCGGGCGACGAGAAGATCGTCGGCGTCAACATCTACGAGACGACCGAGGAGAACCCGCTCACCGCGGATCTCGACACCGCGATCATGACGGTCGACCCGGCGAACGAGGCCCGGGTCGTGGCGAAGCTCCACGAGTGGCGCGCCGACCGTGACGAGTCCCGTGCGGCAGAGGCCCTCGCGGCGCTGAAGAAGGCCGCGGCGGGCACCGAGAACCTGATGGCGGCCACCGTCGAGTGTGCGCGTGCGGGCGTCACCACCGGCGAGTGGGCCTGGGCGCTGCGTGACGTCTTCGGCGAGTTCCGTGCGCCGACGGGCGTCAGCAGCGCCCCGGTGGCGGTCGCCGCGGAGGCGGGTACTCCGCTCGCCGCCGTACGCGAGAAGGTGGCGCGCACCGCGGACGACCTGGGCTCCGGCCGGCTGCGGCTGCTGGTCGGCAAGCCGGGCCTGGACGGGCACTCCAACGGCGCCGAGCAGATCGCCGTACGGGCCCGTGACGCCGGGTTCGAGGTGGTCTACCAGGGCATCCGGCTCACCCCGGAGCAGATCGTCTCCGCCGCCCTCGCCGAGGACGTGCACTGCGTGGGCCTCTCCATCCTGTCCGGCTCGCACGCCGAGCTGGTGCCGGACGTGCTGGAGCGGCTGCGCGATGCCGGCGCGGCCGACATTCCGGTGATCGTCGGCGGGATCATCCCGAACGCCGACGCCGCAGAGCTGAAGGCGGCGGGAGTGGCCGCCGTCTTCACACCGAAGGACTTCGGTATCACGGAGATCATCGGCCGTATCGTCGACGAGATTCGTACAGCGAACAAGCTCGACCCTCTGGAGGTCCCCGCATGACTACCCCTGTGAACCGGCTGCGTCCGCGCCGCTCCTGCCTGGCGGTGCCGGGTTCGAACCCGCGCTTCCTGGAGAAGGCCCAGGGCCTGCCGGCCGACCAGGTGTTCCTGGACCTCGAGGACGCCTGCGCGCCGCTCGCCAAGCCGGACGCGCGCCACACCATCGTGAAGTTCCTCAACGAGGGCGACTGGACCGGCAAGACGCGGGTCGTGCGGGTCAACGACTGGACCACTCACTGGACGTACCGTGACGTCGTCACCGTCGTCGAGGGCGCCGGCCAGAACCTCGACTGCATCATGCTGCCGAAGGTCCAGGACGCCCAGCAGATCGTCGCACTGGACCTGCTGCTCACCCAGATCGAGAAGACGATGGGCTTCGAGGTCGGCAAGATCGGCATCGAGGCGCAGATCGAGAACGCCCAGGGCCTCAACAACGTCAACGAGATCGCTCAGGCGTCGCCGCGCGTCGAGACCATCATCTTCGGCCCGGCCGACTTCATGGCCTCCATCAACATGAAGTCCCTGGTCGTCGGCGAGCAGCCGCCCGGCTACCCCGCCGACGCGTACCACTACATCCTGATGAAGATCCTGATGGCCGCCCGCGCCAACAACCTCCAGGCGATCGACGGCCCCTACCTGCAGATCCGCAACATCGACGGCTACCGCGCGGTCGCCCAGCGCGCCGCGGCGCTCGGCTTCGACGGCAAGTGGGTGCTGCACCCGGGCCAGGTCGAGGCGTCCAACGAGATCTTCTCGCCCTCCCAGGAGGACTACGACCACGCCGAGCTGATCCTGGACGCGTACGACTACTACACGTCCGAGGCCGGCGGCAAGAAGGGCTCGGCGATGCTCGGCGACGAGATGATCGACGAGGCCAGCCGCAAGATGGCACTGGTCGTCTCCGGCAAGGGACGTGCGGCCGGCATGCAGCGGACCAGCAAGTTCGAGATCCCCGACAACTAGAAAGGCCCTGAGCGACATGCAGTTCGGACGCACCTACGAGGAGTTCGAGGTCGGGGCCGTCTACAAGCACTGGCCCGGGAAGACGGTCACCGAGTACGACGACCACCTCTTCTGTCTCCTGACGATGAACCACCACCCCCTCCACATGGACGCCAACTATGCGGAGAACACGACGGACTTCGGCAAGAACGTCGTCGTGGGGAACTACATCTACTCGCTGCTGCTGGGCATGTCCGTGCCGGACGTCTCCGGCAAGGCCATCGCCAACCTGGAGATCGAGTCGCTGCGCCACGTGGCGCCGACGTTCCACGGCGACACCATCTACGGCGAGACGACGGTCCTCGACAAGACCCCGTCGAAGTCGAAGAACGACCGCGGCATCGTCCACGTCGAGACCAAGGGCTACAAGCAGGACGGCACCCTCGTCTGCGTCTTCCGGCGCAAGGTGATGGTCCCGACGGAGACGTACATCAAGGAGCGCGGCGGCGAGCAGCCCGGCCGCCCCGAGCTCAAGACGCAGGAGAAGTAGTCATGGCCCGACTCGCCCGGACCGCAGGTCTGACCGACGTCCAGCAGGAGATCCTGTCCACCGTTCGGGACTTTGTCGACAAGGAGATCATTCCTGTCGCCACCGAGCTGGAGCACAAGGACGAGTACCCGCAGGAGATCGTCGACGGTCTCAAGGAGCTCGGCCTCTTCGGCCTGATGATCCCCGAGGAGTACGGCGGCCTGGGTGAGTCCCTTCTCACGTACGCGCTGTGCGTCGAGGAGATCGCCCGTGGCTGGATGTCCGTCTCCGGCATCATCAACACGCACTTCATCGTGGCGTACATGCTCAAGCAGCACGGCACGCAGGAGCAGAAGGACACCTTCCTGCCGCGGATGGCGCTCGGCGAGGTGCGGGGCGCGTTCTCGATGTCGGAGCCGGGCCTCGGTTCGGACGTGTCGGCCATCACGTCCAAGGGCGTCAAGGACGGCGACGAGTACGTCCTCAACGGCCAGAAGATGTGGCTGACGAACGGCGGCACGTCCACTCTGGTCGCCGTCCTGTGCCGGAGTGACGAAGGACACCCGGAGGGGACCGCCCCCCACAAGTCGATGACGACCTTCCTGGTCGAGAAGGAGCCCGGCTTCGGAGAGGTCCGCCCCGGCCTCACCATCCCCGGGAAGATCGACAAGATGGGCTACAAGGGCGTCGACACGACCGAGCTCATCATGGACGGACTGCGCATTCCGGCCGATCGGGTCCTCGGCGGGACCACCGGCCGAGGGTTTTACCAAATGATGGACGGCGTCGAGGTCGGCCGGGTGAATGTCGCGGCCCGTGGCTGCGGCGTCGCGCAGCGTGCCTTCGAGCTGGGTGTCTCCTATGCCCAGCAGCGTCACACTTTCGGCAAGCCCATCGCCTCCCACCAGGCGATTCAGTTCAAGCTGGCCGAGATGGCCACCAAGGTCGAGGCCGCGCATGCGATGATGGTGAATGCGGCACGCAAAAAGGACTCCGGGGAACGAAACGACCTGGAGGCAGGGATGGCGAAGTACCTCGCCTCCGAGTACTGCAAGGAAGTCGTCGAGGACGCCTTCCGTATCCACGGCGGCTACGGCTTCTCCAAGGAGTACGAGATCGAGCGCCTCTACCGCGAGGCCCCGATGCTGCTGATCGGTGAGGGTACCGCCGAGATCCAGAAAATGATCATTGGTCGTCGGCTGCTCGAGGAGTACCGATTCCAGGGTTGATTGTCGCTTTTGAGTCGGTTACGGCCGGAAGGTGATCACACCCTGTCATCATCTTCCGGCCGCCGACTCGGCTTCTGCCTTTCCCAGTTGCGGGTCGTAACCGATACGATCGCGGGAAAGCCGCCGTCCCCCGTTGCCAGCGCGGCATCATCCGCTACGAAGGTCATCCATGCCCCACAGCCAAACCTCTGCACCTCGCGACAGCCTCCGTGGCGTACGTATCGCTCGCGGAGCATCGCCGTGGCTTCTGCCGACCGTCGCCACCGCCGCACTCAGCCTGGCCCGCTCACGCCGCTCCCGGCGTGCCGCGGCCATCGCCGTGCCCACCACCGCGCTCGCGGCGGGCATGCTGTGGTTCTTCCGCGACCCCGAGCGTGAGATCGCACACGGCCGGGTCATCTCGCCCGCCGACGGTGTGGTGCAGAGCATCATGCCGTGGAAGGACGGACGTACCCGCGTCGCGATCTTCATGAGCCCGCTCAACGTCCACGTCAACCGCGCGCCCCTCTCGGGCACGGTGACGTCGGTCGAGCACGTCCCGGGCGGTTTCGTCCCCGCGTTCAACAAGGAGAGCGAGAACAACGAGCGCGTTGTCTGGCACTTCGACACCGAGCTCGGCGACATCGAGATGGTGCAGATCGCCGGCGCGGTCGCGCGGCGGATCGTCCCGTACATCCCGCAGGGCACCAAGGTCGAGCAGGGCGACCGCATCGGTCTGATCCGCTTCGGATCGCGCGTTGACATCTACCTTCCGGAAGGTGTCGACGTCGCTGTCGAGGTCGGTCAGACCACGACTGCGGGGGTGACTCGAATTGACCGTGATTGATCCCGACACACAGGCCACGAACTGGGTCGCCGACGACGAGGACGACGACGCGGAGGAAATGCCGCTGTCCCTCCGGCTGTCGATAGCGGACACGCTGACGCTCGGTAACGCGACGTGCGGCTTCATGGCGGTGTACTTCACCACCACCGGCATCCTCATCCCGCACCTCTCGGGTGACGAGTCGGGCATGGCCCGCAACAGCGCGGCCACGGCCGTGATACTGATGCTGTGCGCGGCTGTCTTCGACCTGTTCGACGGCCTCGTCGCCCGCAAGCTGCGGTCGTCGCCGATGGGCGCGGAGCTGGACAATCTCTCCGATCTGATCAGCTTCGGTCTGGCGCCGGCGTACTTCGTGCTCGTGTACGGCATGGTCGCGAGTGACGCGCATGAGCGGGTCGCGGCGGTGGGCGCGATCGTTGTGCTGCTGGCGGTGGTGCTGCGGCTTGCCCGCTTCTCGTGCGTCACCGTGAAGGACGGCACGTTCCAGGGCATGCCGTCGCCGTTCGGCGCACTCACGGTCGTCTCGATCGTGCTGCTCGAGCTGCCGTTCGAGGCGACACTGCTGGCGGTCGTCGGTACCGCGTGGCTGATGGTGAGCCGGGTCGAGTACCCGAAGCCGCGGGGCGTCCTCGCGGTGGCGATGCTCGGCTGGATCGTCTCGGCCATGGGCATGCTGGCGGCGTGGGCGTTCGACGCGCCGGGCGGCCAGGTACTGCTGCAGATGGGCTGCGCGCTGCAGATCGTCATGGCGGCGACGATCCCCCTCTTCGCCACCGCCCGTCGCGTGAACACGTTCCGCGACAACCGGCGCGAGAGCCGCGAGGCGCGGGCGGCGCAGATCCCGTAGCGCAGATCGGGTACGTGACGGCCGTCCCGTACTCGACGGCCGAACGCCGAGGGCCCCGGAAGCATCCGCTTCCGGGGCCCTCGGCGTTTGCCGGCCGCCGGCCGGGCCGTATGGTCAGGGACGGTGGCGCAGCGGATGGTCCTCGGGCACCTCGACCACCGCGATGCGCACCCCGTCCGGGTCCGCGATCCACATCTCGACCAGCCCCCACGGCTCCTTCTGCGGCGCCCGGAGCACCTCGACGCCCCGGGCCAGCAGCTCGTCGTGGGCGGCGTGTACATCGGGCACCTGGAGCCACAGCCGCACAGCGGGTGAGGGCGGGGTGTCGGAGCGGCCCGAGAGTTCGAGGAATCCGCCGCCGAGGAAGTACACCGTTCCCCGCTCCGGTCCGGTCCCGAATTCGCGGTAGACGGCGAGACCCAGGGTCTTGCCGTAGAAGTCGCGCGAGCGCTGCGGGTCGGTGGGGCTCAGCAGCGTCCTGCTGCCCAGTACATGCACCATGGGCAGAGCGTACGCGGCAGTGGCCGCCACCGGTGCGGTGGCGGCCACTGCGGCGACCCGGGGCCCGGGAGCCGGAGGGTCATCCGGGCTTGATGCGACCCCGCCAGGCTCCGCTCTCGCCACCGCGGTGCTCGATGTACTCCTTGAAGCGATGCATGTCGCCCTTCACCCGCCGGTCGATCATCCCGGTCATGTCACCCGCCTTCTCGGCCATGCCGCCGGGCTCGATGTCCATCACGAGTTCCACCCGTGTGTGCGTGTCGTCCAGGCGCTGGAAGCTGACCATGCCCCGCTGCTTGGTGTCGCCGCTGACGGTGCGCCATGTGATCCGTTCGTCGGGGAGCTGGTCGACGATCTCGGTGTCGAACTCCCGCTGCACCCCGCCGATCTTGGTGGTCCAGTGGTTGTGGCGGTCGTCGACCTGAGTGATCTGCTCGACGCCTTCCATGAAGTTCGGGAACTCCTCGAACTGCGTCCACTGGTTGTAGGCGGTGCGGACGGGGACCTCGACCTCGACGGTCTCCTTCACCGTGCTCATTACTGCGCCTCCTCCTGGATCTGCCGCAGGGCAAGGTCTGCCGTGCGGGCCGTGCACAGCAGGGCGGGTACCCAGTGGACGCCTTCCTGCACCCGTGAATCCACGGAGGCGAAGTCCGCATCGGCGGCAGGCGCCCGACGACCGTGCGGTGGCACGGGTCGCGCACGAAAAGCCCCGTCCCCGGGCGAGGTGCTCGGGGACGGGGACGGGAACGCAGGAACCGGGCAGGTCAGCCCACCGACGGCTGGTACGACTCCGCCGCCTGCGCGGCCGTCGCCTCGCGAACCACCTTCAGACCGCCCGGTACGGACTTGTCCGGCTTCATGATCAGGCTCTCGCGGGTGGACGGCGCCTTCGGGTCGGAGAAGTCGTGGGTGATGCCGAAGCCGTTCTCGTACGCGTTCAGCGTGAGGAGCGCCTTGTCGACGCCCTCCCTGGTCAGGTCCTTCTGGTCGCATGCCTTCTTCAGCGCCTCGCCGAAGACCGAAGCCGCCGAGTATCCGGCGACCACGCCGTTGTCGAGGCCGTCCTCCGGGTAGGCGGCCGAGTACTCCTTCGCGAGTTTCGCCGGAGCCGCGTCGGGCGCCCCGATGGGCAGCGTGGAGGCGGCGATGTAGAAGTCCTTGGACAGCGCCGGACCCGCCGGCGTGACCAGCAGCTGCGGCGCGAAGGCGGAGTTGTTGCCGACGACGGGCACGTTGAAGCCCCTCGCCGCGGCGACTCCGACCAGGGACGCCGCCTGCCGGGGTCCGGCGCTGATCAGGACCGCCTTGACGCCCGCCTTCTCCAGCGCGGCGACCTGCGCGGACATGTCGTTGTCGGTCGGCTTGATCTTCTGCTCGACGACGGTGAGCCCCGCCTGCCGGGCGGCGTACTTCGAGCCGGCGAGCGCGTTCTCGCCGTAGTCGCCCTCGAAGTACACGTGCCCGATCCTGTCGCCCTTGGCGATGCGCTTCTCGGCGAGCAGGTAGTCGACGGCGTTGATCGTCTCGATGTCGTACGTCGCGCCGAGCACCCGGATGTACGGGCTGCCGAGCAGGTTCGCGGACCACGCCTGGGGCAGCACCAGCCCCTTGTCCTGGCCGTCGATGCGCTGCTCCACCGCCGCGACGAACGGCGAGCCGATGAACTGCGCGAAGCCCAGCACCTTCGGCTCGAGCTCGGTGTAGCCGGCGACGGCCTTCTGCGGGTCGTAGCCGTGGTCGCGCACGGTCAGTTCGATCCGGCGGTCGCAGATGCCGCCGGCGTCGTTGGTCTGCTTCGCCCACAGCTGCTGCGCCTGGGTGACGCTCTTGCCGAGGGACGCGTAGACCCCGGTCATGTCGGTCAGCACACCCAGCGTGATGGTCTTGTCGGTGACGCCCTCCCCGCTCTTCACTCCCCCGGCGCCCTTGGTGTCACCGTCGCCGCCGGCGGCCTTGGAGCTGCAGCCGGCCGTCACCGTCAGCGCGAGGACGGCGAGGACCGCCGCGTACGTTCTTGACTTCATTTCTTCTCCCGAGGGGACGGAACGAGGCGGGTGAGTCCGCCGGGCAGGAACAGCACGACCGCGACGACCGCCGCGCCGTACAGATAGCGGGAGGCCTCTCCCGGGGAGACACCGCCGGTACCCGGCGCGGAGACCAGGGGCAGGGCGTCGCTCCAGCGGGTGAGCACCTGGGGCAGCAGCGAGACGAAGACCGCGCCGACGACAGCTCCCGCGACCGTGCCGAGACCGCCGATGACGATCATGGCGAGGTATTCGAGGGAGAGGATCATGCCGAAGTACTCGGGCACGGTCCGCTGGAAGACCAGGGCGAGCAGGACGCCGGCGAGGCCCGCGTACATCGACGACAGGACGAAGACGGCGGCACGGTAGCGGGCGACCGGCACGCCCATCACGCCCGCGGCGATGCGGTGGTCCCGCAGGGCGTTCATCGCGCGGCCGGGCCGGCCGCGGAGCACGCCGCGGGCGAAGAGCCCGCAGGCGAGGAGAGCGACGAGCGCGGCGTACCAGAGCTTCTCCATGGACTGGAACGGGACGGCGGCGACGAGGACTTCCGTGTCGTCGAAGTCGAACCCGAAGAGGGAGAGCGGGGGCACGGACCGCCCGTTGAAACCACCGGTCAGGTCACGGGCGTTGAACAGCACATGCTGGCCGACGAAGATCAGCGCGAGGGTCGCGATGCCGAGGTACGCCCCGCGCAGCCGGCCGGCGATCGGACTGAACACCCCGCCCGCCACCCCCGCGAGGCACACGGCGAGCACGGCGGCCAGCCAGGTCGGCAGACCGAGGCCGGTGAGCTCATGGCCGCTCTGCGTCTCGTTGCCGCCCGCCAGGATGCAGTAGCCGTACGCGCCGACGGCGAGGAAAAAGGCGTGGCCCATGGACAGCTGCCCGGTCGCGCCGGTCAGCAGGTTGAGCCCGATGGCACCTATGGCGGCGGCCATGGCGAACAGCCCGGCCTGCAGCCAGAAGCGGTCGAGGTAGAAGGGCAGCGCGAGGAGGAGGAGTGAGAACAACCCCCAGACGTACGCGCGGGGCCGCGGCCGGAACCGCCCGGCGGCCGCGGCTGGCTTGGCGGTCCGGGCGGGTGGCTGTGCCGCCTGCGTCGGCGAAGGCTTGGCGCCGGGGGCGCCCGTCGGTGGCGGGGGCGCCATCGTCGTGTCCGGGTGCGGGCGGGAGGTGTCAGACACGCGCGAGCTCCTTCGTGCCGAAGAGTCCGGCCGGCCGCGCCAGTAGCACGAGCAGCATCACCAGATACGGGGCGAGGTCGCCGATCCCCCCGCCGAGGAACGTCAGTTCGCTCTGGTAACCCGTCGCGAACGACTCCGTGACCCCGACGATCAGCCCGCCGGCCAGCGCACCCGTGGTCGAGTCCAGGCCGCCGAGGATCGCGGCCGGGAACGCCTTCAGGGCCGCGAGCGACGTGGCCCGTTCCAGACCGGGCGTCGGGAAGACGGTCAGGAACAGCGCCGCGACCGCGGCCAGCGCACCGGCGACCGCCCACGCCGACATGGACACCCGGCCGAGGCGTACCCCCATCAGCGCGGCCGTCTGCGGGTTCTCGGCCGCCGCCCGCATCGCCACGCCCCACGAGGTGTAGCGGAAGGCCAGCAGGAACGCGGTGATGAGCAGCGCCGCCGCGACGAACGCCGCGATCCTCGTCTGGGCGACGGTGATCTCACCGATGTTCACGACCCGGTCGCCCCACGGGTCGCCGAGCGCCAGCACGTCCGTGCCGATCAGACGGGTGAGTTCGGTGGTGAGAAGGATGTCGACGCCGATCGTGACGATGGCGAGGACGCTGTGGTCGGAGCCCTGGTAACGGCGCATGACCAGGAAGTCGACGGCCGAGCCGACGACCGCCGCGCCCGCGATGCCGACGGCCAGCGCCGGCCAGAAGCCGAGGTCGTCGTGGAGCACGGCGGTGATGTAGCCGCCGGCGAGGAGGAGCGACGCGTGGGCGAAGTTGACCACCTCGGTCGCCTTGAAGATCACGACGAAGCCGAGCGCGATCAGGGCGTAGACGGAGCCGATGGACAGTCCGCCGAGGAGGAGTTCGGTGAAGGTGGTCATGGCGTGGCCTCCGTACCGAGGTACGCCTGGACGACTGCCGGATCACTCTGCACCTGTGCGGGCGTGCCGCCCGCGATACGGCGTCCGAAGTCGAGCACGGTCACGGCGTCCGCGAGCCGCATCACCACCCCCATGTCATGTTCCACGAGCACGATCGATATGCCGAGGCTGTCGCGTACGCCGGCGACGACCGCGGCGGTCTGCCGCCGTTCGTCGGCGGTCATGCCCGCGACGGGTTCGTCGAGGAGCAGGATCCGCGGCTCCATGCACAGGGCGCGGGCCAGTTCCACGAGTTTCTGCTTTCCGTAAGGGAGTTCACCGGCGGGCCGGTCGAGGTCGCCGGCGAGTCCGACGAACTCGGCGATCTCCGCGACCCGTTCGCGGTGCCGGCGTTCCTCGCGCGCCGCCGACGGCAGCCGCAGTCCCGCCGCCACGAACCCGGTACGGGTGAGCCGGTGCCGGCCGAGCAGCAGGCTGTCGGCGACCGTGGCACGGGGCGGGAGCGCGAGGTTCTGGAAGGTGCGGGCCACGCCGAGGGCCGCGATGCGGTGCGGCGGCAGGCCGGTGAGCTCGTCGTCGCCGAAGCGGACGCTTCCCTCCGTCGCCCTGTAGACCCCGGAAAGGACGTTGAACGTGGTCGACTTGCCGGCCCCGTTCGGTCCGATGACGGCATGCACGCTGCCCGGCTCCACCGTGAACGACACCCCGTCGAGGGCGGTGAGCCCGGCGAAGCGGACGGTCACGTCCTCGACGGTGAGCGCCGCGTCGGTGATGCTCGTCGTCACGCTCACGCGGTCCACCTCCTGAGCGCGGGCGCCGTCCGCCCGGCGCCGTCGGCGTCCTGCGCGGCGGTCTCGTCGACGACGCCGAGGTAACGGCGCCGGACCTCGTCGGAGGCGGCCAGCTCGTCGGCGGGGCCCGCGAGCGCGACCTCGCCGACGTCGAGGACGTACGCGGTGGAGGCGAGGCGCAGGGCGATCGCCGCGTTCTGCTCGACGAGGAGGACGGACGTGCCGGCGGCGTTGATCTCCTGGACCGTCTCGGCGATCCGCGCCGCCATCAGCGGGGCGAGGCCGAGGGACGGCTCGTCCAGCAGCAGCATGCGGGGCCTGGCCATCAGCGCCCGCCCCATGGCGAGCATCTGCTGTTCACCGCCGGACAGGAGACCGGCCTTCTGGTGGGCGCGGTCGGCCAGTACGGGGAACAGTTCGTGGACGCGGGCGAGCGCGGCGGCGGACTCCCGCCGGCCGCGCACACCGAGCGTGCCGGCCCGCAGATTGTCCGCCACGGTCATCCGCGCGAAGACCTGCCGGCCCTCGGGGACCTGGACGACCCCCGCGGCCACGACGCCGGCGGCACCGAGGCCGTCGAGGCGGCGGCCCTCGAAGGTGATCGTCCCGGCGGTGACCTGCCCGCGCTGGAACGGCAGTGTGCGGGACACCGCACGCAGCAGGGTGGACTTGCCGGCGCCGTTGCCGCCGAGCACGGCGACGACGGCGCCTTCGGGCACGTCGACGGACACGTCCCGCAACGCCCGCACCGGCCCGTACCCCACGGACAGCGCCCGCACCTCAAGCGCGGCGGCCATACGCAACCCCTTGTCCGGCTCGCCAACGGTCGGCTCGCCTGTCGGGGCCCAACATCAGCACCGGCGGCCGTGCGGGGTCCACGCCTGGCGGACTACTCGGTGCGGCTGACCAGCGGCGAGAGGGGCACGTTGTGCACGCGCACAGTGGGTGCGGGCAGGTGGCGCCTGCGGCGGGCTGTTCCGCCTACTCGCCCCTTCACGAAACCGGGGGCTCCTCCCCCTGGGCCTGGCGGCCTGGGGCCCCACCGGACCCCCGCGCCTCAAACGCCGGCGAGGCTGGGGGCACTCCCCCTACGGCCTGGCGGCGTGGGAGGCACCCCCACCCACGGCGCCAGGCCGTAGGGGGAGATTGAGGACACCGCGCGAAGCGCGGTACGGGTCCTGGGCCGCCCACGCCGCCAGTCGTAGAGGGAGGAACCCGCCACGCGGCGGAGGCGCATATCGGTACAGCGAGAAGGGGCGTGGTGGGGAACAGCCCGCCGCAGGCGTGGCCCGGGGGTGCCGGAGGGTCAGGTCAGGAAGTCGCGGGCGATCGACTCCGCCGCCCGCTCCAGCAGCGGCCCCGCCTCCGCCATGCACTTCGCCGGGTCCGGTTCGATCGCCGTCAGGGCGTAGGCACGGCGGATGCCCGCACGACCCAGGGCCTCGGGAGGCAGCGCCAGGCGGCCGCAGACCGCGACGACCTCGATGCCGCGCGCCCGGGCGGCCGCCGCGACACCCGCGGGGGCCTTGCCGTGCAGGGTCTGCTCGTCGAGGGAGCCCTCGCCGGTGATGACGAGGGTGGCCCGCGCCAGCGCGGGAGCGAAGCCGAGGACGTCGAGCATGACCTCGATACCGGGCCGGAAGCTCGCGCCGAGGGCGACGAGCGCCCCGTAGCCGATGCCGCCGGCCGCGCCCGCGCCGGGCAGGTCCGCCTCGTCGGGGCCGAGGACGGACGCGTAGTGCGCGAGGGCCTCGTCGAGGACGGCGACGTCCTCGGGTGTGGCGCCCTTCTGCGGGCCGTAGACCGCGGGCGCGCCCTTGGGCCCGGTCAGCGGGTTGTCGACGTCGCTGGCGAGGATCAGGTCCACGTCCTTGAAGCGGGCGTCCAGCCCGGACAGGTCGGCCGTGGCCAGTTCGCGCAGGCCCCCGCCGCCGGGCGGCACGGGCCGGCCGGACGCGTCGAGGAAGCGTGCGCCGAGCGCGGCGAGCATCCCGGCCCCGCCGTCGGTGGTCGCGCTGCCGCCGACGCCGAAGACGATCGTGCGCGCGCCCGCGTCGAGGGCGGCGCGCAGCAGTTCCCCGGAGCCGTACGTCGTGGCGGTCAGCGGTGCGAAGACACCCGCCGGCAGGTGCTGGAGCCCGGAAGCCTCCGCCATCTCGACGACGGCCGTGCCGTCCCGCAGGGCGTAGGCCGCGGTGAGGGACTCGCCGCGCGGCCCGGTGACCCGCACCTCACGGCGTTCGAACCCGGCCGCCACCGCGGCGGCGACCGTGCCGTCGCCGCCGTCGGCCACGGGCAGGGCCTCCACGGGCAGCCCGGGAACGACCCGCTGGAGGCCGGCCGTCACCCGCTCCGCGACCTGCACGGCCGTGAGCGAGCCCTTGAACTTGTCAGCCGCGACGAGCACTCGCGCGGGCTGAGTAACTGCTCCGTCCGTCACCTTGCATCCCTTGCTATCGAACAGGCAGTCGCGCCGCCCCGACCTTATCGGCACTGCCGGAGGGCGTGCCACCCCGTCATCGTCCGACATCGCAGGTAAAAGATGGTCGTGAAGTAAAAGCCGGGCGCGTCGGCCGCGGGCCCGCGGCCCGCCGGTACGAGCCGACACGGCGGCACAGGGCCTCCGGGACAGTTCGGGCTGGTCGCGCTCGACGACGGCCGGTTCCACCTGGGCGTGGACGCCAAGGTCCGCGACGGCGGCGTCATCAGGCAGACCGGCAGCGCCGTGACGCACCGCTGGACGGGCGCCGCGCCGACGCCGTCGTCAAAGTCACCCCTGGGGCTCCGGAGGCTTGAGGTCGCGCTCGGCGCGGGGCTCCTCGCGCTCGGCCACCCGCGCCTCGGTGCGGTGGCCGCGCGCGATGTAGTCGCGTACGACCAGCTCGACGGCGTCCTGCGGACTGCCCACGCCTGCCAGCACCATGACCTCGACGACGAGTTCGGCGTCGAGGTTTATCGTGACCTTCGCCATGGGCGGACGGTAGCACCGGTGGTGCGCAAACGGTTCGCGAACGGCGATACGGCCTGCATAGGCTCGGCCGTATGACTCTCGTCGCGATGCTCAGCGGCGCCGGCATCTCCACGGACTCCGGCATCCCCGACTACCGTGGCCCGAAGGGCCTTTGGCGCCGTGATCCGGAGGCCGAGAAGCTCGTCACCTACGACTACTACATGGCCGACCCCGACATCCGCCGCCGCTCGTGGATCATGCGGCGAGAGAGCGCGACCTGGAACGCGGAGCCGAACGCCGCGCACCGGGCCGTGGCCGAACTCGACCGCCGCCCCGGTGTCGCGGTGCGGGTCATCACCCAGAACGTCGACGGGCTGCACCAGCTCGGCGGTATGCCCGACCGCAAGGTGCTGGAACTGCACGGCACCGCGCGGACGGTGACCTGCACCCGCTGCCACGTCCGCTCGCCGATGGCCGAGGCGCTGGCACGCGTGGCTGCCGGGGAGGACGACCCGGCGTGCACGGTGTGCGGGGGGATTCTCAAGTCGGCGACTGTCATGTTCGGTGAGCGGCTGGACCCGGTGGTGCTCGGCAAGGCCATGGCCGTCGCCAAGGCGTGCGAGGTGTTCGTCGCCGTCGGCACGACGCTCCAGGTGCAGCCGGCCGCGTCGCTGGCCGGTGTCGCGGCCGAGCACGGCGCCCGGCTGATCGTGGTGAACGCCGAGCCGACGCCGTACGACGAACTGGCCGACGAGATCGTGCGGGAGCCGATCGGGACGGCGCTGCCGGCGCTGCTGGAGCGGTTGGCCGGCTGGAAGCCGGCCTAGAAGAGCGTGCCGTCGCCCGCCCCCCGCTCGAACGCGAGCAGCCGCTGCTTGCGTTCCAGTCCGCCGCCGTAGCCGACGAGGCTGCCGGACGAGCCGATGACCCGGTGGCAGGGCACGATGATGCCGATCGGGTTCTTGCCGTTGGCGAGGCCCACCGCGCGGGACGCGCCCCGGTTGCCGAGCTCCCCGGCGAGCTCGCCGTACGTGCGGGTCTCGCCGTACGGGATGTGCCGCAGCCGGTCCCAGACGCGGCGCTGGAATGGCGTGCCCTCGAGGTGCAGGGGCAGGTCGAAGTGGGTCAGTTCGCGGGCGAAGTACGCCTCCAGCCTGCGGATCGTCCCGCCGAAGGGCGTCGCGTCGCGTTCGCCGAAGGTCTCCTGTGCCGGGCGGTGCCGCTGTCCGGCCATGTAGAGGCCGCTGAGCACGCCGTCGGTGGCCACGAGCGTGAGCGGGCCGTACGGGCTGTCGACGACCGTGTGCCGCCTGGTGGTGGTGATGCTGGTCATGGCTGGACTTCCTTACGCGGGCAGGTGGTTGATGGGGTGGTCGTCCGACGCCCACAGGTACTGGACCGCGTAGGCGCGCCAGGGCCGCCAGGCGGCCGCGCGTGCGGTGAGGGCGGCGGGCGTGGCCGGCAGCCCCAGTTCGGCGGCGGCGCGGCGCATGCCGAGGTCGGTGGGCACGAAGGCGTCCGGGTCGCCGAGGGCGCGCATGGCGACGACCTCGACGGTCCACGGTCCGAAGCCGGGCAGTGCGGCGAGCTGCGCCCGTGCCCGCTCCCAGTCGCTGCCGGGGTCGAGCTTCAGGGTCCCGTCGGCGAGGGCCGCGACCAGTGTGGTCAGGGTCGTGCGGCGGCTGCGGGGCAGCGCCAGGGTCTCCGGGTCGAGGGCCGCCAGCGCCTGGGAGGTCGGGAAGAGGTGGGTGAGACCGCCCTCGGCGTCCTCGACGGGCACGCCGTGCGCCTTGACGAGGCGGCCCGCGTGGGTACGGGCGGCGGCCGTGGAGACCTGCTGGCCGAGCACGGCCCGTACGGCGAACTCGGCCGCGTCGACGGTGCGCGGCACGCGCCGCCCGGGTGCCTTGTCGACCAGCGGGGCCAGCGACGGATCGTCCCGCAGCTGATCGTCGACGGCGACCGGGTCGGCGTCCAGGTCGAGCATCCACCGGCATCTGCTGATCGCGATGGTCAGATCGCGCGGGTCGGTGAGGGACAGGCGGCAGCCGATGTGGTCGGGGTGCGGGGTGAGGGCGACGATCCCGTGCCCGTACGGCAGGGACAGCGTGCGCCGGTACGAGCCGTCCCGCCATTCCTCGACGCCGGGCACACCGGTCGCCGCGAGATGGCCGAAGAGGTTGCTCGGCTCGAGGGGCGCCCGGTACGGGAGCCTGAGGGCGATCACGCCGGGGGTCGGCAGGGCCGCGGGTGCGGCACGGGTGCGTCCGGCGCGCTCGCGCAGCTCACTGGGGGCGAGGGCGAAGACCTCGCGGACGGTGTCGTTGAAGGTGCGGATCGAGGCGAAGCCGGCCGCGAAGGCGACCTCGGCCATGGGCAGTGCGGTCGTCTCGATGAGGAGCCGCGCGGTCTGCGCGCGCTGCGCCCTGGCCAGGGCGAGGGGCCCGGCACCGAGTTCGGCGAGCAGTTGGCGCTCGACCTGCCGGGCCGAGTACCCGAGCCGCGCGGCGAGCCCGGGCACGCCCTCCCGGTCGACGACGCCGTCCCTGATGAGCCGCATGGCGCGCGCGACGGCGTCGGCGCGGGCGTTCCACTCGGGCGATCCGGGGCTGGTGTCGGGCCGGCATCGCTTGCAGGCCCGGAACCCGGCCTGCTGGCAGGCGGCGGCGCTCGGGTAGAAGGTCATGTTCTCGGCCTTCGGCGGCACGACCGGGCAGCTGGGGCGGCAGTAGATCCGGGTGGTCAGGACGGCGGTGAAGAACCATCCGTCGAACCGCGCGTCCTTGGACCGGACGGCGCGCACGCAGCGTTCGATGTCGGTGTGCATGCGTTCCAGGATGAGGCCTGCGAAGTCCGGGGGCTGGCGGGAATCCGACATCGCCCTTGGCCTGCCAGGGCGAAAACCGGTTCCCATTGGTCCGGGTCCGCGCTTAGGGTCGCGCCATGCTGCAGAGCCCCACGCACGAGGTCCGTGCGGTCTTCACCGACGAGACGATCACCGTGTACCAGGCGTACGCCGCCGGGATCGCGGAACCGGCGCTGGCGGCGGGCACCTTCGTCGCCCCGTTCAGGCGCACGCGGATGACCTGGATCAAGCCGTCGTTCCTGTGGATGATGTACCGCTGCGGGTGGGGCAGGAAGCCGGACCAGGAGCGGGTGCTGGCGATCGACATCACCCGCGAGGGCTTCGAGTGGGCGCTCTCCCGTGCCTGCCTCAGCCATTTCGACCGGTCACGTTTCGCGGCCGAGGCGCAGTGGCGCGAAGCGCTCAGGTCGAGTCCGGTCCGGGTCCAGTGGGACCCGGAGCGGGACCTCGGCCTGAACCCGCTGCCGCACCGGGCGATCCAGATCGGTCTGTCGGGACCGGCGGTCGACCGGTACGTGGACGACTGGATCACCGGCATCCGTGATGTGACGCCACTGGCGCACGAGATCCGCGAGACGGTGGCGGGCGGCGACCTTGATGCGGCACGGGCGCTTCTCCCGCCGGAGCGGCCGTACCCGCTTCCCGCGGCGGCGGCCGACCGCGTCGGGCACCGTTGACGGCTGCCCCTGGCGTGCCGACGTCCGCCCCGGCGGGCGTCAGAGCAGGCGGGCCACCCGACGCCGCCGTCGGGCGTCAGGCGTCGGCGGCGAGCGCCGTCTCGAACGCGGCGTACGCCGTCTCGTCGAACACGACGAAGCGCACCTCGGTGACGGGCTCCGCGGCCGTCTCCCGGACCGTGCGGACCGCGATGCGGGCGCCGTCGTCGAGGGGCCATCCGTAGACGCCGGTCGAGATCGCGGGGAACGCCACGGTCCGCGCGCCCAGTTCGGCCGCCACGCGCAGGGATTCGCGGTAGCAGGAGGCGAGCAGCTCCGAGCGGTCCTCCGTCGTGCTGTGAACCGGGCCGACGGTGTGGATGACGTGCGCCGCGTGGAGTCGTCCGGCCGTGGTGGCGACGGCCTGGCCGGTGGGAAGCCCCTTGCCGTAACGGGAGGCGCGCAGGGCACGGCAGTCGGCGAGGATCTCCGGGCCGCCCTTGCGGTGGATGGCGCCGTCGACCCCGCCGCCGCCCAGCAGTGAGGAGTTGGCGGCGTTGACGACGGCGTCGGCGTGCTGCTCGGTGATGTCGCCGCGGACGAGTGTGATGGCAGGCGTGGACTGCGTCATGGGTGTCATCATTCCTGCCCTCGCACGCCCTTGACCATCTGGCGCGCGAGCCGTTCCCGCGCCCCCGGCCGGCTCACCGGCGACCGCGGCGATCAGGTTCTGTCCGGTGTGCTGGAGGAGCGGATGTGCAGTTCCGGCAGGATCGACAGCCGGTGCCGGGCCCGCCCGGGGTCGGCGAGCCGGCACGCGAGCAGGTCCACGGCGGCCGCGCCCACCGCGTGCTTGGGCGGGGCGACCGCGCTGAGCGGGATGTCCGCGAGCGACGCGACCTCGTCGTCGTACGCGACGATCGCGAGATCGCCGGGCACGTCGATGCCGCGGGCCCGCAGCCGCTGGAGCAGCATGATCGCGTCGTGGTCGTTGTGGATGAGCACGGCGTCCAGCCGCCCCTCGCCGGCGGCGTCGGCGAGGGCGGTCAGCAGCCGCTCCCGCTCGGCGGTGTCACCGGCCGGCGGCGGGAGCCGCAGGAGGGCCGCCGCGGGGGGTTCCAGCCCGGCCGACGCGAGCCCGCCGCGGTAGCCGTCCAGCACCAGCGCCCCGTGCGGGCTGTCGTCGCGCAGCATAAGCCCGATCCGCCGGTACCCGCCGTCCGCCAGGTGCCGTACGGCGATCCCGGCCCCGTACGCGTGGTCGGTGACGACCTGCTCGGCGCCTGGGAGGTCGTCCCCTGCCCGGCGTTCCACGAGGACGTGCGGCACGGCGAGCCCCGCCAGCCAGGGCTCGGCGACGGCCGGGTCGCAGGGGGTGATCAGCAGTCCGTCGATGCCGTCGGCGAGCATCTGCCGGGCCTGTGTCTGCTCCTGCTCGGGCGAGTACTGGGAGATGCCGAGGACGAGCCGGATGCCGCGCTCGCCGGCGGCCTCCCGGGCGCCCTTGATCACTTCCGGGTAGTAGTAGTCGGCGGCCGGCACGATGAGGCCGAACACTTCCCCGCCTTGGGGGCGGGCCGCCGCGGGGGGTGCGGTGCCCGTCGCCCCGGCGCGGGTCTCGGGGAGGACGGCGCCGCCGTGCACGCGGACGACCAGCCCGAGCTCCGCGAGGGTTTCCACGTCCCGGCGGATCGTGACCGGCGAGACCTGCATCTCCTCCGCGAACTCCGTGACACGGAGCGTGCCCCGCTCCCGAAGTCGGCGGAGTATCGCCTGATGCCTCTCTTCGGCGTGCATGTGGTCCCGGTCCCCTCCTCGTCGGTTGATGCAGTGTAGCCGCCCACTGATCGACCGTGAACGTTTCTGCTCGATCAATCATCCGTCGGGGCGCTCAACCACCACCCAGGCCCCACTCGGCGACTTGAGTGGGGCTGCCGACGAGCTGCCCCGGCGGCTGGAACCGGGCGGCTTCTCCCCGGCCAGGGCCGGTCGACAGGCGGGCGGAGGCGGTCCTGGGCGGCGCGTGCGCTCAAGCGGATCGATATCGCGCCTTGATGATCGTTTGTTCATTCCCTATTGACTCTGATCGTTTCTGGTCGAAAGATATGCGTCGACTCGCCGCCTTCTGCAGGCCTCCCCGAGGAGCAGCGCCATGCCGCCCACCTTCCGTAAGACCTCCACGGCCCTTGCGGCCGCACTGGCCTCCCTGGCAGTACTGGCCACCGCCTGCGGGGGCTCCGACTCCGGTGCCTCCGACTCGGGAACCGGCGCCGCCGGCAAGCCCGTCGAGATCACCTACTGATCCTGGATGCCCGGCACCAAGGACATGGCCGCCGCATTCAACAAGTCCCACCCGGACATCAAGGTCACCTTCGCCGAGATTCCCGCCGGTCTGAACGGCGGGTACGACAAGATCTCCAAGGCGGTCAAAGCGGGCAACGCCCCGGACGTCGTCAACGTCGAGTACCAGGCCGTGCCCGACCTGGTGACCCAGGGACTGCTGCGCGACAGCAGCGCCGAACTCGGCCCGGCCGTCGAGAGCTACGCCCCCGAGGCCGTGCGGAGCCTGGTCACCCTCGGCGGCAGGACATGGGCCGCTCCCTACGACGTCGGACCGCAGACGCTCTACTACCGCACCGACCTCTTCGAGCAGTACGGCATCGAAGTCCCCACCACCTGGGACCAGTTCAGGACCGCCGCCCAGAAGGTCAGGACCGCCTCCAGGGGGCAGGCCCGGCTGCTCGACTTCTGGGGCGACGACACCGCCACCTGGGCGGGCCTGGCCCAGCAGGCCGGTGCACAGTGGTACGGCACCGAAGGCGACGCGTGGAAGGTGAGCATCACCGACCCGGCCACCAAGAAGGTCGCCGACTACTGGAAGGACCTGGTCCAGAACGACCTCGTCCTCAACCACAAGGCCTGGAGCCCCGAGGCCACCAAGGCCGTCACGGATTCCAGAGCGATCGCCCTGATCGGCGCGTCCTGGAGCGCCGGCTCCATCAGGACCACCTACCCCGAGCAGGCCGGCAAGTGGGCCGAGGCTCCTCTCCCGCACTGGAGGACGCCCGTCACCGGCGCGGTCGGCGGCTCGGCCTTCGCCGTCACCAAGGACAGCGACAAGGCCGAGGCGGCAGCCGAGTTCATCAAGTGGGCCACCACCGACGAGGCGGCCGTCAAGGCCCGGCTCGCGGCCGGCACCTCCAGTGCCCTGCCCGCGGCGGAGAAGCTGCGCGCCACGGCCGAGTCGACCTTCGACGCCTCGTTCTTCGGCGGTCAGGACATCTACGCCGTCGCCGCCGCCCAGGTCCCGAACATCGCCGAGAACTGGACCTGGAGCCCGGTGCACAACTCCACGACGATGACGCTGCAGGCGGAGTTCGGCAAGGCGCAGAAGACCGGTGAGTTCTGGCCCGCCTTCCGGGCCGGCCAGGCCGCGGCCGAGAAGGCCGTCACCGACCGCGGGCTGAAGCTCGCCAAGTGACCACCGCCGTCCGGTCCGTGCGGGGTGGAGCCGCCGGCCGCCCCGCACGGACCGGGACCACGGC
Source organism: Streptomyces peucetius (assembly GCF_025854275.1). NCBI lineage: Bacteria > Bacillati > Actinomycetota > Actinomycetes > Kitasatosporales > Streptomycetaceae > Streptomyces > Streptomyces peucetius. The sequence goes on along the minus strand of NZ_CP107567.1, from coordinate 6,870,941 downwards.
CGCCGGGGCGCCCCGGGCTGCGGAACGTCTCCCGCGCCCTCCCGCCCCGGCCGCCGACCATCCAAGGAGCCACCGCCGATGACCTCCCGGCTCGCCCCGGGGCAGCGCAGCACGCCGGCCCTCTTCATCGCCCCCTTCCTCGCACTCTTCCTCGCCACCCTCGTCGCGCCCGTCGCGTACTCGCTGTGGATGAGCCTGTTCCGTGAACAGGCCACCTCCGGTCTCGGATTCGGCGGCACGCAGACGCTCTTCGTCGGCGCGGGGAACTACCTGCGGGCCCTGGGAGACCCGACGTTCCACCGCGGCTTCCTGCACATCGCCCTGTACTGCGTGATCTACATCCCGGTGATGGTGGGCGGCGCGCTGGCGCTCGCCCTGCTGGTGGACTCGGCGATGGCCGGGGCGAAGAAGTTCTTCCAGCTGGCGTACTTCCTGCCGCACGCCGTACCCGGGCTGATCGCCGCGATCATCTGGGGCTTCCTCTACACACCGGGTCTCAGTCCGGTGGTGGACCTTCTGCGGGCCTTCGGGGCGGAGTGGGACTTCCTCGGCCCCGACGGGGTGGTCTTCTCGATGGCCAACGCCGCCGCCTGGCAGTGGATCGGCTACAACATGGTGATCTTCTACGCCGCGCTGCAGGCCGTGCCGAGGGAGATGCTCGAGGCGGCCACGGTCGACGGCACGGGCGAGTTGCGCACCGCCCTGTCCGTGAAGCTGCCGATGATCCGCTCCTCCGTCGTCCTCACCATGCTCTTCACCGCCGTCGGCGCGATCCAGCTCTTCAACGAGCCGGAGGTGCTGCGCAGCCGGTCGTCCGCCGTCTCCCAGGACTGGAGCCCGGTGATGTACATCTACCAGGCCGCCTTCACCGAGCACGACTACGGCCTGGCCGCCGCGGCGTCCCTGCTGCTGGCGCTGCTCGGTGCCGTGCTCTCCTTCGTCATCACCAAGCTCGGCAACCGCTGGAAGGAGGCGTGACCATGGCCGTCACCGCTCCGCCGCGCACCCCCGCTCCCCCACGACGCGCCCCGCAGGCCGCGCCCCGCCGCACACCCACCGGCCCGTCCTGGTCCTCCAGGGCCGTCGTCAACACGCTGCTCGGCATCGTCGCGGTCTACACGCTGATGCCCCTGAGCTGGCTGCTGGTCAACGCCACCAAGAACAACGGCGACCTGTTCGGCCGGCCGGGATTCCGGCTCGCGGAGTTCAACCTCTTCACCAACCTCGCCGACCTCTTCGCGTACCAGGACGGGGTCTTCGGCCGCTGGATGGCGAACAGCATGCTGTACTCGGTCGTCGGCGCTCTCGCCTCCACCCTGATCTCCCTGCTCGCCGGATACGCCTTCCACACGTACGGCTTCCGCGGCAAGGAGAAGCTGTACGGACTGGTGCTGCTCGGCATCCTCGTCCCGCACACCGTCATCTCGCTGCCGATGTACCTGATGGCGTCGGAGGCCGGACTGGTCAACTCGTACTGGGCCGTGCTGATCCCCGGCCTGGTGAACCCCTTCGGGGTGTATCTGGCCCGCGTCTTCTCGGAGAGCTACGTCCCCGGCGAGACGCTGGAGGCCGCCCGGCTCGACGGCGCCGGCGAGCTGCGGGCCTTCCGGTCGGTCGCACTGCCGATGCTCTCCCCCGCCTTCGTGACGATCTTCCTCTTCTCCTTCACCGGCAGCTGGAACAACTTCTTCCTGCCCCTGGTGATGCTGAACGACTCGGCTCTCTACCCGGTGGGCCTGGGCCTCTACAACTGGAACGCCACGCTCGCCCAGGAACCGCAGCTCTACTCGTTCGTCATCACAGGCTCGCTGCTGTCCGTCGTTCCGCTCGCTGTGGCCTTCGTCGCGCTCCAGCGCCACTGGCGTTCCGGCCTGACCGCAGGAGCCGTCAAGTGACGCATCCGTCCCCGTACCGCCGACCCCGCACCGTCCTTGCCATGGACCTGCCGGTCCGGGACGCGCTGTTCGACCGGGCGGCCCTGGAGCGCCTGACGGCGGTCGCCGACACCGATCCGTCCGTGGTGGTCCACGACTTCGCCGACCCGGCGCGGGCCGACGTGCTCGCCACGGCGGAGGCGCTGGTGACCGGCTGGGGATGCCCGCCGCTGACCGCCGAGGCACTGGAGCGACCACATCACCGACGCCTGCTGGGAGCGGGGCCTGACAGTCGCCTCGGCGGCCGGGGCGAACGCGCTGCCGGTGGCGGAGTACACCGTCGCCGCGATCCTGTTCGCCGGCAAACGGGTGCTGCACGCGAGTCGCGTGTACCGGGACGAGCGTGCCCGGGTGAGCCCCATCGACATCATCGGTCCGGGCGGCAACTACCGCCGTACGGTCGGAGTCGTCGGCGCGTCGCGGATCGGGCGGCGGGTGGTCGAGCTGTTGCGCCCGTACGACCTGCGGGTGCTGCTGTACGACCCGTACGCGGACGAGGAGGAGGCGGCGCGGCTCGGGGCCCGTGCGGTGGACCTGGACACACTGGTCCGCTCGAGCGACGTGGTGACCGTCCACGCGCCCGAACTTCCCGAGACGCGGCACCTGTTCGACCGGGCCCGGCTGCGGCTGCTGCCGGACGGGGCCACGCTCATCAACACGGCCCGCGGCTCGCTGGTCGACACACAGGCCCTGACGGAGGAGCTCGCCGCGGGACGGCTGAACGCGGTGCTGGACGTGACCGAACCGGAGGTCCTGCCCGCCACGTCCCCGCTGTACCACCTGCCCAACGTGCTGCTGACCCCGCATGTGGCGGGCTCGCTCGGCAACGAGCTGGGCCGGATGGCGCAGGCGGCGCTGGACGAACTCGAGCGGTACGCGCGGGGAGTGCCGTTCGCCGATCCGGTACGGGCGGAGGCGCTGACACGCTCGGCGTGAGTCCCGCGACCTCGGTGACGCGCAGGAAGCCGTGCCCGGGAGCGCCATCACTCTGCTTACGTTCTTCATCGTTTCCCTTCGAAAAACGAAGAATCACTCAAGAGCGTGCGAGAACCATTGCTGATCGATGAAATCGCGTGCTAGAAACCGCGACACCGACTGTGCAGCACAGGCGTTGCACCGACTCACCGGGAGCCTCCATGCCACCTACGTGGTCACGCCGTACCTTCGTCCGGACCGCCGCAGGAGCTGTCCTCGCCTCAGGTGCCGGCGGCCTGGCCGCCCACCCGGCGTCCGCCTCGAAAACCGACGGCGGCGACGCAGCCGACGACTTCGGCGTACTGCGCGCGAAGTGGCGCGAGCTGATCCTGGGCACGGGGGTCAACCCGGCGGCGGAGCCGTTCAGGACGCTGCTGGCGGCTCTCGGCACCAGCGCGAGGGCCCATCTGGACACCATGGCACCCACGAGCGGTGCGCTCTGGGCCGACCAGGTGTGGGCGGACCCCGATCCGGACACCGATGCGGAGTCCTATGCCTACTCGGCGCGGATGGGCACCAGTTACAACCGGCTGAACACCATGGCACAGGCCTACTGCCAGCCCGGGACGGGACTGACCGGGGACACCGCCCTGCGTGACGCGGTCCTGACCGGCCTCGACCACCTGTACTCCGAGGTCTACAACGAGGGCACCGCCCGGTACGGCAACTGGTGGAACTGGCAGATCGGTGTGCCGCAGATGCTCATGGACACCTGTGTCCTGCTCTACGACCACCTGACGCAGACACAGATCTACAACTACTGCCGGGCCGTCGACCACTTCGTACCGGACTCGGTCTTCGACAGGTACACGGGGACGAGCACGGGTGCCAACCGCGTGGACCTGTGCCGGAGCGTCATCCTGCGGGGCGTCGTCGGCAGGAACCCGGACAGGATCACCTCGGCGGCGGCCGCCCTCGGCCCTGTGTTCCCGTATGTCACCTCGGGCGACGGGTTCTACGCCGACGGCTCGTTCATCCAGCACCGCAACGTCCCCTACATCGGCGGATACGGAGCGGTCCTCCACGACGGCGTGGGCCGGCTGCTGGCGCTGCTGCGCGGATCGCCCTGGCAGATCGACGACCCGAACACGCAGCTGTTCCTCGACACCGTCGACCGTGCCGTCGCGCCGTTCATCTACAACGGCCTGATGATGGACAACGTGTCCTCCCGCGGGATCACCCGGCAGGGGACCTCCGACCACACCCGCGCGCACAGTCTGCTGGCCACCGTGCTGCTCGTCGGCCAGGGCGCGAGCGCGGAGGAGAACGCCCGCTGGCGTGCCATGGTCAAGGGGTGGCTGCGCCGGGACTACTACCGCCCGGCGCTCAGCAACACCGGCCTCGGCCTGAGCCGAGCGGCCCTGCTCCAGGCCCTGCAGGACGACGACACCGTCAAGGCCGCCCCTGAGCCGGTCGAGCACCGGCTCTTCCACAACATGGCACGGGCCACTCACCGGCGCCCCGGCTGGGCCGCCTCCGTGTCCATGGCCGCCGAGCACATCGCCCACTACGAGTTCGGCAACGGCGAGAACGCCCGCGGATATCACACCGGAGCCGGCTGGCTGTCCTGGTGGGGCGACGACTTCGGTCTCGAGCACTACTCCGACGCCTTCTGGCCGACCGTCGACCCCTACCGCCTCCCCGGCATCACCGCTTCCCGCAAGCCCCTCCCGGACGGTGCCGGCGGCAACTGGGGCCAGCCCTGCCCGGACGCCCAGTGGGTCGGTGGCACCACCGACGGCCGGTTCGGCGCCACCGGACAGCACCTCAAGGGTCTCTTCAGCACGATGAGCGCCAAGAAGTCCTGGTTCTGGCTGGACGACTCCGTCGTGTGCCTCGGCGCCGGCATCACCTCCACCGACGGGTACGCCGTCGAGACCACCGTCGACAACCGCAACCTCGGCGCGAACGGCGCCCCGGTCCTCACCGTCGACGGCATCGCCCAGCCGAGCACCCAGGGCTGGACGGGAACCTTCGACGACGCGAGCTGGGCGCACATCGCCGGACAGGCCGGTTACGTCTTCCCCGACGGCGGCCGGCTCCGCGCCGTACGTGAGGAACGCACCGGAGCCTGGAAGGACATCAACGTCAACGGCACCACCGACCCGGTCACGCGGCGCTATCTGACGCTGTTCACCGACCACGGCGTGGACCCCGCCGACGCCTCCTACACCTACGTGCTCCTCCCCGGAGCCGGCGCCGCCGCCACCGCCCGGCGAGCGGCGGAGAGGGGCCGGGTGAGAATCCTGGCCAACACCGGGAGCCTGCAGGGCATCCGTGCTCCGCGCCTCGGCCTCACCGCCGTCAACTTCTGGGCCGCGGGCCGGGTTGAGAGGATCACCGCCGACGCCCCCGCGTCGGTCCTGATCACGGAGCGGCGCGACGGCACCGCCACCGTCGTGGTGTCCGACCCCGCCCGCCGGGCCACCTCGCTGGAGATCACCTGGCACCGCGACGTCTCCGCCGTGCTCTCCAAGCCGGCCACCGTGCTGGCGACAGGCATCGGCTCGGCACTGAGGATCACTTTCGGTGATCTCACCGCCCAGGCGGGCGCACCGCAGAAGATCACCGTGCGCCTCGCCTGACCCGACGACCACGACCGCGACGATCACGACGACCGCCACAACTCGGCAGGGAGAGCAACAAACCCCGATGGGGCACCTGCGGTGCCACCATCGAGGGCGTCTCGTCGACCAACTGGGTCGACGACCCGCGGCTCGGGGACACCCGCGGCGACGTCGACTGATCACCGCCACCGGAGGGATCGGCGCGGTTCCTGGTGTCGCCCGGGCCACCGGGCGCGGTCACGGCCGGACGTCGTCGAGCTGCCCGGGGAGCTGAGCGAGCAGGAGCCGGGCGTCGGCTCGCACGTTGCACTCGCTCATGGTGCGTTCGACCTGCACGGTGACACCGTCCCTGGACCGCAGGCGCAGCGTCATCTTCACCTCGCCGAGACCCTGCCGCGGGCCGTCCTGTTCCTCGAACTGCCGGTAGAGCGTGTTCGGCCAGCGGCCGGGATCGCTGTCCTGCCACAGCCGGAGGCCGGTGGTACTGAATCGGCAGCGTCGGCCGCCGTGCGGTTCCTGGAGCAACGAGTGGCTGACCGGCACGGTGCTGAAGAGCGGCCCGAGCCTGGCGGGCAGGTGGACGTTCTCGACCAGCCGGTGCTGCTGCCAGTGCCGGCCGGCGGGGACCGTCATCCGCAGCGCGGCCAGCAGGTACGGACGTCCGCCGGGTGCCGTGACGGGATGGTCGTCACGCCACTGGGGCCAGGACACGGAAGGCGGAGACACCGCCGGCAGGCCGTCGGGGCCGTGCGTGCCGCCTGTCAGCGGCACCAGCTGGTCGTCATCCACGAGCGGGATTATTCCAGGCCCCCGGGGCGCGGGGAGCCACGACCGTCCACATCGGGCAACAAGCTGCCCGACGGCCGTGGCCGGGCGGCCTGCTGACGAGGCGTCATGGGGCCGTGGTCGTCGGCGCCGGTGTCATCGCTCCCGGAGGCGGCGCCAGACGGCCTTTGCCGCGTGGTGGCCGGACATGCCGTGGACTCCGGGACCCGGCGGGGTGGCGGAGGAGCAGATGAAGACCGCGGGGTGCGCGGTGGCGTAGGGGACGCGGGCGAGCCTCGGGCGGATGACGGTCTGGAGGCCGGCGAACGCGCCGCAGGCGATGTCGCCGCCGACGTAGTTGGCGTTGCGCGCGGCCAGTTGGGGCGGGCCGGCCACGGCGCGGGCCAGGACCAGGTCGCGGAAGCCGGGGGCGAAGCGCTCCAGTTGGCGTTCGATCGCCTCGGTCGCGTCGCCCTCCCAGCCGGCCGGCACATGTCCGTACGCCCACAGGACGTGCTTGCCCTCCGGCGCCCTGCCGGGGTCGATCACGCTCGGCTGGGCGGTGATCAGGAACGGGGCCTCTGGCGCGCGGCCGGAGACCGCCGCGCCGAGGGCGGTCTCGATCTCGGCCGCGGTGGGGCCGATGTGCACGGTCCCGGCGGTGCGGGCCTCCTCGGCGGTCCACGGCATCGGGCCCGACAGCGCGTAGTCGATCTTGAAGGCGGAGGCGCCGTACTTGTAGCGCCAGTACGCCTGGCCGAGGCCGGCGATCCTGGCGAGGGCGGTCGGCGAGGTGTCGAAGATGTACGCCCGGGCCGGCGGCAGCTCGTCGAGCCGCTTGACCGTGGTGCCCGTGTGGATGGTGCCGCCCTGTTCGCGCAGGCAGGAGGCGAGGGCGTCGGAGATGGCCTGGGAGCCGCCGCGCGGGACGGGCCAGCCGACCTCGTGCGCGGCGAGGGCGAACAGCAGGGCGATGCCGCCGGTGGCCAGGCCGCTGGTGGGGGCGATGGCGTGGGCGGCGAGCCCGGCGAGCAGGCCGCGCGCCTTCTCGCCGTGGAAGCGGCGGGCGAGCATGCTCGCGGGCCGGATCGCGTCGAGGCCGAAGCGGACGTAGCGGTACGGGTCGCGGGGCAGCCCGTCCCAGGGGGTACGCAGGAAGTCGGCGGCGAGGTCGTCCCAGTGGCCGAGGTAGGGCGCGACCAGCCTGCGGTACGCACCGGCGTCGGCCGCGCCGAAGGACATGGCACTCTCGCCCACGGAGCGGCTGAGCACCGCAGCGGTGCCGTCCGGGAACGGATGCGCGAGGGGCAGTTCGGGGTGCAGCCATTCGAGGCCGTGGCGGGCCAGGGGCAGGGCGCCGAAGGCGGGAGAGCCGATGCCCAGCGGATGGACCGCGGAGCAGGGGTCGTGGCGGAAGCCGGGGAGGGTGAGCTCCTCGGTCCGCGCGCCGCCGCCGACGGTGTCCAGGGCCTCGTGGACGGCGACCGAGAAGCCGCGGCGGGCCAGTTCGACCGCGGCGGTCAGCCCGTTGGGGCCCGCTCCCACGACGACGGCATCGAGCATCGACGGCACCTTCGGACTCCTTTGTCAGCCGACGGCCAGGGGTCCCAAGGATATTCCGGGGCGGTGACATCGCGTGACCGGGTACCGTCCGGTCGCGATGAACGACACGATCGAAGACATGGCGGCGCGGCTCGCGCGGACGTCCGGTGTGCGTGCGGTGGCGCTCGGCGGCAGCCGGGCCCGGGGCACCCACCGGCCGGACTCCGACTGGGATCTCGGCGTCTACTACCGGGGCGGCGTCGATGTCGGCGCCCTGGCGGCGCTGGCGTCCGAGCTGACCGGCGGGCCGGTGGAGGTCGCGGCGCCGGGTGGCTGGGGCCCGTGGGTCGACGGCGGTGCGTGGCTGTCCTTCGGCGGAGTGCCGGTGGACTGGATCCTGCGGGACCTGGACCGGGTCGAACGAGTCTGGGCGGACTGCCTGGCCGGGCGGTTCGAGGTGGGGACACAGGCGGGGCACCCCCTGGGGTTCTGGTCGCCGGCGTACGCGGGCGAGGTGGCGCTGTGCCGCGTACTGGCCGATCCCGCGGGCGAGTTGACGGCGCTGCGGGAGCGGACGCGGACGTATCCGGAGCCGTTGCGCCGTGCGCTGGTCGCCGCAGCGTGGGAGGCGGAGTTCTCCGTCGCCGCCGCGGCCAAGTCGGTCGGGGCCGGGGACGCCCTGCACGTGTCGCTGTGCCTGTCACGGGCGTTCGGCGTGCTGGCGCAGGCGCTGCACGCCCACCACGGCGTGTGGTGCCTGAACGAGAAGGGCGCGCTGGCGGCGGCCGCGGCGCTCCCCGGGGCCCCGACGGACTTCACGAAGCGGGCGTCGGCGGCGCTGCGCGGCCTGGACGCGGCGGCGGTGGCGGACGCGGACGCCATGATCAGGGAGGTACGGGCCCGGCTGGGGTGATCCGGTCCGGGGTGCACCGGGCTCTCGGGACCGGCCGCCGGGCCGGGGCGGGACGGGTGCCGCGCGTCAGGTCAGCAGTTCCCTGACCCGGCGGGCGGTGGCCTCGTCCCGTGCCGCCGTGAACGGGAGATCATTGGCGCCCGCGATGCGGAACGGCTCGCCGGTGACCGTGAGATGGGCGCCGCCCGCCTCCGTGACCAGCAGCAGCCCGGCCGCGTGGTCCCAGGCGAGCTCCCAGGAGAACGCCACCGCGTCCAGGTCACCGCGTGCGACGGCCAGGTACTCGAGACCCGCGGAGCCGCACGGCCTGGCCTCGACGCCCGGGACGGCGAGTCCCAGCAGGGCGCGCTTCTGCTCGGGGGTCGTGTAGTCCGGGTGCGACATGGCGACGCGGAGCACCGCACCGGGCTCGGGCGAACCGGACCGCAGCGGTGTGCCGCCCAGCCGGGCGCCCCGGCCGCGGACGGCGACCGCGAGCTCGTCCAGCACGGGGGCGTACGTCCAGGAGGCGAGCACCTCGCCGCGCAGCGCGAGCGCGACGAGCGTGCAGAACCCCGGCTCGCCGTGCACGAACTGGCGGGTGCCGTCGACCGGGTCGACGATCCAGACGGGCGCGTCGCCGTGCAGCGCGTCGGCGACGGCCGGATCGGCGTGCACCGCCTCCTCGCCGACGACCACGGAACCGGGCAGCAGCGCCGTGAGGGAAGCGGTCAGGTGCTCCTCCGCACAGCGGTCGGCGATCGTGACGAGGTCGTGCGGGCCGGTCTTCTCGTCGACCTCGTGCGCCGCGAGCCGGCGGTAGCGCGGCACGATCTCGGCGGCCGCGGCCTTGCGCACGGCCTCCTCGACGTCGGACAGGTCACCGGTCAGAAAGTCATCGATCATGTGTCAAGACAATCACGCCCGGCTGACATCGCGGGAGGCGCTCAGCGCCCCGCCGCGTAACCCTGCATTCCCCTGGGGTTCGCCGCTGCGGAGAGCACACCGGTGCCAGGGTCGCGGGCCACGGCGCAGAGCCTGCCCTCCGACCAGGGGCCGCCGACGGTGACGTCGTGGCCGCGCTGCCGCAGGGCGTCGACGACGTCACGGTCCATACGGGACTCGACCGTGACGCTGCCGGGCCGCATGCCGCGTGGGTAGAACGAACCGGGGAAGGCGTCGTTGTGCCAGTTCGGGGCGTCGATCGCGCCTTGGAGGTCGTAGCCGCCGCGGACCCTGCCGCGCAGGGCGACGGCGAGGAAGAAGTGCAGCTGCCACTGGTCCTGCTGGTCGCCTCCGGGTGTGCCGAACGCCATCACGGGCACGCCGTCGCGCAGCGCCAGCGAGGGGGTCAGGGTGGTGCGGGGGCGGCGGCCGGGGGTGAGGGAGTTCGGCAGGCCGGGCTCGAGCCAGGTCATCTGGAGCCGGGTGCCGAGCGGGAAGCCCAGCTCGGGCACGACGGGATTGGACTGCAGCCAGCCGCCGCTCGGGGTGGCCGCCACCATGTTGCCCCACCGGTCGACGACGTCGACGTGGCAGGTGTCGCCCTGGACGGCCCCGTCCCGTGCCACGGTCGGCTCCCCCGCCCCCGGCACGCCGGGGCCGTCGGAGATCACGTCGGCGGCCCGGGCGCTCAGCACGGGGGTGCGGCCGCCGGGGCTGCCGGGCCGCAGCTCGTACGAGGCCTTGTCGCCGATCAGCGCGCGGCGGGCGGTGTTGTACGGCGCGGAGAGCAGGTCGTCGAGGGGCACGTCGGCGGCGTCGCCGTACCAGGCCTCTCGGTCGGCCATCGCCAGTTTGCAGCCCTCGATGAGCAGGTGGACGTACTCGGCCGAACCATGGGCGGGCAGTTCCCGCGGCAGCAGGGCGAGTTGCTGGAGGAACGCGGGGCCCTGGCTCCAGCCGCCGGCCTTGCACAGGATCCAGCCGTTCCAGTCGTACGTCACGGGCGCCTCGTACGTGGCCGACCAGCCGGCCAGATCGTCGGCGGCGAGGGTGCCGGCGTGGCGTTCGCCGGTGGTGTCCATGGTGGGCCGGGCGGCCTGCCGGACGAGCGCCCGCGCGACGAAACCGGTGCGCCACACCTGCCGCGCGGCCTCGATCTGCCCGGTCCGGTCGGACGCGGCGGCCTCCGCCTCCGCGATCAGCCGCCGCCAGGTGGCGGCGAGGACGGGGTTGCGCAGCGGCGTGCCGGGGACGGGGGCGCGTCCGCCGGGGAGGTACACCTCGGCGGACGAGGTCCATTCGGTCTCGAAGAGCCCGCGTACGGTCTCCACCGTCTCGCAGAGCCGTTCGACGGGAGGGTGGCCGTGCTCTGCGTAGCCGATGGCGTAATCCAGCACTTCGGCGAGGGACTTGGTGCCGTGGTCGCGCAGCAGGACCATCCACGCGTCGAACGCGCCCGGCACGGCGGCGGCCAGCGGACCGGTGCCGGGGACGAGTTCGAGGCCGAGCGAGCGGTAGTGCGCGACGGTGGCTCCGGCAGGCGCGACGCCCTGACCGCACAGGACGCGCACCTCGCCGCCGGCCGGCGCGACGATGACGGGCACCTCCCCGGCCGGCCCGCACAGATGCGGTTCGACGACGTGGAGCACGAACCCGGCGGCGACGGCCGCGTCGTAGGCGTTGCCGCCCCGCTCGAGCACGGCCATCGCGGACTGCGAGGCGAGCCAGTGCGTGGAGGACACCATCCCGAAGGTGCCCTGGAGCGTCGGCCGGGTCGTGAACACGGGCATCCCCTCGTCCTGGCTAGAACGGCAGACGGCCGCGCGCCCTGCGGCCCGCCCCGCCGCTGCGGCTCACAGCGCCGGAGCCGCTGCGGAATGGTTTGCTGAATATACGCCCCAGGAATCCGGGCGCCTTGCCGCCGGCGCGCGAACCAAGGCCGAGGGTGCGCTGGGCGCCGCGCTGGGGGTGCCGCGACAAGCGCGGCGCGAGGAACGCGAGTACGGCGAGGACGACGCACACGGCAGCGATTCCGACGATCATCATGGTGGCCTCCTGTCCTGGTCGTCTGTCCGCCTGCCCCCAGCAGTCCGCCGCATGCGTCACGTCCCGGCCCCGCCGCCCTGCTCTCGTGTCCCCGAAGCGGGTGCGGGCGGGGTGGGCGCCCGGGGCGCCTCCCCCTCCCACGGGGCGGGACCGGCGCCTTCGGTCCAGGCGACCAGGTCGGCGTGGTCCAGGCACCGGATACCGCACTGCGCGGCGTAGTCGGCGGCGGGCCGGGTGAACTCGCCTGTGGTCACGACGGCGGCCACGGCCGCCCCGTGCACCGCGAAGCAAGTGCCGCCGAAGCGCTGTACGTCCTGGGAGCCGACCTTGTTCTCCGGACCGTACCGCTTGCACTGGATGACGACCCGCGTGCCGTCGGGCGCGATGGCGATGACGTCGGCACCGAGATCGCCGGCACCGCCGACGACTTCGACGTCCCGGCAACCGTCCCGCTCGCACAGGGCGGCCACCGCCTGCTCGAAGTCCTCCGGGTCCATGGCAGCGAGGTCACCGGCTTCGAACGTGTCCGGGGCCTCTTCGTCATCGGGGACCGACGCGGCCGCACGCTCCTGTTCCGCCGCACCCGCTTCGACGGCCTCACGGGTGAGTTGCGAGAGGTTCGCGGCGAGACGGCGCGCCGCGCGGCGCCGGCGGGTGCCGTGCAGTATCAGGACGGCCACGACGAGCAGGGCTCCCGCGGCCACGGCGACCGAGGGCCGTTCACCGGCCGTCCTGACGACCAGTTGGAGCGAGAGTCCCGCGATGCACAGGAGGAGTGCGACGAGGCCGAAGAAGACCATCAGCCGGCGAAGACTGAAGGCCGGTCTGCGCCGGCGGCGTGCCGAGGGTTCGGGGGGAGCGGTCATGTGCGGCGATCACCGCCGTCGGCTGCGACAAGATCGTTCATGGGGACCGTGTGCCCCGTTGGCCGGCTTTCAACTGCCCGGCCCGGCAAGGCACTCGGCGGCGGCCCCACCGGTTCGCCTGCGCGCGTCACGTCCTCGTCATGTCATCGCGGCGCCGGCCCCAGCTCACCGGCTCGGACGAGGTCGGTCATCTCGACGAGGTCAGGCGTCAGATAGCGGTCGTCGTGGAGCGGTTCGATGTGCGCGCGGACCCTGTCGTGGAGGGAGCGGACGCCCTTGCCGAGGGACAGGCCGGCCATCTTCTTCCCGATCAGGTCGATGCCCTGCGCCGACATGAGTGCCAGGACGGCCTGCACGGTCTCGAGGCGGTCCAGGTTCTGGTGGAGGTGGCGTACGGAGGCCATCGCCATGGTGTTGTGGTCCTCCTGACCGTCCTTGGCGGGCCGGGAGAGCACACCGGCGGCCATGGCCCTTACCTGCATCTCCGGGACGAGCGCGGCGGCCACGGTCTGGACCTGGACCATGCCGGAGTTCAGGCCGGGCGTGCCGCCCGCGAGGTTGGCGGGAAGGCCGTAACTCCACTTGGGGGAGAGCAGCCGCGCGGAGAGTTCCTGGCTGTGGACGCCGAGGTCCGCGATCTGGGCGTTCAGTGTGTCGGCGGCATGACCGAGGAGAGCCCCGTCCCAGTTGCCGCCCATCACGAACTCGTGGCCCCGGCCCGAACCGCGGGCGAACACCAGCGGATTGGAGGTGGAGGCGTTGGCCTCGCGTTCGATGTCGCGGCGGCCCTCCGCGAGGGTCTTGCGCAGCGCGCCGTAGATGTGCGGAGCGGCGCGCAGGGACACCGCGTCCTGGATGCGGGGGTGGTCCTCGCCGAGCCGTCGGCGGCCCTGTTCGGTGGTCCACTCGCTGCCGTGCAGCAGTTCCCGGAGGCGTTCCGCGACCTTCTCCTCCTCGGGGATCCGCCGTTCGGCGTGGGTACGGGCGTCCAGGCTGCTGATCTCCGCCCGGGTGGCGTCCATGAACATGGCGAGCGTGCCTTCGGCCAGGCCGGCCGCCTTGGTGGCGCGGTGCAGGGCGTCGGCGTACGAGGCGAGGACGACGGTGCTGCCGCTGATGATGGGCAGGGCCTCGCCCTGCTCCAGCTCGAAGGACGGTTCGAGACCGGCGCGGCCGAGGATCTGCGCGGCGGGCCCCTGCTCACCTCGGTAGCGGGCGGGTGCCTTGTCGCCGGTGAGGACCATGCCGACCGCGGCCATGGGCTGGAGGTCGCCGGAGCCGAGCGAGCCGATCTGGGGAACGACCGGGGTGACACCGGCGGTGACCAGGTCGTTCATCCGGTCGACGAGCTCCGGGCGGACGGCCATCGCGCCGCGGGCCATCTGGTTGGCGCGCAGCACCATGACCAGACGTGCGACCCGCTCGGGCAGCGGCTCGCCGACGCCGGCGGCGTGTGAGCGCAGGATGCGCTTCTGGAACTCCTTCTGCTGCTCGCTGTCGAGCTGCTTGTCCTTGAGCGGGCCCAGAGCCTGGTTCCAGCCGTACACGCGAGCGCCCTTGGAGAGTTCGTTGAGCGCGCCGTCGCGGATCTGCCGCATACGTCTGCGGCTCTCGTCGGAGAGTTTCACCGCGACCGACTTGGCGTCCAGGACGTCGAACATGTCCTGGGCGGTCAGCGACTCGCCGTCCAGGACGAGTTGGAGGTGGGCCTCGGCCCGCGCCCCCGCCCCGGGGCCGGTCGGCCCGCCGCCGGCGGCGGCGTCAGGGGCGAGGAACAGCGTGATCAGGGCGGCGGCGGCGACGAGCGAGAGGGGTTTCCTCGACGAGCGGGCGGCGGTCACGGGCGAGCGGCGTATGGGGGCAGGGGTGTCCGTCGGTGCAGGCGGCATGGGGGAACCTTTCCCGGGAGCGGAAGGTCGTCGGGCCTTTGGAAGGCCATACCAGGACCCTAATGGCCATGCGTTCCAGGCCGCCTGCCCCGGCCCTGCCGTACGGGCTGTTCGAGTGAGAGACCGTGATTAGGCGGGCGGCAGCCGGTTTTCGTGCGGCGTTGAACATCTCGCCCGTTGACCGCGTATGCATCTGGACGTGCCCTGTGCGGGCACCGTCATGCCCCCACCCGTGACACAGCAGACGGAGTTCTCCATGGCACGAGCTACGCGAAGACGCCCGAGAGCAGGCGCACGGACGGTCGCGGCCTCGATCGCGCTGATCCTCGGCGGTGGCGGTCTCATCGCGGTCAACTCCTACGCCGCTGCCGGGGAGGGGCACGGCCCCTGGCCGGGCGGCGAGACCCGGCAGGAACAGCGGGAGACCCTCGGCGCCGGGCCTTCCCCCGTGACCGTCAAGTGCCCGGAGGCGGCGAACGGGCTCCCGGAGGTACCGGAAGCGGCCAGGGCCGAGGTGGACCGTGAACTGGCCACGATGGACAACGGGATCACCGAGGCGTACCAGCGGTTCGCCGACGAGCAGGAGCAGATCGCACGGGATCCGCGGTTCGCGCAGAACGCGATACTCGGGCCTCTCCGGAACAAGCGTGAAGCGGGCCTCGACCGTATCGCGGAGGCCATCGGCCGGATCACCGGACAACGGCCGCAGGGCCTGCGGGCGCTGGCCCCCTGCACCCTGCAGACCGACGGCGGGGACGGGGCCGGCCAGGACGGCGGGGCCGACGGCGGCGACGCCGGCGGTGATGGCGGCGGCGTCGAGGCGGGCAACGGCGGGCAGGCGGGCAACGGCCCCGAGCCGTCCGACTTCGCCGACATCCGTACCGTCGCCCCGAACGTGCAGAACCCGCCGCGGCTGCGCGGCGCCTCCCGCGGCACGTTCACCACGGACTGCGGGGTCAACGCGAACGGCAAGTTCAACCCGGACAACGTCATCGTCGCTCCGGGGGTGAGCAACGGCGCCCACCACATGCACGACTACGTGGGCAACCAGGCCAACGACGCGTTCGCCTCCGACGAGGACCTCGCGGCGGGCGCCACCACGTGCCGCGACGAGGGCGACCGGTCGACGTACTACTGGCCGGTGCTGCGGCTGCAGAACGGTCAGGACGAGGACGACGCCCAGGCGGACGGCGGCGGCAAGGACCGCAACGTCGGCGAGATCCTGACCCCGTCGCAGGTGACGCTGGACTTCGTCGGCAATCCGCGGGGCAAGGTCACCGCCATGCCGCGGTTCCTGCGGATCATCACCGGTGACGCGAAGGCCTTCGTCAACGGCGACGCGAACGCCAACGCGTCGTGGAGCTGCACCGGCTTCGAGGACCGACAGCTCGAGGACAAGTACCCGGTCTGTCCCCAGGGCAGCAAGGTGGTGCGCAGTTTCAGGTTCCAGAGCTGCTGGGACGGCCGGAACACCGACAGCGCCAACCACCGCACCCATGTGGCCTTCACGGACGCGAGCGGCCGTTGCCCGGGCGGCTTCGTCGCCATTCCGCAGCTGGTCCAGCGGATCGTCTACGATGTGCCGCCGCCGGTCTTCGAGGGCGCGGACGCCGCCGTCTTCGCGCTCGACTCGTTCCCGGAGCAACTGCACAAGCCGGTCACCGACCACGGCGATTTCATCAACGTCTTCGACGAGAAGCTCATGCGGGAGTTGGTGAGCTGTCTCAATGAGGGACGCCGCTGCGGCCCCGGCGACGCGTCGCAGACACCGGGCGGCAGGACCCAGGAGCCGAAGGACGCCCCGGGAACGGCGACCGGAACGCCCACCGCCCCGGCGGAACAGGAGACCGACGCGCCCGCCCGTCCGACCGCGCCCGCGGCCGACCCGGAGCCCGCGCCCGCGGCACCCCGTGAGCCCGCGACACCCACCGCCGCGCCCCCCAACGCCGACAGGCCCGCGGCTGAAAGGTCCACGGCCGAGCACCCCGCCGAGAAGCAGGAGACCGAGGCCGAGCAGGCGCCCCGGGCACCCGAAGCGGCACAGGCGCGCCCCGAAGCGGCAAAAGTTCCCGCGGCGCCGGCCGCACCGGCTGCCGGCGCCTCCCCCGGGCCGAGTGAGCCGGCCACCGCAGCGGATGCGCGGCGCCCGGCAGCGCCTGCCGGGACGGACACCACCGCACAGGCCCCGCCGACGCCCACAACCACGGCCGACGAGCCGCCGGGCGTGCCCGTGCCGGACGGTGGCGACGCACCGCAGGCGGTGGGGGGCGGCGCCCTCGCGGAGACCGGGGCTCAGCTGTGGCCGTCGGCCGCCGGGGCCGTGCTGCTGGTCGCGGGCGTCGCACTGCTCCGCGTCCGCACGCGCCGTGGGGTCACCCGTCGCCGATGACGCGGCGGTCGCCCGGACGCTGCCCGCTCATGCCCCGCCGACCCGTCCTGAGGCGCAGGACGGGCGCGCCTCCACGGCGAGGGGCATGAGCCCGGCGGCAGCCGGGCCGCGTCAGGCCACGACGGAACGCAGTGCCAGTTCGATCCAGCGGTCTCGGGCCGCTTCCGGCAGCGAGTCGTCCGGCGCGGTCGCGGCGATGAGGGCGAAGTCCGCCGTGGTGATGTCGGGACGCAGGAGCCCGCGGGCGTGGGCGACGACGGTGATGCGGTCCAGCTCGGCGAAGCCGCGGCTCTCCATCTCCTGAAGGGCGTCGGCCGCCAGGCCGACGGCCGCCGCCTTGACTGCCTTGTCGGCGGCCGGTTTGTCGATGAGCCACTCGAGGAGGCCGCGGAGTTCGGCGATCGGGTCGGCGCCGCCGTCGACCCGGTCGGCCGCGGCCCGGACGTCGGCGACGAGCCGCTCGGTCAGTTCGTCCAGCGCGGCGGCGATCAGGTCGGACTTCGTGGGGAAGTGGCGATACAGCGTCCCGACGGCCACTCCCGCCGTCGCCGCGATCTCGTCCATCCCGACGGCCTCGCCGTGCGAGGCGAGCAGTGCGCCCGCGGCCTCGAGGATGCTCTGCCGATTGCGCGCCGAGTCGGCCCGGACCATGGCTCTCTCCCCGTCTCCGCTTGACCGAAGGTGAACTTGCGTTCACTATAAATGGTGAACCGATGTTCAGGTTAGGGAGACGGTCATGACCGGATGGACCGAAGAACAGGTGCCCCACGTCGCCGAGGACACCGTCGCCGTGGTGACCGGGGCCAACACCGGGCTGGGTCTCGACACCACCCGGGTGCTGGCGCAGCGCGGAGCCACCGTGGTGATGGCCTGCCGCAACCAGGAAAAGGCCGCTGCTGCCCGCCGCTCGCTCGTCGGCCGCGGCATCGACCCGCACCGGCTGCGCACGGCGTCCCTGGACCTCGCGGACCAGGCGTCGATCGCCGATTTCGCCGACGGGCTGCCGGACGGCCGGATAGGCCTTCTGATCAACAACGCGGGGCTGATGGCGGTCCCCCGGTCCCGCACCGTGGACGGCTTCGAGACCCAGTTCGGGGTCAACCACCTCGGCCACATGGCTCTGACGCTCCGTCTGCTGCCCCGGCTGAACGCCACACCGGGCGCCCGGGTGGTCACCCTCACCAGCATGGGCCACCGTCCGGGCCGTATCCGGCTGCACGACCCGAACTTCCGAAGTGGCCGCTACAACCGCTGGACGGCCTACTTCCAGTCCAAGCTGGCGAACATGCTCTTCGCCGCCGAATTGGCCCGGCGCAACGAGGGCCGTGGCGCGCTGTCCCTCGCCGCCCACCCCGGCTACGCCGCCACGGAGCTCGGCAAGGACGCCGGGTTCCAGGCGCGTCTCCTCTCGGTCGCCGACAGGATCGCCGCTCAGCCCGCCGCCGCCGGCGCATGGCCCACGCTGCGCGCCGCCACCGACCCGGCCGCCGTCAGCGGCGCCCTGTACGGGCCCCGGCGGCTGGTGTCGGGCAGCGCCGTCCGCGAGACGCCGAGCCGCACCGCGCGGCGGGCCGACCTCGCCGGCCGTCTCTGGGACCTCTCGCTCGACCTGCTGTCGCCCGCGAAGGTCACCGACCCGCTGGCGTAGCGGAATCCACCGGGCAGAGGCCGAGCCGCGGTCAGGTCCCGTCGGCGGAGAAGTGCTGGTAGTCCGGGGGCGACCAGCGGCCGCCCCACTCCCAGCCGGCCTCCTCCATCGCCGTGGTGACGGCGTCGCCCGGAGTGATCATGCCCTGGGCGGGCCGGCGGCGGTCGAGGCGGTCCTCGGCGCCCGGCGGGTGCACCTCTCCCGAACGGTCGACGTACGGGTTCTCCGCGGGGTTGATGTCGACGGCGTCCCCGTAGGAGTGACGCGACAGATGGCGGGCGTCGCCCGTCACCCGGCGGCAGTTGAACGCGGAGGTGTTGTCGGCCGCCATGGCCCTGGCGTCGTCGCCGTCGTACTCGGCCATGACCCGCATGCGGTGGATGGGGAAGCGTTCGTCGAAGACCTTCTTGAAGACGTGCAGCAGGGGCCGGACCTGGTCCTGATGGACGATCAGCTCTCCGCGGTGGACTCGGCCGTCGAAACCCCAGTGGTTCATGGCGATCAGCCGCAGCCGGGACGGCGGCACGGGGCAGCCCGGTTCGTAGCTCCGGCCGAGTTTGGACGGGGGCACGTCGCTGACGGTGGCCGACAGCCGCGGGACGTCACCCGTGGCGTCCCGGACGGGCACGGCGCCCTGTGCGGGCACGGCGCCGAGTGTGAGACCGAGGGCCAGGACGGGCGCGGCGGCCCGGCGCGCGACGTTCACCCTTTCAGGGTAAGGACACCGGGGCCGGACGGCCCCTTCGCGCGACGCCGGGCCGCGTCAGCGCCCGGTCAGCCCGGGGCCGGGTCAGCCGGGCCGGGGCGCCCGGCCGGGTCAGCGCCGGGCGGCGCCGAGGCGGCCTTCGAGCTGCACCAGCAGCTCACCGAGGTCGGCGCACAGGCGGCTGCGGCTCTCCTCGCCGAGTCCGGACAGGACGGCCCTCTCGTAGGCGAGCTGCTCGGGCAGCAGCCGGTCGACGAGTTCCCGGCCGTCGTCGGTGAGCCGGACGTGGGCGACGCGGCGGTCGCGGTCGTCGCCGCGCCGGTCGACGAGCCCCCGCTCCTGGAGGGCGCGCAGGCGTTTGGTGACGGCCGCCCCGGAGGAGAACGTCTCACGGGAGAGCTCGCCGGGAGTGAGCTCGCGGGCGGTGCGGCGGACGGCACCGAGCAGGTCGAACTCGGCCCGGGTCAGTCCCGCCGAGCGCAGCGGGGCGTCGTCCGCCTGCTGGAGCAGTGCGGAACAGCGGTTGATGCGGCCGATGAGTTCCATCGGCGCGGTGTCCAGCGCGGGATCGACCGCCTGCCACTGCCGTACCACCGAGGCGACGATGTCGTCCGTCACACCGCTCCCTTCTCCAGGGCGGGGGGCTGGCCCGGTCCGGGCAGCCCGCGCCGGCCTGTTGTCGCTGCGAGCGTACGGTGTGCCGTCCGCTCGGCCGCGAGCACCCGCTCCTCCGGGAGGCCGGGCCGCCGCCGTTCGCCGGCCGCGGCGTCCTGCGCCTCGCGCACCTCGACCAGGGCGGCGGCCAGTCGGCGGCCCGCGCGGTCGACGTCGGCCGGCGCGGCCGCGGGGCCGGCGAGGATGCGTTCGGCGTCGGCGCGGGCCTGCTCGGCGGCGACGAGCGCCTGCTCCGCGCGGCGCGCCGCCCGGCGGTCACGGCCGTCGCGGCGAGCAGTCCGGCAGCCGCTCCGGTCAGGGTGTCGAGCACGCGGTCGCCGATGAGGGTGCCCGGGGGGTGCGTGCCGCTCGACTCGACGAGAAGCAGTGCCAGGGGAGTGACGGCGACCGAGCCGAGCCAGTAGTTACGGGTGATCAGGGCTTCGGCCGCGAAGCTGAAGAACATCAGGCACAGCACCAGGGCGACGGGCCCGGTCCTGACCAGTGGGAAGACGGCGGCGAAGGCCAGGACGCCGAGCAGGTTTGCCCAGGGTGCGCTGGAGGGTCCGGTGCCGACTGAGGACGACGTTGATCTGGAGGACGGACGCCGCGGTGACGACGGCCCAGTACGGCCGGTCGACGCCCAGGGCCACGGCGGCGCAGCCGGCGAGCGCGCAGCCGACGAGGGTGCGCAACGCGACGGGCGCGTGCGGTGAGCCGGGCCCCAGGCCGCGCAGCAGCATCCGGCGGTGCCGCCGCCGCACGGACCGGCCGTGCTCGGCACCGGCCGGTTCCGCGGCCTCGCCGGGCGCGCGCGGCACGGCGCCCCCACCGCCTGCGCGCCGCGCTCGACGCCGACGGCGTGGGCGACGCCGATCTCGAACTCCACCTGGTGGGCGGCGGGACGCACTGGTGCTCCGCCGGCACCGACACGTGCGCCGTGCGGCAGACCAAGCGCAGCTGAGGCGTGGGGTCGGGGCCCGGCGGGACGCCGGCGGCATGCCGAGCGCCTCGGCGCCGACGCCCGTCGGTGGCACGGCCCGGTGCACCGGCCCCGAGCGTGCACCGGCTCCCCGGCAGGGACCTGTTCACGCCCGTCGAGGGGCGGCCGCCTCCCGGGCGTGGCGCAGGGCGGCCCGCAGGACCGAGGCTCCCACCGGCGTCAGCGTATGCAGCACGCTCGCGCCGTTCCGGCTGCTGGTGATCAGACCGGCGTCGCGCAGCACGCCCGCGTGCCTGCTGGCGGACGACGCGGAGACGCCGACGGCGCGGGCCATCTCGCCCGTGGTGGCGCCGCTCGCCGCGGTCCGCAGGACCGCGGCCCTGGCCTGTCCGAGGAGGGCGGTGAGGGCCTTGCCCGGCGACGCGTCCTCGGCGTCGGGGGCCGAAACGGGCGGCTCCTGGAAGACCGGGTAGCACAGGACCGGTTGCAGCTCCGGGTCGGCGAAGCTCACGGGAGCGCCCCAGGAGAAGTAGGACGGAACGAGCCGCAGACCGCGGCCGTTCAGGTACAGGTCCCGGTCCTCCGCCGGATACTTGACGTACAGGACGGGGCTCTCCCAGCGCATCATGGGGCCGAAGCCGGCCAGCATTCCCTCCACACCACCCGTCATCAGAGCGCGGAAGCGCGTTGTGCGCTCGGCCTCGATCCGGGCCTCCATGTGCTCCGAGTGCGGTGCGATGACCGCCTCGTGGTAGGTCCGCAGCATCCGCACGAGGTCCTGCCGCCCCCGGGCGCCGGGAATCTCCGTCGCCCACCGTGGGGTCGCGGTGCTGCGCGAAAGCCGGCCGATCTCCGCCGCGACCCGCTCGGGACGGGTGTCGAGAATCGCCGCGAGCCCGCTCTCCAGACCTTCCGCCGCCTGAATCGGCGTCAGGAAGTCGGGAAAATAGACCCCTTTCGAGTACAGGGGCAGCAACTCGGTGCGGATGGCCCGCTCCACACCCTTCTCCCGCAGTTCGCGGCGAGCCGAGTCGTGCCACCGGGCGAAGGCCCAGCGCCCTCGTGACGACTGCAACCGGTGCAGACTCGCGGCCAGTTCCCAGAGCGGGTCCGGCGCCTCGGCCAGCGTCGTTCTCGCCAGATCGACCTCGGTGAAGTGGATGCGCAGCATCGTTTCCCCCCGCTGAGCTGGTCCTTTGCACTGAGCCGCAACAGTATGGACGGGCTCGGCGGCCCCGGGCAACGATGACACCCCCGCCCCGGTCAACCGGCTTGCGCGGCAACCGAATCACTGGTGGGCGTCCACCCCGTCACGGTGCGTCCCTCACGGGCACGAGCCCGCCCGCGGCATCCGGTGAGCACCTCGACCACACCAGAGAGGCTGTGATCTCCCCACATGGCATCCGTCACCATAGAGAAGCGGTCCACCTGGGCCCAGCACATCATCATGGGCCTGTTGACCCTGAGGAAAGAGGGTCGCGACAACCAGTGGTTCGTCGACTACTACAGCAAGCCGCCACGCGAGTCCAGCCGCGCCTGGGAGCCCTGGAGAGGCGGCGTCTTCATTCACTACATGGGGAGCTTCTTCTCCTTCTCCCCCGACTCCGAGACCGACTGCCGCAAGAAGATCGCCGGGATGTTCCCGTCGCACTGGGAGGAGGCCGGGGACATCGAGTACAACTTCCTGGTCTGCCCGCACGGCACGATCTACGAGGGCCGGGGGTACGAGCGCGGTGAGGCGAACGGAGGCGCCTACATCGACGTGGACCGCACCCGCAGTCTCGGCAGGAACACCGCGTTCTATTCGATCCAGGGGATGCTGGCCGAGGACGACAGGCCCACGTCCGCGATGCTGGAGTCGATGCGGAATCTCGTCTGGCATCTGCGTCACGAACTCCCGGACCACCAGAAGGCGGGAGGCCTCATATATCCGCACAGCGCCGGCGGATGGCCCACCGAGTGCCCGGGCACGTACCTGACTCCGCTGGCGCAGCAGGGGGAATACCTCGACCCCGAGCCGCCGAGCACCGGCGGGGGCACCAAGCCGCCCGTCCCCGCGCCCCGGCTGCGGATCATCAGCCGGTCCGGCTGGGGTGCACGGCCGCCCCGTGACGTGGCGAAGGTACCCACGTCGGAGCGCACGGGATTCGTGGTGCACTACTCCGCGGGCCCGCCGAGCCAGACCGTACGGGCGATCCAGAACTACCACATGGACTCGAACGGCTGGTGGGACATCGGCTACAACTTCCTGGTCGACCAGGGCGGCCGGCTCTACGAGGGGCGCGGCTGGTACAACGAGGGCGCGCACACCCGCGGCCACAACAGAACACACATCGCGGTGTGCTTCATCGGCCGCAACGGTGACGCCACGCCCGCGGCGAAGCGGGCCATCCGCAGCCTTTACGAGAAGACCAACGACGTCGTCGGCCGGACCCTCTCGACGACGTACCACAGCGCGCTGGACTCCACCCAGTGCCCGGGTGACGACCTGCGGTCGTGGGTGCGTTCGGGGATGCCCGTGGACGGGCTGAGCGAGGTGGTGGGTGGCGGCGAAGCCGGTACACCGGGCGCCATGCGGACGGTCTCGTCCCAGCAGGAGGCCGTGAACGGCCTCGGATACACCCCGGCGCTCGTCGTCGACGGCATCTTCGGACCCAACACCGAAGCCGGCGTCAGATGGCTCCAGGCCAAGGTCGGCACGGATGTGGACGGCATCTGGGGGCCCATGACGGAGGCCGCCTACCGGGCGTACATCGGCACCGGCACCAGTACGAACGGGCTGACCTCGATCAGGTCGGTCGCATCGCAGCAGCGTGCCGTGAACGGCCTCGGGTACTCCCCGGCGCTCGACGTGGACGGCATCTTCGGACCCAACACCGAAGCCGGCGTCACATGGCTCCAGGCCAAGGTCGGCACCACCGCGGACGGGCTGTGGGGCCCCGACACCGAGGCCGCGTACAACGACTACACCGGCGGAGAGGCGACGTACTCCGACGGCGGGCTCACGACGATCCGCTCGGTCGTCTACCAGCAGAACGCGGTGAACGGCCTCGGGTACTCCCCCGCGCTCGTCGTCGACGGCATCTTCGGACCCGACACCGAAGCCGGCGTCACATGGCTCCAGGCCAAGGTCGGCGTCACCGCCGACGGACTGTGGGGTCCCGACACCGAGGCCGCGTACGGCCGTTACCACGACGGTGCCCGGCTGACCGTGGACGGTGAGTTCGGTCCGAGGACCGTCGCCGCGACCCAGCAGGCCGTCGGCGCCACCGCGGACGGCGTGTGGGGACCGGAGTCCGTACGCGCCCTGCAACGGCATCTGAACACCTGGGCCGACGCGGGCCTCGTCGTGGACGGCGACTTCGGTCCGGGCACGGTGAAGGCGCTGCAGCAGCACCTGAACAGCATGACCGGTGCCGGTCTCACCCTCGACGGAAGCTTCGGACCGGCCACGGTCAGGGCCCTGCAGACCGCTCTCAACCAGGGGAGGCTCTGATGCGCGACGACGCCACGACGAACGCCGCGACGAACGCCACGGACACCATGGGCACCGCGGACACCACGCGCCCTTCACCGCCCGGCATGAACCGCCGTGGTGTTCTCACCGGCGGCGCTCTGGCGGCCGCCGGGCTGCTGGGCCTGGGCATCCCGCAGGCCGCGGCGGCCGCCGCCGCGCCGCCCGGACGGTCCGGCGCCGGCCCCATCGGCCCGTCGGACTTCACCGCGGTTCCCGCGAGCGAGGCGGACACCGTCACCGTCCCCGCCGGATTCACGGCGGACGTCCTGGCCCCGTGGGGTCTGGCACTGCGCGCCTCCGGGCCGCGGTGGCGCGCGGGCGGCGGGAACACGGCGGCCGAGCAAACCGTGCAGATCGGCAGCCATCACCACGGCCTCCAGTTCTTCCCCACGGCGAAGGGCGCGGCAGGCAGCCGCCAGGGACTGCTGGTGATCAACCACGAGACGGCCGACCGCGCGCTGCTCGGCGGCGGGGACGACAAGGCACTCGCCGCCCAGGGCATCTCCGTGGTGGCGGTAAGGGAGACCGGCGGACGCTGGCAGGCCGTGGACTCGACCCGCAACCGGAGGATCACGGGCGACACGCCGGTGCGGTTCTCCGGCCCCGTGACCGTGGACCGCACGGCGCGCGGTGTGCTGGCGTGCAGCGGTCACGGCGTCACCCCGTGGGGCACGTATCTGGCCGCCGAGGAGAACTTCAACGCCTTCTTCGGCACCGACGACCCCGGATGGCGGCGGAGCGAGGCGGACGTGCGCTACGGGCTGTCCGCCACCGGCTTCGGCCACTCCTGGCACCGTGCCGACCCCCGGTTCGACCTGGCCTCCGCCGAGGCGCGGCCCAAGGAGTTCGGCTGGGTGGTCGAGTTCGACCCCGGCGACCCGTCGTCCGTGCCGGTCAAGCGCACCGCCCTCGGGCGCTTCATGCACGGCGGCGCCACGGTCACCGAGGCCGCCGGGCGTGTGGTGGTGCACAGCACGGACGCCGAGGACGGCGAGTACCTCTACAAGTACGTGAGCGACGGCGGTTGGCGCGAGCTGCGGGCGGCGGGCCGAAGCCCGCTCGACCACGGCACCCTGTACGTGGCGCGGATCTCTCCGGACGGCACGGGCGAGTGGCTGCCGCTGCGGCACGGACAGGGCCCGCTCACCCGTGCCGCGGGCTGGCGCGACCAGGCCGACGTCCTCCTGCGGGCCAGGCTCGCCGCGGACGCCCTCGGCGCGACACCGCTGGGGCGGCCGGAACGGGTCGCCGTCGGACCGGCCGGCGACGTGTATCTGGCGCTCGCCAACAGCAACGGCGGCTCGCCGTGCGCGCACCCGGGCGGAGGCGGCGTACCGTCCTCGGCCGGCTTCGCTCCGCAGGGCGACCCGTACGGGCGGATCATCCGGTGGCAGGAGAACCACGAGGAGCAGGGCACGGGGGAACATGCCTTCCGCTGGCAGGAGTTCCTCACCGTCGGTGACCCGCTGCCGGCGTCCGACAGCGCGTTCGCGGCGCCCAAGGGCCTGTGGTTCGGCGCGGACGGAACCCTCTGGATCTCCACCGGCATCTGTGGCGACGACCTGCACGGGCCCTCCCCCGCACACCGGGAGGCCGGGAACAACGCTTTGCTGGCCGCCGACACCGCCACGGGGGCGGTCCGGCGTTTCCTCACCGCCCCTCGTGGCGCCGAGGTCACCGGCGTCACCGCCACGCCGGACGGCCGGACCCTGTTCGTCAACATCCAGCACCCCGGCGAGCGCACGGCCCGCTGGGGCGCCCCGGACGCGGGCGATCCCGGTGCCGTCAGCACCTGGCCGAACGGCCCGGCCGACGGCAGGCCCCGCTCCGCCACCGTCGCCGTTCACCGCACCGCCTGAGAGCACGGCGGGGCGCGCGGCCGGCTCGCGGACGCGGCGGAGCCGTCGGGCACCGGGGACTTGTTCCGACACCTTCGATCAAGGAGAACCGTATGAAGCTCAAGTCGGCGGCTCTGGGAGCCGCCACCGTCCTGCTCTTCGGTCTGGGAGCCGCGGCTCCGGCCGCCGGCGCCGCCCCCGTGCAGCAGGGCACGGCCGACAGAGCCCCGTGTCCGGAGACCCACAGCCATCCGGAGATCAGCATGGGCAGCACGGGCACCGCCGTCCGGCACGCGCAGTGCCTGCTCCAGCACGGCGCGGGCTACAAGAACGTGGAGATCGACGGGATCTTCGGCCGTATCACCGACATCGCCGTGCGGGACGCGCAGTCCCGGTGCGGCGTCGACGTCGACGGCATCGTCGGCCCGGACACCTGGTGGTGCCTGCACGCCTTCAACCAGTGAGCACCGGGGGTTCTTGAGGGGCGCGGTGCGTGACGTCGGTTCACGTGACACCGGCTCACGAAACCGCGCGCCGCGCCCGGCTCCCCGGCCCCGCTCACGCGCCTCCACCACCGCGGTGGGGGCGCAGTGCGTTGGACCGGACGGGAGCCGCTCGTGACATGGATCACGTTCGCCCTCTTCGACCCGGACACCCCTCCAACGAAAAGTAAGGTTAGCCTTACCTCAACTGGAAGGAGGTCGCCCGTTGAGCACCCACGCCGACACCGCCCCGCCCGAACCGACCGCCGCCGCAGCCGCCGAGAGCGTGCGCAGCGTACTGGCCCGTGCGGTCTCGCTGTCCCTCACCACCGCCGGGCAGTCCTACGACCTGATCGGCATGCATTCCGTCAGCACCAGGGGGCGGATCACGCTCCACCCCAGGACCTGCAGCCCGTTGGAGCGCCAGGCCGCCGGCGCGCCGCGCGGCAGCCTCGCCGCCCTGCTGGAGTTCACCGACATCGCGCCCACCGCCGTCCGGGACCGCGTGCGGGCCAGAGTGACGGTCTCCGGATGGCTCGCCCCGGCGGGCGACGGCGGCCTGCGGCTCGACATCGCACGCGTCACCCTGCGGACACCGGCGGGCACGGCGGACGTCGGGCTCGACGAGTTCACCCTCGCCGAGCCCGACCCGCTCGCCGTCGAGGAGGCCGCGATGCTCACCCATCTCACCGACGCCCACGGGGAGTTGACGGACGAGCTACTGGGGCTCGCGGGCCCCGACTGCCGGCCGGCATGAACCGGGTCCTGCCCTTCGCCCTGGACCGCCACAGCGTCACCCTGCGCTGCGAGTACGACACCGGCCATTGCGATCTACGCCTCCTGTTCCCGGCGCCCGCGCGCGACGCCGCCGAGGCCGGCGAGCGGATCCGGCAACTCCTCACCGCACCCCGGGAATGCGCGCACCGGCATCACCCCGCCTCCCGGCCCCGGCCCTGACGCGTCCGCCGAGCCGCACCGCACCATCACCCCGACCCACCCCACAACGAGCCCCAGGAGCAGCGCCATGGGACACGGCTGGCAAGGCGCCGTCCTCAGACTCATGCGAGGCAAGGACTTCACCTTCACCGTGCGGGCCGGCGAACGGGTCTCCGACCGCCTCCACCGCGTCTCCTTCACCGACGGAGGCATGCTCCGGGCGACGGGCACCCATCCGACGATGTGGGTCCGTCTCTGGTTCGACAACGACGGCCGGCCCCATCAGCGTGGATACACCCTCGTGGACGCGGACCCGTCCGCCGGCACGTTCGGCATCGACTTCGCCCTGCACGCGGGGTGCGCCAGCGACTGGGCCCGTAGCGCCCGCCCGGGCGACACGGTCGAAGCGACGGTCCAGGGCTCGGAGTTCACCGTGCCGGACCCCCTGCCGTCACGCCTCCTCGTGGTCGGCGATCCGGCCTCCCGGCCCGCCATCGACTCCCTGCTGGAAGCGATGCCGCTCACGCCCGCCACTGTGTGGTTCGAGACGACCCACCCGCTGGACGACGACCACCTCCCCCGTGGGGGCGGCGTGCACCACGAGGTCATCCGCGTGCCGCGGCGGGACGACGGCGCACACCTGGCGGAGACGGTGCGGCAGGCGCTGCCGGGCCTCCTGGACGACGACTCCTATCTGTGGATCGCCTGCGACACCACGACCACCCGCTTCCTGGCCTCCTTCGCACGGCGGCAACTCAGTCTGCCGAAAGAGCGGTTGCACGCTCTCGGCTACTGGCGGGCGGCCTGAGAGGCCGATCCCACTTGGGCTTAGGTTAGGCTAAGCTAAGTCACATTCGAGGCCCGATCGCGGGCCGGACCATCAGGGGAGGGGCGAGCCATGGGTTTGCCGGTCATCGCGTCCTACTCCATGCCCGACCGCGCCGCCCTGCCCCGTTCGTGCGCCTCCTGGTCCATCGACCCCGAACGCGCGGCGCTGCTTGTCCTCGACATGCAGAACCACTTCGTACGGGCCTTCCCGGCACAGCGGTCGCCGGTCGTGGAGCTCGTCGAGAACATCGCAGCGCTGCGCGAACTCGCCGGAACGCTCGGCATGCCGGTCGTCTTCAGCGCCGAGCCGGCCGCCCAACTCCCCGGCCAGCGCGGCCTCGTCGCCGACGTCTGGGGTCCCGGCATCGGTGACGAACCCGAGGAGTCCGCGATCGTCGAGAGGCTCACGCCCCGCCCCGGCGAACACGTGCTGCCCAATGTGCGCCCCAACGCCTTCCTCCGCAGCCACCTCGGCCGGCTGCTGCGCTCCCAGGGCCGCGACCAGATCGTCGTCTGCGGCGTGTACGCGCACCTCGGCGTCCTGCTGACCGCGGCGGACGCCTTCATGAACGACATCCAGCCCTTCGTCGTCGCCGACGCCGTGGCCGACTTCTCCGCCGAGGAACACTCCATGGCCCTGCGCTGGGCCGCACGCAGCGGCGTGGTCTGCACGACCGACGCCCTGCTGCGCGACCTGCTGCTCGGCCGGGTCCCACGAGACGCCTGACGGCATCACCACTCAATCAGGAGAACGGAAGAACATGACCGTACGGGTCGCGGTGGCCGGAGCCAGTGGCTACGCCGGCGGGGAGATCCTGCGTCTGCTGACCTCGCATCCCGGGGTGGAGATCGGGGCCGTGACGGCGCACAGCAGCGCGGGCCGGACGCTCGGGGAGGTGCAGCCCCAGCTGGCCGCCCTGGCCCACCGGGTGCTGGAGGAGACGTCGGCGAGCACGCTGCGCGGGCACGACGTGGTGTTCCTCGCGCTGCCCCACGGCCGGTCCGCCTCCCTGGCAGCGGAGTTGGAGCCCGGCACGCTGGTCGTGGACTGCGGCGCGGACTTCCGCCTCCGTGAACCGGCCGACTGGCAGCGGTTCTACGGCACCGAGCACGCGGGGACCTGGCCGTACGGTCTGCCGGAACTTCCCGGAGCCCGCGACGAACTGAGAGGCACCACGCGCATCGCCGTACCCGGCTGCTACCCCACGGCGATCACCCTGGCCCTCTACCCCGCCTACGCGGAACGGCTGGTGGAACCCGAGGCCGTGATCGTCGCGTCGAGCGGCACCTCGGGAGCGGGTCGCGCCCTCAAGCCACGGCTGCTCGGCTCCGAGGTGATGGGCGCGATGAGCCCGTACGGGGTGGGCGGCGGCCACCGGCACACCCCGGAGGTGGCGCAGAACCTGTCCCGGGTGGCGAACGAGCGGGTGACCGTGTCCTTCACACCGACCCTTGCCCCCATGCCGCGCGGCATTCTCGCCACCTGCTCGGCCCGGCTCCGCCCCCATGTCGCCTTCGACGGCCGCACGGACGAGGTGCGGGAGGTGTTCGGGGCCGCGTACGCGGACGAGCCGTTCGTCCGGCTGTTGCCGGACGGCCAGTGGCCGTCCACGGGCGCGGTGCTGGGCTCCAACACCGTGCAAGTGCAGGTGGCCGTCGATGCGGCCGCCCGCCGGCTGATCTGCGTGAGCGCAGTCGACAACCTCACCAAGGGCACCGCGGGTGGCGCGGTGCAGAGCATGAACGTCGCCCTCGGCCTGCCGGAACGGCTTGGCCTGCCCACGAACGGAGTGGCTCCGTGAGCGACGTACGCGCAGCCGCCGGCCCGCAAATGACGACGAAGCCCGCACCTCTGAGCTGCGCGGGCGGAGAAGCGAACGGAGTGGCACAGTGACCGTGACCTCTGCCCGGGGATTCCGTGCGAGCGGGGTGAGCGCCGGCATCAAGGAGTCCGGCGGCCCGGACCTCGCCCTGGTGGTGAACCAGGGGCCGTCACAGGCCGCCGCCGGGGTCTTCACCTCCAACCGCGTACAGGCGGCACCGGTGCGCTGGTCGCGGCAGGCGCTCGCCGACGGCCGGCTGTCCGCCGTGGTCCTCAACTCCGGTGGCGCCAACGCGTGCACGGGGCCGACGGGCGAGGGCGACGCACGGCTGATGGCTCAGCGCGCGGCGCGCGCGGTCGGAGCCGGCCCCGACGAGGTGGCGGTGTGCTCCACCGGGCTCATCGGCGTACCGCTGCCCATGGACCGGGTCGTGGCCGGCATCGATGCCGCCGCCGAGGCCCTGTCGCCCGACGGCGGCGAGGCCGCGGCCGTGGCGATCAAGACGACGGACTCGGTGCGCAAGACCGCAGTGGTGTCCCGGTCCGGCTGGACGGTGGGCGGCATGGCGAAGGGCGCGGGCATGCTCGCGCCCGGGCTCGCCACCATGCTGGTGGTGCTCACCACGGACGCCGACGCGAGCGCGCCGCTGCTCGACTCCGCCCTGCGCGCCGCCGTGGCCACCACGTTCGACCGGGTGGACTCGGACGGTTGCATGTCCACCAACGACACCGTTCTGCTGCTCGCGTCGGGCGCCTCGGGCGTGGTGCCTCAGGCCGCTGAGTTCACCGAGGCCGTGCACGCCGTCTGCCTCGACCTGGCAGGGCAGTTGGTGTCGGACGCCGAGGGGGCGTCCAAGGAGATCGAGGTGGCGGTCGTCGGTGCGGCGTCGGAGGCCGATGCCGTGACGGTGGGCCGCTCGGTGGCCAGGAACAACCTTCTCAAGTGCGCGCTCCACGGGGAGGACCCCAACTGGGGCCGGGTGCTGTCCGCGATCGGCACGACGGACGCCGTCTTCGACCCCGACCGGCTGGACGTGGCGATCAACGGCGTGTGGGTCTGCCGGAACGGCGCGGCCGCAGAGCCCCGGGAGGAGGCCGACCTGTCAACGCGCCGGATCACCGTCACGGTCGATCTGCGCTCGGGCGACGCGTCGGCGGTCATCTGGACCAACGACCTCACCGCCGAGTACGTCCACGAGAACAGCGCCTACAGTTCATGAGCGGAGTGAGGACACAGATGCCTGCCGCCGTCGGAGGGCCCGTCGCCGTGGCCGGGCGGCCCGCCGTGGAACCGCCCCGGCCGGCGCAGCTCCGGGGCCGGACGGTCGTCATCAAGTTCGGCGGCAACGCCATGGGGGACGACGCCCTCCAGCAGGCGTTCGCGCGCGACGTCGTGGAGCTGTGGCACGCCGGGCTGCGCCCGGTCGTAGTGCACGGCGGCGGCCCGCAGATCAGCAGGATGCTCGACCGCCTCGGGCTCGAGGTGCGTTTCGAGGCGGGCCTGAGAGTGACCACTCCGGAGGCCATGGACGTGGTCCGGATGGTGCTGACGGGGCGGGTCCAGCGGGAGCTCGTCGGCGCGATCAACGCCCACGGCCCCTTCGCCGTGGGCATGTCGGGCGAGGACGCGCACACCATGACCGCCGTACGCCGCACGGCCCGGGTCGACGGGCGGCCGGTGGACATCGGCCTCGTCGGCGACATCGTGGCCGTGGACCCGGAGACCGTAAGGGCGCTGCTGGACCAGGGCCGTATCCCGGTCGTCTCCCCCGTCGCACGGGGCGCGGACGGGCAGGTCTACAACGTCAACGCCGATCTCGCGGCGTCGGCGCTGGCCGTCGCCCTCGGCGCCGAGCGGCTCGTGGTGCTCACCGACGTCGAGGGCCTGTACGCCGACTGGCCCCACAGCACCGAGGTCATCGAGCGCCTGACGGCCGCCGAACTGGACGAGCTGCTCCCGGGGCTGGCGAGCGGGATGCTCCCGAAGATGGAGGGCTGCCTCCGGGCGGTCCGGTCCGGTGTGGGCCGGGCGGACGTCCTCGACGGCCGGGTGCCGCACGCGGTGCTGAACGGCATCCTCGCCGAGAAGAGCCCCGGGACCACGGTCGTCCCCGACGACGGGCCCCACACCCCCGGCGACGAGGAGGACGGCGCATGACCGCCGAGCACACCATGCCGCTCACCGACCGCTGGGAGGCGGTCATGATGGACACGTACGGCACTCCCCCGGTGGCCCTGGTCGAAGGGGAGGGCAGCCGGGTCCGGGACGAATCGGGGCGCGCCTACACCGACTTCACCGGCGGCATCGCGGTCAACACGCTCGGACACGCCCATCCCGCGGTGGTGGCCGCGGTCGGTGAGCAGGTCGCCCGGCTGGGCCATGTGTCGAACCTCTTCGTCTCCGAGCCGGCGGTCGCTCTCGCGGAGCGGCTGCTCGGCCTGACGGGCCGGCCGGGGAAGGTCTTCTTCGCGAACTCCGGTACGGAGGCGGTCGAGGCGGCCTTCAAGATCGCCCGCCGGACGGGCCGGCCGCGCATCGTGGCGACGGAGGGCGGTTTCCACGGCCGCACCATGGGGGCCCTGGCCCTCACGGGCCAGCCCGCGAAGCGTGACCCGTTCCTGCCGCTGCCCGGCGGGGTGACGCATGTGCCGTTCGGGGACACGGAGGCCCTGCGCGCTGCGGTCACGGAGCAGACCGCCGCGGTCGTCGTCGAGCCGATCCAGGGCGAGGCGGGCGTCGTGCCCGCTCCGGCCGGGTATCTGCGGGCCGCCCGTGAGATCACCCGTGCCTCGGGGAGCCTGCTCGTCGTGGACGAGGTCCAGACCGGTATCGGCCGTACCGGCCGCTGGTTCGCCCATCAGGCGGCGGAGGGGACCGACCCGGACGTGGTGACGCTGGCCAAGGGCCTCGGCGGCGGCCTGCCGATCGGGGCCACCATGGCGTTCGGCCCGGCCGCCGCGCTGCTGGGCCCCGGTCAGCACGGCTCCACCTTCGGGGGCAACCCGGTGACGTGCGCGGCGGGTCTCGCCGTACTGGAGACCGTCGAGGCACAGGGGCTGCTGTCCCGTGCCGTACGGACGGGTGAGCTGCTGCGGCACGGGATCGAGGACCTGAGGCATCCCCTGGTCCGTGAAGTGCGCGGCGCGGGCCTGCTGTTGGGCGTGGAGCTCACCGAACCCGTGGCCCAGCGTGTCCGGCAGACGGCCCAGGACGCCGGATTCCTCGTCAATGCCGCCGGCGCCCAGACCGTGCGGCTGTCTCCGGCTCTGACCGTCACGGAGGTGGAGGTCAAGGAGCTGGTGGCGGCGCTGCCGTCGATCCTCGACGCCTGACGTCCGTACGACGGCGTCAAGAGGGCGGGTTCCCGGGCCGGTTCGGCCCAGGAACCCGCCCTCTCGCTGTCTGGGACGGCGGTCCGGCGCTCCGGCGGTCAGACTCCGCGGGCGAGGACCCGCGCGCCTCGCCGGGGATCCAGCGCCCGGGCCCAGGCCGCCGGGGCCAGGCTCACGGGGGCGGGGGTGAAGCCGTGGCGGAGGAAGAGACGCCCGCTCCCGGTCGTCGCCGTGAACAGCGCCCCGAGCGACTGAGTCCGTGCCCTGGCCAGCGCTGCCCCGAGGAGCCGTGCGCCCAGGCCGCTTCCCTGCCGGTGGCCGGCGACGCAGAAGTTGTAGAGGACGCCGACCGAGCCGTGCCGCTGACCTGCTGCGGGGTGGAGGCGCAGCGCGAGGCATCCCTGGAGGGTGCCGTCGGACGCCTCGGCGACGAGGAAGTCGGCCGCATGGGCGGCGTACACACCGAAGGGCCGCTCGCGCAGTGCCCCCGAGCGGACGAACGGCTCGGAGAGGGCGGCGAGGGCGGCGGCGTCCCCGGGACGCGCCGGGCGCACGGAGACCGGGGAGAGGCAGGGCGGGTGCGGCGCGTGGGACAGCGGTGCGGCAGGGCGCAGGGTGGCCGTGGTCAAGGCGTTCCTTCCTCGGTTCCACCGTGCGGAAAAGGGGCTGGATCGCCACGTGACTCCGGTGAAACAGTCGAGTTGAGGTTAGCCTCACCTAAGTGATTTGACCAAGCCTCACCCGGCGCCGGCGTCGCTGCTCCCGGTACGGACCGCGCAGGCGGCCGCGTAACCCGGGAAGGCGGGCACATCGGTGATCGTCCAGCCGGGGACGGACCCCGGCGCGGCCCCCGTCCCCACGTACGTGACCGAGGGGTCCTCACCCAGGCCGATGCCGACGCCCTTGAGATACGCCTCCTTGCGGGCCCAGCAACGGCCCACCGCGGCCGGACGTGCGGAGGGGGCGAGGGCCGCCAACTCCGCGCGCTCGGCCCGGTGGAGCAGCTCCCCGACCTCCGCCGCGGTCCCGGCCTCGGGCACCGCCTCGATGTCGACGCCGACCGGGGCCTCCGCGAAGGCCAGGAGAACCGCGTCCTCGGCGTGGGAGAGGGAGAAGTGCGGCGACGCGGTGGCCACCGCCGGGCGGCCGTGCGGCTCACCGCAGCCGGGACACGGCTCCCGGATCAGGCGTACGGCCGCCGGGTCCAGACCCAGGTAAGCGCCGAGAAGCAACCGGAGCGCCACATGCCCGACGCGGTACCGATCGCGGTCGGCTGCCCGGACGAAGCCCCGGCACCGGGCCAGTTCCTCCTCGTCCAGCACCGCTTCCCGCGCCGCGGCGCGGTCCTGGTACTCGCTCACCCGGACGATCCACAGCCGCGGTCCTGAGCCGGGCGTCCACGGCGCCGGCAG
Source organism: Streptomyces peucetius (assembly GCF_025854275.1). Lineage (NCBI taxonomy): Bacteria > Bacillati > Actinomycetota > Actinomycetes > Kitasatosporales > Streptomycetaceae > Streptomyces > Streptomyces peucetius. The sequence continues at coordinate 6,836,012 of NZ_CP107567.1, read as the reverse complement.
GGAGGAGTCCCCGCCCAGAACGGCCGGGGACGGCCCCGCCGGCACGGGCCCCGGCCGGTGGTCGCACTCCGGCGCCCCCGGGGTCGCCCGCTGTTCGACGCCGTCCGCTCGCATGGTCACGGCTGGGGCTCCTTCTTCGTGTCCCTGCCGTCCACGAACGTCGTCACGACCTCGATGTCCCCGATCCGAGAGGGATCGACGCGCCGCGGGTCGTCGCCGAGCACCACCAGGTCGGCCCGCTTGCCGGGCGTGAGGCTGCCGGCGCTGTCGTCCCACCGGCAGGCGTACGCGCCGGCGACGGTGTAGGCGCGCAGCGCCTCGTCGACGGAGACGGCCTCGTCCGGTCCGATCGACCGCCCCGAGGTGGAGGCGCGTTCGACCATGAACTGGACGGCCCGCAGTGGCGATCCGTCGGTGACGGGCCGGTCGGAGCTGCCGACGACCGTGACGCCGTGGTCGAGGAACCCCTTGCCCCGGTACATCCACGGGGCCCGTCGCTCCCCCATGACCGTCGCGTAGTCGTCGCCGAAGTAGCGAAGGAAGTTGGGCTGGATCACCGCGCTGACGCCGAGCCGGGCGAAGCGGGGGAGCTGGTCGGGGCGGATCAGCCCGGCGTGCTCGACGCGGTGCCGCGCGTCCGGGCGCGGCCGCAGCTTCTGCGCCTGTTCCAGGGCGTCCAGCGCGAGGTCCGCGGCGCGGTCGCCGATGGCGTGGACGGCGAGCTGCCACCCGGCGAGGTGCCCGTCGACGACGAGGCCGGTGAGGCGGTCCGGGTCGTCCTGGAGCTGCCCGGTGTGCTCCAGGCCCTCGTACGGCTCCGTGAGCGCGGCCGTACGGGCCATCATGCCGCCGTCGGTGTAGATCTTCAGCGCGCCGACGGACAGCCAGTCGTCGCCGAACCCGGTGCGCAGGCCCAGATCGAGGGCGCGCGGGATGCCGTCGTCCCGGTGCGCCCCCAGCGGCCGCAGGGTGTCGGCGCCCGGCATGAGCTGGATCCGCAGGGGCAGCCTGCCCTGATCCCTCAGGAGCTGGTAGGCGCCGAGTTCGACCGGGCTGTGACCCAGCAGGCCGCCACCGATGCCGGCCTCGGCGCAGGCCGTGACGCCTTCGGCGAGGCAGGCGCGGCCGGCGTACTCGATGGCGTCGGCGAGCTCCGCCTGCGAGTACGGCAGGCGCAGCCGCCGTACCGCGGCCATGGCGCTCTCCACGAGCAGGCCGCTGTCGTGCGGGACGTCCGCCGGGAGCAGCTCGAGCACGGCGCTGTTGACGACGCACGCGTGGCCGGAGTCGTGCATCAGGAACACCCGGCGGCCGTGGCTCACCCGGTCGAGCTCGGCAGCGGTCAGATGCCGCCCGAGGGGCCGTTGGTCGTATCCGCCGATGTGCACCCACGCTCCGGGAGCGCTCCTGCGGGAGACCGCCTCCTCCACGGCGGCGAGGACGTCCTCGACGCGTGAGAGGCCGCTGATGCTCGGGGAGCTCGCCTTCAGTCCCGTCCACGCCAGGTGCACATGGCTGTCGATGAAACCGGGCAGCACGGTGGCGCCCTGGAGGTCGACGACCTCGCGTGCTGGCAGCGAGGTCACGGCCTCGTCAAGGCCGACGATCCGGCCCCGCCAGATGCCCAGGTCACGGGCGACCGGGTGATCCTCGTCCATGGTGAGGACGTTCGCGTTCGTCAGCCTCGTGCAGAGCATCAGGGACCGTCCGTCCTAACGTGTTTCGGCCATCACGGTGTCCGCGGCGGCACGGGCGCCGTCCCGGTCGTCCTCCGGCTCGAACCGCCTGGGCGCGGCGGGCACCATCAGCGGCGTGCCGGTCTCCGGGTCGTCGATGATCCGGCAGGGCAGCCCGAACACGTCCTCGACCAGCTCGGCGGTCATGACGGTGGCCGGGTCGCCCTCGGCCGCGACCGTGCCGCCGGGCCGCATGACGACGAGGTGGGTGGCGTAGCGGCACGCCTGGTTGAGGTCGTGCAGCACCGCGACGACGGTGTGCCCCTTGCGGGCGTGCAACTCGGCGCAGAGATCCAGGACTTCCACCTGGTGGGCGATGTCGAGGAACGTCGTGGGTTCGTCCAGCAGCAGGATGGACGTCTGCTGAGCCAGCACCATGGAGAGCCAGACCCGCTGGCGCTGGCCGCCGGACAGGTCGTCGACGGGCCGGTCGGCGAGCTCCAGGACACCGGTCTGACGCATCGCCTCGACGACGGCCGCCTCGTCCTCGGCGGACCACTGCTTGAGCAGCCCCTGGTGCGGGAAGCGGCCGCGGGCCACGAGGTCGCCGGCCGTGATGCCGCCGGGCGCGGTCGAGGACTGCGGGAGCAGCCCCATCCGGCGGGCGACCTCGCGGGAGCGGTACGAGGCAATGGCCGCGCCGTCGAGATAGACCTGTCCTGCGCGGGGCTTGAGCATCCGCGCGAGCGCCTTGAGGAGAGTGGACTTGCCGCAGGCGTTCGGCCCGATGATCACGGTGAAGGAGTGGTCGGGGATGTCGACGCCGAGGTGGGTGGCGACCGTCCGCTGGTCGTAGGAGAGCGTCAGGTCGTCGGCGCGAAGGCGCGGGGCGGGGCGGTTGGCGCCCGCCGTACCGGTCGTCTCGGTCGTCTCGGTGGTTCCAGTCATGCGCGGCTCTTTCGCGACTCGGTGATCAGCAGCCAGATGAGGTACAGCCCGCCGAGGGTGCCGGTCGCCGTGCCCACCGGGAGCAGCGCGGGCGCGAAGACGCGCTGCGCCGCGAGGTCGCTCGCGGCGAGGAGCAGCGCGCCCATGAGCGCGGAGGGCATCAGCATGGGGCCGGAGGAACGGGTGAGTTTCCGGGCGAGTTGGGGCGCGGCCAGCGCGATGAACCAGATGGGACCGGTGACCGCCGTGGCGAAGGCGGCCAGAGCGACGCTGATCAGGAGCAGCACGGTCCGTGTGCGCCCCACATCGACTCCGAGCGCCATGGCGGTGGTGTCGCCCATCTCCACCATGGCGAGCCGGCGGGAGAGGAAGAGGGCGGGCGGGAGCAGGAACGCGACGGCGATGAGGATGGCGTTCGCGTGCGTCCAGCCCCGGTTGCCGAGGGAGCCGATCAGCCACGCCTGGGCCTCCAGCGCCTCCTGCCAGGTCGCCCGGGTGATCAGGTACGAGTTGACGGCCAGCAGCAGGGCGCTCACGCCGATGCCCATGACGACCAGCCGGAAGCCCTGGAGGCCTCTGCCGAGCATGAGGAGGTAGACCGCGCCGGCGGTGGTGAGGCCGCCGATCAGCGCGCCCAGCGCGATCTGCGTCATGCTGCCGTGGAGCACGATGATGACGACGAGCGCCCCGACGGCCGAGCCGTTGGTGAAGCCGATGATGTCCGGGCTGCCCAGGGGGTTGCCCGTCAGGCTCGTGAGGATCGCCCCGCTGACGGCGAGGGCCGCACCCACGCACAGCGCGGTCAGCAGCCGGGGCATGCGCAGGGTGTTGACGATGAAGTCGGCGGCGCCGGAGCCGTTGCCCACCAGGGCCTGGACGACTTCGCCGACGGTCAGCTCGAAGTCGCCGGTGGTGAGGGTGACGAGGACGACGGCGGTGAGCGCGGCGAGCATCACGGCCGTCGCGGCCAGGACGCGTCCCTGGACGCGTACGGACAGCCCGCCCACCCGGGTGCGCAGGACCGTGCCGCTCACGACGCGCGGAAGCCGGGTGGCCCCCCGGTCCCCGTCCCTTCCCGTGGCCTTCTTGGCGGCGGAGGCGTCGGCCTCCCGTACGGCACTCACAGCATGACCAGCTTTCGACGGCGGCACAGCGCGAGGAACAGCGGTGCGCCGATGAACGCGGTGATGATGCCGACCTGGACCTCACCCGGCGCGCCGATCACCCGGCCGAGGACGTCCGCGCCGATGAGCAGGACGGGTGCGAGCAGCATCGAGTACGCCAGCACCCACCGCTGGTCGGGGCCGACGACGAACCGGGCGGCGTGCGGTACGACCAGTCCGACGAACGCGATCGGCCCCGCCGCCGCGGTCGCGGCGCCGCACAGCAGCATGACGCCGACGGCGCCCAGTACGCGGGTCCTGCCGACGTTCAGCCCCAGGGCACGTCCCGTCTGGTCGCCCAGCGCAAGGGCGTTGAGCGAGGGGGCGAGCCCGAGGGCGATCAGGAGGCCCAGGACGACGAAGGGCAGGATGACGTACACGACGTCGAAGTAGCGTCCGGAGAGGGAGCCGACCGTCCAGAAGCGGAACTGGTCGAAGGCCTTCGGGTTGAGCAGCAGGACCGCGGAGTTGAAGGCGTACAGCACCGCGGTCACCGCCGCGCCCGCGACGACCAGCCGGTCCGGTGTGGCCACCTTGCGCCCCGAGGAACCCAGCAGGTAGACCACCACGGACGCGACGGCGGCACCGAGGAAGGCGAACCACACATATCCGAGGACCGAGCCCACCCCGAGGAAGGCGATGGCCACGACCACGCCGGCGGAGGACCCCAGACTGATGCCCAGCAGCCCCGGTTCGGCCAGCGGATTGCGTGTCAGGGCCTGCATGAGCGCGCCGGACAGACCGAGGGCCGTGCCGACGAGCAGCCCGAGGAGCGTCCTGGGGATGCGGTAGTCATGGATGATGATCGAGGTCTCGGACCCGTCGGGGTTCCACAGCGCGCTCCAGGTGGAGGTGAACGGGATACCCCTCGTGCCCACCCACACACTGAGCAGCCCGACCAGGACCAGGGCGCCGAGCACCGCGAGCAGGCCCACTCCCCGCAGAGCCGTGACGGTCCGGCCGGGCCGGGGAACGGCCGGGGCGGCGGTCCGTTCCTCGGGCACCGCCTGGGTTTCGACCGGCAACGACAACTCCCCCTGACGGCGGTTCACATGTACCGCGGGCACCGCTGTGTGCAGACGGACACGGCTTGCAACTTAGGTGAGCCTAACCGAACGTGGATAGTTGGTCAACGCGCTGCCCCGGAGCGGAAGAAGGGGCGCGCGGCCCGTCATCGGCGGCACCGCGGTGGAGACACACCGGGATCGCATGCTTAGAGTAGCCTTACCTAACTTTCTTTGACATCTCCACGGAGGGCCACATGCCAGCGGGAGGACCGACCGGGGGACACGTCCTCCGCAGAGCGATCAGGGGACAACGCCGGCGGGTCGTCACGGCGTCCCTGCTCGGCATGACCCACCAAGGGTGTGAAGCCCTGGTCCCCGTGGTCATCGGCGCCGCCATCGACACGGCAGTGGCCACCGGCTCCTCCGAGGCCCTGCTGCGGTGGCTGCTGGTCCTCGCGGGCCTCTTCCTCGTCCTGTCGACCTGTTACCGGACCAGCGCCCGGATCGCCGAGGGCGCGGGCGAACACGCCGCACACCGGCTCCGGCTGGAACTCGGCGCCCGTGTGCTCGATCCGCGCGGCGGCGCCGACGCGAACCGGCTGCCGGGCGCGCTGACGAGCATCGCCACCAACGACGCGCGCCGCGTGGGCTCGGTGGCGACCGTCCTGGCGTACGGCTGCGCGGCGATCGCGGCACTGACGATCAGCGCGGTGGCGCTGCTGCGGATCTCCGTGCCCCTCGGGCTGCTCGTCCTGCTCGGCATCCCGCCGCTGCTGTGGCTCGGGCACCGGATCAGCCGGCCCCTCGAACGACGCAGCGAGACCGAGCAGGAGAGCGCCGCACACGCCTCCGGCGTGGCCGCCGACCTGGTCTCCGGTCTGCGCGTGCTCAAGGGCATGGGGGCCGAGTCCGCGGCCGTGGCCCGCTACCGCACGACCAGCCAGGACTCGCTCGCCGCGGCCCTGCGCGCGGCCCGCAGCCGGGCCGGCCACGAGGGCGCGGTCCTCGCTCTGACCGGTGTCTTCATCGCGGTCATCGGAATCGTCGGCGCGTATCTCGCGATGAACGGGTCCATCAGCGTCGGCGACCTGGTCGCGGCGGTGGGCCTGGCGCAGTTCCTCCTCGGCCCGTTCCAGCTCCTCACCTACGTCAACGCCGAGTTGGCCCAGGGCCGCGCCTCCGCGCGCCGGATCGCCGAGGTGCTGGACGCGCCCCCCGCCGTGGAGGGCGGAGAGGCGGTCCCGGCGGAGCGGACCGCGGGGCACATCAGACTGCGCGGGGTCTCCTCGGGCACGCTGCGCGCGGTGGACCTCGACATCCGTCCGGGCAGCCTGACCGGCATCGTCACCCGGGACGCGGCCGCCGCGGGCGACCTGCTGCTCTGCCTCGCCAGGGAAGTGGACCCGGCCGAAGGCCTGATCGAGCTCGACGGAGTACCGCTGACGGAGCTCGACCCCGACGGGCTGCGCCGCTCGGTCCTGGTCGCCCACCACGACGCGGACCTCTTCGAGACCAGCCTGCTGGACAACGTACGCGCGGGGGCCGACACCGGCACGATCGCGATCGACGACGCCCTCGCCGCCTCCGCGGCCGACGAGGTCGCCCGGCTGCTGCCCGACGGGGCGGACACCGTGCTCGCCGAACGGGGCCGCTCGCTGTCCGGCGGACAGCGACAGCGCGTCGCCCTCGCCCGGGCGCTCGCCGCCGACCGGTCCGTGCTGGTCCTGCACGACCCGACCACCGCGGTGGACACGGTCACCGAATCCCGGATCGCCGCCCGGCTGCGCGATGTCCGCCAGGGCCGCACCACCGTCCTGATCACGACCAGCCCCGCGCTGCTCGCCGTGACCGACCGGGTGGTGGTCCTCGACGACGGCTTCGTGACGGCCGACGGTCACCACACCGAACTCGTCGCCGACGACGCGTCGTACCGGGCGGCGGTGCTCGCATGACGTCCCTGTACGAAGACCGCACGGGAGAGACAGAAACGCGAGAGACGGACCCGCGCGAGGCGGACCCGCGGGCGACCGACACGCGAGAGACGACGGAAGAGACGGAAGAGTCCATGAGCGGAACCGGCACGCGCCCCACGGACCGCGCGCTCCTGCCGACGGCGACCGGCACGGAGAGCCTGGCGGCGTTCCGGGCCATGCTGCGCGGCCACCGGCTCCTGACGTTCGCCGCCGTAACCGTCCTTGTCGCCGGGACGGCGATCGGCCTGCTGACCGCTCCCCTGCTCGGCCACATCGTCGACCTGGTGGTGGAGCGGCGGGGCTCTCAGGCGCTGACGCTGCCTCTGGTCCTGCTCGTCGTCGTGGCCCTGGCACGCGGCGCCACCGCCGCGATCGGCAGTTCCCTCGTGGCCCGGCTCGGAGAGACCGTACTCGCCGCCGTGCGCGAGCAGTTCATCGAGCGCGCGCTCCGGCTGCCGCTCGACCGCGTCGAGGCGGCGGGCTCGGGAGACCTGGTCTCCCGGGTCACCAGCGATGTGTCCATGATCGCGAAGTCGGTGCGTCAGGCACTGCCGGAGTTCACCCGCTCCGCCCTCACCATCGTGCTGACCCTGGTCGGACTCGCCGTGCTGGACTGGCGGTTCCTGCTCGCCGCCCTGCTGGCGATGCCCGTCCAGGTGCTGTCCGTACGCTGGTACCTGCGCCGGGCCGCCCCCGTGTACGCCGAACACCGCGTCGCCACCGGCGCCCTGCAGCACCAGTTGCTCGACAGCATCGGCGGGGTGCGGACCGTGAGCGCCTTCCGGTTGAACAGCACCCACGCGGCGCTCCTCGAGGGCCGTTCGGCATCGGCACGCGACCTGGCGCTCCGCGGGCTCCACATCGTCACCGGGTTCTTCTCACGGCTGAACCTCGGCGAGTTCATTGGCCTCGCCGCCATGCTCGGCACCGGCTTCCTGCTGGTCGACAGCGGCTCGGTCAGCATCGGTACGGCCACCGCCGCGGCGCTGTACTTCCACAGCCTCTTCAACCCGATCAACGCCACGCTGTTCCTCATCGACGACGCCCAGTCGGCGGGCGCGAGCTTCGCCCGCCTCATCGGCGTGTCGAACCTCCCGGCCGAGAGCGCTGAGAAGGGCGGGAGCGCTCCGGTGGACGGCGCGGTCAAGGTGACCGCTCTCAGCCACGAGTACGTCGCCGGCCGTCCCGTGCTGCGGGACGTCGACCTGGAGGTGCGCACCGGGGAGCGGGTCGCCCTGGTGGGGGCCAGCGGCGCCGGGAAGACCACGCTGGCCAAGGTCATCGCCGGCGTCCACACGCCGGGGAGCGGGTCGATCGCCCTGGGCGGCGTCGACGTCCGCGAGCTGGGCCCGGCCGGCGTGCGGCGCGCGGTGACGCTCATCAGCCAGGAGGTGCACGTGTTCGCGGGACCGCTGGCCGAGGACCTGCGGCTGGCCCGGCCGGAGGCGACGGACGAGGAACTGCGCGCCGCCCTGGCCCGCGTCAGGGCACTGGAGTGGGCCGACGCTTTGCCCGACGGCCTGGCCACGGTCGTCGGCGAGGGCGGGCACCGGCTGACGGTGACCCAGGCGCAGCACCTGGCCCTGGCCCGGCTGGTCCTCGCGGACCCGCCGATCGCCATCCTGGACGAGGCCACCGCCGACGCGGGCAGCGCGGGTGCGCGCGTCCTGGAGGAGGCCGCGCTGCGGGCCCTGGAGGGACGTACGGGCCTGGTGGTCGCCCACCGCCTCCCGCAGGCGGCGACCGCGGACCGTGTCGTCGTCCTCGACCAGGGGCGGATCGTCGAGACCGGCACGCACGACGAACTCGTCGCGGCGGGCGGGCGGTACGCCGCGCTGTGGGAGGCGTGGTCGGACAGCCGGCGGGAGTCGGCGGACGACGAGGCGCCGGGGAAGGGCCTGGACCCGGTCGGCTCCGCCACTCCGGCGGGCTGACGACCGCGCGGCGGACGCGACGACGGGGCGTCCCGGCACCGGGGCACCCTGCCGTCCCGGCACCGAAGCCCCGTCGGCGCGCTGCCGGGACGCCGCGTGCGGTCTCACCTACGGGCGCCGATGCCCACCACCCGGATGTGCGGGCGGCCGTTCGCGTCCGGGTCGCCGACCACGGCCCGCACGCCGTAGACGTCGGCGATCCGGCCCTCGGTCAGCACCTCCCACGGGGTGCCCTGGGCCACCAGCCGCCCACGGTCGAGCAGGACGACGTGATCGCAGTACATCGCGGCGAGGTTGAGGTCGTGCAGGGCGACGAGGCAGGTCACGGGGAGCTCGGCGACCAGCTCCAGCAGGTCCAACTGGTGCTGGATGTCGAGATGGTTGGTCGGCTCGTCGAGGAGCAGTTCGCGCGGTTCCTGCGCGAGAGCGCGGGCTATCTGGACGCGTTGGCGCTCGCCTCCGGACAGGGTGCGCCACGGCTGCCCGGCGCGATCGGCCAGACCGGTGCGCTCGAGCGCGGCCTGAACGGCCTTCTCCTCCCCCGGCGCGGCGGGCGCCCAGGCGCGCCGGTGCGGGATGCGCCCCAGGCGTACGACGTCGGCGACGGTCAGCTCGACGAGGGTGTCCGCCTGCTGCTCGACCACGGCCACGCGACGGGCCACGTCCCGGCGGTGCAGCCCGTGCAGCGGATCGCCGTCCAGGGTGACGACCCCCGAGGCCGGAGCGAGGACCCCGGCGAGCAGACGCAACAGTGTGGACTTCCCGGATCCGTTCGGCCCCAGGAGCCCGGTCACGGCGCCGGGGCGCAGGCCGAGGCTGACGCCGTCGAGGATCAGCCGGCCGTCGGCCGTGCGTGAGACGCGGTCCGCTTCGAGTGTCATGAGGTGGCCTTCCGGGCCCGGTAGAGCACGAGGACGAAGGCGGGCACGCCGACCAGGGAGGTCATGACGCCCACGGGCACCTCCTGGGGTTCCAGGACGGTACGGGCGAAGGTGTCGATCCACACGAGGAAGACGGCTCCGCCCAGCGCGGCGGCGGGCAGCAGCCTGCCGTGGCCCGGTCCCACCAGGGCGCGGGCGGCATGGGGCAGGACGAGCCCGACGAAGCCGATGGCGCCCGCCGAGCTGACCAGAGCGGCCGTGAGCAGCGCCGTGACGGTCAGCAGCACCAGCCGGGTACGGGCCACGTTCACGCCCAGCGTCGCCGCCGCGTCCTGCCCGAAGGCGAACGCGTCGAGGGTGCGGCCGTGTCCCAGGCACACGACGAGACAGAGCGCGAGGGCCACGAGGCAGAGCCGTACGTCGGCCCAGCCCGCGCCGCTGAGCGAGCCGAGCAGCCAGAAGAGCACGCCCCGAGTGGTCTCGGCATCGGCGGAGGTGACCACGACGAAGGAGGTCAGCGCGGAGAACAGTTGCATCGCAGCGACACCCGAGAGCACCACCCGGTCGGTGGTGCCGCCGAGCGTGTGGCTCAGCACCAGCATCAGCGCGAAGGAGACCACGGCGCCGACGAAGGCGCCCCCGGAGATCGAGAGCGCTCCCCCGCCCACGCCGAGGACCACCACGACGACGGCTCCGGTCGAGGCCCCGGAGGAGACTCCGAGGACGAAGGGATCCGCGAGCGGATTGCGCAGCAGGGACTGCATCACCGCGCCGCACACGGCGAGTCCGGCCCCGCACACCGCTGCCAGCAGCGTGCGGGGCAGCCGGAGGTTCCACACGATCCCGTCGCGGATCGGGGTGAGGCCGGAGGCGTCCCCGCCGAGATGGGAGGCTACGGCGGACCAGACGTCGACGATGCCGATGTCCGCCGGGCCGACGGTGATGGCGAGGGCGACGGACAGGACGAGGATCACGAGCCCCACCGCCGTGCGCGACAGGGTCGCCGTCACTTCGTCCTGCCGTGCGCGCGCAGGGCGGCGGCGACCTGCTCGACGCCCTCGACGGTGCGGATCGTCGGATTCATGGCCTGGCCGCTGAGCAGGACGTACCGCTTGTTTCGTACCGCGTCCATGTTCCGGGTGACCGGGTCGGACTCCAGGAAAGCGATCTTCTTCGCGGCGCTCTCCGCGGTCTGCGACTTCCGGGTGAGGTCGCCGATCACGAGGACGTCGGGGTTGCGGTCGGCGACGGTTTCCCAGTTGATCTGCGGCCATTCCTCCGTGGTGTCGTCGAAGACGTTCTTCGCGCCGAGTTCTCGGGTGATGATGCCGGGAGCGCCGCAGCATCCCGCCATATAGGGGGATTCGGAGTTGGCGAACCAGTACAGGAGGGTGACGTCCGAGGCGTCGAGGCCCGCCGTCGCCTTCTCCACCCGTGCCTGGAGCCGGCCGACCAGTTCCTCGCCGCGTTCCTCGACGCCGAAGACGCGGGCCAGGTCGCGCACCTCGCCGTAGACCGTGTCCACGCTCAGTGGTGCGGTGCGGACACCGTCGCCGTCGCCGCTGTTGTCCTTGCCCTGGCAGTCCGACGGGGAGAGGTAGGTGGGCACGCCCAGCTGCTCGAACTGCTCCCGCGTGGCCACACCGCCCTTGCCCAGGGTGGACGCGAACGAGGCGGCGACGAAGTCGGGTTCGGTGTCGAGCACCTTCTCGAAGGACGGGTTGTTCTCCGCCAGCCGCTCAACGCCGGCGTTGGCCTTCTCCAGCCCCTTCATCACGGGGTCCGTCCACATGGCGGTGCCCGCCATCCGGTCGGCGAGGCCGAGGGAGAGCATGATCTCGGTGGTCCCCTGGTTCAGCGAGACCGCGCGCCGCGGCCCGTCACCCGCGAAGGACACCTTCCGCCCGCAGTTGTCGATCACTCGGGACTCGGTGGAGGGCGCCGACGCCGATGGGCCGGACGTGCCCGTGCCGCACCCGGAGGTCAGCAGCAGGGCCCCGCACAGGAGCAGGGTGGACAGGGTCTTGGCGTGCGTGATGGGCACAGCGGATTCCTCAGCGTCGAGGGCCCTTGCGCGAGGCCCGTTCGTACGGTCCGCCAGCAGGTCTTCGGACTCGGGGTCTCCCGGACGAGGCGCCTTCCCGGACCTGTTCCCGTGGTCCAGTGGCTGTGTGCCCGCCCGTCACCCTCACCGCTGCGCGTCAGTTCCGGATTCGCACCGGATTCCCTGACTCACGTACGTCCTCGTACGGAGTGCGACTGGCTTGCGCAAGCTACCACAGCGCCCCGCGAGTCGGCCGGGGAGCGGCCTGGCCTCCCGCCCGGGACGGTCGACGGCGCGTGCGAACGCCGCCGCCCCGCGGCGGGATCGCTCCTCACCGCGGGGTGGCCGCACGGCGGGCCCGCGTCAGCCCTGCCGGGCGACGAGGCTCGCCGGGCGCAGGTCTGTCCAGTTCGACTCCACGTGGGCGAGGCACGTCTCACGGGTGTCCGGGCCGAAGGCGGTCCGCCACCCGGCCGGCACCTCGGCGAAGGACGGCCACAGCGAGTGCTGGTTCTCGTCGTTGACCAGGACCAGGAAGGTGCCCTGCGGGTCCTCGAACGGGTTGGTGCTCATGCGTTGTCACTCCTTTTGGACGGTACGGTGAACAGCTCGGAGAGCGGCCGCTCAGGATCGGCCGCCACGGTGCGCAGCAGCGCCTGGAGTTCGTCGGCCAGCCGCCGCGCCTTGGCGGTGCCCAGCAGGTCGGTCGCGTGGATCAGCCCGCAGTGCACCGGGCCCTCCCCGCGCGGCTCGTAGAAGCTGAGGGTCAGGTCCGCCCGAGCCGAGCCGGTCGGTACGGCCTCCAGCGAGCCCACACCGCCTTCCAGCTGCTCCAGGTCGGCCTGCTCGTGGTGGACCACCATGACCTGCGGCCCCTCGGGCGGCAGACCGGTCGCCCGGGCAACCTCGTCGAACGGGACGTCCTGCCGGTCCAGGGCGCTCAGCGTGGTCTCCCGCACCCGGGTCAGCAGCTCCGCGAAGGTCGGGTCGCCCGCCGTGTCGGTGCGCAGGACGACCGTGTTGAGGAAGCAGCCGACCAGGTCGGCGAGCTGGTCGTCGGTGCGGCCGGCGACCATCGTACCGATGGGCAGGTCGGTGCCGGCGCCGTGGGCGGTGAGCAGGGCTGCCAGGGCCGAGTGCAGCACCATGAACATGCTGGTGCCGGTGGCGCGGGCGAGCCCGTCCACGGCCGCGTGCAGCTCCTCGTCGAGGACGAACCCGACATGGTCGGCGGCTCGGCCGGACCCGTCGGAGGCCGCCGGGCGCGGGCCGTCCGCCGGAAGCGCCAGCTTCGCGGGTACGTCCCCCAGCGTCCGGCGCCAGTAGGCGAGCTGCTGCCCGCCCCGGCTGTCCGGATCGGTGAGGTCGCCCAGGACCTCGTGCGCCCAGCGGGTGTAGTCCGCGTAGGTGACCGGCAGCGGCTCCCAGGCCGGTGCCCGGCCCTCGGTACGGGCCGCGTAGGCCGCGGTGAGGTCGCGGAACAGCGGGACCACCGACCATTCGTCCACCGCGAGGTAGTGCATGGTCAGCAGCAGTGCCTGGCTGCCGTCGGGGCCGGTGAGCAGGCGCGCCCGCAGCGGTGCCTCCGTCTCCAGGTCCGGTGCCTCAGCGGCGAGTTCGGCCAGGCGGGCGTCGAGGCCGGCGCACGACTCCACGGCGAGCGCCGGGGCCTGGGCCGGCCGCTGGAACGCCGCGCCGCTGCGCTCGGTGAACGCTGTGCGCAGCGGCTCGTGCCGGGCCACCACATCGGCGAGGGCGGCGGAGAGCGCGTCCTCGTCGATCCCGCCCGTGGAGCGCAGGACGAGCGCGTGGTCGAAACCGGGGCTCCGGTGGTACGACTCCCACTGCGGGCGCTGGACGGGCGCGACCGGCAGCGGCTCGTCGCGCTCCTGGGCGGGGCGCAGCGCGGGACGGGCGGCGGCCGCGCCCTCCAGCTTGCCGGCGATGCCGGCCACCGTGAGCGCGTCGAAGACGTCCCTGATGCTCAGTTCGACCCCGAACTCGGTGCGGATACGGCCCAGGAGCCTCATCGAGGCCATGGAGTGGCCGCCGAGCGCGAAGAAGTTGTCGTGCACGCCGACGCCGTCCAGCTTGAGGATCTCGCAGAACAGTTCGGCGAGCCGGGCCTGCGTCTCGGTGGCCGGGCGGGCGTCGCCGGTCATCGCCGACCAGTCCGGCGCGGGCAGCGCCTTGCGGTCCAGCTTGCCGTTGGGCGTGAGCGGCAGCGGCCCGCCCAGCGGCACCACGAGCGCCGGGACCATGTACTCGGGCAGCAGCCCGGCCACATGGGCGCGCAGCTGCTGCGGGTCGAGTTCACCGGCCTCGGGCACCGCGTAGCCGATCAGGCGGACGATGTCGCCGTCGCGGTCGGGCAGTACGGCGGCCTGGGCGACCGACGGGTGTCCGCCGAGCGCCGCCTCGATCTCGCCGAGTTCGATCCGGAAGCCCCGCACCTTGACCTGGGTGTCGACCCGGCCGAGGAAGTCGAGGTTGCCGTCCCGGCGCCAGCGGGCCCGGTCACCGGTCCGGTACATCCGGCTGCCGGGCTCCCCGAACGGGTCGGCGACGAACCGTTCCGAGGTCAGACCCGCCTTGCCGAGGTAGCCGCGGGCGAGGCCGCGCCCGGAGACGTACAGCTCGCCCACCACACCGGGCGGGACGGGCCGCAGACGGTCGTCGAGCACGTAGCAGCGCGTGTTGGGGTCGGGCCGGCCGATGGGGACCCGGCCGGACGGGCTGCCGCCGTGCTCGCGGGCGGGCCACAGCGTGGAGTTGACCGTCGCCTCGGTGAGGCCGTAGGCGCAGATCAGGTGGGCCGTGGCGCCGAACCGCTCGAACAGGTCCGGCGGCACGGTCTCGGTGCCGACCAGGACGGTCGACCCCTCGGGCAGTTCGCAGCCGGGCGGCAGCGCCGACACCAGGGACGGAGGCAGGATCATGTGCGTGATCCGCTGGTCCGCGAGGAAGTCGGTGAGCGCCGGTCCGGCGACGCGGGCCTCGTCGGTGATGAGGACGAGCCGGCCTCCGTGGCACAGGGCCATCGACAGCTCGAAGGCGAAGACGTCGAAGCCGATCGACGCGAACTGGAGCACCCGGCTGTCGCGTTCCAGGCCCATCCGGTCGACGGCCGTGGCGACGAGGCTGGAGATGCCCTCGTGGGGCACGACCACACCCTTCGGCCGGCCGGTCGAGCCGGACGTGTAGATCACGTACGCGGCCTGGTCCAGGGCGATCGGGGCGACGCCGAGGGGCGCGTCGGACAGCGCGTCCGACTCGGCTGCCGTGTCCGGGGCGTCGAGGAGGAGCACGGGGACGCCCGCCACGTCGGGGATCTTCCCCGCGACCGGTTCGGTGCCGACCACGAGGGCCGCCGCCGAGTCCTCGATCATGTAGGTGAGGCGGTCGCCGGGGTGGACCAGGTCGAGCGGCAGGAACGCGGCGCCCAGCTTCAGCGCGGCGACCACCGTGGCGATCATGTCCGCCGACCGGGGCACGGCCACGCCGACCACGCTCTCCGCACCGACACCGCGCGCGGCGAGCAGCCGGGCGATGCGGTTGGCACGGGCGTCGAGCTGCGCGTACGTCACCGAGCGGGAGCGGTCGACGACGGCGACCGCGTCGGGCCGCTCGGCGAGCCGCCGCGCGAACAGGGCCGGGAACGACTCCTCGTCCACCTCGCGCGCAGCGCCGTTGAATCCCTCCAGGACCAGCCGCCGTTCGTCGTCGGCGAGGATCTCCGCCTGCGACAGGGGCTGTCGCGGGGCGGCGACGAGCGCCGCGACCAGCCTGCGGAGCCGGTCGCCGAGCCGCTCCGCGGTCTCCTCGTCGAACAGTTCGGTGGCGAACTCCAGACGGCAGTTCAGCGAGCCGGTGCCGCCGTCGTCCGGGGTGTGCTCGGTGAAGCTGAACACGAGGTCGAACTTCGCTGAGCGGATCCGGAACGGCACGTACTCCAGCCCGAGGCCGGGGAGTTGCAACTCGGCGCCGGTGCGGGCGTGGTAGCCGACCATCACCTGGAACAGCGGGTTCCGGGAGAGGGAGCGCGTCGGGTTGAGCTTCTCGACGACGGACTCGAACGGCACGTCGGCGTGGGAGAACGCCGCCAGGTCGGTCTCGCGGACCCGGGCGAGCAGCTCGGTGAAGCTGGGGTCGCCGCTGACATCGGTGCGCAGCACCAGGGTGTTGACGAAGAAGCCGACCAGCTCGTCCAGCGCCTCGTCGCTCCGGCCGGCGATGGGCGAGCCGAGCGGGATGTCCGTGCCGGCGCCCATGCGGTGGAGCAGGGCGGCGACGGCCGCGTGCACCACCATGAACATGGAGGCGCCGGTCTCGCGGGCGAGACGCTTCAGCCCCTCGTGGACCCGGGCGTCGAAGTCGATGTCGAGCTCGGCGCCGGTGAACGCCGGGCGGGCGGGCCTGGGCCGGTCGGTGGGCAGTTCCAGCTCCTCCGGGGCCCCGGCCAGCGTCGTGTGCCAGTAGTCGAGCTGCCGGGCGGCCAGGCTGCCCCGGTCGGCCGGGTCGCCGAGCAGCCGCTGCTGCCACAGGGCGTAGTCGGCGTACTGGACGGGCAGCGGCTCCCAGTCGGGTGCCGCGCCGTCGAGGCGCGACGCGTAGGCGGTGGCCAGGTCCCGCAGGAACGGCCGGTCCGACCACTCGTCGGTGGTGATGTGGTGCAGCAGCAAAACGACGACGTGGTCCTCGGGCGCCAGCTCCACGAGCGTGGCCCGCAGGGGCAGTTCGGCGGCGAGGTCGAACGGCCTGCCCACGGCCGCGTCGATGACGGCAGGCAGTTCCTCCTCCGCCGCCCGGACGCGCTCGACCACGGGGCGTGCCTGCTCGGCGGGCAGGACGCGCTGGAACACCTCGCCGTCGGGCGATGTGGAGAAGACCGTGCGCAGGGCTTCGTGGCGGGCCGTCACATCGGCGAGGGCGGCGGTCCACGCCTCGGTGTCGAGGGTGCCGCGCAGCCGCATGACCAGCGGAAAGTTGTACGCGGCCGAGGTGCACTCGATCTGCTGGACGACCCACAGCCGCTGCTGGGCGTGGGACAGCGGCAGCTCGTCCGGCCGCTCGCCGGCCGTGAGCGCCGGGCGGGCGGCGCCGCCGGACCGGGCGGCGCGCTCCACCAGCTCCGCGACGGTGGGCGCCTCGAAGAGATCCCGGATGGCCAGCTCCGCGTCGAGCGCGGTTCGGGCCCGGCTGACGAGGCGGGTGGCCAGCAGCGAGTGGCCGCCCAGCTCGAAGAAGTCGCTGTCGATACCGACGCGGTCCTCGGGCAGACCCAGCACCTCGGCGAAGAGCGCGCAGAGCGTCTCCTCCCGCGGCGTGCGGGGCGCGCGGCTCGGTCCGGTCCCGGCGAAGTCGGGGGCGGGCAGGGCCTTGACGTCGAGCTTGCCGTTGACGGTCAGGGGCAGCGTTTCGACGGTGACGAGAGCGGACGGGACCATGTAGTCCGGCAGGTCGGCCTTCAGGTGGTCGCGCAGCCGCTGGACCAGGCCCTCGCCTCCGTCGGTCCCCTCCTCCGGTACGACGTAGCCGGCCAGGCGCTTGGTGCCCGCCCGCTCCGTCACGACGACCGCGGCGTGCGCGACCTCCGGGTGCGCGGAGAGCGCGGTGGAGATCTCGCCCAGCTCGATGCGGTAGCCGCGGATCTTGACCTGGTCGTCGGTGCGGCCGAGGAAGTCGAGCAGGCCGTCCGGCCGCTGCCGTACGAGGTCGCCGGTGCGGTACATGCGCTCCCCGGGCTCGCCGAACGGGTCGGCGACGAACCGCTCGGCGGTCAGGGCGGGACGGTCGTGGTAGCCGCGTGCCAGGCCGGTGCCGGCGATGTACAGCTCGCCGGGGCAGCCCGGCGGGACGGGGCGCAGCATCGTGTCCAGCACGTAGGCGCGGGTGTTGCGGATCGGCACGCCGACCGTGGAGGTGGCGCTGTCGGTGGTGGATCCGCCGAGCGTGTTGATCGTGTACTCGGTCGGGCCGTACAGGTTGTAGCCGTAGGTGCCCTCGGTGCGGCGCAGCCTTGTCCACACCGTGTCGGGGACGGCCTCGCCCCCGAGCAGGACCAGCGCGGGACGGTGCTTACCGGCCTCCTCGTCCCGGTCGAGCAGGCCCTCCTCGATGAGCAGCTGGGCGTAGGTGGGTGTCACGTTGACGACGTCGACGCGGTGCTCGTCGCAGTAGGCGACGAGCGCCTCGGCGTCGCGGCGCAGCTCCTCGTCGCAGACGTGCACCTCGTGGCCTTCGACGAGCCAGAGCAGCTCCTCCCAGGACATGTCGAAGGCGAAGGACACGGTGTGCGCGATGCGCAGCCGGCGCCCGCCGGCTGAGGCGATGGCCGGGGCGAAGATCTCCTTCTGGTGGTTGAGCTGCATGTTCGTCAGCCCGCGGTACGGGGTGACGACGCCCTTCGGCCGGCCGGTCGAGCCGGAGGTGTAGATGACGTACGCGGGGTGCTCCAGGCGGTCCGGCAGGTGGTGCGCGAACGCGGGCCGCTCGGCGTCGGTGATCCGGCCGCCCGGGAGGGCGGCCAGTTCGGCGGCCACGGTCTCGTCGTCCAGGAGCAGTTCGGGCGCGGCGGGGCCGGCGTCGCCGCGAAGCGTCGGGGCGACGGCGGTGGTGGACATCAGGCACAGCGGCCCCGTGTCCTCCACCATCAGCCGCAGCCGGTCGGCGGGGTGGTCGAGGTCGAGCGGCAGGTACGCGGCACCGGTCCGCAGTACGGCGAAGAGCGCGGCGACCATGTCGAGGGAACGCGGCAGCGCGAGCGCCACGACCTTCTCGGGTCCGGCGCCCCGTGCGAGCAGCAGCCGGGCCAGCCGGTTGATGCGGGCGTCCAGTTCGGCGTACGTGAGGGCGCGTTCGCCGAAGACCAGTGCCACCGCGTCCGGGGTGCGGGCGACCTGGGCCGCGAGCATGTCGGCGACGGTCTCGTTCGCCACCGGTTCGCGGCTGTTCGCCCAGCCGGCGACCAGCGCGGCACGCTCGTCGGGGAGCAGCAGGTCGACGCCGGCGGCCGGGGTGGGGCCGCCGCCCGCGAGGGCTTCGGTGAGCCGGTCGAGCACGGCCGTGAACCGGGTGAGGATCGTGCTCGCGTCCTCGGCGCCGAACAGGTCGGGGCGGGCGGCCAGGGTGACGCGCAGCCGGGTCTCGGGCGTGACGATGAGGGTCAGCGGGAAGTGCGTGCCGTCGACGTTGGACACGTCGGTGATGCCGTGCCGCTGCCGCAGCTCGGCCGCCCGCTCCTCGCCGTCGGCGGAGCGCAGCACGAACAGGGTGTCGAAGAGCCTGCGGTGGCCCGTCTCCTGCTGAAGGGTGCCGAGGCCCACGTACTCGTACGGCATGACGGCGGCGCGCTCGGACTGCATGCGCCGCAGCAGGTCGAGCAGGGGCTCGTCCGGGCTGAAGGCCACCCGCGCCGGGACGGTGTTGAGGAACATGCCGATGATGCCGGCCACGTTCGGCACGTCCGCGGGCCGTCCGGCGACCGCGGTGCCGAAGGCGACGTCGTCGCGGCCCGTCATCGCCGAGAGCACCAGGCCCCAGGCCGCGTTCAGCACGGTGTTCATGGTGAGCCCGTGCCGCCGGGTGAGGGCGCGCAGCCGGTCGCTGGTCTCCCGCGTGAGCACGGCGTCGTAGTCCGCCGGGATCACGGGCCCGGCGTCGCGGCCGGACGGGGCGACGAGAGTGGGCTCGTCGAAGCCGGAGAGTGCCCGGCGCCAGGCGTCGAGGGCGGTCGTGGTGTCCTGCTCGTCCAGCCAGGCCAGGTAGTCGCGGTACGAGCCGGGCGCGGGCAGACCGGTGGTGTCGCCGGCCCGCTCGTACAGGGTGAACAGCTCCTCCAGGAACAGCCACGCGGACCAGCCGTCCCACAGGATCAGGTGGTGGGTGACGACGAGCCGGTCCCGGCCGTCGCCGAGCCGGAGCAGCAGCAGCCGGCACAGCGGGGCCGAGGACAGGTCGAACCGCTGCCGCCGGTCGGCCGCGAGCAGTTCCTCGGTCCGGGTCCGCTGCTCGTCGGCGCAGAGGCCCGAGAGGTCGGCCTCGACGAGCGGTATCTCCGCGCCGTCCACGATGAACTGGACCGGGCGGGAGAGGCCGTCGCTGGCGAATCCGGCCCGCAGGCTGATGTTGCGTTCCAGCAGCGCCCGGCAGGCGGCGCGCAGCCGGCCGGCGTCGATCCGGTGGCCGAGGTCCAGGGTCTCCTGGGACAGGTAGACGTCGAGCGCGTCGCCCGCGTCGTAGGTGGCGTGGAAGTACATGCCCTCCTGGAGCGGGGAGAGCGGCCAGATGTCCGCGACCGGCAGGCCCGCGGCGGCCTCGACGCGTGCGGTCTCCTCCGGGGAGAGCTCGAGTCCGCCCAGTGGGGCGGGGGCGGAGGGCTCCTCGGCGGTGGGGGCGGCGGCGGAGGTCAGCTGGTCGAGCAGGGCCCGCAGGGCGGGGTCGACGGCCGCACCGGACTGCGCCTGCTGGGCCAGCACGGCCTGGAGGGCGGCTGCGGCCTGTCCGGCGTCGGTGGCGGAGACCGTCACCGAGTCGGTGGGCGTGGGCGCGTCCGGCGCGGGCTGCTCCGGCGCGGGCGGCGGTGCGGCCTGTGCGGCGGCGGCGAGCGCGGCGGGGGTGCGGTGCTCGAACACGTCACGTGGGCTGATGGTCAATCCCGTCTCCCGGGCCCTGGTGGCGACGGCGATCGAGGTGAGGCTGTCGCCGCCGAGCATGAAGAAGTCGTCGTCGGCGCCGATTCCCTCGACTCCGAGGACATCGGTGAAGATCCCGCACAGAGCGCTCTCCCGCTCGTCGCGGGGCGCCCGCCCGCCGGCCCGGGGCGCGAGATCGGGCAACGGCAGGGCGTTCTGGTCGAGTTTGCCGCTGGGGGTCAGCGGGAGCTCGGTGAGGGCGACTACGGCGCTCGGCACCATGGTCGCGGGCAGCGCCTCGGCGAGCGCGGCCGTCAGGGCCTCGGTGTCCGGGGCGGCGGCGCCGGGCGCCGGGACGGCGTAGCCGAGGAGTGCGCCGTCGCGGACGATCACGGCTGCGCGGGCGACGCCCGGCAGGGCGGCCAGAGCGGCCTCGATCTCGCCCAGTTCGATGCGGTTGCCGCGGATCTTGACCTGGCGGTCGGTGCGGCCGAGGTATTCGAGGGCGCCGTCGACGCGGCGGCGCACCAGGTCACCGGTGCGGTACATGCGCTCGCCGGGCCCGCCGAACGGATCGGCGACGAACCGCTCGGCGGTCAGCGACGGACGGTCGTGGTAGGCCCGCGCCAGCTGGACGCCCGCGAGGTACAGCTCGCCGGGGACCCCGTCGGGCACCGGGCGCAGGAAGGGGTCGAGCACGTGCAGCCGGGTGTTCCACACGGGCCGGCCGATGGGGACGGCGAGGTCGGTGCCGCCCTCGTAGGGGAAGAAGGTCACGTCCACGGCCGCCTCGGTGGGCCCGTAGAGGTTGTGCAGGGGGACGGGACCGTGCCCGGACCGGGAGGTCAGTTCCCGCCAGCGCCGGGCCTGGTCGCCGGTCAGCGCCTCGCCGCTGCAGAACACCCGGCGCAGGCTCGCCGCCCAGTCAGGGGTGCCGGCGGCGCTCTCCATGACCTGGGTGAACGCGGCCAGCATCGACGGCACGAAGTGCATCGTCGTGATCCGCCGGCCGTGGATCAGCTCGGCCAGGTAGGCGGGGTCGCGGTGGCCGTCGGGGCGGGCGAGGACGACGGTCGCGCCCTCGACCAGGGCCCAGAAGAACTCCCACACGGACACGTCGAAGCTGGAGGGGGTCTTCTGGAGCACCCGGTCGTCGGCGGCGAGCCCGTACTCCCCCTGCATCCAGGCGAGTCGGTTGACGACGGCCCGGTGGGTGACGGCGACGCCCTTGGGGCGCCCGGTGGAGCCGGAGGTGTAGATCAGGTAGGCGGGGTGGTCGGGACCGGCGGCCCGGGCCGGGGTGGTTTCGGGGACGTCCTCGTCGGAGTCGACGAGCAGGTGGTCCAGGCCCGCCACCGCGGGGAGCCGCCCCGCCGCGTCGGCGGTGGTGACGACGGTGCGCGCGCCCGAGTCGCCGAGCATGAAGGCGACCCGGTCGGAGGGGTAGTCGAGGTCGACGGGCAGGTAGGCGGCGCCGGACTTGAGGACGCCGAGGAGGGCGACCATCAGCTCGGCCGACCGGGGCACCGCGACGGCGACGTACCGCTCCGGGCCGGCGCCGCGCGCCCGCAGCCGCCGGGCGAGCGCCTCGGCGCGCCGGTCGAGCTCCGCGTAGCTGAGGGCGGTGTCCTCGAAGGCGACGGCCGGGGCATCGGGGGTGCGTGCGGCCTGCGCGGCGACGAGCGAGACGAGCGTGGCCTCGGGTACGGGGTGCGCGGTGGCGTTCAGCTCGGTGAGGTGCTCGCGCTCGCGGTCGGAGAGCAGGGCGGTGCGGGCGACCGTACGGCCGGGCTCGGACACCAGGGTGTGCAGCAGTGCCGTGAACCGGTTGGCGAGCACGGCCACGGTCACCTGGTCGAGGCGGGACGCGTCGTGCTTGAACCGCAGCAGCAGGCCGTCGCCCGGCTCGACGATCAGCGCGAGCGGGTAGTGCACGGCGTCGGACACCTCGGCGCCGGTGATGCGCAGCGCGCCCGGTTCCCGGCCGGCCGGCATGTCACCGGTCGGGTAGTTCTCGAACACGACGAGCGTGTCGAAGAGTTCGCCGCCGCCCGCGATCCGCTGGATGTCGGCGAGGCCGAGGTGCTGGTGGTCGAGGAGCGCGGCGTGCTCGTCCTGGACACGGCGCAGCAGGTCGGTGAGCGGCTCGTCGGCGCGCAGGCTCACCCGTGCCGGGACGGTGTTGATGAACAGCCCCACGGCGGTGTCCAGCCCGGCGACCTCGGTCGTCCGGCCGGACACGGTGGTGCCGAAGACGACGTCGTCGCTGCCGGTGAGCGCACCGAGGAGCAGACCCCACAGGCCGTGGACGACGGTGCTCAGGGTGAGGCCGTGGGTCCGCGCGAAGGCGGTCAGTTCGGCGGTGAAGTCCTCGGGCAGCCGGGTGTCGACGTGCTCGGGCCTGGCCTGAGCCGGCTCGTCGTCCGTCGCCGGGAAGAGGGCCGGCAGCCGGGTCGGCTCGTCCAGACCGGACAGGGTTTGCCGCCACGCGTCGCGTGCGGCGTCCCGGTCCCGCGCGGCGAGCCACGACAGAAACGGCTGGGGCGCGACCGGCTCGGGCAGGTCTTCGCCCTGGTAGGCGGCGGTCAGTTCGCGCAGCAGGACGGAGACCGACCAGCCGTCGGCGATGATGTGGTGCAGGGTGAGCAGGAGCCGGTGGCGCCCGCCGTCCCGGATCAGGGTGGCGCGCAGCAGCGGCGGCCGTGCCAGGTCGAACCGTTCGGCCCTGTCGGCGTTCAGCAGGTCGTCGAGCGGGGTCTTCGAGGTGTCGGCCTGCCGCCACGGGAGGGTCACCCGGCCGGCGAGCCGCTGGACGACCTGCCCCCCGGGCAGCTGGCGGAACGACGCGCGCAGCAGCGGGTGCCGGTCCAGGAGCAGTTGCAGGGCCTGCCGCAGCCGTTCGGGGTCGACGTGGCCGTCCAGTTCGAGGAGTTCCTGCACCACGTAGAGGTCGGCGGACCCGGCGTCGAACTCGGCGTGGAAGAAGAAGCCTTCCTGGAGCGGGGAGACGGGCAGGGCGTCCTCGTCGAGCTCGACCGGGGCCACGGGTTCCGTGCCGCCCGCCGCCCCGCCGGCGATCCGGGCGAGCGCGGCCACCGTACGGAGCCGGAAGACGTCGCGCGGGCTGATGGTCAGTCCGGCCTCGCGGGCGCGGTTCACGAGCTGGATGGCGACGATGCTGTCGCCGCCCAGTTCGAAGAAACTGTCGTGGACGCCCACCGACGGCAGTCCGAGGACGTCCGCGACGAGCGCGGCGAGCGCGGTCTCGGCGGGGGTGGTGGGCGCGTCCGCGCCGATCATGGCCGTCCAGCGGGGCTGGGGCAGGGCGCGCCTGTCGAGCTTGCCGTTGGGAGTCAGCGGCAGCGGGCCGTCGAGGACGACGACGGCGGACGGCACCATGTAGTCGGGCAGGGAGTCCGC
Source organism: Streptomyces peucetius (assembly GCF_025854275.1). NCBI lineage: Bacteria > Bacillati > Actinomycetota > Actinomycetes > Kitasatosporales > Streptomycetaceae > Streptomyces > Streptomyces peucetius. Next base: position 6,812,333 of record NZ_CP107567.1, on the reverse strand, counting down.
GACCCGGGCGCGGGCGGCGGTCACAGCGGCGTCGGTGTCCGTGCGGTCGTCGTCGCCGACCAGGTAGGCGACGAGGCGCTTGACGCCTCGGTGGTCGTCGCGGACGAGTGCGGCGGCCTGGGCGATGCCGTCGCAGGCCATGAAGGCGCTCTCGATCTCGCCCGGTTCGATCCGGTGGCCGCGGATCTTGACCTGGCCGTCGGCGCGGCCGAGGAACTCCAGGTTGCCGTCGGCGCCCCAGCGGACCCGGTCGCCGGTGCGGTACATGCGGGTGCCCGGCTCGCCGTACGGGTCGGCGACGAACCGGTCCGAGGTCAGCCCGGGACGGCCCAGGTAGCCGCGGGCGAGGCCGCGCCCGGCGACGTACAGCTCCCCCTCGGCGCCGATGGGGACGGGGCGCAGGGCCGTGTCGAGTACATAGGTCCGGGTGTTGGGGTCGGGGCGGCCGATCGGGGCGGGGCCAAGGCGGCCTGGCTCGGCGCGCCACAGCGTGGAGTTGACGCTCGCCTCGGTGAGGCCGTAGGCGACGACGACCTGGACCCGGCCGGCCCAGCGGGCGATGAGCTCGCTGGGCACCGCCTCCGTGCCGACGACGAGGACGGCCCCGTCGGGCAGTTCGCACTCCTGCGGCAGCGCCGAGACGAGCGACGGGGGAAGGATCATGTGCGTGGCGCGGTGCCGGGCGATGTACTCGGTCAGGGCGGGGCCCGCGACGCGGCGCTCGGTGGGGACGACGATGATCCGGCCGCCGACGCACAACGACATGATCAGGTCCCAGACCGTCACGTCGAAGCCGACGGAGGCGAACTGCACGACGCGGCTCTCGTCGGTGATGCCGATGCGGTCGGTGGCCGTGGCGATGAGGCTGCCGACACCGTCGTGGGGGACGACGACTCCCTTGGGGCGGCCCGTGGAGCCGGAGGTGTAGATGACGTACGCGGCTTGGTCCAGGGCGACCGGCAGACCCGGGTCGGTGTCGTCGAGGGCCGCGCAGGTCTCCGCGGTGGCCGGGTCGTCGACGACGACGTGCGTCACGCCCGGCGCGTCGGGAAGCGCGTCCGCGAGCTCCCGGGCGGTGATCACCGTCCGCGCCCCGGCGTCGGACAGCATGTAGGCGATCCGGTCCTGGGGGTGGTCGGCGTCCAGCGGCAGGTAGGCGGCGCCGGCCTTCATCACCGCGAGCAGCGACACCACAAGTTCCGGGGAGCGCGGCAGGGCCACGGCGACGACGTCCTCGGCGCGCACACCGCGGGAGACGAGGAGCCGGGCCAGCCGGTTGGCGGCGGCGTTGAGCTCCGCGTACGTCAGCTCCCGGTCCTCATGGACGAGTGCGACCGAGTCGGGCGAGCGGCGTACCCGCGCCTCGAAGGCGGCGGGCCAGGACAGTTCGGGCACCTCACGCGGCGCCACGCCGAACTCGTCGAGCAGGCGGGAGCGTTCCTCGCCGGACGTGAGCTCGATGCGGCCGACCGGGCGGTCGAGGTCCTCGAGCAGGGCGTGCAGCAGCGCGAGGAAGCGGCGCTCGTGGTCGCCGAGAGTCCGCTCGTCGCAGACGCCGGCGTCCGCGTCGAGGTGCACGACGACGCCGGTGCCGCCCCGGGTCTCGGCGAAGCTGAAGGCCAGGTCGCTGACCGGGCCGAGCCACTCCGGGCGGAGGTCGGCCTGATGGTCCGCGAACCGCAGGTCCTCGGGGCGGGGCAGGATGTTGACGGTGGGGCCGACGAGCTCCGGCACGCCGTCGACGAGCCCGAGGTCCTTGGCCAGGTCCTCCGCGCGGTACCGACCGTGCGCCACCGCGTCGGCGACCGCGTCGCGCACCTCGGCGACGAGGGCGGACCCGGTCGTACCGGGGCGGACGGTCAGGCGCAGGGGCACGATGTTGGAGACCATGCCGGGGACGGCCGCCGACACGGCGTCCCGGCGGGCGGCGATCGGCAGGCCGAGGACGAGGTCCTGCTCTCCGCCTGCGCGGTGCAGGTAGGCGGCCACGGCGGCGACCAGGAGCCGGGACGGCCGGACACCGGCACGCCCGGCGGCGGCGCGCAGTCGCTCCGTCGCTTCGGGGGACAGTTCGGCCGAGCGCCTCAGTCGCCGGGCCATGAGGGACGGGGCGCGTTCGACGAGGCGCACGGGCTCGGGCCGGCCGGCCATCCGCTCCCGCCACCAGGCGCGGTCCGCCTCGTACTGCTCGGAGGTGCGGTACGCCTGCTCGGCGGCCACGAGCCGGTCGAGGGACCAGTCGGGGCGTGCGGGGGCCTGCTCGCCCGACGTGTAGATCTCGCCGGCCCGGCGGGTGACGAGAGCGACGCCCATGCCGTCGAGGACGATGTGGTGGTAGCGCTGGTACCACCAGACCCGGTCGTCCGCGAGCCGGAGCAGTGCCTGGGCGAAGAGCGGGCCGCAGGCGAGGTCGACGGGCCGGTCGCGGTCGGCGGCCATCCAGCCGGCGGCTGCCTCCTCCGGGGACGGAACGCCGCGCAGGTCGACGACCGGCACCTCGACAAAGACGGCGCCGGCCGTCTGACGCGGTCCGCCCTCCCCCGGCGTGACGCTCACGTGCAGGCACTCGGCCTCCCCGACGGCCTGCCGTACGGCGGCGGTGAGGCGGTCGAGGTCGATGTCGCCACGCAGGTCCAGGGCGAAGACGATGTTGTAGGCAGAGCTGTCCGGCTCGATCTGCTGGGCAAGCCAGATGCCGGATTGCCCGCCGGTCACGGGTGTCCCGGAAGCGGATGTCCGGTCCGACTCGACGTCAAACATCGTACGAAATGGCCTTTCCCTGGTGGTGCATCGGTGGTGGGTGGTCCGGTCGGCGGTCAGGGGCGGACCGCGGTGGTACGGGGAGGACGACCGCGCGACGGCGTGCCGGATCGGCACGCCGTCGCCGGGGCGTCCAGCCCTTACTTGACGGCCGTCAGCAGCGGCTCGATCTCGTCGATCGCGTAGGGGATCGAGAGGACCGTGTTGAAGGAGAACGCGGCGCCGATGTCCGGGTTCTGGTAGGGCACGAACAGGTCGCGCTTCTCCTTGTGGACCTTCAGGTTCTTGTAGAGCGGCTCAGCCTTGATCCGCTCGTTGGCCTCGGTGCTGGAGGTCACCCAGACCAGCCGGTCGACGTCGAGCACGTTCAGCTTCTCGGCGCTGAGTTCGGCGACGTTGTAGCCCGGCTTGGCCAGCTTGTCGATCTCCGGCTTCAGCTTGAAGCCGAGCTCCTGGAAGAAGATCGACTTGGGGTCGGTCTTGGTGAACGCCGAGTACTTGCCCGCCTCGAAGCTGTCGGCGACGGCGAGCGTCTTCTCCGCGAACTCGGGGTGCTTGTCGCGGACGGCCTTGAACCGGGCGTCGATGCCGGCGATGAGCTTCTCGGCCTCCGCGTCCTTGCCGAGCGACTTGCCGATCTGGCGGGTCATGACCTGCCAGGAGGCGCCGTAGTCGGGAAGGTCCTTGGGCTGGGCGACGACCTTGGTGAACTTGGAGAGCGTGTCGTACTGCTCCTTCTTCATCCCCGAGTACTGGGCGATGACCAGGTCCGGCTTCAGCGCGGCGATCTTCTCGATGTTGTACTCGTCGCGCTCGCCCACGATCTCCGGCTTGGTGGACCCCCACTTGTCCTTCGTCCACGGCCACTTGCCGTACGGGGTCTCCTTGAACCAGTCCACCGCGCCGACCGGCTTGATGCCGAGCGCCAGCACCGCGTCCTGGTCGGAGAGCCCAAGGGTGACGACCCTCTTCGGCTCGGCGTCGATCGTCGTGCTGCCGTACTTGTGCTCCACCGTCACCGGGAAGGCGGTGGACTTCGAGCTCGCCCCGGCCGAGGGCTTGGCCTCGTCCTTCTCGGCGCCGCCCCCACAGGCGGACAGAGCGAACGCGGCGGCGGTGGCGACGGCCACGCGGGGGATGTTTCTGACGAACCGCGTCAGCGCGGGGCGTGTTCCAGTGGACACGGATGTTCCTTTCACGGGGTTTCACCTTGCGTGCAGGCCCGCCGTGTAAGACGGCGCTACCGGCGGGCAGAGCGTGTGGGGGGTGGCCAGGAGGAGCTTGGGGCCAAGGGGGTCTAGCGGACCGATCCGATCCCGTCGGCGACCGGACGGGCCTCTTCCTGGACGGGCTGTGAACCGCGCTCGAGGATCGAGTCCAGGATCTCGCCGACCCTGATCGCGGTGTTGGAGAGCAGGGACGACGTGATGCCGTGGGTGTGCTCGGTGCCGCCCTGGAGGTAGATCCCGCACCGCAGCCGGGGGTCCGTCGTCACGCGGTAGTCGCGCTCGACCCCGACGCGGCCCTGTTCGTCCCGCCGGCAGTGTTCCGCGACCTCGCCGAGCAGCTTCAGGGGCTCGGCCTGGCTGTAGCCGGTGGCGAGCACCACGACGTCGGCGTCCAGCACGCTCTCCTCGCCGGTGACCAGGGACTTGACGGTGGCGCGGACCTTGTCCCCGGTCTCCTCGACACCGGTCAGCCGCGAAACGTTGAGGAAGCGCAGACGCTCGGTGCCGAGGACCTTCTCCTGGTACGCCTGGCGGTACAGGTCGTCGATCAGATCGATGTCCACCACGGAGTAGTTGGTGTTGCCGTGGTAGTCCATCAGCTTGCGCTTGATGTCGTCGGGCGCGGTGAAGTACTCGTCGACGGCCTGGGGGTCGAAGATGCGGTTGGCGAAGCTGCTGTCGTCGGCGGGGCTGTAGCCGTACCGGGAGAAGACCGCGCAGATCTCGGCCCCGGGGAAGCGGCGGTGCAGATACGCCACGTTCTCGGCGGCGCTCTGGCCGGCGCCGACCACGACGAAGCGGGCGGGGTCGGCGCCCTGGAGACTGTCCACCTTCGCGAGCAGGTCGGAGTTGTGCCAGACGCGGTCCGTCCGCTCCACGCCCTCCGGCATGAGGGGACGCAGCCCCGTGCCGATGACGAGGTTGCGGGCCCGGTGGACCACGGTCTCCGCACCCGAGCGGGCGGTCACGTCGAGGTACTCCACCACTCCGTCGCGTTCGACGGGCTCGATGGCGATGACCTCGTGGCCGTAGGAGACCATGTCGTCGACCTTCGCCGCGGCCCACTCGAAGTAGTCGTGGAACTCGACGCGGAGCGGGAAGAGGTTCTTGTGGTTGACGAAGTCGATCAGCCGGCCCTTGCTCTGCAGATAGCGGAGGAAGGTGTACTCGCTGGACGGGTTGCGGAGCGTCACCAGGTCCTTGAGGAAGGACACCTGCATCGTCGCGTCGTCGATCAGCATGCCGCGGTGCCAGCCGAAGCTCGGCTGCCGCTCGAAGAAGTGAGCAGTGACCGCCTCCTGCCTGCCGACGCGCGCGTTGTGCTCACTGAGCGCGATCGCCATGGCCACATTGGACGGCCCGAAGCCGATACCTATGAGGTCGTGGATCAGAGGTGCGTCGCCAGGAAGAACCTGTGACATGTCACTCCCATCGTGCGGGACAGCCGCCTGTCAGGCGTGGATGAAAAAGAACGAGACGCCGAGCCCGCCGTTGACCCCGGCCAGCCGAACTTAGGTAAAGCTAACCTGACCTGAACCGACCTGTCGACAGGACGAAACGGACAAGGGGGTGACCATGACGTCGAACAGGACTGAAACCGGGGCTCGTTGCATCCTTAGGTAAGCCTTGCTTTACTTGTCGCCGGTCATTCGCTCTCCTGAGGAGGAACCCCATGCGGGTCGTCATGTTCGGTTACCAGACCTGGGGGCACCGCACCCTGCAAGCGCTCCTGGACTCCGAACACGACGTGGCAATGGTCGTGACCCACCCGAAGAGCGAGCACGCCTACGAGAAGATCTGGAGCGACTCCGTCGCCGACCTCGCGGAGGAGCACGGCGTCCCCGTCGTCATCCGCAACCGGCCCGACGACGAGGAGCTGTTCCAGCGGCTGAAGGAAGCCGACCCCGACATCATCGTGGCCAACAACTGGCGTACGTGGATCCCGCCGCGCATCTACACACTGCCCCGGCACGGCACGCTCAACGTCCACGACTCGCTGCTGCCGAAGTACGCCGGGTTCTCCCCGCTGATCTGGGCCCTCATCAACGGCGAGCAGGAAGTCGGCGTCACGGCCCACATGATGGACGAGGTCCTCGACGCCGGCGACATCGTCGACCAGCGCGCGGTGGCGGTGGGGCCCACCGACACGACCACCGACCTGTTCCACAAGACCGTCGAACTCATCGCCCCGGTCACCATCGGCGCCCTGGGCCGGATCGCCTCCGGAGAGACCGAGTTCACCCCTCAGGACCGCTCCCGGGCCACGTTCTTCCACAAGCGGGCGGAGGAGGACATCCGGGTCAACTGGGACTGGCCCGCCGCCGACCTGGAGCGCCTCGTCCGCGCCCAGTCCGCCCCGTACCCGAGCGCCTTCACCTTCCACAAGGGCAAGCGCCTGGAGATCGTGTCCGCGGTCGTGTCCGAGGGCCGCTACGGCGGCACCCCCGGCCGGATCTTCTACCGCGAGGGCCAGGGCGTGGTGATCGTCGCGGGCGCCGACGCCCGCACCGGCCGCAACCACGGCCTGGCCATCACCCGCGTACGGACCGAGGACGGCCGCGAGCTGCCCGCGACGGAGTACTTCACCTCCATGGGCGGTTACCTCACCGGCCGTCCCTGACGGCCTTCAGGGGATGACCGACCGGTGAGTGCGCGGGATGATCCGCGCGCCTCGCCGGTCGGGGCCGCACTCCACGAGGGGCCGTCACCCCGCCGGGTCTGCATCGTGCCGTACCTGACGGCTCATCAGCAGGACGTACACGATGAGCGATGCTCCGAGGCCGACGGCCCAGCCGTAGTCGGCGAGGGGCTTGAGGAAGGGGATCAGGCCGTCCTCGGGGAACGGGCCCTTGCCCGGGGCCGAATGGGAGCCGCCCACCGCGAGCACACCGCCGACCACGAAGGCGGCGACGGCGCGCATGTTCCAGCCGGAGGTGTACCAGTAGGCACCGCCGGGAGTGTAGAGGGCCCGCAGGTCGAGCACGGTGCGGCGCACCAGCCAGTAGTCGGCGATCAGGATGCCCGCGACCGTGCCCAGCATCCCGCCGACCAGGCCGAGCCAGGTGAAGATGTACAGCTCGGGGGTCTCGGTCAGCTTCCACGGCATGATGAGCACGCCGACGACCCCGGTGATCAGCGCGCCCGTACGGAAGTTGACGAGGCGCGGCGCGAGGTTCGCCAGGTCGTACGCCGGTGAGACGACGTTCGCGGCAATGTTCACCGAGATCGTGGCGACGAGTACGGTCACCAGCGCGAAGAGCAGGCCGAAGACGTTGTCCGTCTTGGCGGCGAGCGCGACCGGGTCCCACACGGCGACGCCGTACACGGCCTGCGAGCCGGAGGTGACGAAGACCGACAGCAGGGCGAAGAGCGTCATCGTGGTCGGCAGCCCGAGCGTCTGGCCCCAGACCTGGGCGCGCTGGCCCGCGCCGAAGCGGGTGAAGTCGGGGATGTTCAGCGACAGGGTGGCCCAGAAGGCGATCATGCCCATCAGGGACGGGAAGAAGACCGGCCAGAAGTCGGCGCCCCAGCCGAGCTTCGACGGTTGGTCGAGGAGCGGGCCGAGGCCGCCCGCCTTGGCGGCGATCCACGCCAGCAGCACCAGAGCGCCGACGATGACGAACGGCGCGGCCCAGTTCTCGAACCGGCGCAGGGCCTCCATCCCCCGGTAGATGATGGCCAGTTCGAGCGCCCAGAAGAGGACGAAGCAGAGCCACAGCGTCCACGGCTGGCCGCCGACCTCCGCCGCCTGTGCCCAGCCGCCGAAGATCTTGCCGAGAAGGACGAAGATGCCCTGGCCGCCGATCCAGGTCTGGATCCCGAACCAGGCACAGGCCACCCCGGCCCGGATCATCGCGGGCAGGTTGGCGCCGCGCAGACCGAAGGAGGCGCGGGCGAGCACCGGGAAGGGAATGCCGTACTTGGGCCCGGCGTGGCCGGTGAGCAGCATCGGCGCCAGCACGATGACGTTGGCCAGCGCGATGGTGAACACGGCCTGCTTCCAGTCCATGCCCAGCGCGACCAGACCGGACGCGAGCAGCCAAGAGGGGATGTTGTGGGCCATGCCGACCCAGAGGGCGGCGAAGTTGTAGGTGGTCCAGCGGCGGCGGGCGACGGGGACGGGCAGCAGGTCGTCGTTGACGAAGCGGCTGTCGGCGAAGTGGGTGCCCGGCGGGATCTCGACGCGTCCCGCCTGGTCGGCTATGAGTCCTTCGGAGGGCGCGGGCGGGACGGTCTCGGTCATGCAGGTGCCCTTTCAGCCGACCGTCATCCGACGGTCATCCGGTGAGTGCGGGGATGATCCGCTCCCCGTAGGCGTCGATCGTCGCCTCCTTCGCGTCGTGCATGTCGTAGACGGCGAACTGGTCGACACCGAGGTCGCGCAGGGCCTGAAGCTTCTCGATGTGGGCCTCGGCCGGGCCGAGAAGGCAGAAGCGGTCGACGATCTCGTCGGGGACGAAGTCGGTGGACGGGTTCCCGGCGCGACCGTGGTGGCTGTAGTCGTAGCCGTGCCGCTCCTTGATGTACGCGGTCAGCGCCTCCGGGACCATGTCGGAGTGCTCGCCGTAGCGGGAGACCAGGTCCGCGACGTGGTTGCCGACCATGCCGCCGAACCAGCGGCACTGGTCGCGGGCGTGCGCCAGGTCGTCGCCCACGTACGCGGGGGCCGCGACGCAGATGGTGACGGCGTCCGGGTCGCGCCCCGCCTCGGCCGCAGCGGCGCGCACGGCCTTCACCATCCACTCCGTCAGATACGGGTCGGCGAGCTGGAGGATGAAGCCGTCGGCCTTCTGCCCGGCGAGGGCGAGCGCCTTCGGCCCGTACGCCGCCATCCAGACCGGCAGCTTCCCGTCCCTGACCCACGGGATGCGCAGCGGCTGCCCGTCGACCTCGGCCTCGCGTCCCTCCGCGAGGTCGCGGATGACGTCGATCGCCTCGCCGAGCCTGGCCAGGGTGTTCGGTTTGCGGCCGGCCACCCGCATCGCGGAGTCGCCGCGGCCGATGCCGCAGACGGTGCGGTTGCCGTACATGTCGTTGAGCGTCGCGAAGGTGGAGGCGGTGACCTCCCAGGTGCGGGTGCCCGGGTTGGTGACCATCGGTCCGACGGTCAGTTTCGTCGTGTGCTCCAGGATGCGGCTGTAGATGACGAACGGCTCCTGCCACAGCACCGCGGAGTCGAAGGTCCAGCCGTAGCGGAAGCCGTTGCGTTCCGCGCGTCGCATCAGTCCGACGACCGCGGACGCGGGAGGGTCGGTCTGCAGGACGAGTCCGAAGTCCATGGCGGGGCCTCCCTAGTGGTCGAGGTACTGGCAGGTGGAGCGGGGGATGTAGACGCCGTGTCCGGCGCGTCCGGTGAAGGTCCGCCCGTCGATGACCACTTCGCCGCGGGACAGGACCGTCTCCACCCGTCCGGTGACGCGCCGGCCCTCGTACGCCGAGTAGTCGACGTTCATGTGGTGGCTCTCCACGGACAGGGTCTGCTCGGCGTGCGGGTCGTAGATGACGATGTCGGCGTCGGCGCCGGGCGCGATGGTGCCCTTCTTCGGGTAGAGGCCGAACATCCTGGCCGGGGTGGCGCAGGCGATCTCGATCCAGCGGCGGCGGGTGATGTGACCGTCGACGACGGCCTGGTGGAGGAGGTCCATGCGGTTCTCCACCCCCGGCAGACCGTTGGGGATCTTGGAGAAGTCGCCCCGGCCGAGCTCCTTCTGGCCGGTGAAGCAGAACGGACAGTGGTCGGTGGAGACCACCTGGAGGTCGTTGGTGCGCAGCCCGCGCCACAGGGCAGCCTGGTGCTCGCGCGGCCGCAGCGGGGTGGAGCACACGTACTTCGCGCCCTCGAAGTCCGGTTCGGCGAGGTTGTCGGTCGACAGGAACAGATACTGCGGGCAGGTCTCGCCGAAGACGGGCAGGCCCTTGTCGCGGGCCGCCGCCAGCTCCGCCACGGCCTCCTCGGCGGAGACGTGCACCACGTACAGCGGGGCGCCGGCGACGCGGGCGAGCTGGATCGCCCGGTGGGTGGCCTCTGCCTCCAGCAGCACCTTGCGGACCTCGCCGTGGTACCGCGGGTCGGTGCGGCCCTCGGCGAGGGCCTGCTCGACGAGCACGTCGATGGCGATGCCGTTCTCCGCGTGCATCATGATCAGGCCGCCGTTGACGGCCGACCGCTGCATGGCCCGCAGGATCTGCCCGTCGTCGCTGTAGAAGACGCCCGGGTAGGCCATGAAGAGCTTGAAGGAGGTGATGCCCTCCTCCACCAGCAGGTCCATCTCCTTCAGCGACTGCTCGTTGACGTCGGAGAGGATCATGTGGAAGGCGTAGTCGACGGCGCAGTTGCCGTCGGCCTTGGCGTACCAGGAGTCCAGCCCTTCGCGCAGGGCCCGCCCCACGGACTGGACGGCGAAGTCGACGATGGTGGTGGTGCCGCCCCAGGCGGCGGCCCGGGTGCCGGTCTCGAAGGTGTCGGAGGCGAACGTTCCGCCGAACGGCAGTTCCATGTGGGTGTGCGCGTCGACGCCGCCCGGGATGACGTACTTGTTGGTGGCGTCGATCGCCCGCGCGGCCGTCCAGCCTTCGGAGACGGGCGAGTTGTGGGCGGCGATCGCGGCGACGCGGCCGTCCTCGACCAGGACGTCGGCGTGCATCTCGTCGGCGGCGGTGACGACCAGACCGCCACGGATCAGGGTGCGGTTGCTCATGGTCTCCTCGCGGTGGGCTAGATGCTGCGCAGGGCCTGTTCGAGGACCGAGGCGCCTTCCTCCGCCTCGGCGACGGTCAGTGAGAGGGGTGGGGCGACGCGCAGGACGCTGGTGCTGTGTCCGCCGCCCTTGCCGATCAGCAGCCCGCCCTCCCGGGCGGCCTCCAGGACGGCCGCGGCCGCCTGCGGGTCGGCCTCGTCGGTTCCGGGTTTCACCAGCTCGATGCCGATCATCAGTCCGCGCCCCCGTACCTCTCGCACGGCCGGCACGCTCGCGGCGATGCCCCGCAGCCGCTCCAGCAGCAGGCCGCCGACCCGGCGGGCGTTGCCCTGGAGGTCGTGCTCCAGCAGGTACGCGAGGTTGGCGACACCGGCGGCCATGGTGACGGGGCTGCCGCCGAAGGTGGAGATGGAGTTGGCGTCGAGGCAGTTCATGATCTCGGCGCGGGCGACGACACCGCCGACGGACATGCCGTTGCCGATGCCCTTGGCGAAGGTGAGGATGTCCGGCGGGCCGTTCCTGTCGTGCGCCTGCCAGCCCCAGAAGTGGTCGCCGGTGCGCCCCCAGCCGGTCTGCACCTCGTCGGAGATCCACAGGATGCCGTGCCGGTCGAGGACCTCCCGGAACGCGGCGTACAGCCCGTCGGGCGGCGAGGTGAAGCCGCCGACGCCCTGCACCGGCTCGGCGATCAGCGCCGCCACGTCATGGGTGTGGCCGAGCAGGTCCTCGAGGTCGGCGACGCACGCCTCGATGAACTGCGCGTCCGACAGATGGGCGAAGGGTCCACGGGTGCGGACACCGCCGTGGACGTACAGCGTCTGGAGGGGCGAGAGGCTGGTCGGCGACCAGGCGTGGTTGCCGGTGATCGACACCGCGGAGAACGACCGGCCGTGGTAGCTGTTGCGCATCGCCAGGATCTGGTTGGAACGGCGGTGCCCGGTGGCGAGGAGCAGGGCGGTGTCGTTGGCCTCGGTGCCGGAGGTGGTGAAGAAGACCCGGGCGTCGGGGATGCCGGACAGCGCCGCGATCCGCTCGGCGAGCTCCACCATGGGGCGGTTGAGGTAGAGGGTGGAGGAGTGGATGATCCGCCCGGCCTGCTCGCTGACCGCCTTGGTGACCTCGGGCAGGGCGTGGGCGGTCATCGTGGTGAGGATGCCGCCGAAGAAGTCGAGGTAGCGGTTGCCGTCCGCGTCCCAGACGTGGCGGCCCTCGCCGTGCGTGATCTCGATCGGCCGCTTGTAGTAGAGCGCCACCCAGTCGGGGATGACGGCCCTGTGCCGCTCGTACAGGTCGGTCACGGCCGCACCAGCCCCTCGTACGCGTCGGGGCGCCGGTCGCGGTAGAACGCCCACTGCTGCCGGACGGTCCCGATCAGATCGAAGTCGAGGTCGCGGACGACCAGTTCCTCCTCCTTGTCACTGGCGAGGTCGCCGACGAACTGGCCGCGCGGGTCGACGAAGTAGCTGGTGCCGTAGAAGTCGTTGTCGCCGTACTCCTCGATGCCGACGCGGTTGATGGCGGCGACGAAGTACTCGTTGGCGACGGCCGCGGCGGGCTGCTCCAGCTGCCAGAGGTGCGACGACAGGCCCCGGTGGGTGGCGGACGGGTTGTAGACCAACTGGGCTCCCTGGAGGCCGAGCTGGCGCCAGCCCTCCGGGAAGTGGCGGTCGTAGCAGATGTAGACGCCGACCTTGCCGACGGCCGTGTCGAAGACGGGCCAGCCGGCGTTGCCCGGCCTGAAGTAGTACTTCTCCCAGAAGCCCTTGACCTGGGGGATGTGGTGCTTGCGGTACTTGCCCAGATAACTGCCGTCGGAGTCGATCACGGCGGCGGTGTTGTAGTAGAAGCCCTCCCCCTCGATCTCGAAGACCGGGACCACGATCACCATGCCGGTCTCCCGGGCGAGGTCCTGCATCCGCCGGACCGTCGGGCCGTCCGGCACCGGCTCCGCCCAGCGGTAGTGCTCGGGCTCCTGGACCTGGCAGAAGTAGGGAGCGTTGAACACCTCCTGGAAGCCGATGACCTTGGCACCCTGCCGGGCCGCTTCGCGGGCGTGCTCCTCATGTTTGGCGATCATGGATTCGGTGTCGCCGGTCCAGGTGGCCTGGACGAGCGCGGCGCGTACGACAGTGGCCATGAGCTGCTCCTTCGACGGGACGCCAGAGAGCCTCTACGCACGTAGACGCGGATACGTAGATGGAGAACGTAAGCCTCGTCACACACGGGGGCAAGACCATCGCCGTGAACCCGCTGAGTCGATCTTGTTTCGCACCCGAGCGGTCGACAACGAACAGTTTCAACTGTGGATGTGCCCCGCTACGCGCAGCGCGTGGACCACGTCCCGCTCCCGCGCCGGTGACGCGGCACGGGCGGCGTCGAGCAGCAGCGGCACCAGCCGGACGGGATCGCCCGCCGCCATGGCGGCGCTGTCCTCGGGGGCGCGGACCTGCACGAACGCGGCCAGCAGGGAGCGGGCGCGGTCCGGTGCGCCGGTGTCGACGAGCGTGCGGACGGCGTCCGCGATCTCGTCGGCGGAGCGGAAGACGCCCTGCCGCAGGAGCTGCCGGCCGTCGTCGCCGCGGCCGGCGGCGACGAGCGCGTCGGCGGCCGCCGCGAGCCGTGAGGCCGGCTGTGACGCCGCCTCCCAGAGCAGAGTGGTCCAGTCGGCCGCGAGCCCGGAGCGGTGCAGTTCGTCGGCGAGCACCGGCAGCCAGGCGGCGGGGCGCGCGGCGGCCTCGCAGAGCAGTGCGTGCGCCTCGCCGCCGCGGCCCTCGGCGCGGAGCCGGCAGAGGGCCGCCACCGTCCGGCCGGCGGCCCGCTCGGCGCCCTCGTCCGGCGCGGGCCCCGCCACCGGCACTGGGTCGGCGTCGGCCCCGCCGCCGTACCGGGCCCCGCGCGGGGTGTCCCCGGCGACCGGCAGCACGGGCACGGCGACGGCATCGTCCCCGGCCCCCTCGATACCGGCGAACCGGGCGCCGCCGCGGGGGCGACGCGGCTTCTTGCCCTTACGGGCGGGGGCGGCGCCATCGTCGCCCGGCCCAGGGGCCGTTCCCCCGCCCCGCCGCGTCCGGGAACCCTGCGGGGCCTCCGCCTCGGCGGCAACCATGGGTTCGTGCCCGTCGTGGGCCTCCGCCCGTGCCGCATCCGGAGCCTCCGCCGGCACGGCGCCCTGCGGTTGTCCGTGGGCGGGAGCGAACGCGGCGTACCGGCCGTCGTCCAGGACGCCGCCCGGGAGCGGGCCGTAGCCCTGGGTCGTGGCACCGTGCGGCTCCCGCGCGAGGGCGGAGCCGTTCGGCGGCGGCGCCGGGCGGGCGGCGGCGAGGGCTGCCGCGCGGGACTCCAGTTCGGTCTGGCGGCGCACCGCTCGGCTGTGGTCGTCGCGGGTCCAGGCAAGATCGTGCGTGAGGCGCGCGTCGTCCGGGGAGGCGGCCAGGAGGCGCAGCAGCTCCTCGGCCCGGGCCTGCGCGCGCAGTCGCTCGTGGCGCATCAGCTCGGCGCGCTCCTCCAGCGTCGCGCGCCCGCCGGGCAGCCGGTCGTGTGCGGCGGCGGCCGCGGCGTGCAGCTGCGCCGCCCGCGTGGACTCGGCCGCGTCCCCGGCCCGGAGGTCCTGCAGCAGGGACTCGACCACGTCCCAGGGCGGGATCTCACGGCCCTCCAGGCACGCCTGCATCCCCTCGGGGTCGCGCTGCCGGAAGACCGCGTACCAGCCCCCGTCCGGGTCCAGCCGCGCCAGCAGCCCGTTGAAGTACCGTACGAACGCCTCGATGTCCGCCGAAAGTTGATCCACCGTCATCGCCCGCCTGCCCATGGCCCTGGCCGAACTACAGAACGAAGCCCTCCGCTCCAAGGGCGCCGCAGGCATTGGACCGCAGACGTGTTACGGCGCTGCTACACCCCGTTTTCAGAACGTGACCGCGATACCCGTGTGCGGGCGCTTGCCGAGGCGGGCGATCGCCGCGGGCCAGTCGACGGCCCAGAACTGCCAGGTGTACTTGCGGGACAGCAGCCGGCGCACCGAGCGGGTGCCGGAGTCGTCGAGCAGCCGCGCGGTGCCCTCGGCGGTGGGCGCGCCATCCGTGATCCTGCCGCGCGCGTCGCAGACGGTGACGACGACCCGGCTGTCCCTGCGCAGGCGCTTGACCTTCCACGAGTCGGTGCGGGTCCAGACGAACAACTCGCCGCCGTCCACGGCGAACCACACGGGCGTGGCCACCCCGGTCCCGTCCTTGCGGAAGGTGGTGACGCTGACGTACCTGGCGCTGGCGAACTTGTCGGCACTCACGCCCGCGAGACTACGCCGCGCCGCTCGCGCGGTACTCGACGGGGCGGGCATCGCCCACGCCGCCGGCCGTGCGGCACGCCCTCACCGCGCTGCCGCCCCGGTCTCCTCCGCACCGGCCAGGAACCGGCGGGCCAGCTCCTCGCCGAGTGCGGCCGCCGACGGGTGGCTCTCGATCGGCGACACCTTCGAATCCTTGAAGACGATGTACGTGACCCCTGAGGGGACACCGCCCGTCGCCGGGTCCGGATCGATCCCGAGCGCCTGCGCCGCTCCGTACGACGCCTCCCCGATGATCCCGCTCGGCCCGGTGTCGCCGACGACCCCGTACACCACCTTGCCGTCGTGGATCATCA
The DNA here is from genome assembly GCF_025854275.1 of Streptomyces peucetius. Taxonomy (NCBI): domain Bacteria; kingdom Bacillati; phylum Actinomycetota; class Actinomycetes; order Kitasatosporales; family Streptomycetaceae; genus Streptomyces; species Streptomyces peucetius. The sequence goes on along the minus strand of NZ_CP107567.1, from coordinate 6,797,011 downwards.
CGGCGGCCGAACCGCCGCGGATGCCCGACGACCGGTAGTCCCAGATCCCGCTGGGGGCCGGCACGACGACGAACGGCAGCTTCTCGGCATTGAGATATCTGCCGTCCGACTGGGTGAAGGCGGTGGCCGGCTGGTACGACGGGTCGGTGTCACGGTTGCAGCGCGCCGTGCGCCGGCCGTCGCAGTCGATGTCCATGTCCGCCGTCCAGTACACGGCCTCGCGGCGCTCGCAGACCGGAATGTTCGCGGCCCTCCCCCGGTCGGTGGCGTACCCGCCCTTCGAGATCTGAGTGGTGCAGCGCCCCAGCGCGGCGAGAAGTGCGGCCGCGTCGACGTCCGCCTCCGGTGCGGCGCGGTAGCTGCCGGGAGCGGGCGGGGGCGGGGGCGGGATCGTGCCAGGCTGCGCGGCCGCGGGCATTGTCGCCGCTGAGAGCACGACGAAGCCGGCGGCCAGGGCGAGAGCGGTGTGTCGAATGCGCACGGGGGGCCTTTCTGTCGAAAGGCTCCCTACCCCGGCGCGTCCGTACCGCCTCGCTCGCACGGCCGGACGGGTTACCTCCGCCCGGCCGCGCCGGATGCGGCCGGCTCAGCGGGCGGGACGGACCACCATCGCGGAACCGCCGCCGCGCCGCTGTTTCTCGGCCGCCGCCAGCCACCGGCCGTCCGGCAGCCGCTGGACGGCGGTGGCAGCGCCGATCTCCGGGTTGAGCCGGAACCGGTGCCCGATCGCCTCGAGACGTGCCCGCGACGGGCTGTTCCACAGGGCCGGCTCCAGATCGGTCGTCGGCTGGTTGCGCTGGCTGGCCCGCGGCGCCGCGATCGCGTCAACCAGGGGCAGCCCCCGGTCCAGATGACCGGTCAGCGTCTGCAGGACCGTGGTGATGATGGTCGAGCCGCCCGGTGAGCCGAGCGCCACCACGGGGCGGCCGTGACCGTCCAGCACGATCGTCGGGGACATGGAGGAACGCGGCCGCTTGCCGGGGCCGGGCAGATTCGGGTCGTGGACGGCGGGGTCGGCCGGCGCGAAGGAGAAGTCGGTCAGCTCGTTGTTGAGCAGGAAACCCCGCCCGGGCACGGTGATGCCGCTGCCGCCGGTCTGCTCGATGGTGAGCGTGTAGGCGACGACGTTGCCCCACTTGTCGGCGGTCGTCAGATGGGTGGTGTTCTCCCCCTCGTACGTCGTCGGCGCCGCCTTCCCCGACGACCCGCACCGCTCGGGCCGGCTCGGGTCGCCCGGCGCCAGCGGGCTGGTGAGCACCGCGTCGTCCTTGATCAGGCACTCACGCGAGTCGGCGAACCGCTGCGACAGGAGCCCCGACGTCGGCACGGACTCGAACGCCGGGTCGCCGACCCACCGCCCGCGGTCGGCGAAGGCGATCCGGCTGGCCTCGATGAACCGGTGCAGATACCGCTCCTCGGAGACGTCCGACAGGTCCGTGCGCTCCAGGATGTTGAGCGCCTCGCCGACGGTGGTGCCGCCGGAGGAGGACGGCGGCATGCCGTACACGTTCAGACCGCGGTACGAGACCTTGGTGGGCGTGCGCCGCACCGTCTCGTACGCCCGCAGGTCGCGCTCCGTCAGGTCGCCGGGGCGGACGACGCGCGTCGTGCCCTCGTCGACCGGGGGGTTGCGCACGGTGCGGACGACGTCCCTGGCGAGGTCGCCCTCGTAGAGGGCACCGGCGCCCTTGCGGCCGAGCTCCTTGTAGGTGCGGGCGAGGTCGGGATTCCTGATGACGGAGCCGACGACCGGGAGCCGCCCGCCGGGCAGGAACAGCTCGGCCGATGCCGGGAAGTCGCGGAAGCGCGCCTCGTTGTCGGCGGTCTGCTCGCGGAAGGTGGCGTCGACGGTGAAGCCGTGCTTCGCCAGCCGCTCCGCCGGCTTCAGCAGCTCCCCGAGCGGCCGGCTGCCCCAGGCGTCGAGGGCGGCGTCCCAGGTGGCCGCCGTGCCGGGGGTGCCCACGCCCAGTCCGCTGGTCACGGCCTCGGCGAACGGGATCGGTTCACCGTCCTCCAGGAAGAGGGAGGCGTCGGCGGACCGGGGTGCGGTCTCCCGGCCGTCGATGGTGTGCACGGAGCGGGTCCGGGCGTCGTAGTGGACGAAGTAGCCGCCCCCGCCGATGCCCGCGGAGTACGGCTCCGTCACCCCGAGCGCGGCGGCGGTCGCCACCGCCGCGTCCACCGCGTTGCCTCCGTTGCGCAGCACTTCGATGCCCGCCGCCGACGCGTCGGCGTCGACGCTCGCGACGGCGCCGCCGTGGCCGACGGCGACCGGCGTCTTGGCGGGCGGGGCCTTGGCGGACGGTGCCGCCGGTGGGGCGGCGTACGGCGCGGGGGGAGCCGCGACGCCGATCGAGGCGACGGCCGCGGCAAGGGCCACGACCGTCATGTTCCGTGCGGTGGAGCGACGCATTCGTACCTCCGGTCAGCCGGTGTCGGCGCAGCGTAACTTTCCGGCGGCGTCGCCAACAGCACCGGAACGGATGGGACTCGAACAACCTTCCACCGCACCGCTAGCATGCGCGCCCATGACTGACGACGTACGCAACATCGTGCTCGGCGTGGTGGCCGCGGGAATCAGTGCCACGCTCGGCTGGCTCGCCCGCACCTACCTCTGGCGGCGGCGACTGCGGCGCAAGCAGGCGTTCTTCGGGCTGCCGGGGAACTCCGAATGCGTGCTGGTCGTCAACCGGGATTCCAGCCGTGACGGTTCGGTGCACCGGTTCGACGTGTTCGCGCTGCTCGAGCTGTCCGCGCTCATCAAGGACTGCGGGGCGCACACCCAGATCGTCTGGCACGACGCGGCACAGCAGGGCTTCGGCGAGCGGACGGAGTTCTGCGTCGGCGGCCCGGGGTCGAACAGGCGCTCGCTGGCTCATCTCCACAGCATGCTGCCCGGCGTGAAGATCAACACGGATGCCGAGCCCGGTCCGGACCAGGCCTCGTTCCAGATCGGTTCGGAGCGGTACCGCATGGAGCCGGGCGTGTCCGAGTACGTGCTGCTGGCGAGACTGACGACCGACCAGGGGGCGCGCCCGGTCTTCCTCTTCTTCGGGCAGCGCGCCATCACCAACCAGGCGGCCACCCGTTATCTGGCCCGGCACCACGAGAAGCTCGCCCGCAAGCACGGCACCGGTTCGTTCTGCCTGCTGCTCAAGGTGGTCAACTCGCAGGCGTACGGCCCCGATGTGGTGGAGCTCGTGGCGGATGTGACACGGGCGGCCCAGAGCGCCGTCCCGGCGGCCCGCAGCTCCCATCGCGCGGCGACCTGAGCGGACGGCCGGCTCAGTCGAGCAGCAGCGGCAGGGACTTGATGCCGTTGATGAAGTTGGACACCAGTCTGCGGGGCGGGGCGGCAGGCGCGTACGGGGGCAGGGCGGTGAGTGCCTCCTCGTGCAGGACCCGCAGCTGAAGGCGGGCGAAGTGCGCGCCCAGGCAGATGTGCGGGCCGTCCCCGAAGGAGACGTGCAGGTTGGGGGTGCGGGACAGGTCCAGGCGGTGCGGCTCGTCGAAGACCCGCTCGTCGTGGTTGGCGGAGGCGTGGAAGACGACGACCTTGTCGCCGGCCCGGACGGTCCGTCCGGCGATCAGGGTGTCCCTCGTGGCGGTGCGGCGGAAACTGAGGACGGGCGGGTGGTTGCGCAGCAGTTCCTCGACGGCCGTGCCCGGGTCCACGTCTCCCGAGCGCAGCCTGCGCTGCTGTGCCGGATTCTCCGCCAGGGCGAGGAAGCCGCCGGGGGCGGCGCTGCGGACGGTGTCGTTGCCGGCGACGGTGAGCAGGAAGAAGAACATCTCCAGCTCGTCCTCGCGGAGTTCACCGGTGGCGAGCGACGTCATCACGTCGTCGGCGGGACAGCGGCGCTTGCACGCGGCGAGCTGCCGGGCGTAGTCGAACATCTCCCGCAGCATGGCCGGCGAGCGCGGGTTGACGGGTGCGCCGTCGGGGCCGAGCACCGGCGGTTCGTCGGGGTCCTGGTAGGCGATGACCCTTTCGGTCCACTCGAGCAGGAGGGACCGGTCGCTCTCGGGTACGCCGAGCAGGTCGGCGAGGTTCAGCAGGGCGTAGTCGTCGGTGACGGCCTCGACGAGGTCGAACGTGTCGCCGCCGTCACGTGCGGCGGTCAGCAGCCGGCGGGCGCGGGTGCGGGCCGTCGCGGCGAACCGGTCGACGCGCCGCGGTGTGAAGGCGCGGCTGACCAGGCGACGCAGTCTGCCGTGGTCGGACGGTCCCTCCCTGGTGCCGGGGGCGGCCGGGGCGGCTGCCGCACGGGGCGCAGGGTCCTGGTTGAGCATCATGCGCCGGATGAACGGCAGGTCGGCGGGGTCGGGGTCGCGGATCTGGGTGGCGCCGAGATGCGAGGAGAAGGCCGCGGGGTCCTTGAGGACGCGGACGACGTCGGCGTGCCGGGTCACCGCCCAGAAGCCGGGCCCCGCGGGCCAGCCGAGGACCTCGTACTCCTCCTGCCAAGCCACCGGGTGGTGGTCGCGCAGCATCCGGAACGACTCGTGCGGCAGTCCCCGGGCGTAGATCCTCGGGTCGAAGACATCGGGCACCGTCATACCGGAAGATCTTGTCCGTTCACGTCCGCCCGCAGGAAGTCCTCGACGGTGGTGACGAGTTGCAGCGGTGTCTCGTCCATGGCGTAGTGGCCCGCGCACGGCAGTTCGACGAGGTCGGCCTCGGTGTACCAGCGGAGCCAGGTCTCCTGCATGAAGCCGGCGCTGATCGCCGGGTCCAGCGCGCCGGTGACCGCCAGGGCGGGAACGGTCGAGCCGACCACCTCGGAGTGGAAGTCCTCCCCCGCCCATGAGTCGAGCCAGGCACGGAAGGCATCGCGGTCGCTGCGGGCCAGGGAGCGCTCGACCATGCGTTCCAGCCAGGCGGACGGCCTGACCGAGCCGGTGGTGAAGTCGATGATGGCCCGGCGGCTCGCGGGTGCGGTCGCCGCGGAGGCGAACAGTTCCCACTGCTCCGGCGGCATCTTCAGGCCGCAGGCGGGAACGGGCGAGATGCCAACGATCCGCCGCACACGCCGCGGGGCCGTCGCCAGTACACGCTGCGCCACGGAGCCGCCCATCGAGTGGCCGACGAGCGAGAACGAGTCCCAGCCGAGCCGGTCCGCGAGCGCGAGGAGGTCCCCGGCGGCCTCGGACGTGGTGTACGCGCCTCGGACGTCGCGCGCCTCGCCGTAGCCCCGCAGGTCGACGAAGGCATAGGTGAAGCTCTTCGTGTCGAGGTCCGGGAGGAGTGGGGCGTAGGCGGAGCGGTCGGCGAACCAGCCGTGCACGGCGAGCACCCGGTGCGGGCCGGAGCCGTACAGGGAATGGGGCAGCGGGATGGGGGTCACAGGGTCTCCGTTCACCGGCTCGGGCGGACCTCCCCACAGTGCTGGGGCGCGGCCTTCGGGACAAGCCCCCGATCGGGGCCCGCTGCTGCCGCGCTCGTTCGCCGCCGTGTGACGGTCGGAGCGCTGCGCGGCCGAGCGGCAGGTCCGCGGTACCGCCGAGCTGCACACCGCGGTCACAAGCACCGGTCACAAGCACCAAGGAGAGCGGCACCCTCGTCGCACACCTCTGCGACGTGGGCCCGCTCGGCCTCGGCAAGCCGGTCTCCCGTGCGCCGTACACCTTCCACGGCCGGACGCCCGGTCAGCCGTTCGCCGTGGACCTGGAGTTGCGCCTACGACGTACCGGCCGGCCACCGTCTCGCCGTGGTCGTCGACACCGTCGACCTGCTCTACATCGAGCACAACCCGAGCGGCGCGCAGCTGACCTTCTCCTCGCGGCAGCCGACCCGTCGTATCCGTCGGTCCCGCTGCGCCAGGAGTGATCACCGGCTGCTGCCGGCCGGGTCCCCGTGCCACGCACGGGGAGTGGGTGGTGCTCCATGAACCACTGGGCTTGTCCCGTTCACGCCGTGAAGGCGCCGGGACCCGCCGGCAGTCAGTGCTTGAGAATCTTGGAGAGGAAGTCCTTGGCGCGGTCGGTCCGGGGGTCGGTGAAGAAGTCGTCGGGGCTGCGGTCCTCGATGATGCGGCCGTCGGCCATGAAGACGACACGGTTGGCGGCGGAGCGGGCGAAACCCATCTCGTGGGTGACGACGACCATGGTCATCCCTTCGGCCGCGAGCTGCTGCATCACCTCAAGCACCTCATTGATCATCTCCGGGTCGAGGGCGGAGGTCGGCTCGTCGAAGAGCATGACCTTGGGGTCCATCGCCAGGGCGCGGGCGATGGCCACACGCTGCTGCTGGCCGCCGGAGAGCTGGGCGGGGAACTTCGACGCCTGGTCGGCCAGGCCCACCCGGTCGAGCAGTTCACGGGAGCGTCGTTCGGCTTCCTCCTTCTTGAGGCCCCGGACCTTGACGGGGCCCAGGGAGACGTTCGCCATGACGGTCTTGTGCGCGAAGAGATTGAAGGACTGGAAGACCATGCCGACGTCGGCACGGAGCTTCGCCAGGGCCTTGCCTTCCTCCGGCAGGGGCTGCCCGTCGATCGTGATACGTCCGGACTCGATGGTCTCGAGCCGGTTCATGGCCCGGCACAACGTCGATTTCCCCGAGCCGGACGGTCCGATGACCACCACCACCTCTCCGCGGCCGACGGCGAGGTTGATGTCCTGGAGAACATGTAACTGCCCGAAGTGCTTGTTCACATCACGCAGCTCGATCAACGGATCGACGACCATACGCTGCCCTGCCCACTCGTCGCTGTGTGTCGCGGTCAGCGCAAACTATCCAGCCCGCCAAGGGGCTTCACACCCGACACGCATAAAGAGGGCATAAGCCGTACTAATGCGAAACCCAGCCGAGCGACATCGGTCGCAACCGGCCGGAAGCGCCCCGGCCGCACACGCCCGGCACGGCCCGGACGAGAAGCCATGGACCCGTAAGAGAGGCGCCAGACCCGGACGAACGGGGCCCTAGGCCTCCGCCGCCTCGCCGTAGACCTGGGAGAGCTCCGGCGCCCCGTTGAACGCCCACTCCACGCCCGCCTCCACCACACTGATCTCCCGCCCCGAGGCCAGCCGCACCACCGGGTGGCCCCCCGGCCAGATGTGCCAGGCCGCGCCGGGAACCGTGCGCACGATGACGGTGCCCAGATAGAGCCCCGCGTCGTTGCCCAGCCAGGGCAGCTCCTCCGGGTCGTCGCGCCAGCGCGGTGGCAGCTGGTCCAGCGCGGTCAACGAGCTCGGTGAGTCGTCCAGTTCCAGTCCGGCCTGTGCCGCTCTGGCGCGCAGCAGCTCGCACTCGGACAGCAGGTCGGTGATGGCCGCCGCGCGCTCGGGATCGTGCTCCGTGGCAGCCGCGTCGCCCTTGTCCCGTTCGCCGTGGCGCCCCAGCCAATGGTCCAAGAAAGGGATGTTCATACCGCAAAGACTCCCACCCGGACAGCCGGGTGCACCACAGGGCGCGCGCCGGTGAACGTCATGCGTCCAGGTCGACGACGACCGGCGCGTGGTCCGAGGCGCCCTTGCCCTTCCGCTCCTCGCGGTCGACGTAGCTGTCCTTGACCGCCTTCGTGAAGGGCTCGTTGCCGTACACCAGGTCGATGCGCATGCCGCGGTTCTTGGGGAAGCAGAGCTGGCGGTAGTCCCAGTACGTGAACGGGTGCTCGTACTTCAGCGGACGCGGCACCACATCGGCCAGACCCCGCTCACGAAGCGTCGCCAGAGCGGTCCGCTCGGCGGGCGTCACATGGGTCATGCCCTCGAAGAAGGACGGGTCCCACACGTCGTCGTCGGTCGGCGCGATGTTGAAGTCGCCGAGCACGGCGAACGGCCGCCCGGCCGCCGCGTCCTCCGTCACCGCGACTGACAGGGCCGCCAGCCAGCGCAGCTTGTAGTCGTAGTGGTCGTGGGCGACCTCGCGGCCGTTGGGCACGTACACCGACCAGAGGCGGGCGGGGCCGCAGGTCGCCGAGATCGCCCTCGGCTCCTGGAGGCCCCCGTAGTCAGGACCGCCGGGCAGGCCGCGCACGACGTCCTCGAGGCCCACCCGGGAGACGAGCGCCACCCCGTTCCACCGGCCGTCGGCGTGGACCGCGGACTCGTAGCCCAGCTCGCGCAGCTCCGCGGCGGGGAACTGCTCCTCGGTGCACTTGGTCTCCTGGAGGCACAGCACATCGGTGCCGCTGCTCTCCAGCCAGGCCAGCAGCCGGGGCAGCCGGGCGGTGATCGAGTTGACGTTCCACGTGGCGATACGCATGGCGCAAAGCCTAACGGCGGGGTACGACAGTCACGCGTTCGCGCCCGCCGTGGCCTCACACGTCCCGGGACTCGCCGGGGGCCAGCCGGCCGTGGTCCGCGCCGCCGAGCTCGCCGATCTGCCGGTCGTAGATCGGCCGGGCGAGGTCGGTGAGGAGGGCGTCGTGGACGTCGATGGCGCGGCGCGGCTTCACCTCGCGCACGTACTCGATCACCTCGGAGATCTTGTTCCACGGGGCGTGCACCGGCAGCATCAGCGTGTCCACCGCCCGGTCGGGCACGGTGAGGGCGTCGCCCGGGTGGAAGACGGAGCCGTCCACCAGGTAGCCGACGTTGGTGATCCGCGGGATGTCCGGGTGGATCACCGCGTGCAGCTCGCCGTGCACCTGGATCTCGAAGCCGGCCGCCGTGAACGCGTCCCCGTGGCCCACCGTGTTGACACGTCCCGGGAACGCGGCGGAGAGCTGCTCGGCGACACTGCGCAAGGTCCACAGCGCGGCGTCGGGGTTCGCCTCGAGCGCCGCACGCAGTCTGCCCTCGTCGAAGTGGTCGGGGTGCTCGTGCGTCACGAGGAGGACATCGGCCCCCAGGGCGGCGTCCTGTTCGCTGAAGCCGCCGGGGTCGATGACCAGACGCCGCCCGTCCTTCTCGAGCTGCACGCAGGCATGGGTCTTCTTGGTGAGCCTCATGCCACCATCCTGCTACGCCCGGAGCGTCGTCTCCTCCTGGATCACGCCCTGTGCCACCTTGAAGGCCGCGTTCGCCGTCGGGACACCGCAGTACACGGCGGTGTGGATCAGGACTTCCTTGATCTCCGCCGGGGTCAGTCCGTTGCGCAGCGCCGCCCGGGTGTGGGAGGCCAGCTCGTCGAGGTGCCCGCCCGCGACCAGGGCGGTCAGCGTCACACAGCTGCGGGTGCGTCTGTCCAGGCCCTCACGGGCCCACACCTCACCCCAGGCGTAGCGGGTGATCAGCTCCTGGAAGTCGCCCGTGAAGTCGTCGCCGTCGGCCATGACCGCGTCCACGTGCGCGTCGCCGAGCACCTCGCGCCGCACCTTCATCCCGGCCTGGTACGGGTCGGGCCTGCCGGACCCGGTGGCATGCGGCTGCTCGGGGGCGGGCGGGGCGATCTCGGCGACCGGCGCGACGGGCACGGAGGTGGCGGGCGCGGCCGGCGGGGCGGGGAACGCGGAGAGGGTGTCGTGCCAGGCGGTCGCGAAGTGGTGGGAGAGCAGGTCCGTGACGGCGGCGGGCTGCTCGACCGGAGCCAGGTGGGAGGCCCCGGGTACCAGCGCGAGCCGGGCGTCCGGAATCCCGGCGACCAGGGTGCGGGCCTCCGCGGGGCCCGTCACCTGGTCCTCCGACCCGACCACGACGAGCGTGGGGACGCCGATCCGGCCGAGTTCGGCCCGGACGTCGAAGGCGGCGAGGGCCTCGCAGGCGGCGATGTAGCAGCCGGGGTCGGTGGTGCGGACCATCTGCACGGCCCACTCGACGATGGCCGGCTGGGCGGCGGCGAAGGCCGCGGTGAACCAGCGCTCCGGCGCGCTGCGGGCCATCGGGTCGAGGCCGTTGGTGCGTACGACGACACCGCGCTGGCGGAACTCGTCGGCCGTGCCGAACCGGGGCGACGCGGCGACCAGCGCCAGGGTCGCGACGCGCTGCGGATGGCGCAGGGCCAACTCGATGCCGACCGCGCCGCCGATGGAGCAGCCCGCGTAACCGAAGCGCTGCACGCCCAGCTGGTCCAGGGTGGCCAGCAGCCGCTCGGCGAGCTCGCCGACGGAGGGGGCCGGGTGCGCGGGTGCGCCGCCGTGGCCGGGCAGATCGAACCGGACCACCCGCCACCGCTCGGAGAGTTCGGGGATCTGCCGGTCCCACATGTGCCACGTGGTACCCAGTGAGGGACCCAGGATCAGGGCGGGTGCGTCTTCTGGCCCGTCAATGCGGTACTGCAGGGTTTTGGGTGTCTCGCTCACGCCCTGCACGTTCTCACATCTCGCGCTCTCCCACGCGCCCGGGTCGGAACGCCGTGTGAACCCGCCGCCTTCCCGGACGGCCGGGAGCCGCTGGCGGGCCCCGTGGACACGGGACCCGCCGCTGTACTCCCGGCCGTTGCGGACCGGGTGGAACCGCGAGTTGGCGGACCCTGCGTCAGCTGATGGACCGCATGGCGTTCCAGCCGCCGTTGCCGACCTGCGTGCTCGGCCCGTCGACCGGGCCGTGGATCGAGGTCCCGCCCTTGTAGAACTGCAGGGTGCCGTCCGCCGCGGTGGTCCACATGTCGGCGACGCCGTCGCGGTTGGCGTCGGCGGCGCCGGCGATCAGGGGCCGCCAGGAGACGGTGTACGAGTGGCCGTACTCGGTCCGGTCGCTGAACGTGCCGTTGGCCTGTCCGAGGTAGATGTACAGGATGCCGTCACGGGTGTCCCGGGCCAGCAGGTCGACCCGGCCGTCCCGGTCGGCGTCGCCGGGTGCGGTCAGGCTCATGACGCCCCAGCCGCCGTTGCCGATGAGGACGGGTGCGGCCACGGACGGGGTGGGACTGCTGACGCCCGCGTACATGTACAGCTTGTCGTGGTACGAGATGGCGAGGTCGGGCTGTCCGTCCAGGGTGGCGTCGCCGACGCCGACGACCTGGGCGTTCGTTGGCAGGCCGGTGCCGATCCTGATCGGAGAGGCGAGCGAGCCGTCGCCGCGGTTGGGGTAGACGCGCAGCTCGCTGCCGACGCGGGCGACGATGTCCTCCATGCCGTCCCCGGTCCAGTCACCGCGGTGGGTCACGGAGGCACCCGACCATCCGCCCGTCCCGATGAGGGCGCGCGTACCGAGAGCGCCGGTGCCCGTACCCGGGTAGAGGTACAGCTTGCCGAGGTCGTCGACCGCGACGAGGTCGGGCTTGTTGTCGCCGCTCAGGTCGCCCGGAACGAGGGACGCCGTGCCGGTGATCCAGGAGCGCACGTCGTCGACGCGGGTCGCGACGGCTCCCGTCCGGGTTTCCGTGGACGGCGTGCCGAGGCATCCGCCCTGCCACGACCTGCTGGTGACGGCGACCAGCTCCTGCGTTCCGCCCGCCTCACGCAGGACGGGGCCGCCGGCGTCCCCCTGGCAGACGACCGCGTCGCCGGTCGCCGTCAGAGCGACGTTCGCCGAGCCGTCGCCTGCTGCCGTGAACGAGGCGGTGTGCAGCTTGTCGGGGACCCACGTCGTCTTCGTGCGGCCGAAACCGGCCGCCTGCACGCTCTCCTCGGCCGTCACCGGCGTGGCGGCCAGGGCGACCGGCTTCACACCGGCGACACCGGTCTGCAGCTTCACCAGGACCAGGTCCCGCTCGGGGTGCGGGACGAGTTCGACCGCCGCCCGGGTGGCCCCGACCGTGGTCTGGGTGAGGTCGGTGCGGCCGACGGTGACGGTGGTGCCGACGGCGGGCTTGCCGGCGGCGGGCTTTCCGTCCGGGGCGAAGCAGGAGGCGGCGGTCAGTACCCACCGGGGCGAGACGAGGGTGCCGGTGCAGGCGGTCTGGTCCCCGACGTTGACCTTCGCGGTGAAGCCGAGTCCGGCGGGGGCATCGTCGCCGTGGAGGGCGTTCGCCGGAGCGGATGTCAGCAGTGCGGCGAGCGCCGCGGCGGCGCTCGTGGTCCACATGAGGCGTGAACGATTGGCTGTCAAGAATGTTCCCCAGAGGATTGGGACCCGGGCACGGCAGGTGCGCCCCGTCGCCTCGTACGGCGGACGCGGCGGGACGGCTCCGGCCGTGCGGCCCGGGTCAGGACATGTGAGAGAAAACGAGATACTGAGCCCCACCCGGTGGTTTTCAGCCGGTCACACGAATTCCGGCCAGAACAGACCGCTTACCGCCGGAGGCAACGCCTTCTGCCCGGCCGGCAGAATGCCGACCGTCGCCCTTCTTGGGCGGAATTCCCGACCGTGGACGGCGGCATTTCCTGTGCCGTTCCACCGGTGGCCGCCGCGAAAGGTGTCATCGCGGCGAAGGCGACGGCGGTCCCCCCGCCACGGCCATGGAGGTCCCCGCGAGACCGGCAGGCAACCGTCGACGAAGGCGAGATGCCATGAGAAGTTCCTTTCAGGCAGCGCGAGGTGACGCCAAGTCCGAAAGGCAGCTCCCCCCAGGAACCCCCCTGCCCCCGCCACGCTGTTCTGGCAGACGAACAGAATGCGGCTGAAGCCTAACCCACCGTCAGACCCCGGAACATGTGCCGTGGATCACAGCGCGGCGATTCGGGCGTGTGCGCTTTCCCGTCGGGGATCTCGCGGCGCTGATGTCCGGCAGCCAGGAGAACTGCCGGTGAACGGGAGCTGGATTCCGGTGAATTCAAAGAATCCGCGGGCCTGAAACGACCGTCGCCGTTGCCGTCGTGGCCCGCGGAGACCTTGCGCGCGCGATGCGTGGCGCGGCGACGGGCAGCCCGTTCGCTCCGGCTCCGGCTCCGGTCCTGCTGACGGAGCACCGGGGGCGGCCGGGCTCTTCCGGTGCCCGGTCCCTACGGGTTGGTCGTCGAGACGACGTAGACCAGGGGACGGTCCGGGTCGGTCAGGTCGGCCACGATGTCCTGGCTCGGCCGCGGGTCCTTCTGGGTGTGGACGGTGCCGGCCCAGACCCGGTGCTCGAGGCCGAAGTTCCAGCCGACCACCCCGGCGTCGCGGTCACTGATGGTGATCTTGCCCTCCTCCAGTGCGGCGCGGCTGGTGCCGACTCCCTTCAGGAAGGCGTCGAGGCCCTCGGCGGAGGTGCGGAACTCCACGTAGAGGCGGCTGGTCTTCCAGTTGCTGGTCTCGAAGTAGGCGACGCCCGTGGAGCGCGCGGGGATCGGCACCTCGTAGATGCGGCGTTTCATCAGGGACGGCCAGAAGTCGCGCAGGCCCTCCGCGGCGGACTCCGCCGCCTTGTCGCGGCCGCTGGCACGGCTCTGCTCGGCGGAGATCGCCAGATAGCCGGCCGGGATGCCGATCAGCAGCACGATGACGATCGCGGTGATCCACCGGCGCACGATCATGTGGCGTCGGCCCTCGGGGGGCGGCGGGGTCTGCGGCGTCGGTCGGCGGGTGGTCAGCGTTGTCATGACGGGGGTTCCTGGGTGAGGCGTGCAGAGCTCGGACTGCGCAGGGCCTGCGCGTAGCGCTCGTAGCGCTCGTGGCGTTCCACGCGGCGGCGGTTGGCGCGGCGGAAGCGGCGTGCCACCAGCCGTGCGAGGTCGGCCGCGCCGACCATACCCGCTTCCGGACCGAGCTGGGCCTTGGCGATCCGGGCCTCGGGACGGTAGCCGCGGCCGGTCAGGTGGCGGCGGAACGCGTCCCTGGCGGGGCCGATCAGCAGGTCGTCGGCGGCGCTGACGCCGCCGCCGATGACGAAGCACGACGGGTCGAGGGCGGCGGCGAGGTTGGCGATGCCGACGCCGAGCCACTGGCCGATGTCCTGGAACAGCTCGACGCACATCGCGTCGCCCTCGCGGGCCAGCTCGGTGATCAGCGGCCCGGTGATGTCGTGGATGTTGCCGCCGACGCGGTCGATGATGCTGTAGGCGACCGGGGAGTCGGCGGCGGCCAGTTCTCGGGCCTCGCGGACCAGGGCGTTGCCCGAGCTGTACTGCTCCCAGCAGCCGCGGTTGCCGCACGGGCAGCGGTGGCCGCCCGGCACCACCTGCATATGGCCGAATTCGCCGGCGACGCCGAACTTGCCGCGCTTGACCTGGCCGTCCTCGAGGATCGCGCCGCCGATACCGGTGCCGAGCGTGATCATCACGATGTGGTCCTCGCCGCGCCCCGCGCCGAAGCGCCACTCCGCCCAGGCGGCGGTGTTGGCGTCGTTGTCGACGAGTACGGGGACGGCGAGACGGGCGGAGAGCGCGTCGCGCAGGGGCTCGTTCCGCCAGGCCAGATGGGGTGCGAAGAGGACCTTGGAGCGGTCCGCGTCGACCCAGCCGGCCGCACCGATGCCCACGGCGTGCACGTCGTGGCGGTCGGAGAGGTCGAGGACCAGCTCGCAGATGGTGTCCTCGACGACCTTGGGGCTCTTGGACTTGTCGGGGGTCTCGGTGCGGACCTTCTCGAGGATGACCCCGTCGGCGTCGACGACGCCCGCCATCACCTTGGTGCCGCCGATGTCGATGCCGACCGTGGGGACACGGGGCGCGGTGAGGTGCGAGCGCCGCTCCCGTGTGCCGACCGTCTTCAGGACGGTGGCGCGTGCGGTGCCTCGGTTCGTGAAGTCGCGGTACGTACTCAAGTCGTCCCTGCGGGTCGTGGTGGCCGGTCCGGGTCCTCGGCGGTGGGTCCGGGGCGGGTGGGGGTCCGGGCGGGCGGGGGCCGCCCCCTCGATGCTAGTAGGCGGGCGGGCCACGGCTCCAACCGTGCGCTACCCGGCGGGCCGGGTGCCGCCTGCCGGATGGCCGCCGAGGTGGGTGGGTCCGGGGGCGCGCTCCAGCTCGTGGCGCAGGTCCTCGAGCTCGTTGCCGCCCGCCATCTGCCGTGTGAGCTCGTCGAGTGTGACGGTCTCCTTGGTGTGGCTCGCCGACATGACACCGCGCTTGAGCAGCACGAAGCGGTCGCCGACCAGATAGGCGTGGTGCGGGTTGTGGGTGATGAGAACCACTCCCAGACCGGCGTCGCGGGCCGCGGCCACGTACTTCAGTACGACGCCGGACTGCTTGACCCCGAGCGCGGCGGTCGGCTCGTCCAGGATTAGCACCTTGGCGCCGAAGTAGACGGCGCGGGCGATCGCCACGCACTGCCGCTCGCCGCCGGACAGCGTCCCGATGGGCTGGTCGACGTCGCGCAGGTCGATGCCCATCCGCAGCAGCTCGGAGCGGGTGGTCTCACGCATGGTCTCGACGTCGAGGCGCTTGAAGGGCCCGGCGCCCCTGGTCGGCTCGGAGCCGAGGAAGAAGTTCCGCCACACCGGCATCAGCGGGACGACGGCCAGGTCCTGGTAGACGGTGGCGATGCCGCGGTCCAGCGCCTCGCGCGGGCTGGTGAGCGAGGTCTCCTCGCCCTCGATGCGCAGCGTGCCGGCGTCGTGCCGGTGCAGTCCCGCGATGATCTTGATCAGGGTGGACTTGCCCGCGCCGTTGTCCCCGAGGACGCAGGTGATCTCACCGGCGCGGCACTCGAGCGAGACGCCTTCGAGCGCCCGGACGTTGCCGTAGTACTTGCTGACTCCGTCGAGCTCGACAAGGGAACTCATCTAGGTGGTCGCCTCCGCACGCTTGCGTACCCATGCGTTGAGCAGGGTGGCCAGGAGGAGCATCGCTCCGAGGAAGAACTTGAACCAGTCCGGGTTCCACTCCGCGTAGACGATGCCCTTGCTGGTCATACCGAAGATCAGCGCGCCGACCGCGGAGCCGATCGCCGATCCGTAGCCGCCGGTGATCAGGCAGCCGCCGATGACCGCCGCGATGATGTACGTCAGCTCGTTGCCGACGCCCTCGCCGGACTGCACCACGTCGAACGAGAAGAGCAGGTGCTGTCCCGAGACCCAGGCGGCGAAGGCGACGCCCATGTACAGCAGGATCTTGGTCCGCTTGACGGGGACGCCCACCGCGCGGGCCGCGTCGGCGCCGCCGCCCACCGCGAAGATCCAGTTGCCGAACCGGGTGCGCAGCAGGATCCAGGTGGCGAGCGCGACCAGTACGAACCACCACACGATGGTCGCCTTGACGCTCGTGCCGCCGATGGTGAACTCGCCGAAGACGCTCGATGCGGACCCGAAGCCCTCCATGTCGCCGATCGCCTTGGTGGAGACCGTGCCGCTGATCAGCTTGGTCAGTCCGAGGTTCAGGCCCGTCAGCATCAGGAACGTGCCGAGCGTGATGATGAAGCTGGGCAGCCTGGTGCGGGTCAGCACGTAGCCGTTGAACGCGCCGAGCCCGAGCGTGAGCAGCAGCGAGACGAGCGCGCCGACCCAGACGTTGGCGGTCATCTGGTAGCTGAACATCGAGGAGATCAGCGCGGAGCTGGTCACCATCACACCCGCGGAGAGGTCGAACTCGCCGCCGATCATCAGCAGGGCGACGGGCACGGCCATGATGCCGAGCGTCGAGGCCGCGTACAGGACGGTGGCGAGGCTGGATGTCTGGAGGAAGGCGTCCGCGACGATCGAGAAGAAGACGAAAACGGCGAGGGCGCCGACGACCGAGCCCAGCTCCGGCCGGCCCATCAGCTTGCGCAGCGGCGAGGTGCCGAGCAGCCGCTCGTCCTGCTTCTCCGGTGTCCTGTCGGGTGTCGCCGTTGGTGCGGCCTGGCTCATCGGGTCCCCCGCTCCGTGTATTCCTGAAGCTCGGCGGCGTCCTTCTCGGTGATGATCTGCGGTCCGGTCAGGACCGGCCGTCCTCCGCCGAGCACGTCTGCGTTGTACCGGTACAGCCACAGCAGGTCCACGGCCTGGTAGCCCTGGAGGTACGGCTGCTGGTCGACGGCGAAGCCGAGCGAGCCCTGCCGCAGCCCTTCGGCCACCCTCGCGTTGAGGTCGAAGGTGTCGATCTCCGCCTCGGACCCCGCGTCCTCCTTGGCCTGGACGGCCGCGTCGGCGAAGGGCGCGCCGAGGGTGACGACCGCGTCGAGGGACTGGTCGGTCTGCAGCTTCGCCTCGATGGAGGCCTGGACGTCCGGCATGTTGGTGCCGTCGACGTACAGGTTCTGCATCTCGCCGTCGAAGGTCTTCTTCGCGCCGGCGCAGCGCTGCTCGTGGCCGACGTTGCCCTGCTCGTGCAGGACGCACAGGGCCTTCTTCCTGCCGCGCGCGTCGAGCTCGTCGCCGACGGCCTCGCCGGCGATCGTCTCGTCCTGGCCGATGTGGGTGAGGGCGCCGTAGGCCTTGGACTGCTCGGATCCGGAGTTCACCGTGATCACGGGGATGCCGGCCCTGGTGGCCTTGGCGACGACGGCTTTCATCGCCTCGGGCTTGGCGAGGGTGACGATCAGGCCGTCGACCTTCTTGGAGATGTAGGAGTCGACGAGCTGCGCCTGCTGCTGTCCCTCGTCGCTGTGGGCGTAGAGGAGGTTGATGTTGTCCTTGGCGGCGGCCTGCTCGGCGCCGTTCTGGACGATGTCCCAGAACGTGTCGCCGTCGCCCGAGTGCGTCACCATGGCGAAGGTCCAGCGAGGGGTGTTCACCGCGGCCTTCCCGGCCGCCGCCTGCGCCTTGCGGGCGTCCTCCGCGCGCTTGCCGCCGGTGCTGCTGCAGCCCGCGAGGGACGCTCCGAGTACGACCGCCAGCACCGCGCCCAGTGCGCGTACCCCTGTCCTTGCCCTTGCCACGACGTGGTGCCCTTCTTGCCGTACTCGCGTCCCTGCCTGTTGCGGCCGGCTCCGGGGCGAACCCGGCCGGCCGCCCAAGTATCGGTCATCGCTGGTCGCGGGGTCGGCAGCGGGGGCGGGCCGGCGGCCGGAGGGGCCGTGACGAGCGTGTTCACCGCGTACCGTCGGCCGTGAGCTTCTCGAGGGCCGGGACGTCCTTCTCGGTGACCAGGGCGGGGCCGGTGAGGATCGGCTTGCCGCCGCCGATCACGTTCCCGTTGACCTTGTTGAGCCACAGTTCGTCGACCGCGAGATAGCCCTGGAGGTAGGGCTGCTGGTCGACGGCGAAGGTGATCTCCTTGGCCTTCAGCCGCTTCACCACCTCGGCGTTGAGGTCGAACGTGCTGATCTCCGCCGCCGAGCCCGCCCCCTCCTTGGCCTTCACCGACGCCGCGGCGAACGGAGCGCCCAGGGTGACGACGGCGTCGATGTCCTCGGCGCTCTGCAGCTTCGCCTCGATGGACGAGGTGGTGGCGGGCATGTTGGTGCCCTCGACGTTGAGATTCTCCACCGTGCCGTCGAAGGTCTTCTTCACGCCGGCGCAGCGCGCCTCGAGGGAGACGTTGCCCTGTTCGTGGATGACGCAGAGCGCCTTCTTCTTCCCCTGCTTGCCGAGCTCCTCGCCGACGGCCTCACCGGCCACCGACTCGTCCTGTCCGATGTGGCTGAGCGCGCCGAGCCCCTTGGAGAACTCGGCCCCGGAGTTGATGGTGACGACGGGGATGCCCGCCGCGACGGCCTTCTTCACCACGTCGCTCACGGCTTCCGGCTTGGCGAGGGTGACGATGATCCCGTCGACCTTCTGGTCGATGTACGTCTGGACCAGCTGCGCCTGCTCCTTGCCCTCGGGGTGCGCCGCGTACAGGAAGTCGACGTTGTCCTTGCGGGCGGCGACCTTGGCGCCGGACTGGACGATGTCCCAGAAGGTGTCGCCCTGGCCGGAGTGCGTCACCATGGCGATCTTCATCCGGGGCGTCTTCGCGGCCTCGCCGCCTGCGCCGCCCCCGGCCGGCTTCTCGTCGGCCTCCTTGCCGCCGGAGCTGCTGCATCCGGCGACGACCGCCAGGGCGCATGCGGCGAGCAGGGCTGCTGCCGTGCGGGTGGTACGCATGGTGGGTCCGCCTTCTCTCCCGGCCGCCCGGTTGCGGCTGGGAGCGTTTCTACGGCGGCCCCGCGACCCCGTCAAGACTTTGTCCGAACATTCTTACCCGAGAGGTTCCTCGCCCTACGGGCGGACCAGGAGCTGGAACTCGAAGGCGTAGCGCGAGCCCCGGTAGACGTGGGAACCGAACTCGACCGCCCGTCCGGTGTCGTCGAAGGTGGCGCGCTCCATCGTCAGGAGCGGCGCCCCGGCCGGCTCGCCCAGCAGCTCGCCCTCCTCGGCCGTCGCCGCGCGGGCACCCACCGACTGGCGGGCACTGTGCAGGGTGATCCCGGCGGCGCGCATCATCCGGTACAGGCCGGTGGCCTCGAGCCGCTCGGTGTCGCATTCCAGCAGGCCGGCGGGGAGGTGGTTGCGCAGCCGGGCCATCGGCTCGCCGTGGGCGTATCGCAGCCGCTCGATCAGCCGGACGTCGCTGCCCTCCGGTACGCCGAGCGCGGCCGCGACCTCGGCGCCCGCGGGCTCGACGACGTTGTTCAGGACGACCGTGGCGGGCCGCTGGCCGGCCGCCTCCAGGTCGTCGTAGAGGCTGCTCAGCTCCAGCGGGCGCCGGACCTGGCTGTGCACGACCTGGGTTCCCACGCCCCGGCGGCGCACCAGCAGCCCCTTGTCGACCAGGGACTGGATCGCCTGGCGGACGGTCGGCCGGGACAGGCCGAGCCGGCTCGCGAGCTCGATCTCGTTGCCGAGCAGGCTGCCCGGGGTGAGGGTCCCCCGCTCGATGGCCGATTCCAGCTGCTGCGAGAGCTGGAAATAGAGCGGGACCGGGCTGGTGCGGTCCACGCTGAGCTGGAGCGACAGCGACGGTTCCGTCTCGTGTCTGGGCTGCTTGGGCACGTGAGGGAGCGTAGTCGCACGCCATGTTGACGGGAAGTCGTGAGGTTCGGTTGTCAGGACAAAGTCTTGACAGCGCGGCGGCCTCACCTCCACCTTTGGGCCATGCGCATCGGACTCATCGGGACGGGACGTATCGGCAGCTTTCACGCGGGCGTCCTCAGCCGCCATCGTGAGGTGGGTTCACTGGTCGTGGCGGACACCGACGCGGCCCGGGCCGCCGAGGTGGCCGACCGCTGCGGGGCCACCGCCGCACCCAGCGTCCACGAGGTATTCACCTGGGGCGTGGACGCGGTGGTGATCGCCTCGGCGACCGCCGCGCACTCCGACCTGATCGCCCGTGCCGCACGCGCGGGGCTCCCGACGTTCTGCGAGAAGCCGATCGCCCTGGACATGCCGGGCACGCTGGCCGCGCTGCGCGAGGTCGAGCAGGCGGGCACCGCGCTCCAGCTGGGCTTCATGCGGCGGTTCGACGCCGGGTACACCGCGGCCCGCGAGCTGGTGCGCTCCGGCCGGCTCGGCCGGCTGCACACGGTACGGGCCATCACCTCCGACCCGGCGCCGCCGCCCGCCGCGTATCTGCCGCTGTCGGGCGGGCTGTACCGGGACTGCCTGGTCCACGACTTCGACATCCTGCGCTGGGTGACGGGTCGGGAGATCACCGAGGTGTACGCGACCGGCTCCGACGCGGGCCACGCCATGTTCCGCGAGGCCGGCGACGTGGACACGGCGGCCGCGCTGCTCACCCTCGACGACGGGACGCTGGCCACGGCGACCGCGACCCGCTGCAACGGGGCGGGGTACGACGTACGGATGGAACTGGCCGGCGAGCTCGACCAGGTCGCGGTGGGCCTCGACGACCGTACGCCCATCAGCTCGACCGAGCCGCACGGCCTGCCGCCCGTCGACAAGCCGTGGCCGGGCTTCCTGGAGCGTTTCGCCCCGGCGTACGAGGCGGAGCTGGACGCGTTCGTGCGCCTGGTCGCGGGCGAGGCGGACAACGCCTGCGACGGCCGTGAGGCACTGACGGCGCTGCGGGTGGCGGAGGCGTGCGAGCTCTCGCGCCGCGAGCGGCGACCGGTCCGGCTGGAGGAGATCCCGGCGGGCTGACGGGCGGCCGGTCGCCCGGGGGCGCCTGCCGGGGCCGCGGCCCCGGCAGGCTATGGCCTGGCCCGGCCCGGCCCGGCTACCAGCGGACCGGCAGCCTCTCCGGCCCCCGGATGAGCATGCCGGTCCGCCACGGCAGGGCCGCCGGGTGGGCGTCCAGGGCGAGGTCCGGGCAGCGCTCCAGCAGCGACCGGATCGCGACGCGCGCCTCGAGGCGCGCCAGCGGCGCGCCCAGGCGGTAGTGCACCCCGTGGCCGAAGGCCAGATGGCCCCGGGCGTCGCGACGGATGTCGAAGCGCGCCGGGTCCGGGAACCGGGCCGGGTCACGGTCGGCGTCGGCGATGGCGACCAGCACGAGCTGCCCGCCGCCGGGGACGGTGGTGCCACCGACCTCGCAGGGCCGGGTGGTGAAGCGGTACGTGGGGGTCTCGACGGGGCCGTCCCAGCGGAGTGTCTCCTCCACGGCACCGTCGATGAGCGAGAGGTCCGCGCGCAGTGCCGCGAGTTGGCCGGGGTGGGTCAGCAGGGCGAGGACACCGTTGGAGATGAGGTTGACGGTCGTCTCGTGACCCGCGACGAGCAGCAGCCACGCCATGCCCAGCAGTTCCTCCGCGGTGAGCCGGTCCTCGTCGTCGGCCTGGTGGACGAGCGCGCTGATCAGGTCGTCGCCGGGCCGCTTGCGCTTGTCGTCCAGCAGTCCGGCCAGATAGCGCGTCATCGACGCGGTGGCCTGCGCTCGCAGCGCCGCGTCGGGCGAGGACACGGCGGTGTTCGACCAGTTCCTGAAGTCGACCCGGTCGGCGACCGGCACCCCCAGCAGCTCGCCGATGACGGCTATGGGCAGTGGGAAGGACAGCGCGTCGACGAGGTCGGCCCGCCCCAGGGGGACCATCCGGTCCAGCAGCCCGTCGGTGATCTCCCGCACCCGCGGGGCGAGCCGCTCGACCCGCCGCGTGGTGAACTCGCGGGCGACCAGCTTGCGTAACCGGGTGTGGCGCGGGGCGTCGGAGCTGAGCATCGTGACACCGGACGAGACCTGCGCGGCGCCCACGTCGGGCGCCGCGTTGCGCCACTCCTTCGACAGCGACTCGTCCGCGAGGGCGGCCCGGCCCGCCTCGTAGCCGACGATCAGCCAGGCGTCGTGGCCTTCCGGCATGCGTACGCGGTGCACGGGTCCGCGGGCGCGCAGGGCGGCGTAGACGGGGTACGGGTCGCGGGTGAATCCGTCGCCGAGCGCGGCGAGGTCGACGACTGCGGCGTCGGTGGCGTCAGTGGTCACGGCTTCCTCTCGGGTTGCGGGGCGGCGGACAGCACGGTGCCCTGCGCGACGGCGCAGAGGGTCTCGTCGCCGTCCGGGCCGGTGGTGAACAGGTCGCAGCGGACCACGGCCTGCCGCCGTCCGCTGTGCACGACGGCGGCACGGGCGAGAAGGCTCCGTCCGGTGGCGGGCCGGACGTACTGGACGGAGAACCCGCCGGTCAGCACCGCCGGTCCGAGCGTCGTCCCGGCGGCGAAGGTGATGGCGTTGTCGGCGGCGTAGGCGACGACACCGCCGTGCAGAAAGCCGTTCTGCTGGTGCAGTTCCTCGCCAATGTCCACTTCGAGCACCGCCTCCCCGTCCCCGAAAGCGGTGATCCGCGCCCCGACCAGTCTGCTGAACGGCTGGCTGTCGAGCACCTCGCGGGCCGTGTCGAGTTCAAGTCCGGTCATGCGCGGGCTCCTTGGCCGAGTCGGTGCGTGCGGTCCGCCGAGCAGCGTACGGAGTAGGGCGGGTGCCCTACCAGCGCACCGGGAGCCGTCGTACGCCGCGCATCTGGAGGCCCGGAGGCCCCTCTTGCGCGCCCGCCGTACCGTCCGCCGCGGCCGGGCCCTGCCCCGGTCGCCGGGCAGCTCCGGGTCGAGGGGGTCGGACATGGCCGACGGCAGCAGCCATGGGTACTCCGTGCGCGTCATGTCGACAAAGCTGGGCAACGCCGGGGCCAGCCGGGACTGGCACTCCCTGCCTTCGCCGTACTTGCCGTCCAGGGTGTACGGGAGGAGCAGCAGTACGCCGAACCACACCCACAGCAGCGCCGCCACGGACAGCAGGGCGAAGCCCCAGGTCTGCGTCCGCTTGGCGCGGTTGCGGAAGGCCATGTCGTACTGAAGCGATCGCATGGGCTTCGAAGTCAGCAGTCGGCCCGGGCGGCGGCGCGGCGGCCCCAGGTCGTCCCGGTGAGCACGAGCGCCGCGCCCAGCAGACCGGCCGGGCCGAGGTGTTCGCCGCCGAGGGTGATGCCGGCCGCGGCGGCCCACAGCGGCTCGGTGCCGAGCAGCAGACTGACGCGGGACGGCGAGGTGCGCCGCACCGCCCACATCTGCACGAAGAACGCGAACAAGGTGCAGAACAGGGACAGGAACACCAGCCCCACCCATTCGCGCGGCCCGAAGCCGACCGCCACGGCCCACGGTGACGTCCCACTGCCGGGCAGGCCGGCGAGCACGGCGAACACCGCGACGGCCGCGCCGAGTTGGACGGTCGTCAAGGAGAGCGAGTCGGCGCCGAGCACCGCCTTGATCCTCGCCATGGCCAGCACATGGACGGTGCGGACCACGGCGGCCAGCAGCATCAGCAGGTCGCCCGTGGACGGGGTGGTGACACCCGCGCCCTGGGTCAGCAGCAGCACTCCGGCGACCGAGACGGCGGCCGCGGCGAGGAAGGACGCGGACGGCCGCCGCCGGACCACGGCCGCCTCCGCGAGCGGGGTGAGGATCATGGTGAGACTGATGATGAGCCCGGCGTTGGTGGCGGAGGTGTTCACGACGCCGTAGGTCTCGAGCAGGAAGACGGCGCTCAGGATCAGTCCGAGCAGCGCCGCGCCCCGCCACTGGGCGGCGGTCAGCGCCCGCAGCCTGCGCCGCCCGGCGAGGGCGAGCGCCGGCAGGACGAGGGCGAACCGCAGGACGAGGACGGCGACGACGGTGTGGGTGGTGGTGATGCCCTTGGCCGCGAGGTAGCTGGCGCCCCACACGACGGCGACGAGCAGCACCGGCAGATCGGTGAGCCAGGCGCGGCGCGGTGCGAGCGCGGGCGCGGGTACGGCGATCGACGACACCGGGTCTCCTGGGGTGCGGCAGGGGTGGAGACGTCGGCGGCTCCCACGGGGGGCGATCACCGTACCGGGGAGGGACGTGTGGCTGCTACATGTTTCCCTCAGTAGCTGCCGTACGTCGGCCGGCCCGCCAGTTCGTACGTGTGGATGGCGGCTCCGGCTCCGGTGGTGCGCGCCTCGACGTGCCTGAACGCGGTGGGGGTCGCGCCTTCCGCGAAAAGGTGCATGCCCTTGCCGAGCACCACGGGGAAGACGACCAGGTGCAGCGTGTCGATCAGGTCGTGTTTCATCAGGGACCGGGCGAGGCCTCCGCTGCCGTGCATCTGGAGTTCCCCGTCGGTGTGCTCCTTGAGCGCGGTGACCTCCTCGACGAGGTCGCCACCGATGATCGTCGAGTTGGCCCAGTCGGCCGACTCGAGCGTGGTCGAGGCGACGTACTTGGGCAGGGAGTTGAGCTTGGACGCGACCGGGTCGGCGGGGTCGGTCTGCTTGGGCCAGTAGCTCGCGAAGATTTCGTAGGTGCGGCGGCCGAGGAGGAAGGCGCCGACCCGGCCGAAGACCTCGTCGATGAACTTCCCGAAGTCCTCGTCGCCGTACGGCACCGACCAGCCACCGAGGTCGAAGCCGCCGCGGGTGTCCTCCTCGGGTCCGCCGGGGGCCTGGTAGACGCCGTCGAGGGTGAGGAACTGGGTGAGGCTGAGCTTCGCCATGATTCTTCCGCCTTTCATCCCGTTTCGTCGGGTTTCGATGAGTGTCACAGCTCTGACCGCGCGGGGCCTTCGAACTCATCGGTGCGCCGAGCGTGATGTCCGATCACCGCCAGCACGGAGCCTGAGGAACCGATGTGATTGAAGCCGCAACCACTTAACGGATGACGGAGGCTTCGATGAACGGCAAGGTGGCTCTGGTGACCGGCGGCAGCCGCGGGATCGGCGCGGCGACCGCACTGCGCCTGGCCCGCGGCGGCGCCGATGTGGCGATCACCTATGTGGCGGGGAAGGACGCCGCGGAGGAGGTCGTCCGGCGGATCGAGGCGGCAGGCCGGCGCGGCCTGGCGCTGCGCGCCTACTCGGGCGACGCGGCCGAGGCCGCCGAGGCGGTGGCCCGCACCGCCGATGCCCTCGGCGGGCTCGACATCCTCATCAACAACGCGGGCGTGGGTGTGCTCGGGCCGCTGGAGAACATCGCGGTCACCGACGTGGACCGGGTGCTCGGGGTGAACGTACGGGGCACCTACCTCACGTCCCGCGCGGCCGCCGCCCGCATGGGGAGCGGCTCGCGCATCATCACGATAGGCACCTGCATGCCCCAGCGCGTCCCCGGCCCCGGCGGCACCCTCTGCGCGATGAGCAAAACGGCGCTGACCGGCCTGACGAAGGCTCCCCCTGGCTTCGCCGGGAGGTACCCCCAGGCACGGGAGTTGGGTGGGCGGGGCATCACCGCGAACATCGTCCACCCGGGCCCGATCGACACCGACATGAACCCGGCGGACGGCCCGTACGCGGAGCCGCAGAAGGCGGACACGGCACTGGGCCGCTTCGGCGCCCCGGACGAGGTCGCGTCGACGGTCGCCTATCTGGCGGGCGACGAGGCGGCGTACGTCACGGGCGCGGAGTTCTCCGTGGACGGCGGCCACGCGGCCTGAGCGATACCCTCGCGCACGCCTCGCCGCCGGCGCGGTGTGCGCGAGGCGTGCGCGCGGGGCGCACCGTTGCTGTCGGCCGGTGCGCCCCGCGCGGGAGGGGGGGTGTGCCTCCCCGTTCCATGACGGCTCGTCAGCCGCCGAGCTCCTGGTGGCGGGCGGTGAGCCTCGCCGCGCCCTGTTCGGTCAGGGAACCGAACAGCCGCAGACGGGAGATGCCGCCGTCGGGGTAGATGTCGATCCGCACATGGGTGCCGATCGCCGGGGCGCCCAGCACGAACCGGTGGTTGGCGTCGGGCTGGAGCCGCGTGCGGGGCAGGACCTCGCGCCACTCGGCGCCCTCCGCCCCGTCCCGTACGGACAGCGCGGCCCAGCCCGCGCTGTTGCCCTTGAGGTACGCGGTGTCGATCTCGACGGCGCGGATCTCGCTGTGGCCGGCCAGCTGGTAGCGAATCCAGTCGTTGCCCTTGTCACGGCGGCGGCGGGTCTCCCAGCCGTCGTCCATCTTGCGGGAGCGGCCGGGCTGGACGGTGTTGGTGGCCGGGGAGTAGAAGCGGTCGGAGGCGTCCTCGACCTGGCCGCCGTTCTCGAGCGCCACGAGGTCGAAGGTGCCGAGCGCGCCGAGCCAGGCGGGGTCGGGCACGACCTCGCCGTACACGCGCAGGCGCGCGATGCCGCCGTCGGGGTGCTGGTTGACCCGCAGGTGGGTGAAGCGCTGCTCGACGTCGACGGCGAAGCCGTTGGCGGCGTGGCCGCCGACGGCGGTGCGCGGGACCAGCGTCGTCCACTTCACGTCGTCGCCGAGGAGCTCCTCCGGGGAGGGGGAGCCGGCGACGGACGTGCCCTCGATCGACACGGCCTGCGGGTAGTTGCCCCGGAAGTGCGCCGTGTCGACGACGATGCCGCGTACGACGCCGGGGGCACCGAGGCGTACGAGCGCCCAGTCGTGGTCCTCGTCGGTGGGGTGGGGCTGCTCGGCGGAGACACCGCGGCGGCGGCGGGTCTCCCAGCCGTCCATGACCTTGCCCTTGTGCCCGAAGTGCTCGGGGTCGAACTCGGCGGGCTCGGGCTTCAGCAGGTTCTCGCGCTCGGCGAAGAACTCGTCGTTGGCGGCGACGACACCGGCGCCGAGGCGGCGGTCGGCGAGATCGGTGTACTGGGTGAAGGGGAACCCCGACGGACCGGCGGTGCGGTAGTCGGCGTACGGGTCGCCGCCGCCGTACGGGCTGGCGTCACCGGTGAAGGAGGGGATGGAGGATGCAGACACGGTTCAGTTGTTCCTTTCGAGCAGCCGGCCCGTCGGCGCGGCCAGGTTGCCGTTCTCCGCGATCCGCTCGCCGCGCAGCCACGTCGATCTGACGACCCCGTACAGCGTCCTGCCGGCGTACGCGGTCGCCTGGTTGCGGTGGTACAGCTCTGCAGGGTCGACGGTGAAGGTCTCGTCGGGAGCGAGGACCGCGAAGTCGGCGTCGCGGCCCGCCTCGACGGCGCCCTTGGCGCTCAGGCCCGCCAGGTCCGCGGGGGCCTTCGCCATCCAGCGGACGACGTCGTCGAGGGTGTGGCCGCGCTTGCGGGCCTCGGTCCAGATCGCGGGCAGGCCGAGCTGGAGCGAGGAGATACCGCCCCAGGCGGATGCGAAGTCCGGGGTCTTGAGGTCGGTGGTGCAGGGTGAGTGGTCGGAGACGATGCAGTTGATGGTGCCGTCGGCGAGGCCCTGCCAGAGCGCGTCCTGATTGGCGGCCTCCCGGATGGGCGGGCAGCACTTGAACTCGGTGGCGCCGTCCGGGACCTCCTCCGCGGTGAGCGTGAGGAAGTGCGGGCAGGACTCGACGGTGACGGCGACCCCGTCCCGCTTGGCGGCGGCGATCAGCGGCAGGGCGTCACTGGAGGAGAGGTGCAGGACGTGGACGCGGGCGCCGAGCCGCTTGGCGTGCGAGATCAGGCCCTCGATCGCGGTGTTCTCCGCGTCCCGGGGCCGGGACGCGAGGAAGTCGGCGTACCTGGGGCCGCTCTGCTGCGGCGCGGCCGCCAGGTGGTGCGGGTCCTCGGCGTGCACGATCAGCAGTCCGCCGAACCCGGAGATCTCCGCCATGGAGCGGGCGAGCTGCTCCTGGTCGAGCTCGGGGAACTCCTCGACGCCGGACGGCGACAGGAAGCACTTGAAGCCGAAGACGCCCGCGTCGTGCAGCGGCCGCAGGTCCTTGACGTTGGAGGGGATCGCGCCGCCCCAGAAGCCGACGTCGATGTGCGCCTTGCTGCGGGCGACCTCCCGCTTGGTGGCGAGGTGGTCGACCGTGGTGGTGGGCGGCAGGGAGTTGAGGGGCATGTCGAGCAGCGTGGTGATGCCGCCCGCCGCGGCCGCGCGGGTGGCCGTCCAGAAGCCCTCCCACTCGGTGCGGCCGGGGTCGTTCACATGGACGTGGGTGTCGACGAGGCCGGGCAGGACGACGTCGTCCCCGAAGTCTTCGAGCCGCGCACCGGCCGGCACCTCGGCGTCGTACGGCCCCACCGCGGTGATCCGCCCGCCGGCGACGGCGACCGTCGCGGCGCGCGTCCCCTCGGGGGTGACCACCCGCGTCGAGCGCAGGACCAGTTCCACTTCCACGTCGGACACGTCTTGCACGTCGGACACCCGCTCCCCTCACTTCCACTGTCCAGCAAAAATTCAACGAACTGTTGAAGGAGTCTTCCCCTCCGACCAGCACCCGTCAAGACCCGCCGGAGCCGGAGGGTCACCCTTGTACATTTCCACAAAGTGGAAGTACAATTCCATTCCAGTATGGTCGCTTCAGCCGGAAGCAGGCCCGCGCAACATCGCAGACACGGGGACAAACATCCCCTGACCGGCCAGGACGCCCCTTGGCGGACGATGTGCCCCGCACATGCGCCCGGTAGGCTGCTGGCTTGCCCTGCCTGCCCGAAAGGACCGCCGACGTGCCGACGTCCAGCGCCAGCGCCACCGACGCAGCCAAGCCCGCCGCCAGCGGCGGCGTGCAGTCCCTTGAGCGCGCCTTCGACCTGCTCGAACGAATGGCCGACGCCGGTGGCGAGGTCGGTCTCAGCGAGCTCTCCGCCAGCAGCGGTCTCCCCCTGCCCACCATCCACCGGCTCATGCGCACCCTGGTCGCCTGCGGCTACGTACGGCAGCAGCCCAACCGCCGCTATGCGCTCGGCCCCCGGCTGATCCGCCTCGGCGAGTCCGCGTCCCGCCTCCTCGGCACCTGGGCACGCCCCTATCTGGCCCGCCTCGTCGAGGAGACCGGCGAGACCGCCAACATGGCGCTGCTCGACGGCGACGAGATCGTGTACGTGGCCCAGGTGCCCTCGAAGCACTCGATGCGCATGTTCACCGAGGTCGGCCGTCGGGTGCTGCCGCACTCCACCGGCGTGGGCAAGGCCCTCCTCGCGCACACCCCGGCGGACGAGGTACGGGCACTGCTGGCCCGTACCGGCATGCCGGCCGCGACCGAGAAGACGATCACGACGCCGGAAGGCTTCCTGGAGGCGCTGGAGCAGGTCCGCAGGGCCGGTTACGCGGTGGACGACAACGAGCAGGAGATCGGTGTCCGCTGCCTGGCGGTCTCCGTGCCCGACTCCCCCACGGCCGCCGCGGTCTCGATCTCCGGTCCGGCGGGCCGGGTGACGGAGGCGGCCACGGAGAAGATGGTGCCGCTGCTCCAGGAGGTCGCCCGCGACCTGTCCGCGGCACTCGCGAACACCAACGGACAGGCCTGACGACAACGGAAAGGGGGCCCGGGACCGTCGTCCCGGGCCCCCTTCCGGCATCTCTCAGTCGAGCGTGATCGCGTACACCTCGACCCGCCGGTCGTCCGGCAGGCTCAGCGAACGCACGGTCCGGCCCGTGTCCAGCGGCGCCGCCGTCGCGAACAGCCGGACCGACGGCCCGTCGACGCCCTGCCCCCGCCGGATGCGGTGGTCCATGTCCAGGGCGACGGTGCTGCCGGTGGGCGCGGAACCCGCCCAGTCGCCCACGGTGACGGGAAGCTCGTCGCTGGTGCCGTCGGTGTAGCGGACGGTGAGGGTGGTGGCGACGGTGCCGTTGTGGGCGGCCGCCACCAGCCGCAGCGCCTCGTGCTTCCCGGCCGGCAGCAGCAGCGACTGCCCGCGGGCCTCGGTGAAGTTGTCCGCGGTGCCGGACGCGTCGGGCGCCTGGTACACGACGCCGCCC
Organism: Streptomyces peucetius; assembly: GCF_025854275.1. NCBI lineage: Bacteria > Bacillati > Actinomycetota > Actinomycetes > Kitasatosporales > Streptomycetaceae > Streptomyces > Streptomyces peucetius. The sequence continues at coordinate 6,767,468 of NZ_CP107567.1, read as the reverse complement.
CAGGTCACCTGGCCCGCCTCCGGCAGCAGCGCGGCGTCGTAGCTCCAGCCGCCGCCGTCGAAGTCGCCCTCACCGGACGCGGCCACCGTCGCGGTGCCGTCGTGGTTCGCCTCACGGGTGAGGTCGACCGCGCACTGTCCCTCGGCCCGGACCGCGCACGCGCCCGGCTCGCGGACCTCCACGGTCGCCTCGCGCGTCACACTGCCCGCGCCGGTGGCCGAGACCTCGAACCGCACCCGGTAGGAGCCCGGCGCGGCCTGGGCCGGGACGGTCACCTCCGGCTCCACCGTCCGCTGCACCGGCAGCCGTCGTGAGTCGAGCCGGAAGGCCGACGGCACCCGCACCCGCCACCCCTCGGGCGCCGTCGCCCGCACGGTGACGTGCAGCGCGCCCGGTGCCTGACCGAGCACGTCGAGCGCGAGGTGTGCGGTCTGCGGCGCGTCGCTCTCCGGTACGACGTCGGAGCCGGTCCGCAGGGAGGCGTCCAGATGCCGGCGGGAGTCGGCTGCCGCGCGGTTGACCGACGGCGGCTCCGCGTCCTTGCCGGTGCCCCAGGCCGACGGCGTGTCGCCGAGTTCGTGGGTGAGCGTGCCGCCGTGGGCGACCGCGTCCCAGTCGAGCCACGTCCGGCGCAGGTCCCGGCCGTCGAACGACGAGCGCTGGATGTAGCGGGTGGTGTCGCTCGCGCCGGGTGCCTCGATGGTCAGTGTGCCGCCCTGCTCCGTGCCGTACTCGCCGACCTCGACGACGGCCGAGGAGAACTGCGGGCTGGAGACGGCGAGGAAGTCGCCGCCGCTCATCGTCGGGTAGAGGCCGAGCGAGGAGAAGACGTACCAGGCGGACATCGTGCCGAGGTCGTCGTTGCCGGTCATGCCGTCGGGGCCGGTGGTGAACAGTGTCATCGCGGCGCGGACGACGGTCGCCGTCTTCGCGGGCGCCCCGGCCCACAGATACATGTACGGGGCGTGCAGATCGGGCTCGTTGTTCGGGTTGTAGGTGGGCTTGCCGTAGTAGTCGTACGGGGCGGAGATCCAGTCCTCGCGTGCCGTGCGCTCCGGGTCCGCGAGCAGCTTGTCGTAGGCGAAGAACCTGTCGAGCCGCTCCTCGGTGGTGGCCCGGCCGCCCATCAGCGCGACCAGTCCCGCCGGGTCCTGCGGGACGAGCCACTGGTACTGGTGGGCACCGCCCTCGTGGAACTGGTGGGCCGCCTCGACCGGGTCGTACGGGGTCAGCCAGGTCCCTTCGGCCGTACGGGGCCGGAACTGGCCGATCTCCGAGTCCCAGAGGTTGCGGTACCACTGGCCGCGCGCCGCGAACAGGCGGGCGTCCGCGTCGTGTCCGAGCGCCCGTGCCATCAACGCCAGCGAGGCGTCGGCCGCCGCGTACTCCAGGGTCGCGGAGGCGGGGTGCTTGCAGTCGTTGTCACCGCCCTTGTCGGCGCAGTCCTCGCCGAGCTCCAGGCCGGAGGGCACATAGCCGCGCGCCGCGTAATGCTCCACGCCCGAGCGGCCGTTGTAGGGCGAGTCGGCCGGCGGGGTGCTCGTCGCGTTCTTCCGCAGCAGCGCGTACGCCTCCTCCTCGTGGCCCGCGAGCAGCCCCTTGGACCACGCCTCGACGAGGAACGGCGTCACCGGGTCACCGGTCATGATGTTGGTCTCGCTGTTGGCGAGCGCCCAGCGCGGCAGCCAGCCGCCGTCGCGCCCGGCGGCGACGACGGAGAGTGCCACGTCTCGGGCCACCTGCGGCTGCAGCAGTTCGAGCAGCTGGTTCTGCGGCCGGTAGGTGTCCCACAGGGAGAAGTTCTGGTACGGCGTGAACCCGTCGGCGGTGTGCGTCCCGCCGTCGAAGCCCGCGTACCGGCCGTCCACGTCACCGGCGAGGTTCGGGTGCAACTGGGCGTGGTAGAGCGCGGTGTAGAAGGCGCGCTGCCGCTCGAGGGTGCCGCCGCCGACCCGCACGGAGCCCAACTGCCGCTGCCAGGTAGCGCGCAGGGCGGCCCGGGTGGCGTCGAAGTCGTACGAGTCCCCGGTCTCCGCGGCCAGATTCTTGCGGGCACCGTCCGGGCCCGTGTACGACAGGCCGACCTTGACGACGACGTCCCGGTCGTCGGCGGCGTCGAACGTCACCCAGGCGCCGTTGCCGCCCTCGCCCTCGGCGTCACGGCTGCCGGGGGCGCGGGTGTCGCCGCGCCAGGTGCCGTACGCGGCGAAGGGCCGGTCGAAGGTGGCGGTGAAGTAGACCGTGTGCCGGTCCTTGCCCGCGCAGAAGTTCCCGGCCTCGACGCGTCCTTCGACGGTGCGGTCACCGACGACATGGACCTCCGAGTCGTACACCCGCTGGTTGGCCTTGCCCGTGTTGAACAGGACGTTGGCCTCGCCCGTCGCGGGGAAGGTGTAGCGCTGCCAGCCGGTGCGGGGCGTGGCGGTCAGCTCCGCGTCGATGCCGTACGTCTGCAGGCCGACGCGGTAGTAGCCGGGCTCGGCCTCCTCGTCCTCGTGGGAGTAGGCCGAGCGGTACCGGGCCGGATCGACGGTGTCGACCGCTCCGGTGGTGGGCATCAGGGGCAGTTCGCCGACGACGGAGCAGCCGACACCCGAGAGATGGGTCTGACTGAAGCCGTGGATCCTGTCCTGCTGGTAGTCGTAGCCGCCCTGGCCGCCGGTGTCCGGGCTGACCTGCACCATGCCGAACGGGGCGCTCGCGCCGGGGAAGGTGTTGCCGAAGTTCTGTGTCCCGACGAACGGGTCGACCAGCGCGGCGGGGTCCTCTGCCACCGGGGCCGCGGCCTGTGCGGCCGGCGCGGGGGCCAGCAGGCCGCCCCACGCCAGCCCGGCGGCCAGCGGGATCACGGCGGCCCGCGACGTGCGCGCCCGTATTCTCCTCAGCAGTTGATGCATGGGCGTCCCTCTCCTGAATCCGTGGACCGGCGCGGAGACTTGACCACGCATCTGACATCGTTGTCAACGTCTTGGACCGATTTCCCGTCCGCCGGGAAACCGGTCCAGGGCACGCTCCGTCCGGCACTCGCTCAGCGGGACGGGGCGAGCACCGGCGCGAGCCGGCCGTCCGTCATGGTGACCGTGCGGTCCGTCCGTTCCAGATGTGTCCGGTCGTGGGTCACCAGCACCGTCGCCGTCGAACGCTCCCGGGTCAGCCGCACCAGCAGGTCCAGGACCGCCGCGCCCCGCTCGTGGTCGAGCGCGCTGGTCGGCTCGTCGACCAGGAGCACGGCCGGTTCGTTCATCAGCGCACGGGCGATGTTCACCCGCTGGCGCTGGCCGCCGGAGAGCTGGTGGGGTCTGCGGCCGGCCTCGTCCGCGAGGCCGACGGCGTCGAGCAGTCCGAGGGCCCTGTCGCGTGCGGTGCGCGCGGCGCGGCCGGAGACATGGGTCATGACCTGGAGCTGTTCGGCGGCCGTGAGCGACGGCAGCAGGTTCGGCTGCTGGAAGACGATGCCGATGCGCTCCCGGCGCAGGGCGGCCTGCGCCGCCGGGGTCAGCCCGCCCGTGTCGGTGCCGTCCACGACGACCCGGCCGCTGTCGGGCGTCACGAGCGTCGCCGCGACCGCCAGCAGACTGGACTTGCCGGAACCGGACGGTCCGACGACGGCCGTCAGTGACCCGGCCGGAGCGTCGAGCGACACCCGGTCGAGCGCGGTGAGACGGCCCCGCCCGTCGGGGTAGGTGAGGGTGATGTCGTCGAGCAGCAGGGTCATCGGGCGCTCCCGAGTGCGGTCAGGGGGTCGACGGCGGTGATCAGCCGGATGGACAGGGCCGCACCGGCGGCGCCGAGGACGATCATGACGCCGGCGGGTACGAGCACGGTGGGCGCGTCGAGCACGAAAGGCACGTCACCGCCGCTGATCAGTGCCCCGGCGCCGGCCGCGAGCCCGGTGCCGAGCAGCGTCCCGGCGCCGAGCACCACCACGGCCTGCCCGAGCGCGTCCCGCAGCAGGTAGCGGGTGGAGGCGCCGAGCGCCTTCAGCACGGCGACGTCGCCGCTGCGCTGGATGGTCCACACGGTGAAGAACGCGCCGATGACGAGCGCCGAGATCGCGAACAGGAAGCCGCGCATCAGCTGCAGCGAGCCGTTCTCCGACTGGAAGGAGCCGATGGCGGTCAAGGACTCGTCGACGGTGAGGGTCTTCGTACCGATGGCCTCGTCGCCCGCGGCGGTGTCGGCGCCGTCCGGGGTGGTCAGGGCGATCACGGTCGCCTCCTGACCCGGGGAGAGGCGCCGCCAGTCGGCGAGCGCCGTCCACACCACGGGGGTGTGGGAGTAGGAGGCGTCGCCCTCGACGGCGGCGACCACGGCGTCCAGGGGGCCGAGCCGGACCCGGTCACCGGCCCGCAGCCCGAGCTCCTCGGCGGCCGGCTCCGACAGCACCACCTCACCGGGCCGCGTCCCGCGCGGCGCGAGCCGGGAGCCCGGTTCGCTGCCGAACGCGGACACCGCGGCCGTACGGTCCCCCGCGGACGCGTTGAGCGTACGGATCCCCAGCGGCTCGGCCGCCGTGATCCCCGGCCGGGCCGCCCAGTCGCGCCACTGGCTCTCCGTGACGGCCGAGTCGGCGAACGACACCGACTCGCCGCGCGGCGGCGCGGCGAAGGCGAGGCGGTCGGCGGGCAGGCCGGTGAGGGCAGAGGTGTTCTCCCTGGCCAGCCCGGCGGTCAGCCCGGACAGCAGGCCCACCAGCAGGGTGATCAGCACGACGACCGTGCCCATCAGCACGAACCGCCCCTTGGCGAAGCGAAGGTCTCTCCATGCGACGAACATGGTTCCCAGCCTGGTGCGCGTGGCGCGGCCGGACATCGCACGCGGGTGGGGGTGCGCCTCAACCTTTTGATCGATCCGGTCGCCGCACCCCGTGCTTACGCTGGAGTGACCATGGACTCCCGGACCCTGACCCCCGTCATGCGCGTACTGCGCCTCTGCCTGCACGCCCTGCTGGCCGGACTGCTGGCGCTGGCCGCCGCGCGTGCCGTCACCGGCGGCGAGCCGCACGCGTACGCGGTCGTGGGAGCCGCCGCGGTGACGGCCGCCGTGTACGCTGCGGGTGTCCTCACCCCCGCCGTGCACCGCTCGCCGCGTGCCGCCGCGCTGTGGCTCGCGGCGCTCGGCGCGACGTGGCTGGCGCTGCTGGTCCTGTCGCCGGACGCCCTCTGGGTGGCGTTCCCCCTGTACTTCCTGCAGCTGCATCTGCTGCCGGTGCGGTGGGGCCTGGCGGCCGTCGCGGTGACGGCCGCCGCCGCGATCGGGAGTTTCCTGCTGCACGGGCAGACCGTCACACCGGGCACGTTCATCGGGCCGCTGCTGGGCGCGGCCGTCGCGGTGGCGACCGTGCTCGGCTACCAGGCGCTGTACCGGGAGAGCGAGAGCCGGCGCCGGCTGATCGAGGAGCTGGTGTCCACCCGCGCCGAGCTCGCCGCCGCGGAACGCACCGCGGGAACGCTCGCCGAGCGGGAGCGGCTCGCCCGCGAGATCCACGACACCCTCGCGCAGGGCCTGTCCAGCATCCAACTGCTGCTGCGCGCCGCCGAGCACGCCCTGGACGAGGACGCCCCGGCCGCCCGGCACGTCCGTCACGCGCGCCGGGCCGCGCAGGACAATCTGGCGGAGGCCCGCCGTTTCGTACGGGCGCTGACGCCGCCGGATCTCGAACGCGGCTCGCTGGCGGGCGCGCTGGAGCGGCTGTGTGCGGGCGCCCACGGCCCGGCGGTGCAATTCGGTGTCAGCGGCACGCCGGTGGAGCTGCCGACCCCGTACGAGGTGGCGCTGCTGCGGACCGCGCAGTCGGCGCTCGCCAACACCGAGCGGCACGCGGCGGCCTCCCGGGCGGAGATCACCCTCAGCTACATGGACACGTCGGTGTCGCTGGACGTCGTCGACGACGGCCGGGGCTTCGACCCCGACGCTGCTGTGCGCGGCGACGGCGGCTTCGGACTGCGCGCGATGCGTTCGCGGGCCGGCTCGCTCGGCGGCACGCTGAGCGTCGAGTCGGCACCCGGCCAGGGCACGGCCGTCGCCCTGACCCTGCCACTGCCCGCCTCGGCCCCGGAGCGCGCCGCATGAACAACCCCGTCCGGCTGCTGCTCGCCGACGACCATCCCGTCGTACGGGCAGGGCTGCGGGCCGTGCTCGACACCGAGGCCGACTTCGAGGTGGTCGACGAGGCGGCGACCGCGGAGGCGGCGGTGCGGCGCTCCGCCGCGGGCGGCGTCGACGTCGTACTGATGGACCTCCAGTTCGGCACCGGCATGCACGGCTCGGAGGCGACGGCGGCGATCAGCGCGCTGCCGGACGGCCCACGGGTGCTGATCCTCACCACGTACGACACGGACGCCGACATCCTCGCGGCGGTGGAGGCCGGCGCGGCCGGCTATCTGCTGAAGGACGCCCCGCCGGAGGAACTGGCCGCGGCCGTCCGCACGGCGGCGGCCGGCCGGTCGGCGCTGGCCCCGGCGGTGGCCCACCGCCTGATGGACCGTATGCGGACCCCGGCGCAGGCGCTGACCAAGCGCGAGCTGGAGGTGCTGCAACTCGTGGGCGACGGTCTGTCGAACCTGCAGATCAGCAAGAGACTGTTCCTGAGCCAGGCGACGGTCAAGTCCCATCTGGTGCACATCTACGCGAAGCTGGGCGTCGACTCCCGCACGGCGGCCGTGGCGGCGGCGACGGCGCGTCGCCTCATCCGCCGCTGAGGGGGCTGCCACCCCCGCACACAACTCCGGGCCCGGCCCGTCCTCCACGGGGCGTCGCCCGGTCCGGGTTGCTCGGCGTGCGGGTGCTGCTTCCGGGCCGGGACCGGCCCCGGCTGAACCGGTATCGCGTTCGGCTGCTTTGTCACTGCGTCGTGGCTTCGGGGAGGATGGGCCGTCTCGTCAGCCCGCGGGCGTCCCGGGCAAGGGGGTCACAGGGTGTACAGGACGCGCAGGACACGGCCAAGAGGCTGCGGGCGATCAGCGGCGGGCTGTCGGACCGCTTCCAAGCGTGTGCCGTCCGGGGCGGGCACCGCCGGCTGCGACCATCGAGACAGCGGTCTATCCGCGATCCGAACTCGGCTCGGCAGTACCGCCCGGGGTCGTTCCGGCTTTCGTGTGGAGGATGTCGCGCGCCTGTTCCGCGGCATGAACGAGGCTCTCGGAGACGAAGTCGAGGAAGCGGGCGATGTTCTCCATGCGGGCGGCGGCCGGGGTGCCGGGCCCGAGGACGCGGACGCCCTGCCGTGCGGTCTCGACGAGCTGGGCGGTGCCGCGGGCGCTGGCCATCATCGACTGGTACCAGATGTCGTCGTCGACCACGTAGCGCTCGCGGCGGCGTTCGTCGCGTTCCCGGCGGACGAGGCCCTGACTCTCGAGGAACGCGATCGCCTTGGAGACGGACGCCGGGCTGACCCGGAGGCGCTGCACGAGTTCGGCCGCGGTGAGGCTGCCCGAGTCGCTGGTGCAGAGGCAGGCCAGCACCCGGGCCATCATCTTGGGCGCGCCCGACTGCATGATCGCGGTGGTGAACGTCTCCTCGTACTGGCGCACCGCCTCGGCGTCCCGTCCGTGGGCCTGTGCGGGTGCCTCCGGCGACCCGGGCGCGGCCTGCCTGCGCCGGTGGGTGCGGCGTTCGGTGGCGCGGTGGGCCAGGTCGGCGCGGTAGGCGGTGGGGCCGCCGTTGCGCATGACCTCGCGGGTGATCGTCGACGTCGGGCGGTCGAGACGCCGGGCGATCTCCGCGTAGGCGAGGCCGTCGGCCAGTCCCAGCGCGATCTGCTGGCGTTCCTGCTGGGTGAGTCTGCCTCCCGGCATCGCGGCCTCCTGTGTGTTCCGTGGGCACCTCCAGCATAGCGTTCGCCCTCATTGCATTGCAACGAAGCGAACGGCGCCGTTGCATTCACCGATAGATCCATTGCAATGATTCGACTACTTTCACCTGCACTTATGGCGCTTCTGTGCAACGAGCCCGTTGCCTAATCCATGAACGCAACGTAGCGTTTCCGGTGTCAGAAACAGCTTGAACACGGGAGAGCACGATGCAGAAGTTCGACACCACCGCCCCGGTCACCGCGGTCGTCGCCGTCCCCGCGGGGCGCATCCGGTTCATCGCCGCCGACCGGACCGACACCACCGTCGAGGTCCTGCCCGCGAACGCCTCGAAGGGCCGCGACGTGAAGGCGGCCGAGCAGACCGAGGTCACCTACGCCGACGGCACCCTGCGCATCAAGACCTCGCCGGCCGGGAACCAGATGCTCGGCGCCTCCGGATCCGTCGAAGTGACCGTCCAACTGCCCGCCGGCTCCCACGTCGAGGCGAAGGCGGACGCCGCCGAACTCCGCGCTGTCGGACGCCTCGGCGACATCGTCTTCGAGGGAGCGAACGGCGCGGTCAAGATCGACGAGGCCGCGAGCATGCGCCTCACCGCCTTCGGTGATGTCTCGGTCGGCCGCCTCGGCGGCCCTGCGCAGATCAGCACGCAGAAGGGCGACGTCCGGATCGCCGAGGCGGTGCACGGCGCAGTCGTGCTGACCACCCAGATGGGCGACGTGTCGGTCGGTGCGGCCGACGGAGTCTCCGCCTCCCTCGACGCCAGTACCGGCTACGGCCGGATCCACAACGCACTCAAGAACACCGACGGCGCCGACGCCGGCCTGACCATCCGCGCGACCACCGCCCACGGCGACATCACCGCCCGCAGCCTCTGAAATCAGGGAGACCTCTCATGACCGACTGGGCCATCACCGCGAGCGGGTTGCGCAAGTCCTACGGCGACAAGACCGTGCTCGACCACATCGACCTGGCCGTCGCAGAAGGGACGATCTTCTCCCTGCTCGGTCCGAACGGCGCCGGCAAGACCACCGCCGTCAAGATCCTCTCCACACTCATCACCGCCGACGGCGGGCAGGCCCGGGTCGCGGGCCACGACCTCACCACCGCCCCGCAGGCCGTGCGTGCCGCGATCGGTGTCACCGGGCAGTTCTCCGCCGTCGACGGGCTGATCACCGGCGAGGAGAACATGCTCCTCATGGCGGACCTGCACCACCTCTCCCGCAGCGAGGGGCGGCGCACCGCCGCCGAACTCCTTGAGCGGTTCGACCTGGTGGAGGCGGCGAAGAAGCCCGCGTCCACCTACTCCGGCGGCATGAAGCGCCGTCTGGACATCGCCATGACGCTGGTCGGCGGCCCGCGGATCATCTTCCTCGACGAGCCCACCACCGGTCTCGACCCCCGCTCGCGGCACAACATGTGGCAGATCATCCGCGAACTCGTCACGGGCGGTGTCACCGTCTTCCTCACCACCCAGTACCTGGAGGAGGCCGACGAACTCGCCGACCGCATCGCCGTGCTCAACGACGGGAAGATCGCCGCCGAAGGCACCGCCGAGGAGCTGAAGCGACTCGTCCCCGGCGGACACGTCCGGCTCCGCTTCACCGACCCGGTCGCGTACCAGTACGCGGCCTCGGCCCTGCGCGAGGCATCCCGGGACGACGAATCCCTCGCCCTGCAGATCCCCAGCGACGGCACCCAGCGCGAACTGCGCTCCATCCTCGACTGGCTGGACTCGGCCGGCATCGAGGCCGACGAACTGACCGTGCACACCCCCGACCTCGACGACGTGTTCTTCGCCCTCACCGACGGCGCCGACATCCCCGACCAGACCAACCAGCCCAAGGAGGCTGCGCGATGAGCTCCCTCTCCCTCGCCGTACGCGACTCGTCCACGATGCTGCGCCGCAACCTCCTGCACGCCCGGCGCTACCCGTCCCTCACCCTGAACCTGCTGCTCACCCCGATCATGCTGCTACTGCTCTTCGTCTACATCTTCGGCGACACGATGAGCGCGGGCATCGGCGGCGGGGACCGCTCCGACTACGTCGCGTATCTCGTCCCGGGCCTGCTGCTGATGACCATCGGCAGCACCACGATCGGGACCGCGGTCTCCGTCTCCAACGACATGACCGAGGGCATCATCGCCCGCTTCCGCACGATGGCGATCCACCGCGGGTCCGTGCTCGTCGGACACGTCGTCGGCAGCGTGCTGCAATCCGTCATCAGCGTGGTCCTCGTCGGCGCCGTCGCCGTGGCCATCGGCTTCCGCTCCACAAATGCCACGTTCCTGGAGTGGGTCGCGGCGTTCGGGCTGCTCGTACTCTTCGCCATGGCGCTCACGTGGATCGCCGTCGGCATGGGCCTGATCAGCCCCAATGCCGAGGCCGCCGGCAACAACGCGATGCCGCTGATCTTCCTGCCGCTCATCTCCAGCACCTTCGTCCCCGTCGACGCGATGCCCGGCTGGTTCCGGCCGATCGCCGAGTACCAGCCCTTCACCCCCGCCATCGAGACCCTGCGCGGCCTGCTCCTCGGCACCGAGATCGGCCACAACGGATGGCTCGCCCTCGCCTGGTGCACGGCGCTGACCGTGCTCGGCTACTTCTGGTCGACCTCGAAATTCAACGACGACCCGGAGTAACCGCCATGACAGCGCGGGGCCGCTCCCCCGCAACTCGTTCCGCCCCAGGGCGGCGTACACCGACACCACGTCGCGTACGCCGCCCCGTCGGCGTTCTCGGGCATCCGCCGGGTGAACGCCGGCACCGACGCCACAGGCGTCAGACGCGGCGCTGTGGCGGGATCTCCCCGAAGAGGTCCACCGCCGCGCGGACCTGCATCAACGCGGGCGACAGCGCGCTCACGGACCCGATCGCGCCCGCGATGAGCAGCAGCGAGCGGCGCATCCGGGGGATCTCCGGGTCACCGGCCGCCACCATCGCCGCCAGCACGGCGAGTTCGTCCTCGGCGATGCCCCGGTCGCTGAAATCCGCGGGGTGTCCGGCGAGTTCACGTCTCAGCCTGGCGACCGCAGCCCGCAGCTCCGCCGCCCTCGGGTCCTCGCCACTGCCTCTGCCCGTCACCCGCGTCTGCCCCACGCTCCGCAACAAAGCCCAGCCCCTCGCACGTCCTTGTGCACGTCCCTGGCCCCAGGGCGTGTCGGACCCCGCCCGAGGGGTGCGGGCCAGTTAACGCCATCAGGCCCGCACCGCGCCACCGTGCGGACGTGATTCAGGACGAAGGCAGAGGGTCCATCGCATTGCGCCACACGGTCACGTCGACGGTGATGAACCGGCTGGCGTCGTTCTCCGAGGACTTGCCCTGGTAGGTCACGAGTCCTACGTGACCGGAGTCGGTGAGGACACAGATCTGGGAGCCCTTGGAGAGCAGGCCCATCTCGATGGTGCTGGTGTAGCGCGTGTCGCTCCGGCAGGTGTCCAGGTCGCCGGCCTGTCCGCTGCGCAGCAGGATCATCCTGCCGTTCTCGGTCTCGACCTGGCTGATGCCTCCCTCGTACTCGAAGTCCGCGTTGGAGTCGTCGTCGAGAGGCTTGATCGGATCGTGGTCGAGGAAGATGTGGTAGTTGTCCACGATGTCGATGCCGGTGTACGTCTTGGGCTCCGGCGCGGGCAGCGGGTCTCCGGGCGCGGTGTCCAGACCGTCGCCCTCGCCGCCCGGAGTGGCGCTGCCCGACGGGGTCTCCTGCTTGGGCGTGCTGTTCGCGGACGGCTCGCCCTTGCCCTGGCTCTGGTTCGTCTTGTCCTTGTCGTCACCGGACAGCGCCATGTAGGCACCGGCGCCCGCGGCGCCGCCGACGACCAGCGTGACGAGGACGGCGATGGCGAAGTTGCGGACCTTGTTCTTCTTCTTGGGCGGCGTGGCGGCGGGTACGGGCGAGGCGACCGTGCCGTACTGCTGGGGGCCGGTGTGCTGCTGCGGGTTCGGCCCGGTCTGGGGGTAGCCGTATCCGGGCGCAGTCTGGGCCGCCTGCGGATAGCCGTACGTCGGCTGGGCGTGCGGCTGCGGGTGCGTCGCGGCGGGCTGCTGCGCCTGCGGCGGGACCGGTGACTGCGGCTGGACCGGCGGCTGCTGGTGGGTCTGCGGCGCGGGTCCGAAGCCCGGCGGCGGAGTGGAGGGCGCGGCGTGCGCGGTCGGCGCGTGGGTCGGTGCGGCAGCGGCGGGCGCCGGGGGCGTGACGGGCGGCTGGCCGGCGGCGGGCGTGGCCGGCGGGGCGGGCGCGGCCTTGCGGGTGGTGATCTCGGCGGCCACGACGCTCGGCAGCCACTCCTCCGGACGCCTCAGCACCGTCTCGCCGTTGGCGGCCTGGCAGATGCTCAGGATCTCGGCGACCGACGGCCGGCCCTCGGGCTCCTTGACCATGCAGCGGGTCACCAGTTCACGCAGCTGCTCGGGGAGTTCGGTGAGGTCCGGCTCCTCGTGGACGATCCGGTAGAGGACACCGTGCGAGGTCCCCTCGCCGAACGCCGCCCTGCCGGTCGCCGCGTAGGCCGTGATCTGGCCGAGGGCGAAGATGTCGGTGGCCGGGGTGACGTGGCTGCCGGCCGCCTGCTCGGGTGCCATGAAGGAGGGCGTGCCGATGGTGACGCCGCTGCTGGTCAGTGACGTGGCGTCGGCGGCCCGGGCGATGCCGAAGTCGATGACGCGCGGGCCGTCGGCGGCGAGGAGGACGTTGGCCGGCTTGAGGTCGCGGTGGACGATGCCGGCGCCGTGAATGATCTGCAGCGCCTCCGCGATACCGGCGACGAGCAACAGCACCGTCTCGACGGGCAGTTTGCCGTGCTGGGCCACCGCGTCGGCGAGGGACGGGCCGGGGACGTAGGCCGTGGCCAGCCAGGGCTGTTCGGCGTCGGCGTCGGCGTCGATGACGGGCGCGGTGAACAGGCCCTGCACACGCTGTGCGGCCTGGACCTCCTGGGCGAAGCGGCGCCGGAACTCGGCGTCCTGGCCGAAGTCGGGGCGGATCACCTTGATGGCGACCGCGCGGCCTCCGGGCGTGTAGGACAGATAGACCTTGCCCATGCCGCCGGCGCCGAGGCGGGCGGCGATCCTGTATCCGGCTACGTGCTTCGGATCGTCCTCACCCAGCGGCTGGAAGACCGTTCCCTGGTGTGCGCGGCCACTCATCGACTCTTGATCCCCCATGGCGAACCTCAGTGTTGAAGGTGCACCTTATCCAAGGCGGCACCCCGCTCTCCACGTCGGACGACCGGTGGCGCACGGGCGGTTGCAGGATCGGCGGGAGAACCCCAGTCCGGCGCAACGCCGAAGCCGTCGCCGCCCGCGTATTCGCCCGCTTATGGGATAGGGAGTCCTCATGTCGCCACCTCGCACCTCGACCACACCCCAAGAACCGGCCGTCGCCGGATTGTTGCTCGCGGCGGGCGGTGGCCGGCGTCTCGGCGGCCGGCCCAAGGCGCTGCTGGAGCACCACGGCAGACCCCTCGTCGAGTACGCGGTGCGGGTGCTCCGCGAGGGCGGCTGCGGTCCGGTGCACGTGGTGCTGGGCGCGGCGGCGGACCGGGTGCGGCGGGAGGCGGATCTGTCGGGGTGCGTGGTGCGGGACAACCCGGACTGGGAGGAGGGGATGGGGTCCTCGTTGCGGGTCGGGCTGTCGTCGCTCACCTCGTCCGGTGGGGCGGACGCGGCACTTGTGCTGCTGGTGGACCAGCCGGGGATCGGCGCGGAGGCCGTGGCACGGGTGCGTGCGGCCTACCGCTCGCGTGCGTCGCTGGTGGCGGCGGCGTACGGGGGGCGACGCGGGCATCCGGTGCTCTTCGGCCGGGACCGGTGGGCGGGGATCGCCCTGAGTGCGGTGGGCGACCGGGGCGCGCGGACGTACCTGGCGGCGAACGCCGACGCGGTCACGCTCGTGGAGTGCGGTGACGTGGCCGAGGCGTACGACATCGACACGCCCGAGGATCTGCGCCACCTTCGGTGAGCGGCGTGGCACGGTGCGCCACCTTCTGTCGACCCGGAGAATCTCGATATCAACAAACCATTGAACTTCCACTATGCGGTAACTACTATCCACTGTTCAGAAGCGCCTGACCGCTCGGACGGCGCCCACGGCCGTACCCCCGGAGCCCTGGCACTGAGTGCCGTCCAGCGGCGACCCGGCGGCCGCACGGCGGTTCCGCGCACAGCCCGTGAAGCTCGCGAAGGAAGTGACAGCTCATGTCCGCACCAGCGCCGTCCCCGCTGGCAATCGTCGATGCCGAGCCCCTGCCCCGGCAGGAAGAGGTCCTTAACGAGGCGGCCCTCACGTTCGTGGCCGAGCTGCACCGGCGCTTCACACCGCGCCGTGACGAGCTGCTCGCCCGCCGCGCCGAGCGCCGCGCCGAGATCGCCCGTACGTCCACGCTGGACTTCCTCCCCGAGACGGCCGCGATCCGCGCGGACGACTCGTGGAAGGTCGCCCCGGCACCCGCAGCCCTGAACGACCGCCGTGTGGAGATCACCGGACCCACGGACCGCAAGATGACCATCAACGCCCTGAACTCGGGCGCGCGGGTCTGGCTCGCCGACTTCGAGGACGCGTCCGCCCCCACCTGGGAGAACGTCGTCCTCGGCCAGCTCAATCTGATCGACGCGTACGAGCGCCGGATCGACTTCACCGACCCGAAGTCCGGCAAGGCGTACGCCCTGAAGCCCGCCGAGGAGCTCGCGACCGTCGTGATGCGCCCCCGCGGCTGGCACCTCGTCGAGCGCCACCTGCAGCTCGACGGCATCCCCGTCCCCGGCGCCCTCGTCGACTTCGGCCTGTACTTCTTCCACAACGCCAAGCGGCTGCTGGACCTCGGCAAAGGCCCGTACTTCTATCTGCCGAAGACGGAGTCGCACCTCGAGGCCCGGCTGTGGAACGACATCTTCGTCTTCGCGCAGGACTACATGAGCGTCCCGCAGGGCACCGTCCGCGCGACCGTCCTGATCGAGACGATCACCGCGGCGTACGAGATGGAGGAGATCCTCTACGAACTCCGCGACCACGCCTCCGGCCTGAACGCCGGCCGCTGGGACTATCTGTTCTCCATCGTCAAGAACTTCCGCGACGGCGGGCAGAAGTTCGTCCTCCCGGACCGCAACGCGGTGACGATGACCGCCCCGTTCATGCGCGCGTACACCGAACTGCTGGTGCGCACCTGCCACAAGCGCGCCGCGCACGCGATCGGCGGCATGGCGGCGTTCATCCCCTCCCGCCGCGACGCGGAGGTCAACAAGGTCGCCTTCGAGAAGGTCAAGGCCGACAAGGACCGCGAGGCCGGCGACGGCTTCGACGGCTCCTGGGTCGCCCACCCGGACCTCGTCCCGATCGCGATGGCCTCCTTCGACGCGGTCCTCGGCGACAGGCCGAACCAGAAGGACCGGCTGCGCGAGGACGTCTCGGTCGCGCCGGGCGATCTGATCGCCATCGACTCGCTCGACGCCAGGCCCACGTACGAGGGTCTGCGCAACGCCGTCCAGGTCGGCATCCGCTACATCGAGGCGTGGCTGCGCGGCCTCGGCGCCGTCGCCATCTTCAACCTGATGGAGGACGCGGCGACGGCGGAGATCTCCCGCTCCCAGATCTGGCAGTGGATCAACGCGGGCGTCGTCTTCGAGAACGGCGAGCGCGCCACTCCGGAGCTGGCGCGGAAGGTCGCGGCGGAGGAACTGGCCGCGGTCCGCGAGGAGATCGGCGACGAGGCCTTCGACGCGGGCAACTGGCAGCAGGCGCACGACCTGCTGCTGAAGGTGGCCCTCGACGAGAACTACGAGGACTTCCTCACCCTCCCCGCGTACGAACAGCTCGTCGGCTGACACCTGCCGCCGCACCGCACCGCCCCCGGTACCGCACAGCACCGGGGGCGGTGCGCTGCACGGCACAGGCAGGAGGTGCCCTGCGGCTCGACCGCGCGACCCACCGCACGCCCCGTCGAGGCGGACCGATGAGTTTCCCGTCCGGCACCGGTCGTTACAGCAACCGGTGCTTGTTGATCACGTCTCCACGAAGGGATACTCCACCCATGCCAGAGACCGTGAAGGGCCCAGCGAGTTACTTTCCGTCGATCGAGCAGAAGTACGGCCGACCAGTCGCAGAGTGGCAGGATCTGATCCGGGCTTCTCCGCTGACCAGGCACATGGAACTCGTCAACTGGCTCAAGTCCGAGCACGGCTTCGGACACGGCCACGCCAACGCTCTCGTGGCGCACTCCCTCGCCGAGGACAGCGCCGGGTGACGGTGGCGCGTCACCAGCCCCTCGGGAGGCTCCCCCTCAGCCGTCGGGGAACGCCTGCTCGGTCCAGATGGTCTTGCCGGAGCGGCTGTAGCGCGTGCCCCAGCGCTGTACGAGCTGGGCGACGATGAACAGGCCCCGGCCGCCCTCGTCCTCGGCCGTGCTGTACCGCAGATGCGGGGAGGTGTGGCCGGTGTCGGCCACCTCGCACAGCAGGGTCCGGTCGCGGATGAGGCGGATCTGCAGCGGCCCCTCGGCGTACCGGACCGCGTTGGTGACGAGCTCGCTGACGACGAGTTCCGTCTCGAACGCCAGCGCGTCGAGGTCCCAGGCGCCGAGCTGCCCGGTGACGAGCTCCCGTGCGCGGCCGGCCGCGACCGCTTCCGCCGCCAGTTCCCACACCGCCACCTGCTCGGCGTCCAGCTCCCGGGTGCGGACGAGGAGGAGAGCGGTGTCGTCGACGGTCGTGCCCCCGGGCAGCAAGGTGCCCACCACCCGGTCGCACAGCTCCTCCAGCGGCAGGTCACGGTGGTCGGCCAGGACGCGTCCCAGGATTTCGAGTCCCTCGTCGATGTCGCGGCTCCGGGATTCCACCAGACCGTCGGTGTACAGGGCGAGCAGGCTGCCCGCCGGCAGGTCCAGGTCCGTCGCCTCGAACGGCAGCCCGCCGAGCCCCAGCGGCGGCCCCGGCGGCAGCTCGGGGAAGAGGCACGGGCCACCGGTACGCACGACCGCCGGCGGCATATGCCCCGCCCGCGCCGTGGTGCAGCGCCCGGACACCGGGTCGTAGACCGCGTAGAGACAGGTCGCTCCGGTGGCCACGTCGGGATGCGGGCCGCCGGTGACCGGTGTGCCCGACGCCGCACCCGGGCGTCTGTCACCGGCCTCCGCCAGTTCCGGGTCCGGCGCCGAGACCACCAGGTCGTCCAGGCGCGTGAGCAGCTCGTCCGGGGTCATGTCGAGCTTGGCGAGGGCCTCCACCGTGGTGCGCAACCGTCCCATCGTGGCCGCGGCGGTCAGCCCGTGACCGACCACGTCGCCCACGACGAGCCCGA